>NZ_CATKPX010000023.1:0-606021 GCF_949767755.1 Pseudomonas sp. IT-P4 | reverse complement strand
GGCGTCAGCCCAGACACCACACATCTCAGTCCAACCACTAAAACCGCGCCGTCTGCGCTACCATGCCTGGCCGGACGCAGCAGCCTGCTGCGCGCAGGAGTCAGCATGGCCCACCCGTTTGAAACCCTCACCCCAGACCTCGTGCTCGATGCCGTTGAAAGCATCGGCTTTCTCAGCGACGCGCGCATCCTGGCCCTCAACAGCTACGAGAACCGCGTCTATCAGGTCGGTATCGAAGACGCCGAGCCGCTGATCGCCAAGTTCTACCGGCCGCAACGCTGGAGCAACGAAGCGATTCTGGAAGAGCACCAGTTCACCGCCGAACTCGCCGACTGCGAGGTGCCGGTCGTGGCGCCGTTGATCCACAACGGTGAAACCCTGCACGAACACAAAGGATTCCGCTTCACCCTGTTCCCCCGTCGTGGCGGCCGCGCACCGGAACCGGGCAACCTCGACCAGTTGTATCGCCTGGGCCAGTTGCTCGGACGCCTGCATGCGGTCGGCTCGACTCGGCCGTTCGAGCACCGTGAAGCGCTGGCGGTAAAGAACTTCGGCCATGACTCGCTGGCCACGTTGCTCGATGGCAACTTCATCCCCCGCAGCCTGCTACCGGCCTACGAATCGGTGGCCCGCGATCTGCTCAAGCGTGTGGAAGATGCCTACAGCAACACGTCGCACCAGAACATCCGCATGCACGGTGACTGCCACCCCGGCAACATGATGTGCCGTGACGAGATGTTCCATATCGTCGACCTCGACGACTGCCGCATGGGCCCGGCGGTGCAGGACATCTGGATGATGCTCGCCGGCGACCGTCAGGATTGCCTGAGCCAGTTGTCGGAACTGATGGACGGCTACAACGAGTTCCACGACTTCAACCCCCGTGAACTGGCCTTGATCGAACCGCTGCGCGCCTTGCGCCTGATGCACTACAGCGCCTGGCTCGCCCGCCGCTGGGAAGACCCGGCCTTCCCCCGCAGTTTCCCTTGGTTCGGTACCGAACGGTATTGGGGGGATCAGGTGTTGGCGTTGCGCGAGCAATTGGCGGCGCTCAACGAAGAGCCGTTGAAGCTGTTTTAATCGAAAATCAAAAGATCGTCCGAACGCGGCCCGAGCCTTCGGCAGCTCCTACAGGGCGAATATGTTTTCTCTGTAGGAGCTGCCGAAGGCTGCGATCTTTTTTCTGACACGACACATCTATACAACCACCTTACAATCCCTTCTTTGTTAGCTGCCTAAGCAAGGATTCTGCATGCAAGCCGCCAACCCGCGTCGCGGGTACATTCTAGGCCTGAGTGCCTACATCATCTGGGGACTTTTCCCCCTCTACTTCAAAGCCATCGCCAGTGTGCCCGCCGTGGAAATCATCATTCACCGGGTACTGTGGTCGGCGCTGTTCGGCGCCTTGTTGCTGATGGTCTGGAAGCATCCCGGCTGGTGGCGCGAACTGCGAGAAAACCCGCAGCGGCTGGCGATCCTGGCCCTGAGCGGTGCGCTGATCGCAGCCAACTGGCTGACCTACGTCTGGTCGGTGAACAACGGACGCATGCTGGAGGCCAGCCTCGGTTACTACATCAACCCCTTGGTGAACGTGTTGCTGGGCATGCTGATTCTTGGCGAACGGCTGCGGCGCATGCAATGGATTGCCGTCGGTCTGGCGGCTGTCGGTGTGGCGCAACAGGTCTGGCAAGTCGGCAGCCTGCCATGGGTGTCGCTGGTGCTGGCACTGACCTTCGGTTTCTATGGCCTGATTCGCAAGCAGGCGCCCGTCAAGGCGCTGCCGGGGCTGGTGGTGGAAACCTGGATGCTAGTGCCGATTGCACTTGGCTGGTTGCTGCTCAATCCGACGGCCAGCAGCGCCCAGGCCGAATTCTGGACCACGTCCCAGGCTTGGTGGCTGGTCGCCGCCGGCCCGATCACGCTGGTGCCGCTGGTCTGTTTCAACGCTGCTGCAAGGCATTTGCCCTACACGACACTGGGCTTTCTCCAGTATCTGGCCCCGACACTGGTGCTGCTGCAAGCAGTCCTGCTGTTTGGCGAACACCTGTCGTCCAGCACCTTGGTAGCGTTCATGTTTATCTGGGCCGGCCTGGCGGTTTACAGCATCGATGCGTGGATAAGTTTGCGCCGCCGCAGCTGATCAAAAAACGCACAAAAGCCTGCAGGCCACGTCTTCCGTGGCCTGCATCATTCCTTCCCAAGGTTATCCACAGCGTGATCCCCGCCGTTTGTGCGCAAGTATCTGAAACTGCTGGTTTTTTGATCAGAACCTGAAAACCCCCGGTCGGCGTGGCCTGGCGAGGTGTCTCTACAGGTTATCCACAGGCCGGTGCACGTTTAACTTGGATAACCTGATCAGGGTTCACTGCGCAGCACCAACTCGACCATCAGGTCGTCAGCCAGGGTTTCCAGGCGCGATTGCAGTACGTCCAGCGACAGCGTCAGCGGGACCGCGAGAATCGCTTCGGCATGGAACAGCGGCTCGCTGCTCATTGGTGCCGGACGCACTTCGGTGACCAGCCGTTCCAGATTCACCCCCTGCTCGCTCAGCAAGCGCGTGATGTCACGCACGATCCCCGGGCGATCATTGCCCACCAGTTCCATGGCAATCGGTTTCCAGGTGCAGGATTGTTCGATACCGCTTTCTGCGATCAATACGCGAATGCCATGAGCGGACAAGCTCTGCAAGGCATCGACCAGTTCGTCGTAGGCCTCGGCCGGCACCCCCACCCGAAGAATCCCGGCGAATTGTCCCGCCATACGCGACATGCGGCTTTCCAGCCAGTTGCCGCCGTGCTCGGCAATGCATTGGGCAATGCGCTCGACTTGCCCGGGTTTGTCCGGAGCAAAAACAGTGAGTACGAGGTGGTCCATGGCACAGCCCTCTTGTCATGACTTTTGTTATAGAGAACCAAGTATAGGCAAGGGTTGGATGGTGCCTGGGCAGATCCGAAATCAAAGGTGTATCGACTGGCCTCTTCACGGGCAAGCCCGCTCCCACAGGGTCATGCGCTGTCCTTGTGGGAGCGGGCTTGCTCGCGAATGAAGGCACCGACGATCTGACCGACCCAACAAATCGTGTACAACTTTTGATATTTAGCTGGAACAATCCAATGGTTTTTTGAGAACATCACGCTCCCCGACGTGACCGCAATGCGTCATGGGGTCGCAGAACGACGTAATTAGTCTAATTTTCACAACCGCAATTCATCATGTAGTATGCCGCAGCGAGCACTACATAACGTTGGATCGATGTCTGCCGCAGGCACGTTCGCAACCCTGAAAGCCCTGTCAGCAAGGCCCCAAGCCGTTGATTGGTCCCAACCCAGCCGCCTGTCATGGGCATGTACTGGTAGAGGGGTTTGTGGTTTAAATGGCCAAAGGCTTCATTGTTAAATTGAAGAGCTGAAAAGCGAAATAGCTGAGCAGAGTGAGGCAAGCAATGACTGAACACGTTCAAGTCGGTGGCCTGCAGGTCGCCAAAGTCCTGTTCGACTTCGTGAACAACGAAGCCATTCCCGGAACCGGCCTCACCGCCGATCAGTTCTGGGCCGGTGCCGACAAGGTCATTCATGACCTGGCGCCGAAGAACAAAGCCCTACTCGCCAAACGCGATGATTTCCAGGCTCGCATCGATGGCTGGCACCAATCCCGTGCCGGTCAAGCGCATGACGCCGTGGCCTATAAAGCCTTCCTGCAAGAGATCGGTTATCTGCTGCCAGAAGCGGCCGATTTCCAGGCAACGACGCAAAACGTCGACGAAGAAATCGCCCGCATGGCCGGCCCGCAACTCGTGGTGCCGGTGATGAATGCCCGTTTCGCCCTCAATGCCTCGAACGCCCGTTGGGGTTCGCTGTATGACGCGCTCTACGGCACCGACGCCATCAGCGAAGCTGACGGCGCGGAAAAAGGCAAAGGCTACAACAAAGTTCGCGGCGACAAGGTCATCGCCTTCGCCCGTGCCTTCCTCGACGAAGCGGCGCCATTGGCGGCCGGCTCCCACGTCGATTCCACCGGCTACAAGATCGTTGACGGCAAACTGGTGGTCGCCCTTAAAGGCGGCAGCAACACCGGCCTGCGCAACGACGCACAACTGATCGGTTTCCAGGGCAATGCCTCTGCACCGACCGCGATCCTGCTGAAAAACAACGGCCTGCATTTCGAAATCCAGGTCGACGCCAGCACCCCGGTCGGCCAGACCGACGCGGCCGGCGTCAAAGACATCCTGATGGAAGCCGCGCTGACCACCATCATGGACTGCGAAGACTCGGTTGCCGCCGTCGACGCCGATGACAAAGTGGTGATCTACCGCAACTGGCTCGGCCTGATGAAGGGCGATCTGTCGGAAAACGTCGCCAAGGGCGGTCAGACCTTTACCCGTACCATGAACGCCGACCGCACCTACACCGCTGTCGATGGCAGTGAACTGAGCCTGCACGGTCGTTCGTTGCTGTTCGTGCGCAACGTCGGTCACCTGATGACCATCGATGCGATCCTGGACAAAGACGGTAACGAAGTGCCGGAAGGCATTCTCGATGGCTTGGTGACTTGCCTGGCATCGATGCACAACCTGAACGGCAACACTTCGCGCAAAAACACCCGCACCGGCTCGATCTACATCGTCAAGCCGAAGATGCACGGCCCGGAAGAAGCGGCGTTCACCAACGAGCTGTTCGGTCGCATCGAAGACGTGCTGGGCCTGCCGCGCAACACCCTCAAAGTCGGGATCATGGACGAGGAGCGTCGTACCACGATCAACCTCAAGGCCTGCATCAAGGCGGCGAGCGAGCGTGTGGTGTTCATCAACACCGGTTTCCTCGACCGCACCGGCGACGAAATCCACACCTCCATGGAAGCCGGCCCGATGGTGCGCAAGGCGGACATGAAGGCGGAAAAATGGATCGGTGCCTACGAGAACTCCAACGTCGATATCGGTCTGAGCACCGGCCTGCAAGGTCGCGCACAGATCGGTAAAGGCATGTGGGCCATGCCTGACCTGATGGCGGCGATGCTCGAACAGAAAATCGCTCACCCGATGGCCGGTGCCAACACCGCCTGGGTACCATCGCCGACCGCTGCTGCGCTGCACGCGCTGCACTACCACAAAGTTGACGTGTTCGCCCGTCAGGCCGAACTGGCCAAGCGTGCCCACGCTTCGGTGGACGACATCCTGACCATCCCGCTGGCGGTGAACCCGCAGTGGACCGCCGAACAGATCAAGAACGAACTGGACAACAACTCCCAGGGCATTCTCGGTTACGTAGTGCGCTGGATCGACCAGGGCGTCGGCTGTTCGAAAGTGCCGGACATCAACGACGTCGGCCTGATGGAAGACCGTGCCACGCTGCGTATTTCCAGCCAGCACATCGCCAACTGGCTGCGCCATGGCATCGTCACCGAAGACCAGGTCATGGAAAGCCTCAAGCGCATGGCGCCGGTGGTTGACCGTCAGAACGCCGGCGACGCGCTGTACCGCCCGCTGGCCCCGAACTTCGACAGCAACATTGCCTTTCAGGCGGCGGTTGAACTGGTGGTCGAAGGCACGAAGCAGCCGAACGGCTACACCGAGCCGGTCCTGCACCGTCGTCGTCGCGAGTTCAAGGCGAAGAACGGGTTGTAACCAGCTGTCTTCACAGCAATCCCCCGGTTGAAAAACCGGGGGATTTTTGTTTCAACTTCCAGCAAATGCAGGGCTACCTCCTGTAACGCAACGCGTTTGCAGCGATGCAATGGCCTATTCTCGACGCATTCATGAACAAGGCAATTCCGAGGACCGTGATTACGAGAGCAAACAGCTTTTCGCCACCAATGGGTTCGTCGAGTACATGCCACGAGGTCAAGATGCCCGATATCGGAACAATCACTGACAATGGTGCAACCTGGCTCGCCGGATACTTCTCAATCATTCGGTTCCACACCCAATACCCGAATACCGTCGCCACATAGGCCTGAAACAGGACAGATGCCAACACCGGAGCGGTCATGTCCGTTAGCAACGACTGGAAAGGGGCTGCGCCTTTGACCCAGTAAGTCATCAGATATAGAGGAGGTGTTGCATACAGACTCGACCAAACGACAAAGGAAAATATATCAACAACTTTGCTTCTCTTGACCAACACATTGCAAAGACTCCAGAATAATGCGCCGAGCAATACCAGAAAAAGTCCAAAGCTTTCGGCATCGTCGTCCGTTACATGAATAATAAACATCAGTCCAACCAACGCCATGAGAATGCCAGCCACCTGTATTACCGTCATTTTCTCGCCAAACAGAAGTACTCCCCAGATGACTGTGAAAAAAGCACTGAATTGCAAGAGCAAAGATGTCACGCCGGCACTGACGCCAAGAAACATGCCATAGTTCATCAGCCAGCACATTCCGATACCAAACAACAAACCGTAGACGATAGTTACAAATGTGCTGATACCCTTGGGTTTGGGGAGGAAAAACACCAACGGTAATGCACAGAAAGCAAAACGCAATGCTGTCAATATGAAGGGATCGATACCGTCAAGACTGATACCAATTACCGTAAAATTGCTACCCCACATCACTGTAACACCGATAACAAGTACAAGATCGCGAAACTCCATTTTCTTTATCATATCGTCCTCATTGTGATACACAGCCACACAATCCAGGAAGAGTAATGACCTGACCTTTACCGGAGTTTTATCCACAGGAATTAGCCGAAGCCTGAATACACGACTGCCATCGGCATACTCAAGCCGCTAACATTTAAGAGTCAAACTGGCAACCTGGATAGTGCTACGACAGATTTTATTGAACCAAGCGCGACATCAAATAAATGCCTGCATTAGCCCTCAAGAACTGAACGATAACTGAAACACAGGAAGAAAAAACAAGCTATTTGTGAGTAGCTTTTTCGCGGGCAAGTTAGATAAATTCAATTACAAGTAAAAACCAACAAAACAACTCAAGCCTATAATTAATAATTACAGGCTTGAGTTACTTAATGCCCAGCTCGCGTTTTACCAGTGTCACCAGATGGCTGGCATCAATCGGCTTGAGCAAAAAATCCACCACGCTCATATGCATCGCGGCGATCGCATCCTTCACGTCGGCGTCACCCGAGACAATGATGATCGGCAATGCCGCCCTTACCGATTCGCGTACCTGACGAATCAGTTCCAGACCGTCAATGTGGCCCATTCGCAAGTCGGTGATCATTAAACCGATCGAGGTTTTTTTGATCTCAGCCTCGGTCACCAGCATCTTGAGTGCCGCTTCTCCGCTGGCCGCCGTTATGCAGTTGATGCCCTCCAACGCGAGGATCTCTGACAGCAGTTCCCGGGCGTCTTTATCGTCGTCGACGATCAGCACTCGTTGCAGCGGCAGGTCAGGCTCCAGCATGACGGCACTTAGCGCTTCGCGCTCGGCGTCGCTCAAAATATCGTGGTCGGACATGGCGTTCTCTACATGTTCAATTCAATTCCCTAGCACAGTTAAGAGACATCGCTAAGCTGACCACCAATGTGCACTCCGGCAGATAATTTTCCAATAGGGGAGCAGAGAGGTTTTTCGCACACTTGCGTAGGCTTCTTCCGACATTTCAGGGCGCTAACCGCCTACCTAGACTTACGTCCAATGGGCACCCCGACCGTAGGGGTCGACCATGTCCATGTCACCCGACCACAACAATTCAAAAAAGACTGCGGTAATGGTTATGAGTAAAGCGGACGCCTTCACACAGGCAGGGAAAACCGCGGTGTTGCAGAACATCCAGGGCACGTTGCAATTCCTTCAGCGCTTCCCGCCCTTCAACCAGATGGAACACGCTCACCTGGCGTATCTGGTCGAGCAATGTCAACTGCGTTTTTATGCCCCGGGCGAGAGCATCATCAAACCCGCCGACGGGCCGGTCGAGCACTTCTATATCGTCAAGCAAGGCCGGGTCGTGGGCGAGCGTCCGCATACGGCAAAAGGTGGCACCGAAACGGTCTTCGAGATCACCACCGGCGAGTGTTTCCCCCTCGCGGCGTTGCTGGGTGAACGGGCGACCCGCACCGAGCACCTGGCTGGCGAAGACACCTTCTGCCTGCAACTGAACAAGCCGGCGTTCATCCGCCTGTTTTCGCTATCGGACACTTTCCGCAACTTCGCCCTGCGCTGCGTCAGCAGTCTGCTGGATCAGGTCAACCAACAAGTGCAGCAAAAAGCCGTGGAAACCCTCGGCACCCAGTATTCGCTCAATACCCGTCTGGGCGAGTTGGCTATGCGCCACCCGGTGACATGCACCCCGCAGACACCATTGCGCGAAGCCGTGACGTTGATGCACGAACAACAGGTCGGCAGCATCGTGGTGGTCGACGAACACAAGGCGCCACTGGGGATTTTCACCCTGCGCGACCTGCGTCAGACCGTAGCCAACGGCAGCAGTGATTTCAACGAAGCCATCGAAGGGCACATGACCCGGGCGCCGTTCTTCCTGTCGCCGGATCACAGTGCATTCGACGCGGCGATTGCCATGACCGAGCGTCACATCGCCCATGTCTGCCTGGTCAAGGACCAGCGCTTGTGCGGCGTGGTTTCCGAGCGCGACCTGTTTTCCCTGCAACGGGTCGACCTGGTGCACCTGGCGCGCACTATCCGCAATGCCCAGAAAGTGGAAAACCTGGTGGCGCTGCGGGGCGAAATCGGTCAACTGGTCGAGCGCATGCTGGCCCACGGCGCGTCTTCGACGCAGATCACCCACATCATCACCTTGCTCAACGACCACACCGTGTGCCGGGTGATCGAACTGACCCTCGCCGAAAAAGGCGACCCCGGTGTGCCGTTCAGCTGGCTGTGTTTCGGCAGCGAAGGCCGTCGCGAGCAGACCCTGCACACCGATCAGGACAACGGCATTCTGTTCGAAGCCAGCGACGCGGCACAAGCCGCCGAGATTCGCGGCAAGCTGTTGCCCATTGCCCAGCAGATCAACCAGAGCCTGGCGCTGTGCGGCTTCACCTTGTGCAAGGGCAATATCATGGCCAGTAACCCCGAACTGTGCCTGTCCCGCGCCGAATGGGCACGGCGCTTTGCGGCGTTTATCCGCGAGGCAACCCCGGAAAACCTGCTGGGTTCGAGCATTTATTTCGATTTGCGCGTGGTCTGGGGCAGCGAGCAAGGCTGTGAGCAGTTGCGTCGGGGCATTCTCGAACAGGTCGGCGACAACCGTTTGTTCCAGCGCATGATGGCCGAGAATGCGCTGCGCAATCGACCGCCCGTAGGACGTTTCCGCGACTTCGTGCTGGCGCGCAAAAATGGCGAGAAGGCCACCCTGGACCTGAAGACCCAGGGCCTGGCACCCTTTGTCGACGGCGCCCGGTTGCTGGCCCTGGTCCACGGTATCGAAGCGAACAACACGCTGGAGCGCTTTCGCCAGTTGGTCGACAAGGAGATCATCGATCCCCTGGACGGCGCCGCGTACGAAGAGGCCTATCACTTCATCCAGCAAACCCGCATGCAGCAACACCAACTACAGACCCGGGAGAATTTTCCTTACTCGAATCGGGTCGATCCCGACAGCCTCAATCATCTGGACCGACGCATCCTGCGTGAGTCCCTGCGCCAGGCACAACGCCTGCAAAGCAGCCTGGCCTTGCGGTATCAGTTATGAGCCTGTTTTCGTGGCTGCGCCCGCCGAGCCTCACCCTGCCCGCCGACCTGCAACATCGGCTGGAGCAATTACCTACGGCGGCCGACCTGACTGAGTCCAGCCTGCGCGAACAGCGCTGGGTGGTGCTCGATCTGGAAACCACCGGCTTGAACCTGAACAAGGACCACGTGGTGTCCATCGGCGCGGTGGTGATCGAGGACGGGGCCATCGACTTTCGCCAAATGTTCGAACGCACCCTGCAATATCCGCAAGTGAAACTCGGCCCCAGCGTGCTGATACATGGCATTGGCCCCAGCGCCATTGCGGCGGGCAGCGAACCGGCAGAAGCACTGCTCGACCTGATGGAGTACATCGGGGACAGTCCGGTACTGGCCTTCCACGCGCCGTTTGACCAGCACATGCTCGGCCGTGCATTGAAAGATCACCTGGGTTTCAAATTGCAGCATCCGTTTCTGGATGTGGCGGATATTGCGCCGCTGCTATGTCCCCAGGCGCACATTCGCGAGGCCGGGCTGGACGACTGGATCGACTGGTTCAAGCTCGAAGTCTTCGAGCGCCACCACGCCAGCGCCGACGCCCTGGCCACCGCCGAACTGATGATGATCCTGTTCAGCCGTGCGCGACAGCAGCAGATTCACAGCCCGTTGAACCTGCAACAGCGCTTGAATCAGTGGAAACGCCGGCAGCAGGCGCCGTCCTTCTAATAGCAATTTGTCACTGTAGGAGCTGCCGAAGGCTGCGATCTTTTGATTTTGATTCTTCAAGATCAAAAGATCGCAGCCTTCGGCAGCTCCTACGGGGTTTTGCGCCAGCACTAACCGCCCGACCAACGCCAATTGCTTACCTCCCTCGCCTCTGCCACAATCGCGAACAGTTCTCGTTAGTTAATACTTCCCAATCGGTGATGCGGCGTGTCGTCAGTCCCAAGCCCCCAAAGTGAGCTCGTCGGTGCGTTATATCGCGACCATCGCGGTTGGCTATTGGCCTGGCTTCGACGCAACGTCGCCTGCCCGCAGCGGGCCGAAGACCTGAGCCAGGACACTTTCGTGCGTTTGCTGGGCCGTGAAGAGCTGAAGGTACCGCGCGAGCCCCGGGCGTTCCTGGTGGCGATCGCCAAGGGCCTGCTGTTCGATTATTTCCGCCGTGCCGCGCTGGAACAGGCCTACCTCACCGAGCTGATGCTGATTCCCGAAGCCGAACAACCGTCGGTGGAAGAACAGCAAATGATCCTCGAAGACCTGAAAAACATCGACCGCCTGCTCGGCAAGCTTTCCAGCAAGGCCCGGGCGGCGTTCCTCTACAACCGTCTCGACGGCCTCGGCCATGCAGAAATCGCCGAGCGCCTCGGTGTATCGGTGCCGCGGGTGCGCCAGTACCTGGCTCAAGGCATTCGCCAGTGCTACATCGCGCTGTATGGTGAGCCGACATGAATCCGCTCGGTTCCAAACCGGTATCGGCCAACGTGCTGGACGCGGCGATTGCCTGGCAGTTGTCCATGGACTGCGCCAACCCGATAGAACGTGAAGAGTTCGCCAAGTGGCACGCGGCCCACGAAGAGCACGCCCGCGCCTGGCGCCAGTTGGGTATGCTCGACCAGCGTTTCAGCGTGGCCAGCGGCCCGGCCCGCACGGCCTTGCTGCAATCGCGCGAAGGCATCCGCCGGCGAGTGCGCAAGCTTGGCAACGGTTTCGCCAGTATCGTTGCCATGATCGGCCTGGCCCTGTTCGCCGGGGATCGTTACCTGCCGATCGACTATTGGCTGGCCGACCAGCGCACCGCCGTTGGCGAGCAGCGCACCCTGCGTCTGGCTGACGGCACGCTGATCAATCTCAACACCCACAGCGCACTGGATGTGCGTTTCGATGAAAAACAGCGGCGCGTTGTGCTTCAGGAAGGCGAAATCCTGGTCGAAACCGGCCATGGCGATCCCCGGCCGTTCATCGTCGAAACCCGTGAAGGCAGCATGCGTGCGCTGGGAACGCGGTTTCTGGTCAAGCGTGAGGAGGACGGAACGCGCCTGAGCGTATTGCAGTCGGCGGTGGCGGTTCACCCTGAATCCACCCCGGACGAACAGATTCTGCACGAAGGCCAGCAGGTGCTGATCCGCAACAACGGCCTGGGCCCGATTCTGGCCGTCAACCTCGGCGCGGATGCCTGGGCCCGCGGCATGCTGGTGGTGGACAACACGCGGCTGGAAGATTTGGTGCATGAAATCGGCCGCTATCGAAACGGTTACGTCGGGGTCGCCCCTGAAGTGGCCGACCTGCGCATCACCGGCAGCTTCCCGCTACGCGACACCGACCTGGCACTCAACGCCCTGTTGCCGACCCTGCCGGTGCAGATCGAACAGCACACGCAATGGTGGGTGAAGGTCGTGGCCAAGGCTGATACCAAGCCCTGAACCGCCACACAGCCCCCTGTGGCGAGGGAGCTTGCTCCCGCTGGGTCGCGAAGCGGCCCCCTGTACTTTCCAGTTAAAACGCACTTGCTGACTTTACGACTGCTTCGCAGCCGAACAGGAGCAAGCTCCCTCGCCACAGAAGCGCATCCCGAAAGTACTTTGGCCGCAACTGGATAGCTGAATCGAAATTATTTTCATCCAGCCCTATCACTTTTTTATTTTCGTTCGGCACACAGGCAATTGAGAAATGTTTCCATTCAGGAGCCGCTGTATGCCTCGTTCGCTAGACTCCCTGTTGCGCCGCAGTTTGCTGGCGGTCGCCATTGCCCTTTGTACCCCGTTGGCCAGCAGCCAACTGGTCGCCGCTGAACAGACGTCCAGCGTCCGCGCCTACAACCTGCCGGCCGCGCCACTGGTCAACACCCTGAACCAGATTGCCAGCCAGGCCGGTCTGGCCCTGTCATTGAATCCATCCCTGGCGGCGGGCAAGACCTCGGCGCCGGTCAAAGGCCAGTTCGACGCCCCCGACGCCCTGCGCGAAGCCCTGCGTGGCACCGGCCTGCAACTGGAGCAGAGCAGTGCGGGCACCTATACCCTGGTGGCCGTGCCAGAAGGGGTGATGGACCTGCCGGCCACCAGCGTGATCGGCGTGCAAGACACTGAAAGCGCCTGGGGCCCGGTACAGGGCTACCTGGCCAAGCGCACCGCCGCCGGCACCAAGACCGACACCGCGCTGGTCGAGGCGCCGCGTTCGATTTCGGTCGTCACTCGAGAGCAGATGGACGACCGCAACGCGCACACCCTCGACGATGCCGTGCGCTACTTGCCGGGCATCACCTCCAGCAGCTTCGGCAGCGACACCCGCGCCGACTGGTTGCGCGTGCGGGGGTTCGAGCCGACTCAATTCCTCGACGGCCTGCCACTGCCAAAAGGTGTGTACTCCAACCCGAAACAGGAAACCTGGAACCTCGACCGACTGGCGCTGCTGCGCGGTCCGGCTTCCTCGGTGTACGGACAGACCCCGCCGGGCGGCCTGCTGGACATGGTCAGCCGTCGCCCAAGCGCTGAAGCCAGCAGCGAGATCCAGCTGCAATACGGCAGCGACAATCATCGCCAGATCAACTTCGCCAGCACTGGCAAAATCGATGAAGAAGGCCAGTTCCTGTACAGCCTCAGCGGCGTGCTGCGCGACGGCGGCACGCCCATCGACCACATCGATGACAAGCGCTACAACATCGCGCCCAGCCTGACCTGGAACATCGACGAAGACACCAGGTTCACCCTGCTCACGCAGTTCACCCGTGACGATACCGGTATCACCAGTCAGTTCTATCCGATCCAGGGCACCAAGATCGACATGCCGTTCGGCGATATCTCCCACCACAAGAACCTGGGTGACCCGGACTACGACTACTACGACCGCACCTACTACGCGCTGGGTTATGCCTTCGAACACCGCCTGAACGATGTCTGGCAGTTCCGGCAGAACCTGCGCTACACCAAGTCGGAGCTGTCGTTCCAGGCCGTGACCGTCAATAGCTACAACCCCGACTTTGCCGATCTCGGGTTTTTCGTTGACGATCAAGGCAACACCGGCCGCGGCACCACTAATGTCGACGAAGACATCGCACAGTTCGCCGTGGACAACAACCTCCAGGGCGACTTCGTCACCGGCGACGTCAGTCACACCTTGCTGATCGGCCTGGATCACCAGCGCAACACCACCAACTACCTCTCGATCTTCGGCACCGCGCCGGGCATCAACGTCAACGACCCGATCTATGGTTTGCCGATAACCCGTCCGCCACGCTCCACGGCGTTCTACGACTACGAACAAAAGACCCAGCAGACCGGCCTGTACATCCAGGACCAGATGGCCCTCGGCCAATGGCGCCTGACCCTCGGCGGTCGTGAAGACTGGGTCCACACCGGAACCACGTTCTTCAACAAGGGCGATGCCACCAACACCGAGCGCGACAAGAACTTCAGCGGCAACGCGGCGATCAGCTACGTGTTCGACTCGGGCTTCGTACCCTACCTGTCCTACGCCGAATCGTTCCAGCCGACCAGCAATGCCGTCGCCTCGCCGACCGAGTCGTTCAAGCCGACCGAGGGCAAGCAATGGGAACTGGGGATCAAGTACCAGCCACCGGGCAGCAACACCCTGCTGACGGCGGCTGTGTATGACCTGACCCAGAAAAACGTTTCCGTCACCAACAACGTGGGCAACGTGACAGTCACCAGCCAGACCGGCGAAGTGAAAGTCAAAGGCCTGGAGCTGGAAGCCGTTTCCGACGTGACCGAAAACCTCAAGGTCACCGCTGCCTACACCCTGGCCAAATCCGAAGTGCAAGAGGGCATCTACAAGGGCAATCGCCTGCAACTGATGCCTAACCAGCAAGCGTCGGTGTGGGGCGACTACACCTGGCACAACGGCGTGCTGGACGGCTTCGGCATCGGTGCCGGTGCGCGCTATACCGGCAATACCTATGGAGACCAGGCCAACACCTGGCTGGGCAAGGCCGACGCCTACACGGTGTTCGACGCAGTGGTTCACTACGACCTCGGTCGCCTGGACAACAGCCTCAAAGGCGCTTCGCTGGCCGTTAACGCGACCAACCTGTTCGACAAGGACTACATCTCGACTTGCGACAGCTACTACTGCTACTACGGCGACCAGCGCAGTGTCGTCGCAAGTGCAACCTACAAGTGGTAACGCTTTGAGCTGACACGCCCAATGACCAGGCCGTCCTTCGTGGGCGGCTTTGGTTTTTCTGAAGGCTTTGAAATGAAAAGTAAAACGATTCGCCGCTGGTCCGCTGTTCATACCTGGACCAGCCTGATTTGTACGGTGTTCCTGTTACTGCTGGCACTGACCGGCCTGCCGTTGATCTTTCACCACGAGATCGACCACTTGCTGGGCGATGCGCCTGAAGTGAAGGAAATGCCGGCGGACACCCCGCACCTGAATTTGCAGCAGCTGGTGGAGACCGCCGAGAAGCATCGCCCCGGTGAAGTCATGCAGTATTTCGGCTTCGAGGACGATGAGCCCAACGCGGTGCTGACCATCATGGCCGCGACGGCGGGCACCGAGCCGAATTCGTCCCACACCTTCATGCTCGACGCCCGTACCGGCGAAGCGCTGGAGACGCCATCGGCCAACGGCGGTTTCATGATGGTCATGCTGCGCCTGCACGTGGACATGTTCGCCGGGCTGCCTGGCAAGCTGTTGCTGGCGTTCATGGGGATTCTGTTCGTGATAGCGATTGTCTCCGGTACGGTGCTGTACCTGCCGTTCATGCGCCGCTTGAAATTCGCCACCGTGCGCCAGGACAAATCCACCCGCCTGCGCTGGCTTGACCTGCATAACCTGATCGGCGTCGTGACCCTGACCTGGGCGCTGGTGGTCGGCGTGACGGGCGTCGTCAGTGCCTGCGCGGACCTGCTGATTGCCGCATGGCGCAACGACACGCTGACCGCGATGATCGCGCCCTATCGGGATGCACCACCGCTGACACAACTGGCGCCCGCCAACCGATTGCTCGATATCGCCAGGGAAGCCGCACCGGGCATGCAACCGGACTTCATCGCCTTCCCCGGCACGCGCTTTTCCAGTGAGCATCATTACGCAGTGTTCATGAAGGGCAGCACGCACCTGACCTCGCACCTGCTGACGCCGGTACTGATCGATGCCAGCACCCTGCAAGTCACCGCGGTGGTCGAACGCCCGTGGTACATGGACGTCATGGGCATGTCACAACCGCTGCACTTCGGTGACTACGGCGGCATGCCGATGCAGATACTCTGGGCGACCCTCGATGTGCTGACCATCATCGTGCTCGGCAGCGGGGTCTACCTGTGGGTGGTTCGGCGCAAGGTCGCCAGGCCGGTGCTGGAAAAAGCGGAGAGCGTGGCATGAAACCCCGGCAGTCGAACTTCTGGAAAGTGTTTGCCATTCCGACCGTCATCGCGGTGCTCAGCGCGGCGGGGTTGTTTGCCGCGTTGCTCGGGGATGGTGTTTGGGATTCGTTGAGTTGGGTGGGGCTAGGTGTCCCCGCCGCTCTTGCCCTGCGCGGCCTCCTGCAACGCCGCTGATCCCCTTTTGTGGGAGCGGGCTTGCTCGCGAAGGCGGAGTGTCAGCCAGCCTCTATATTGCTGACCCACCGCTTTCGCGAGCAAGCCCGCTCCCACAGGGGAAATCCTGCCCAGTCATACGACGACACCCCTCGTCCATCCGTCGCCTCCCCCTGCAAATCCTCTGACATATCTGTTGACAGTTTTACCCTTGCACTCCTATAAAGACGCATGTTGTACGACAACCTACAACAGATGCAGCACCAAAAATAAATCCAAAAAAATGATGGTGAAGTGATGAAAGTCAAAGGCATCCGCTGGTGGATGGTCGGTCTGGTGACGGCCGGCCTGATGGTCAACTACCTGGCTCGCAATACCCTATCAGTGGCCGCTCCGACCCTGATGAGCGAAATGAACATCTCCACCGAGCAGTACTCGCACATCGTCGTCGCATGGCAGGTGTGCTATGCGCTGATGCAACCGGTGGCGGGCTACATCATCGATGCCATCGGCACCAAAATGGGCTTCGCGATTTTCGCCTTCGCCTGGTCGATTGCCTGCGCCCTGGCGGCCCTGGCGACCGGCTGGCAGGGCCTGGCCTTTGTCCGCGGCCTGCTTGGCCTGACCGAAGCGGCGGGGTTGCCGGCGGCGGTCAAGACTTCCACTGAATGGTTCCCGGCCAAAGAACGCTCGGTGGCCATTGGCTGGTTCAACATTGGCTCGTCGATTGGTGCCGTGCTGGCGCCGCCGCTGGTGGTCTGGGCGATCCTGCACAGCGGCTGGGAACTGGCGTTCCTGATCGTGGGCGGCCTGGGCGTGGCCTGGACCTTCCTGTGGATGGTTCTCTACAAGCACCCACGGGACCAGAAGCGCCTGAGCGACGAAGAGCGCGACTACATCCTCAGCGGTCAGGAAGCACACTTCAAAGACCCGGCGACGAAAAAAGGCAGCTGGAAAAAGATCATCGGCAACCGCAACTTCTACGCCATCGCCAGCGCGCGCATGCTCTCCGAGCCAGCCTGGCAGACCTTCAACGCATGGATTCCGCTGTACCTGATGACCGAGCGGCACATGAACATCAAAGAGATCGCAATGTTCGCCTGGCTGCCGTTCCTCGCCGCCGACCTCGGCTGCGTGCTCGGCGGTTACCTGAGCCCGTTCTTCCACAAGTACTGCAACGTGTCGTTGTTCACCTCGCGCAAAATGGTCCTGCTGTTCGGCGCCTCGTGCATGATCGGCCCTGCGTGCATTGGCCTGGTGGCCAGCCCGTACACAGCCATCGCGTTGTTGTGCATCGGCGGCTTCGCGCACCAGACCCTGTCCGGTGCGCTGTATGCGATCACCTCCGACTCCTTCGGCAAAAACGAAGTGGCCACCGCCACCGGCATGGGCGGCATGTTTGGCTACCTGGGCGCAGCTGCGTTCACCCTGGTGTTTGGCGTGATGGTGACCAGGATCGGCTACAGCCCGCTGTTCGTGGTACTGGCGATTTTCGACATCGTTGCCGCGTTCATCGTCTGGACCGTTGCCCGTGAGATCAAGCCGAAGATAGTTTCGGGGCCTGCCGCTGATCAAACGCTGCAACCCGCGAGCTAAAACACAAAACCTGTAGGAGCGAGCCTGCTCGCTCCTACAAAGGTGTTTGCCATCTTGAGCTATCCCCCCAACACGCTATGCTGCCCGACACTGCCACCGATCGAGACACAGCCATGTCCGCCCCGAGCATGACCCTGTACCACAACCCGCTCTCTCCCTTCGTTCGCAAAGTCATGGTGCTGCTCCACGAAACCGGCCAGCAGAACCGCGTGGCGTTGCAATCCAGCGTACTCACACCGGTCAACCCGGACCTGACCCTGATCGAAGACAACCCCCTGAGCAAAATCCCGGCCCTGCGCCTGGCCGACGGCAACATCATCCACGACAGCCGGGTCATCCTCGACTACCTCGACCACCAGCACGTCGGCAACCCGCTGATCCCCCGTGAAGGTTCAGCCCGTTGGCGTCGTCTTACCCTCGCCTCACTGGCCGACGGGGTCATGGACGCGGCCGTGCTGGTGCGCTACGAAACCGCCCTGCGCGCCCCGGAAAAACACTGGGACGAATGGCTCGACGGCCAGCGCGACAAAATCCGTCGCGCCCTGGCATTGCTGGAAAAGGACGCGATTGCCGAGCTGACCTGCCACTTCGACGTGGCCGCGATCAGCGTGGCCTGTGCACTGGGTTACCTGGACCTGCGCCATCCGGATCTGGACTGGCGCACAGTGAATCCTCAACTTGCAGCGTGGTATTTCGAGGTGAGCCAGCGGCCTTCGATGATTGCGACGATACCGAAGGTTTAGATCTTCGCTGACTGCGTCGCCCCCTTCGCGAGCAGGCTCGCTCCCACCTTTGACTGCGGTCCCATGTGGGAGCGAGCCTGCTCGCGAAAATACCAACGCGGTTCATCCGGCAACCACTGCAAAATCCGCGTCGCCAGCTCCTCGCTCCAGCGCTGGTCCTCGCGCAGCCCCACCGACCGGCTCATTGCACCGCTCCAATATCGAAGTCCAATGGTTTTGGCGTTTTTTGCCCAACCCCATACCAGTCCAGCTTGCGGGTCAGCACCATGAACACACCCAACAAACCAAACAGCAGCAACGAGCCCATCAATAGCGCGTAGTCCTCTGCACTCAATAACCCGTAGAGCAGTCCATACAACGCCGCCAATCCCGCGGAAAAGCTCAGCCCGTGTCGCACGCTGCGCAACACGTGGCAAACGTAGAACCCGATCAACAACACACAACCGCTGGCTGACAACAGGTACGCCAGGGCAAAGCCGATGTGCTCGGACAACGACAGCAACAACAGGTAGAAGAATGCCAGCGCCACACCTACCAGTGCATATTGCACCGGGTGTACCGCAAGGCTTTTCAGCACTTCGAACAGGAAGAACCCGGCGAAAGTCAGGACGATGAACAACAACGCATATTTGATCGCCCGATCGCTTTTCAGGTACTGGTCCACCGGGTCGATGAAGCTCACGCCGAAGCTGCGGCCGCTAAAGGCTGTGCAGTCACCGCCGGTGACGCAACTGTTCAAGGCCTCCTGCAAATTGGTAGAGAAGAATGACGCCTGCCAGTTGGCGGAGAATCCCTGATCGGTGACTTTACGCTGGGCTGGCAGATAGTTACCGATGAAGCTTGGGTGAGGCCAGTCGGCGCTCAGCGAGACTGTGCTGGTTTTACCCACCGGTAAAACCTGTAACACACCCGTGCCTTGCAGGCGCAGGTCAAAACCGAAATCCAGCTCCGTGGCCTTCTCTGTGTTGAGCGTCGGTAGCGCCACATGCACGCCCTCCCCCAGCCATCCGACCTGACTTCCGGGAATGAAGTCCAGACTCTGGCCGTCGAGTTCGAGTTTCAAGGCATTTTCGATACCACGGATGTCGCTGATGCCAACGGCGAGAAACGGCTGGTCGAACCGGTAATCGGCAAAGTCTTCCTTGATACCGAGCTGCGCCGGCAGCGAAAAATGCCCACTGATGCGATTGTCGGCATGAAACAGCCGCGCCTGGTAAATCCCCCGGGAGCGCAACTCAGTCTGCACCTGGCCGTCGAGCTCGAAGCGTTCCGGCAGGAAATACAGTCGACCGCGCTCTTCGCCGATCTCCTGATAACGCTCGTTGGTTTTTTCACGGGTCTTCCAGGTACGCACCACCTTGCGATACGGCACCACCATCAGCGGCCCGCTCAATTGCTGGCTGTAACTGGAACTGCGGGCAATGTCTTCGAGCACACCGTCACGCAGTTGCTGGCGGTCCTGAATCACGCCGTTGATCATCAGCAGTGGAACCAGCAACAACAGAATCAGCAGGGCAATTGCCCCGAGTTTTAGGGTCAGGCTACGGTTCATGGGACTCTCCCTGTTTTGGATGGGGAAAGTCTGGGTTGGCTGTGTGAGGAATGAATGGAGGGAGTGTGGAGACTTTGTGGAGACTGGACCCGGCCCTATGGCAGGTGCACTGTCACTTGCACACCGCCATCGACATTGCCGATGCTCAGGGTGCCGCCATGCAGCTTGACCACCTCCTCGACAAAATTGAGCCCGAGCCCGGTACTTTTGCGCCCACTGTCGGGACGCGGCAACGAGTAGAAACGCTCGCTCAAACGCGGCAGCGCGTAGTCGGGAATAGGCTCTGCCTGATTGAAAAGCTTGAACTCGACCTGCTCGCCTGCCCGTTCGGCGGTAAATCGCAGCACGCCTTCAACAGGGGTGAAATCCAGCGCGTTGTCCAGCAGATTGCCCAACGCCTGACGCAGCAGAAATGGCTCGCCGATTAGCACCAGGTCCGATGGAATCGTTTGCTCTACGCGCAACTGTTTACCTTCGATCTGCGCAGATTGCGCGTTCAGCAGGCCATCCACCAATGCCGCCAATGGCACCGCCACCCGCTCCTCCAACCCTTGGCGCTGCTCAACCTGTGCCAGGTTCAAAAGCCGCTCGATCAACTGCTGCATGCGCGCACTTTCGCTGTCGATGTTGCCGACGAACCGTTGCCGCTGTCCCGGAGGCATCTCGCCCTGCAACAGCTCCGCCGCACCACGAATCGCCGCCAGCGGACTCTTCAGCTCATGGGTCAATGTGTGCACGTAACGCTCAACGTAGGCCTTGCCTTCAAGCTGCGTGCGCATCTGCTCCACCGCCGTGGCCAACTGCTCGAGTTCACCGCCGCGATAATGCGGCACTTCAACCCGCCGGCCTTTACTGACGCCTTGGGCGTAGGCCGTCAATCTTCGCAGGGCACGGCTCAGCCACCAGGACAACAATGCGCCGAACAGCAGACCGAGGCCGATCAGCCCGGCTCCATACGCCAGCAACCGGCGTTCGGTGCGATCCACATAAGGCTGCAACGAGCTGTTGGGCTTGGCCACGGTGACCACGCCGATGATCTGGCCGTTGTCGCGAATCGGCGCGCCGACGTGCATCACCGAAGACCCCGGATCGTTCGGGTCATTGCGCGTGGAGCGAGCGCCGTATTCGCCGCGCAGGGTCAGGTAGACGTCATTCCAGCGCGAGTAATCCTGCCCCACCGCCACCCCGCTGGAGTCCAGCACGACGATACCTTTGGCATCTGTGACGTAGATGCGGTGATTGACCTGATTCTTTGGCAAACCCCAGATTTTCGCTCCGGGCTGTCGCTCACCATAGGCCTTGAGCAGTTCCGGCCAGCGGTTCTGGTTGAGGCTGCCGGCCTTGAAATCGTCGCGCAGGATCTCGGCCATCAGGTTGGCGGTATCGACCAGGGTTTCTTCGGTGGACTGGCGAACGCCGGGGCGGATCTCTTGCATGACCGTGTTGAGCACAAAGTAGCCAGTCAAGCCGATGAACAGTGCATAGACCAGGAAAATCCGGATTCCCAACGGCATCAGCTTTGTCCCGGGTTGTAGCTATAGCCGAGGCCGCGGTGGGTCTGGATCGGCTCGGCGTCAGCCTTCACCAGTCGCAACTTGGCGCGCACGCTCTTGATGTGGCTGTCGATGCTGCGCTCGTAACCGGCGTCGGCGGCCACGCCCAGGGCATCGAGCAACTGTTCGCGACTGAAGACGCGCCCGGGCTGCTCCAGCAGGCATTGCAACAAACGGAATTCATGGCGAGTCAGGGTCAGCAATTGACCGCGATAACTGATTTGCACACGTTCGCTATCGATACGAAACAGCGGCGTCGACGGTTCGCTCACTATGCGGGGCGCCATGCGCTTGAGAATCGCCCGGACCCGCGCCGCTACTTCCCGAGGGCTGAACGGTTTGACCACGTAATCGTCGGCGCCGATTTCCAGGCCCACGACGCGATCGATCTCGCCATCCCGGGCACTGAGAAACATCACTGGCACTTCGCTGAAACGCCGCAGTTGCTTGCAGGTTTCGAAGCCGCTGATGTCCGGCAGGCCGATATCGAGAATGATCAGATCCGCCGGAGTCTGGCGCTGGTGCTCCAGCGCCGCCGCGCCGAGGCTAAGCCATGTAGTGGTGAAGCCCTCGCCTTGCAGGGCGAAAACCAGGGTGTCGGCAATGGCCGCTTCGTCTTCGACAATCAGGATATGAGGCATGGCGTCCGAGCCCGGCAGTGTTGTGGGCGAACGGTGCCCCAAGCCTCACACCCCGTCAATCAGCAATCGGGCTTGTCCGCGGTAAAACGCCGCGCCGGATTCACCGCAGCCCCAAATTCACGCAGCGCCTTGGCACCAATCAGTAGTGGATAGTTAAAGCTGCTGCGATCCGTCAAATTGACCTCGACCGTGCGCTTGACGTTACCCAGGCACAGTTCCAGATCGACCACCGGACGCTTGGTGGGTGCGATCACTTCGCTGTCATCCTCGTCCTCTTCGGAACGGGTCTTGATCTTGCTTACCCGTGCGACCTTGTGTTCATAGACCTGATTGCCCGCCTCCTTGGTGGCTAGGCGGAAACGCACCCAGTCTTCGCCGTCACGCTTGAAGGTTTCGATGTCCTTGGCCGACAGCGACGCGGTCAGGGCGCCGGTGTCCATTTTCGCCTTGAGGACCTTTCCGCCGATTTCCGGCAGCGCGATGTATTCGTAACGACCATAGAGGGTCGGCTCGGCGGCCATGACCGGCAGGGCGATGAGGGAGAGCACTGCAAGGAGGGATTTCACGTAATGGGTTTCCATGAGAGTGAACAGTCGGATTTTAGACCGTCGTGCGCTTGAACGTTCCCACAAGCCTACCGACCCAAAAGTGAAACATTCGTCAGCACCGATTTGGCCTGTCGCCCGAAGCTGCTTATCATGGCGCGCCCAACCGCTTCCACGAGTGACTTATGCGCCGCCTGCTCACCGGCTGTTTCGTGACCCTGCTGCTTGTGCTCAACACCTTGGTCCTGATCGGGCCGTTGATGGTGTTTGCCCTGCTCAAGCTGGTCCTGCCCGGCCGTTTTCGCGATTACGCCTCCTGGTCGGTGATGTGGATCGCCGAGACCTGGTCGGAGATCGACAAGCTGATCTTCCGCCTGTGTATCCCCACCCAATGGGACATCCGCGGCGGTGACGATCTGCGTCGCGACACTTCATATCTGGTGATCAGCAACCATCAATCCTGGGTCGACATCCCGGCGCTGATCCAGACGCTGAACCGGCGCACGCCGTTCTTCAAATTCTTCCTCAAGAAAGAACTGATCTGGGTACCCTTCCTGGGCCTGGCGTGGTGGGCGCTGGATTACCCGTTCATGAAGCGCTACAGCAAGGCGTTCCTGGCCAAGCACCCGGAACTGGCCGGCAAGGATCTGGAAATCACCAGACAGGCTTGCGAACTGTTCATGCGCCAACCGGTAACAGTGGTCAACTATCTGGAAGGCACCCGCTTCACGGCGGCCAAAAGTGCCCAGCAGCAGTCACCGTTCAATCACCTGCTCAAGCCCAAGGCTGGCGGGGTGGCCTTTGTGCTGGCGGCGATGGGTGAACAGCTGGACGCGATTCTCGATGTGACGGTGGTTTACCCGCAGCAGAAGATTCCGGGGTTCTGGGACTTGATCAGCGGCAATGTGCCGAGGGTCATCATCGATATCCAGACCCGCGAACTCGACCCGGCGCTGTGGCAGGGCGATTACGAAAACGATCCTGTATTTCGCGAGAAGGTCCAGAACTGGGTCAACCAGCTCTGGATCGAGAAGGACCGACGCATCGACGCCTTGCGCGCCGGATGCCGCTGAATCAGCTACCGGCGCCAGCGCCCCAGATGCTGCCCAGACTGCTCAGCAGCGTACCGCCGACGCCCTGCTGACCGAAGTATTGCAGGAGCACCGGGGCAAACTGGCCAATCATGCCGCTGTCCATGCCCAAGGCGCTGAAGGCATTGTTCAGGTCGTTGGTGTCCTTGACGTTGCCCAGGGCGTTATCCAGCCCTGCCGCTTTGCCGCTGGAGCCAAGCAGACCGGCCAGTGCGCCCAACTCACCGCCGCCCGAGAGCATGTCGATGCCCGGCACGCTTTTGGCCAGTTGCGAGTAGTCGGTCGAACTCAACTGGTTCTTCGCCAGCCCCAGCATCGCCCCGGCACCGCCAATGGCTTGCTCTGGGGTGATGTCCAGTTCACTGAGAGTGCTCAACAGATCGGCTGTCTGCGGCGTCGGTGCGGCGGTCGCAGCTGCGTCACCGCCCTTCATGCCGGCAATGGCATTGGCCGCATCGCCCAGGCTGAACTGTGCAAAGGCCGGGCTGGCGGACAGGGTCAGGAGTGATGCCAATGCAAAACCGCGTGAAATCTTCATTCAGACATCCTCTTGTTTCATGAAAAACGCCCGGCTTACGGGCGCAAAGCTGCCGATTTGACCGGGCAAACGCCGGCATGTTCCTCAGGCTTCCACCCATTTCCCATCCGCTCGTCACAAAGCAGCCCTGAAGCCTGCAGCACTATCAGTTCTGCTAGTAGGCGGCTCTGTTCGAATGCGCCACAGTAAAACCCTGAATCGACAAACTCATTCAGGAACCCCGGCCATGCTCACCCATCGCGAAACGTTGCTCTGCCGCTACCACTACGACCCGCTGGATCGTCTGGTTGATTGCACTCCCTCTGCGCAAGCCCCCACCCGGCGCTTTTACCTGAAAGATCGTCTGGCTACCGAGATTCAAGACGCGATGCAGCGTTCGATCATGCAGCACGACGATCAATTGCTGGCTCAGCAGCAGCGTCAGAGTGGGGCCAGGGAAACGTGCTTGCTTGCCACTGATCAACAGCGTTCGGTTTTGAATGTACTTGATGTAGCTCGGCCGCATCCCCTCGCCTACTCACCCTATGGTCATCGCCCTGCGGAAAGCGGCTTACTCAGTCTGCTCGGCTTCAACGGAGAACGGCCGGATCCGGTGACAGGGTGTTATTTGTTGGGGAATGGTTATCGGGCGTTTAACCCGGTGCTGATGCGGTTTAACAGCCCGGACAGTTGGAGTCCGTTTGGGGTAGGTAGGGTGAATGCGTATGCGTATTGCTCGGGGGATCCGCGTAACCGGAGTGACTCCACGGGACACTTCTCCATCTTTCCTCGAGGATACAACCCAATAAAGGGTCTTAAAAACATACTGGGACTCAGGACACCGTCATCTCTTAAAAAGCCCCCCTTACCTCCCGGCACGGATTCTCTCGTCGGATACCACGGAACGTCGGAAACTGGTGCGAAAAGCATTTTAAACAATGGAGTTAACGAAGACTTTATTGGAGACAACACTGGCAGCATTTCAGCGGGTTTCTATGTAGCAACGAAATTAGAAGACGCCCAGAGCTATGCACGTGATCATCTAATAAAAAATCAACGTGCAGTCGTATTGAAAGTCTACGTAAAAGACATTCAACAGAAAAAAGCAGGTAAAGATTACATCGCTGGCACTGGCGCACACGAAGGAGAAATCACCTTCTTCTCCTCTGCGTACAATGACATGTCATTCAAACGCCATGGCTCGTTTAGACGTGATAATCCAAGCGCTTACCGTCAAACTCTCAACCAGGAGATTCGATCAACGGCGAAAGGCCCGACCCTATGATTTGGCACTATCTGGCATAAGAAGGGCGACATCAAGTCGCCCTTCTTATGCCTCAAATAAAACTACGCCGCACTAAACATCTTATGCGGATCAATCACAAACTTCTTCGGCACACCCGCATCAAACTCGCCATACCCCTGCGGCGCCTGATCCAGGCTGATCACCTGCACCCCCACCACTTCAGCAATGTTGATGCGGTCCCACATGATCGCTTGCATGAGCGCGCGGTTGTACTTCATCACCGGGGTCTGGCCGGTGTGGAAGCTGTGGGATTTGGCCCAACCCAGGCCGAAGCGGATGCTCAGGCTGCCCATTTTCGCGGCAGCGTCGACAGCACCCGGATCTTCGGTCACGTAGAGGCCAGGGATGCCGATCTTGCCTGCCACACGCACCACGCCCATCAGCGAGTTGAGCACGGTGGCCGGCGCTTCGTGCTTCACGCCGTCATGGCCGTGGCCACGGGCTTCGAAGCCGACGGCGTCGATAGCGCAATCCACTTCCGGTTCGCCCAGCAGTGCGGCGATTTGTTCGTGCAGCGGCGTGTCCAGGGACAGGTCGGCGATCTCGAAGCCCTGGGCCTTGGCGTGGGCCAGGCGCACGGTGTTGACGTCACCGACGATCACCACCGCCGCACCCAACAGGCGAGCGGAAGCGGCCGCCGCCAGGCCGACCGGACCGGCACCGGCGATGTATACGGTACTGCCCGGGCCGACGCCAGCGGTCACGGCACCGTGATAGCCGGTCGGCAGGATGTCGGAGAGGCAGGTCAGGTCGCGGATTTTTTCCATCGCACGGTCGCGATCCGGCAGTTTCAGCAGGTTGAAGTCGGCGTACGGCACCATGGCGTATTCGGCCTGGCCACCGGTCCAGTCGCCCATGTCGACGTAACCATAAGCACCGCCCGGACGCGCCGGGTTGACGCTCAGGCACACGCCGGTATGCATTTCCTTGCAGGAACGGCAGCGCCCGCAAGCCACGTTGAACGGTACGGACACCAGGTCGCCGATTTGCAGGTTCTCGACGTCGCTGCCCTTCTCGATCACTTCACCGGTGATCTCGTGGCCCAGTACCAGGCCGGTTTGAGCGGTAGTACGGCCACGCACCATGTGCTGGTCGGAACCACAGATGTTGGTGGAAACCACACGCAGGATGACAGCGTGGTTAATCTTCCTGCCGCGCGGGTCCTGCATTTTTGGATAGTCGATTTTCTGTATTTCGACTTTGCCATTGCCGAGATACACCACACCACGATTGCCAGACATGCTTTCACCTCGCTGTTGTTTTTATGGAACCGCGTTGCCCAGGCAGGCAGCGCGTTAAGTGCTTGGGTTATTGCCTGTGTGTCTTGTGTTGCTTGTAAGGGCCTCATCGCGAGCAAGCTCGCTCCCACAATGGACCAGGGTGGACAAAAGGTTTATGAACGACACAAAACCCTGTGGGAGCGAGCTTGCTCGCGATGGCGATTTAAAGAACGACTGTTCTGTTCGCGTTAAGGAACACGCGTCTTTCAATGTGATACCCAACCGCCCGCGCCAGCGTCAGCCCCTCGATATCCCGCCCTTTGGCGATCAGGTCTTCCGGGTAATGGCTGTGGTCCACTGCCTCGACACCCTGGGCAATGATCGGGCCTTCATCCAGGTCGTTGTTGATGTAATGCGCGGTGGCGCCCACCAGTTTCACGCCCTTGTTGTAGGCCTGGTGGTAGGGCTTGGCGCCCTTGAACCCGGGCAGCAGGGAGTGGTGAATGTTGATCGCCTTGCCATCGAGCTTGCGGCACAGCTCCGGCGACAGCACTTGCATGTAGCGCGCAAGGATCACCAGTTCCGCACCGGATTCTTCGATCACCTGCCACACCTGACGCTCTTGCGACGGCTTGTCGTTCGGATCCAGCGGGAAGTGGTAGTACGGAATCTGGTGCCAGTCGGCCAGTGGCTTGAGGTCCGGGTGGTTGGAGACCACGGCGGCCACGTCCATCGACAACTGGCCGATGCGCTGGCGATAGAGCAAGTCGTTGAGGCAGTGATCGGCCTTGGAAACCATGATCACCACTTTCGGCCGGTAGTTCGGCGCGGTCAGTTCGAAGATCATGCCGAAGGCTTCACCGCGCTCGGCCAGGCCCGCGCGAAAGGACTGCTCGTCGAAACCGTCAGGCTGGCGGAATTCCACACGAATGAAAAAACGGCCCGAGAGCCGGTCATCGAAGGAATGGTGCTCGGTAACGTAGCAGCCCTGCTCGAACAGAAAGCGGGTCACCGCGTCCACGGTGCCGAGTACGCTGGGGCAGTCGGCGGTCAGAATCCATGTGTCTGGGGCGCGGCTCATAATGCGGTGACTCCTGAGAAATCGGTAGAGGTGGTGATCAGGCCTGCACGCTCAGGCCATACTCGGCAGAAGCGTCCTGCAACCACAACCACCAGTAATCCGAGAAGCTGCGACGAATCAGCAGTTCCCAGGTGTCTTCGGCGGTGTGACGGATCATCAGTTGCGATTTGGCGAACACCGTGCCGACGGCCTTGCCCACCGGGAAGTTGTTCGGGTGCACGTCGTAGCTGGTGGACTTCATCAGCACCTGGCGCACGTTCGGGCCGCTCAGTTCGAGGAGTTGTTGGCCGCCGCTGACGTTGACGATCGCAATGTGCAAATCGCCCAGCGCTTTGCGCAGTTTTTGCTCGGCGACCAGTTCTTCACCGGTCGGCACGATCAGCAGCCACTCATCCGGCCCCATCCATTGCAGACTGGTTTCGCCTTTGACAATGACGCTCAGTGCGCCGGGCAACTCAATGCCCAGGGCCTTGTGCACGCCTGCGGCGAATGCTGCATCGTGGCCATCGCCACGGATGGTCAGGTGGCCGAGGAGTTTCTTTTCACGCACGATCACGCCGGCGTTCTTGCGACCCTTGCCCACCAGGCTGGCGAGGTCGGCGTGATGCAACGACGACTCGGCCTTGGCCCCGGAGGTTGGGCGTTGTTGGTAAACATTGGCTGCGGTCATAAAGCACCTTTCCTGAATTCTGTTGGTTCCGGCCTTGTGGTGGCTGCACTACCGCCTTCGCGAGCAAGGCGAATCGTCGCACCGCCGCTCCCACATTTGACCGCATTCCCCTGTGGGAGCGGGCTTGCTCGCGAATGGGCCGACTCGGTGTCAATGCCCACTCACAAGCCTTGAAGCCATCAAACGTTCTGGCGTTCGCCCTTCGGATCGAAGAACACCGAAGAAACGATTTCCGCCTCGATCACGCTGCCGTCGGCCAGCGGTGCGAACACTCGTTCGCCCATCCGCTGCAACCCGCCCTTGACCACGCCCATGGCGAACGAATAGCCCAGGGAGTTGTGCAGGTAACTGGAAGTCACGTGACCCACCATGGTCATCGGGATGGCTTGCTTGGTGTTGAACACCAGTTGCGCGCCTTCTGGCAGCCATTTGTTCGGATCGATCGGCTTCAGCCCAACCAGTTGCTTGCGCTGATCACGCACGCAGTCTTCACGGTTCATGCCACGCCAGCCGATCCACGAGAACGGTTTGGTGCGACCGACACACCAGCCCATGTTCAGGTCGTCCGGGGTCATCGAGCTGTCAGTGTCCTGGCCGACGATGATGAAGCCCTTCTCCGCCCGCAGCACGTGCATGGTTTCAGTGCCGTACGGGGTCAGGTTGTACTTCTTGCCAGCGTCGACGATTTTTTCCAGCACGCCCATGGCGTAGTCGGCTTGCACGTTGACTTCGTACGACAGCTCACCGGTAAACGAAATCCGGAATACCCGCGCCGGCACACCACCCACCAGGCCTTCTTTCCAGGTCATGAACGGGAAGGCTTCGCTGCTCAGGTCGATGTCGGTGACTTCAGCGAGCAGCTTGCGGCTGTTCGGCCCGGACAGGGTCATGGTCGCCCAGTGGTCGGTGACGGAGGTGAAGTACACCTTCATGTCCGGCCATTCGGTCTGGTGGTACAGCTCCAGCCACTGCAGAACACGAGCCGCGCCGCCGGTGGTGGTGGTCATGACGAAGTGGTTGTCGGCCAGGCAAGCCGTCACGCCGTCGTCGAAGACCATGCCGTCTTCTTTGCACATCAGGCCGTAACGCGCCTTGCCCACATCGAGCTTGGTCCAGGCGTTGGTGTAGACGCGGTTGAGGAACTCACGCGCATCCGGGCCCTGGATGTCGATCTTGCCGAGGGTCGAAGCATCCAGCAGGCCGACGCTGTCGCGCACGGCTTTGCATTCGCGCTTCACGGCGGCATGCAGGTCTTCACCGGATTTCGGGAAGTACCAAGGACGTTTCCACTGGCCGACGTCTTCGAACTCGGCGCCGTTTTTCAGGTGCCATTGATGCAGTGCGGTGTAACGCACCGGCTCGAAGATGTGCCCACAGTGACGACCGGCCACGGCGCCGAAAGTCACCGGCGTGTAGTTCGGGCGGAACATGGTGGTGCCCATCTGCGGGATGGTCACGTTCAGCGAGCGGGCAGCGATGGCGAGGCCGTTGACGTTGCCAAGCTTGCCCTGATCGGTACCGAAGCCCAGCGCGGTGTAGCGCTTGACGTGCTCGACCGACTCGAAGCCCTCGCGGGTCGCCAGTTCGATGGCGGCGGCGGTGACGTCGTTTTGCAGGTCGACGAATTGCTTCGGCGCCCGGGCGGTGTTCTTTTCATGGGGCACCTGGAACAGCGCCACGGTCGGCTCTTCGAGACGGCTCAGGGCTTTCGGCAGTACGCTTTCGACAGTCTGGAATCCGGCTTCAGCGGCGGCGCGAGCGCCTCCTTCAAAACCATCGGCCAGGGAATCGCCAAGGCCGTAGACGCCGTTGATGCCACCGACACACACGCGCTTCTGCGGTGCTTCGCCCGGTACGAAACCGAGGATGTCTTCGCGCCAGGTCGGCTTGCCGCCCAGGTGCGAAGCCAGGTGAACCACCGGGCTGTAGCCACCGGAGCTGGCGACCACATCGCAGTCGAGCCATTCGCCCGGGCTGGTCACGGTGTGGGCTTTGACGTCGATGGCGGCCACACGGGCAGCGGTCACGCGCTTGCTGCCACGGGCCTCGATCACGGCGCTGCCGGTGAGGATGCGGATGCCTTTGGCGCGGGCTTCTTCCACCAGCGCACCACGCGGATTGCTGCGGGCATCGGCGATAGCCACCACTTGCAGGCTGGCATCGAGCCAATCCAGGGCAACGCGGTAGGCGTGGTCGTTGTTGGTCGACAGCACCAGCTTCTTGCCCGGTGCCACGCCGTAACGACGCACGTAAGTCGAGATGGCGCCGGCGAGCATGTTGCCCGGCACGTCGTTGTTACCGTAGACCAATGGACGCTCGTGAGCGCCGGTCGCCAGTACCACGCGATTGGCGCGGACCCGGTGGATGCGCTGACGCACCTGGCCAATCGGTGCGCGGTCGCCGAGGTGATCGGTCAAACGCTCGTGAATGGTCAGGAAGTTGTGATCGTGATAGCCGTTTACGGTGGCGCGCGGCAAGAGCAGCACGTCCGGGGTGTTCTTCAGTTCGTCGATAACGCTGGCCACCCACTCCATCGCCGGTTTGCCGTCGAGGCTTTCGCGGGAGTCGAGCAAGCTGCCGCCGAACTCTTCCTGTTCGTCAGCCAGGATCACACGGGCACCGCTGCGCGCAGCGGCCAGTGCAGCGGCCAGGCCGGCAGGGCCGGCGCCGACGATCAGCACGTCGCAGTGCTGGTTCATGTAGTCGTAGGTGTCCGGATCGTTCTCGGTCGGCGAGCGGCCAAGACCGGCAGCCTTACGAATGTACTTCTCGTAAGTCATCCAGAACGATTGCGGGTACATGAAGGTTTTGTAGTAGAAACCCGGTGGCATCAGCTTGCCGCCGACCTTGCCGAGAATCCCCATCATGTCGTTGTTGACGCTCGGCCAGCCGTTGGTGCTGGTGGCGACCAGGCCTTGGTACAGCGCCTGTTGCGTGGCGCGCACGTTCGGGATCTGCGTGGCTTCGGTGGCGCCGATCTGCAGTACCGCGTTCGGCTCTTCGGCGCCGGCGGCGAAGATGCCGCGCGGACGGGAATACTTGAAGCTGCGACCGATGATGTCGACGCCGTTGGCCAGCAGAGCAGCGGCCAGGGAATCGCCTTCGAAGCCTTTGTAGTTCTGGCCGTTGAAGGTGAAGGTCAAGACTTTGTTGCGGTCGATCCGTCCGCCATTGGACAGGCGATTGATCTGGCTCATACCTTCTCTCCCAGAGCCGTGCTGGCCGCTTTCGGGCTATCGGTCTTGTCGGTGAATTGTGGCTTGGCGCCGATCTTGTAGGTTTCGAGAATCTCGTAGGTCACGGTGTCACGGGTGACGTTGAAGTACTGACGGCAACCGGCGACGTGATCCCACAGCTCGTGGTGCAGACCGCGCGGGTTATCGCGGAAGAACATGTAGTCGCCCCACTCCTCGTCGGTGCAGGTGTTCGGATCCAGTGGACGCGGGATGTGCGCCTGGCCGGATGCGTGGAATTCCTCTTCGGAGCGCAACTCGCCGCAGTGAGGACAGAAGATATGCAACATGGGGATTTCTCCTGTTAGTGGGCAACCGCAGCAGCGCCGTGTTCATCGATCAACGCACCGTTGTGGAAACGGTCGATGGAGAAAGGTGCGGCCAGTGGGTGCATTTCACCCTTGGCCAGGCTCGCGGCAAACACGTTGCCCGAACCAGGTGTGGCCTTGAAGCCGCCGGTGCCCCAACCGCAGTTGAAGAACATGTTCGGTACCGGGGTTTTCGAGATGATCGGGCATGCGTCCGGCGTGGTGTCGACGATGCCGCCCCACTGACGGTTCATGCGTACCCGCGACAGCACCGGGAACATCTCGACGATGGCCTGGACGGTGTGCTCGATCACCGGGTACGAACCACGCTGGCCGTAGCCGTTGTAGCCGTCGATACCGGCGCCGATCACCAGGTCGCCCTTGTCGGACTGGCTGATGTAGCCGTGTACGGCGTTGGACATGATCACGCTGTCGATAATCGGCTTGATCGGCTCGGACACCAGCGCCTGCAGCGGGTGCGATTCGATCGGCAGGCGGAAACCGGCGAGCTTGGCCATGTGCCCGGAGTTACCGGCGGTCACTACGCCGACGCGCTTGGCGCCGATAAAGCCTTTGTTGGTTTCAACGCCGATGCACACGCCGTTTTCCTTGCGGAACCCGATCACTTCGGTTTGTTGAATCAGGTCCACGCCCAAGGCATCAGCGGCACGGGCAAAGCCCCAGGCCACGGCATCGTGCCGGGCCACGCCGCCGCGACGCTGGACGGTAGCGCCCATCACCGGGTAGCGGGTGTTCTTGGAGCAGTCGAGGTACGGAATCTCGTCGGCCACCTGTTTGGCATCGAGCAGTTCACCGTCCACGCCGTTGAGGCGGTTGGCGCTGACCCGACGCTCGGAATCACGGATGTCCTGCAGGGTGTGGCACAGGTTGTAGACGCCACGCTGGGAGAACATCACGTTGTAGTTCAGGTCCTGGGACAGGCCTTCCCACAGTTTCATCGCGTGTTCGTACAGGTGCGCCGACTCGTCCCACAGGTAGTTGGAGCGAACGATGGTGGTGTTGCGCGCAGTGTTACCACCGCCCAGCCAGCCTTTCTCGACCACGGCCACGTTGGTGATGCCGTGCTCCTTGGCCAGGTAGTAGGCCGTGGCGAGACCATGCCCGCCACCGCCGACGATGACCACGTCGTAGACCTTTTTAGGGGTCGGCGTGCGCCACATTTTCTGCCAGTTTTCATGATGGCTGAGAGAGTGTTTGAAGAGGCCGAAGCCCGAGTAGCGTTGCATAGTCATTTACTCCAAAACCGCACTCAGCGATAAACCGGGAAGTCCGCGCACAGGGCTGCCACTTGCTCGGCGACATTGGCCTCGACATCGGCGTCGCCGAGGTTGTCGAGGATGTCGCAGATCCAGCCGGCCAGCGTGACGCACTGGGTCACCTTGAAGCCGCGAGTGGTGACCGCCGGGGTACCGATGCGCAGGCCCGAGGTCACGAACGGCGACTGTGGATCGTTCGGGACAGCGTTCTTGTTCACAGTGATGTGGGCGCGACCGAGAGCGGCATCTGCCTCTTTACCGGTGAGGCCCTGACGGATCAGGCTGACCAGGAACAGATGGTTGTCGGTACCGCCGGACACTACATCGTAGCCGCGTTTGATAAACACGCCGGCCATGGCCTGGGCGTTGTCGATCACTTGCTGCTGGTAAACCTTGAAGCCAGGCTCCAGCGCTTCCTTGAAGCACACCGCCTTACCGGCGATCACGTGCATCAGCGGGCCGCCCTGGGCACCAGGGAAAACTGCCGCGTTGAGCTTCTTCTCGATTTCTTCGTTGGACTTGGCCAGGATCAGGCCGCCACGTGGACCGCGCAGGGTCTTGTGGGTAGTGGTGGTGACCACATCGGCGTACGGCAGCGGATTCGGGTACAGGCCGGCAGCGACCAGACCGGCCACGTGGGCCATGTCGACGAACAGCAGTGCACCAACCTTGTCGGCAATCTGGCGGAAGCGTGGGAAGTCGAGGGTCTTGGAGTAGGCCGAGAAGCCGGCAACGATCATCTTCGGCTTGCACTCGACGGCCAGACGCTCGACTTCGTCGTAATCGATCAGACCGGTCTTGGTGTCGATGCCGTACTGCACGGCGTTGTACAGCTTGCCCGAGGACGACACTTTGGCGCCGTGGGTCAGGTGACCGCCGTGGGCCAGGCTCATGCCGAGGATGGTGTCGCCGGCTTGCAGCAGGGCCAGGTACACGGCGCTGTTGGCCGAGGAACCGGAGTGCGGCTGCACGTTGGCGTAATCGGCGCCGAACAGTTGCTTGGCGCGCTCGATGGCCAGCGCCTCAACCTTGTCGACGTGCTCGCAGCCACCGTAGTAGCGCTTGCCCGGGTAGCCTTCGGCATATTTGTTGGTCAGACCGCTGCCTTGCGCTTCCATCACGCGCTTGCTGGTGTAGTTCTCCGACGCGATCAGCTCGATGTGATCTTCCTGGCGTTGCTCCTCGGCATTCATCGCCGCCAGCAGTGCATCGTCGTAACCCTGGATCTGGTCTTGCTTGCTGAACATCGCGTCTCTCCCAGCGGCATCTTTGCGCCATTCGTCTCGGTAAGGCACTGGCATTTCGGCAGTGCCCTTTGGTAGCGATGGTATGACTGGCTTCAAAGGGTCAAATGCCTACGGGCGCCACGCAAAGGTGCGTTTACGACATGGACTGCCATACGGTGTTACGCATGCCTCTGTAGGAGCTGCCGCAGGGTCAGGCGATAACCTGACGCACTGCAAGCAACACCAGGAAATGCAATGGATAGAGCGCATACGCCCAGCGCCGCATCGGTGGTGGTTTTACGTCCATTGCATGTCGCAACAAGAACAGCCCGAGCCATGGCGCAATCAGACACGCGACGATGGCCGGAATCGCCGTGAAATTGCCCAGACGAGCGGCGTAATACAGCACCTGCCACTGATTGGCCGCCAGGCATACCAACCCCGCCAACAGCGCGAAATACCAGGGCCGTTGCAGTACCAGCAACATCGCCAGTGGCAACAGCACGCCAAAGAACCCGAACATCAATCGCTGGGAGAAAAACCCTGCCAACAGCAACGCGCCCACCGCCAGCAGGCGCGACGCAAGTACCGGCTGCTGCCAGCCACGAACCACCAGCAAGCCCAAGGCAAGGGTGGGCAGTACGTTCAAGGTGTCGGGATTAGGAATGTACATCCGGTAAGGAATTTCACTCACCGCACTAAACAGCAACAACCAGCCCAGATAGCGCCAATGCCCGGCGTTTACCACAACAGGCTTTCGCGCCAGATTGACCGCCATCGCCAGGCAGAACCACGGAAACGCCAGGCGCCCCGGCACATACAACAAATCGGCGGAATAACCGACATATCGCAGGTGATCGAGCACCATGCTCAAAAGCGCCAGCCACTTGAGCAGATCCAGTGCCCCATCGCGCGGCTTTAGGTGCATGGCCTCGTGCATGCTCTTGTACATGCTCTTGTACATGCTCTTGTACATAGTCACGTGCATAATTGCCCTTCGACTGTGTATGTTCCCGACAGCGACATCCAGTGTGCTCCACCTGACGATCTTGGGTACGGTGCGCACCCTCATTGACCACGGGACGCTTCACCATAGGCATCTCGACCACGGAAGCAGGCCATGACCGACAAGAGCCAACAATTCGCCAGCGACAACTATTCCGGCATCTGCCCTGAAGCCTGGGCGGCCATGGAACAGGCCAACCACGGCCACCAACGCGCATACGGCGACGACGAGTGGACCGCCCGCGCCTCTGACGGATTCCGCAAGCTGTTCGAAACCGACTGCGAAGTGTTTTTCGCCTTCAATGGCACCGCCGCCAACTCGCTGGCGTTGTCGTCGTTGTGCCAGAGTTACCACAGCGTGATCTGCTCGGAAACCGCCCACGTCGAAACTGACGAATGCGGCGCCCCGGAATTCTTCTCCAACGGCTCCAAACTGCTGATCGCCCGCACTGAAAACGGCAAGCTGACCCCGGAATCGATCCGCGAGGTCGCGCTCAAGCGCCAGGACATCCATTACCCGAAACCCCGCGTCGTGACCCTGACCCAAGCCACCGAAGTCGGCAGCGTCTACACGCCGGACGAAATCCGCGCCATCAGCGCCACCTGCAAAGAGCTTGGCTTGAACCTGCACATGGACGGCGCGCGCTTCTCCAACGCCTGCGCATTCCTCGGCTGCACCCCGGCTGACCTGACCTGGAAGGCCGGTGTCGACGTGCTGTGCTTTGGCGGCACGAAAAACGGCATGGCGGTGGGCGAGGCAATACTGTTCTTCAACCACAAACTGGCCGAAGACTTCGATTACCGCTGCAAGCAGGCCGGGCAACTGGCCTCGAAAATGCGCTTCCTGTCGGCACCGTGGGTCGGGATCCTGGAAAACGACGCCTGGCTCAAATACGCCAACCACGCCAACCACTGCGCACAATTGCTCGCCGAACTGGTCAGCGACATTCCCGGCGTTGAACTGATGTTCCCGGTACAGGCCAACGGCGTGTTCCTGCAACTGTCGGAACCGGCCATCGCCGCATTGACCGCCAAGGGCTGGCGCTTCTACACCTTCATCGGCAACGGCGGCGCACGCTTCATGTGCTCGTGGGACACCGAGGAAGAGCGGGTGCGGGAACTGGCGAAGGACATCCGCGAAGTGATGTCCGCCTGACACCCGCCCCTGTAGGAGCTGTCGAGTGAAACGAGGCTGCGATCTTTTGATGCTCAGGATCAAAAGATCGCAGCCTTCGGCAGCTCCTACAGGAAACTTTCGCACCTGAAGACTTCGTCTACATTGTTTGTCGAGCCGAACCGCTCACATAACAACAATCAGGAGCGTCAGCATGTCATTGCAAGGCAAAACCCTGTTCATCACCGGCGCCAGCCGCGGCATTGGCCGCGAGATCGCGCTGCGGGCCGCACGCGACGGGGCCAACATCGTCATAGCCGCCAAAAGCGCCGAACCCCACGCCAAGCTGCCGGGCACGATTTTCAGTGTGGCCAAGGAAGTGGAAGCCGCTGGCGGCAAGGCGCTGGCCTTGCAAGTGGATGTGCGGGAGGAGGATGCCGTACGTGAGGCCCTGGCCCAGGCCAACGAACATTTCGGTGGTATCGATGCACTGATCAACAACGCCGGGGCGATCAAGCTCACCGGGGTCCAGCACCTCGAACTCAAGCGCTTCGACCTGATGCACCAGATCAACACCCGCGCCGTCTTGCTGTGCAGCCAGGCTGCGTTGCCGTACCTGAAGAAGTCCGGTGGCCACATCCTCAACCTGTCCCCTCCGCTGAACCTGGCCACCAAGTGGTTCGCCCAATACAGCCCCTATACCGTCACCAAGTACGGCATGAGCATGCTGACGCTTGGCATGAGTGAGGAATTCAAGAACTACGGGATCAGCGTCAACTCGCTGTGGCCACAGACGATGATTGCCACCGCCGCCATCGAGTTTCAGCTGGGGTCGAGGGAATCGTTCAAGCATGCGCGCCTGCCAGCGATCATGGCGGATGCGGCGCATGTGATTCTGGGCAGCAGCGGGCGCAGCATCACCGGGCGCTTGCTGATTGATGAGGAGATACTGCGGGAGAACGGTGTGACGGAGTTCGAACACTATCGGTTCGCGCCCGACAGCAGCGACAAGCTGATGACGGATCTGTTTGTCGACTGATTTTCTACACATGCCCCGTAGGAGCTGCCGAAGGCTGCGATCTTTTGATCTTGATTGTAAAAAAGTCAAAAGATCGCAGCCTTCGGCTGCTCCTACAGGGCGAAGATCGGCGCTGTTTAGAACTCGATCCGCACATCCCCCTTCGGCACGCTGCAGCACGACAGGATGAACCCTTCGGCTTCGTCTTCCTCGGTGATCCCGCCGTTGTGCTCCATCTCCACTTCGCCGCCCAGCTTCAACACCTTGCACGTCCCGCAAATCCCCATGCCGCACGCTTTCGGAATCAGCAGGCCGACCTTGGCCGCTGCCGCATGCACGGTCTCGCCCGGGGCCACGCGGATGCTCTTGCCGGAGGCGGTGAATTCCACTTGATGCAGGTCTGCCGCGTCGAGCTCCGGTGCGTCGGCCGCTTGCTCGGCGTGCTCCACGGCGTCGGCGCGCGCCTCTGGCGGGGTCGCTCCGAAGGACTCTTCGTGGTAACGAGACATGTCGAAGCCAGCGGCTTCGAGCAAGCGTTTGACCGCGTTCATGTATGGCGTCGGGCCGCAGCAGAACACTTCGCGCTCGAGGAAGTCAGGAACCATCAGCTCCAGCATCTTGTGATTGAGGTAACCGCGATAACCGGCCCATGGCTCGCCCAGTCCGTGCTTCTCGCAGATCAGGTGCAGGCTGAAGTTATCGATCCGCGACGCCATGTGTTCCAGCTCGCGGTGATAGATGATGTCTTTGGGCGAGCGGGCGCTGTGGATAAACGTCATGTCGACGTTAGCGTTGGTGTCATAGAACCAGCGCGCCATGGACATGCACGGGGTGATCCCCACGCCGCCGCTCAGGTACAGGACTTTCGGGCTCGGGAAGTCCATGGCATTGAACAGCCCGACCGGCCCGTGCACCGCCAGCTCCTGGCCTTCGTGCAGGGTGTCGTGCAACCAGTTGGACACCTTGCCACCCGGCACGCGCTTGATGGTTACCGAAAAGCTGTACGGCACCGACGGCGAGCTGGAAATGGTGTACGAGCGCATGATCGGCTGCCCTTCGATCTCCAGCTCAAGGGTGACGAACTGCCCCGGCTTGAAGAAGAACATGATCGGTTGGTCGGCCATGAAGCAAAAGGTGCGCACATCCCAGGTTTCCTGGATGACTTTGACGCAACGGACGATGTGTCGACCATTGGCCCAGGTCTGGGTGGTTACCGGATTCAGGAAACTATTGGACATGCTGATCTCCACGGCCGACTGCCGGCCTTCATGTTGGCGATTCTGCGTATAGCGCGAACCATCCATTTACCTATCTGCGACATTGACATGCTTATCGCGACCAGCCCCCGGCTACCGGGGCTTGCGCGTCGGGAACAGATTGCACCATGTCGCCCATGGATAAGGTTCTGCCCAGCGCCGGCCCCACACTCGCCCCATACCAAGACACAACCTTTTACACCTTGCGTAGCAAACCGTAGCCAAGTCACTTTCGCCGGCCACACAGAATGGCCTTGAGGATCAAATCGATGGACGTCACCGCAAAAATCAGCCTGGGCGATCCGCTGGAACCCGCACGCAAGGCCACTGCACAGATGCTGCAAGAGCGCGAGCGCACGTTCTCGCTGCCGCAGCCGTTTTACTCCGACGAGCGCCTGTTTGATATCGACATGCAGGAAATCTTTCAGAAAGAGTGGTTGATCGCCGGCATGACCTGCGAGATCCCCGCCAAGGGCAACTACCTGACCCTGCAGATCGGCAAGAACCCGATCATCGTGATCCGTGGCGCCGAAGGCGTGGTGCATGCGTTCCACAACGTCTGCCGCCACCGTGGCTCGCGTCTGTGCACCAGCGACAAGGGCAAGGTCGCCAAGCTGGTCTGCCACTACCACCAGTGGACCTACGAACTGGACGGCCGCCTGCTGTTCGCCGGCACCGAAATGGGCGCCGACTTCGACATGAACCAGTACGGCCTCAAGCCAGTGAACGTGAAGACCGCTGGCGGCTACATCTTCATCAGCCTGGCGGAGAACCCGCCGGCCATCGATGACTTCCTGTCGACGCTCAACCACTACATGGAACCGTACGACATGGAGAACACCAAGGTGGCGGTGCAAACCACCTTGATGGAAAAGGCCAACTGGAAACTGGTGCTGGAAAACAACCGCGAGTGCTACCACTGCAACGCGTCGCACCCGGAACTGCTCAAAACCCTGCTGGAATGGGACGACGTCACCGACCCGCGCGCCGACCAGGCGTTCAAGGACCACGTCGCCGCCTCCGCCGCAGCCTGGGAAGCCGAGAAGATCCCTTACGCCCACGCCAGCTTCGGCCTGCGCAACCGCATTGTGCGCATGCCGCTGCTCAAGGGCACCGTGTCGATGACCATGGACGGCAAACAGGGCTGCGCCAAGCTGATGGGCCGCATCAAGAACCCGGACCTGGGCTCGATGCGCATCCTGCACCTGCCCCACTCCTGGAACCACTGCATGGGCGACCACATCATCGTGTTCACCGTGTGGCCGATCAGCGCCCAGGAAACCATGGTCACCACCAAGTGGATCGTGCACAAGGACGCGGTCGAAGGCGTGGACTACGACGTGGAGCGCATGCGCCAGGTCTGGGACGCCACCAACGACCAGGACCGCCGCCTGGCCGAAGAGAACCAGCGCGGCATCAACTCCACCGCGTACCAGCCTGGGCCATACTCCAAGACCTATGAGTTTGGCGTGGTGAACTTCGTGGACTGGTACAGCGAGCGTCTGCTGAGCAACCTGGGGGCCGAGCCTGCGCCGTATCTGAAAGGGGTTCCGGTTAGCGGCTAAACATCAAAAGCAAAAAGCTTAGCGAGCAAGCCCGCTCCCACAGTGGATCGGTGGCGCACACAAACCCTGTGAACGCCTCGGTCATTGTGGGAGCGGGCTTGCTCGCGAAAGCGGCCTCACTTTCCCCGATCATTTAGAACTGTACGAAATATGATCTATCTCGTTCAGGCCTATGCCCGCCGCACCTCCCAGCCTTCCGCAAACAAGTTATCCACATCTCCACCCACAGCTATTGGGGACAACTGTGGAAAGGCCGCAAATTTTCTTCACAAAACCCAAAGAAAAATCGTGACTTATCCAGAAGCATGCTTCCACGGATGGACTGATCATTTTTTGATCGATAACCTGAAAGCCACGTATTACAAGGCCTTCAGAGGATGGCAAACACCTTATCCACAGAAGCGCCAACAGACTTTGGGGTTAACTTCGAAGACGCTGTGGAAAACTGCCATAACCCGCAATAAACCGGCGTTCAGGTGCAATTCCACGGCTCACAACCGTCAATTGATCATTTTTTGATCACAACCATGAAAGCCGCTATTTGTAAGGCCTACAGCCGATAGCAAACATCTTATCCACAGAAGCGCCAACAGAGATTGGGGGCAAGTCTGCATCCCCAGCAGCACTTATCCCCTTGAAAAAGCTTGGGAAAACCACGAACAGGGCTGGTTGTTTTTTAACCGAAGGCTTGCAGGGCTTGATCTATATGGGGTGTAGCGAGGGGCGAACATGTTATCCACAGAACCACCAACAGGGATTGTGGGTAAACACCGAGTTGTTCAGACTTTATTGAGGCATGAATGACCTGAATCCAGGTCCAGGTTCAATTCAAAGTCTTTGAACGCGCGCCATCCGAGCAATATCGACGGGACGTATTGCCCTGCTATCAGCGCCGGCGGGATGGTAAAGCCCGGGTAGTATTTGTAGGTAACCGCCATGGTGTTGCCCTGCAGGGCCAATACGCCGTCGAAGCGTTGGAAACGCTTGTTGTCGTTGGTGGAAACGCTCGAGCTTCCCGGTGTCAGCGCCTGCGCATCGCTGAGTTGCCTGCCAGGTGACGAGGCCGTCAGGTAGTCGACATTTCCCGTATCGATGATGGCCTGCGTTGCCCGGCGATCCAGCTGTGCGGCCACCACCAACCGTTGATTGAGATCCAGGCGGCTAACGACAACCGACGCATCACAGCCTGTGGCCGGCGGTGGATCCAGCTCCAGTGTTCTGCTGGTGATCTTCAAGCGCCCCAGCTTGCTGATCAGATCCAGCCCCAACAGATTATCGCGGTCGCTGACAAAGACCAGGACGTTCCTGAATTCACGGGTGCCGACTTTCAGCGACCGGAGAATGCCCAGCCTCGCAGCCAGGCCTTTTTCGCCATAAAACGTGCTGTAGCGATAAAAAGCATCGGGCAACAACCTGATGCCCATCTGTTTCGCGGTGTCGATGTTGACCCGGGTTTGCGGTGCCCCCGTGTCCAGTACAAAACGCGCCGAGGCACCATTGGCCGCGCCGACCTCGATAAATGGCAGCACTTGTTCAGCGATGTAAAAGTCGCCGGCATACGGATAGAGCGGCAGCACCTCATGCCGCATCGAACCCTTGACCGTGAAATCGCCAGTCGCCGCCAGCATAGCCAGTGATTTGCTGCCAAACGTGGAGAACAGAGGCTTCAGATCGGCGCTGGCGGCAATCGCCCGGGCATGCCTGGCCTTGATCGCGAGGTAGTATTCAGGGAGTTGGTTGGCGGCCTTGGCTTCGAGCAATCTGGCGAAGACAGTTACCGAGCAACTGAGGTGTCTATCGGCATCCAGCACCTTGTCGCACTGTTGCCGCAGTTGCGCCAGGGACGCGCTGCGCCCCTGTTCGGAGTCTATCCAGCGGTAAAAATCCTGGTCAGCCACAGGCGCATTTGTCTGGGCGGCAGAGATCACACCTGTGGATAACCACATGGCCGATGCACAGAGCGCCAGAAGAGCGAAAGTCTTCATATTCAGGCCAGTCATAAAAACCGGTTTTTATGAGTCAGCGCTGAATGTCTGAAAGCTCCCGAAAGCGTACCGCACCCCTGATCAGCGCATTGAAAACTGTAGCTCACTGCCCTCGTCGGCGTGAGGCGAGAGCAAGGGTTCGTGGCGTTGTGGATAACCGCCGCCGGTCGCCCACTCGAGTAAGCTCAAGGCCTGTGCATAAGATAGGCGTCACCGCTGACGCGGATCATGGGATGAGGGGTGATCTGGCAGGTCTTGATGATCCCGAAACCGTGCCGCTCGTAAAAACGCCGGGCGCCAGCGTTGGCGGCGTAGTCGATCAGGCTCAGGCCATTGAGCCCCAGTTGGTCGGCGCGTTCTTGAGCATGGGCGAGAAACTGCACGCCCAGCCCCCGGTTGCGCCAGCCTTCATGCAGGGCCAGGCTGGAGATGTACAGGGTATCGGGTACCTCCATGTCGGCGTAAGGCGCCAGTACCGGGTCGGTCGTCGGCACAGCCAGTGGATCGTGGCGCATCGCGTAGCTGTGCATCATGCCAATGACCTGACCATCGGCCTCGGCAATCAGGCAGTTCTGGTAGGAGAAATCCACGTCGTCCCGGGCGTATCGAATGGCACCTACATCCAGCAAATCCTGACCGGGCTCGGCCAACTGGCTCCAGATGTAATCCGAAGCGCCCTCTGAGGAAATCTGGAACAGACGCGCAATCGCGCGCGCGTCCGCACGCACTGCCGAACGAAATTCAACTGCCATTATTTTTTCTCTGCCAGATTTATCCAGTCCACATGAAGGAAAGCGTTAGCGGACCACACCTTCTTCAATCAGCAATTTGAGGATGGCCTCGGCACCGGCCTGGGCCGTTACGCCTTTAAGCACCTGCCCGCCTCCACCACTGGCCTTGGCCGTCGCGGCTTTCATGCGGTCGGCGCCGCTCTTGGCCTTGATCACCTTCAGGCGCTTGGGCCGTGGCTTGGCCGGTTGCAGAGTGGCGACCGCGAGCAGTTCATCGTCGATGACCTCGACGTCCTGCGCTTGCAGCACACCGCGTCGAGCCGGGCCGTAAGCGCTTTGCCGAGGCTTGGGGGCGGCGTTATCCACCGTCGCCAGAAACGGCAGGCGTACCTTCAGGCGACGGCGTTGACCACGGGGCAAGGCTTGCAGCACCAGCGCCGAACCGCCATCGATGGACTCGACCTGCGCCAGCCCCACCACCAGCGGCCAGCCCAGACTTTCGGCCAGCAGGAAGGGCAACATGCCCGAGCCTTCACCGGTTTCCGCCTGGCTGCCGGTCAACACCACCTGCGCCCCGGCATCACGCAAATAGTCGGTCAGCGCCGGTAGCGCGTCGGCGCCTTGGGGTTGCTCCAGCACATGCAGTTGCTCAAGCCCCATGCCCAGGTAAGCGCGCAAGGCTGGCTCGGCGATGTCACCGGCATGCAGCACCTGCAAGTTATCCCCAGCCAATTGCAGGCCCAGTTCAACCGCCCGCGCATCCTGCTCCGCGCGACGCGGCCGACCGGATGTCGGGTGGGCGCCGATGGACACCAGGCTGATGATTTTCGTGCTCATAACCCTTTCCTTCCCTTAAGCCGCATCGCGCTTGGCGTCGTTGCGGTAAGCCTCTACCGCCTCGATCAAGGCTTGAAGAATTTCCGCGCTCTCGCCGATCACCGAGAGGTCCGCGCGCTTGATCATGTCGCAGCCGGGGTCGAGGTTGATCGCCACCACCTTGTCGCAGGCACCAATGCCTTGCAGGTGCTGGATCGCCCCGGAAATCCCCACCGCCACATAGACCCGTGCGGTGACCCAGGTACCGGATGCGCCGACCTGGCGGTCGCGGGCCATGAAGCCGTCGTCCACCGCCACCCGCGATGCGCCTTCGGTCGCGCCGAGGGCTTCGGCGGTCCTGTGGAAAAGGCCCCAGTCCTTGACCCCGTTGCCGCCGGAGAAGATGAACTCGGCTTCGGCCATGGGAATTGCCGCCGGATCGACGGCCACCGCGCCCAGATCTTCGATCCGCGACAGGCTGCGCGCCACGGTTGTGGATAACTCCACGGGCAAGGCTTCGTGACGGGTTTCACTGACCGGTTCGGCGCACTCGACAGCCGCCAGAATCAATCGCGCCAGCGGACGGGCAAGATCTTGCAGACCCGCGCCGGCGCGGCCGATGCACTCCTGATCCTTGACCTGCCAGACCCGCGTGGCCGGGCGCTCGCCCAGTGCCGCGGCAAAACGTCGACCGAGTTCGCCACCACCGCTGCGGCTGTCCGGCAGCAACCAGTGACGCGGACTGAACTGGTTATCCACAGCCCGCAGCCCCTGGACCCGTTGTTCCGGTGCATAACCGCTGAATTCTTCGCCTTCCAGCACCAACAGGCGGTCGACGCCTGCCGTGGCGAAGGCGTTTTCCTTGTGTTCGCCGAACACCACGGCCAGCACTGCGCCGTCCTTGCCGGCCAGTTGATGGGCCAGGCCCAGCAGGTCACGGTCGTGGCTGCTCAAGCGGCCACCGACCATGTCCGGCACCACGCTGATGTAAAACGCCGGCGCGGTCACCTGATGTAGCGGCAATTGCACTTCAACAGCGGCTGAACGTTTTGTCGCTCCACCCTGCTGAGCGCCGCTACGGTCGATACGCTTGATGCCATTGGGACCAATGAAACCGATGCCATGGGGATTTTTGCGGATGACGCCGTTAGGCCCCATCCAGCTGTGTTGCGCCGGCTGCATGGCTGCGTGCAGCGGGTGCAGACGGTTGCGGGCAATCCATTCGGCCCGAGGGTCGCGGCGGATAATGTCGCTCATCAGTGCACCTCCGCAGGTTCACGTTTGGCCGGTGCCGAAGGCTTTCCCGGCGCGGCGTCTTCGAGCAGCGCATCAGCCACCAGTTCGGCGATGTCCTTGATCATCGGCCGGGGTTCGACCACGCCTTCAAGCATCGCGGTGCATTGTGGACAACCCACGGCCACCAGTTCGGCGCCGGTTTCGCGGATGTCTTCCATGCGCATGTCGGGAATGCGCTGCTTGCCCGGAATGTCGGTGATCGGCGCGCCGCCACCACCGCCGCAGCAGCGGGAGCGGAAACCGGAACGTTGCATCTCTTTCACTTCGATCCCGAGGGCGCGCAGGACCTGACGCGGCGCCTCGTATTCGCCGTTGTAGCGGCCGAGGTAGCACGGGTCGTGGTAGGTCACGCTGTCGCCTTTGTGCTGACCGAGGTTCAGCGCGCCAGCATCAATGATTTCCGCCATGTAGGTGCTGTGGTGCTGCACCAGGTAGTTGCCATCGAAGGCGCCGTACTCGTTTTTCAGCACGTGGAAGCTGTGCGGATCGCAGGTGACGATGCGGTTGAAGCTGTACTTGGCCAGGGTCTGGATGTTGCGTTTGGCCAACAGCTGGAAGGTCGCTTCGTCGCCCAGACGTCGGGCCACATCCCCGCTATCGCGCTCTTCGAGGCCGAGCACGGCGAAGTCGATTTTCGCCGCTTTGAGCACTTTGACGAAGGCGCGCAGGGTGCGCTGGTTGCGCATGTCGAAGGCGCCATCGCCAACCCAGAACAGCACGTCGGTGGATTTTTTTTCGCTCAGCAGATTGAGGTTCAAGTCTGCTGCCCAGTTCATCCGCCCGCCCGGCGCGAAACCGCCCGGGTTGTCGGTGGCGATCAGGTTTTCCAGGACTTCGGCACCCTTGTTCGGAGTCGCGCCTTTTTCCAGGGTTAGATGGCGGCGCATATCGACGATGGCATCGACGTGCTCGATCATCATCGGGCATTCCTCGACGCAGGCACGGCAGGTGGTGCACGACCACAGGGTTTCGGCGTCCACCAGACCGTTGACGATCGGTTGATGCGGATTGCCCCCGTGTTCGCCTATCGGCTTGCCCGGATACGGGCTGCCGGCGAATTTTGCATCGGTGCCACCGGCCAGGCCGACGACCATGTCCTGAATCAGTTTTTTCGGGTTCAGCGGCTGACCGGCGGCGAAGGCCGGGCACGCTGCTTCGCATTTACCGCACTGCACGCAGGCGTCGAAGCCGAGCAATTGGTTCCAGGTAAAATCCTTGGGTTTTTCCACGCCCAGTGGCGCGGTCGGGTCGTTCAAGTCCAGAGGCTTGAGGCCCGTGGAACGACCGCCACCGAAGCGTTCGGCGCGACGGTGCCAGGCCAGGTGCAGCGCACCGGCGAAGGCGTGCTTCATCGGCCCGCCCCAGGTCATGCCGAAGAACAGTTCCGACACGCCCCACAACACGCCTACCCCGAGAACCGCCGCCACCAGCCAGCCACCGAAGTTTTCCGGGAGGATCCCGGCCACCGGCAGGGTCAACAGGAAGAACGAGACCGAGAACGCCAGCAAGCTTTTCGGCAGGCGCATCCACGGGCCTTTCGACAAGCGCGACGGAGGGTTGCGCCGACGCAGGTAAACAAAGATCGCGCCGACGAACATCACCGCTGTCATCAGCAGCAGCGCATAGCCGAGGAAACGGTTATGCAGGCCGAAACCATGCACCAGAATCGCCAGCACGATGGACGCCACCGCACCGCCGGCCGTGGCGACGTGGGTGTTGGCAATGTATTTGTCTCGCGCCACCACATGGTGCAAGTCGACCATGTAGCGCTTGGGCATGGCGAACAGGCCGCCGATCAGGTCGACTTTCGAAGCCCGGCCCCGGCGCCACATGGCCACCCGCCGTAACGCGCCCAGGACACCAAGGCCCAGGGCGGCGAACAACAGGATTGGAAGAAGGGTGTTCAACATGGTGAAGCTCCCACCAGTACATCTTGGAGAAACACGGTCGGCGTAGGAGCTGCCGCAGGCTGCGATCTTTTGATCTTGATCTTAAAAACAAGATCAAAAGATCGCAGCCTGCGGCAGCTCCTACACAGGGGGTGTCAAAACCTTAGAAATCCTTGCACAACCGCAGCGCGTCGTAGATCGCCGCATGCACGTTGCGCTGTGCCACGCAGTCACCGATGCGGAACAGCAGGTAGCCGTCGCCGCTCTGCTCCAGGCAAGGTTGCGGCTTGATCGCGAACAAGGCTTCGACGTCGATCTGGCCTTTGTTGCGCGAGCCTTCCTTCAAGGCGTAGTAGATTTCCTCGTCCGGGCGCACACCGTTTTCGATGACCACCTGGTCCACCACCCGCTCCTCTTTGGCACCGGTGTATTCGTTTTCCAGCACTGCAACCAGCTTGTCACCTTCGCGGTAAACCTTCTCCAGCATCATGTCGCCGGTCATGATCACTTCTTTCGGGTACATGCTGCGGTAGTACGTCGGGAACGACGTGCCGCCAATCGCCACGCCCGGCTTGATGTCGTCGGTGACGATTTCGACCTGGCTGCCCTTGTCCGCAATGAAGTCCGCGGTAGACATGCCGGTGAACTCGCAAATGGTGTCGTAAACCAGCACGTTCTTGCCAGGCAGAACCTTGCCGTCGAGCACATCCCAGCTGCTGACCACCAGACCTTCAGCCGCACCCCAGTGTTCGTTCTGCTCGATGAACGGATGTCCACCGACGGCCAGCACCACCACGTCTGGACGCAGGTCCATGATGGTCGGCGCATCCGCCGCAGTGCCCAGGCGCAGATCGACTTTCAACCGAGCCAGCTCCAGCTGGTACCAGCGGGTGATACCGGCGATCTGATCCCGTTGTGGTGCTTTCGAAGCGGTGGTGATTTGGCCGCCGATGAATTCTTTCTTCTCGAACAGGGTCACGTTGTGGCCACGTTCGGCGGCAACGCGAGCGGCTTCCATCCCCGCAGGGCCAGCGCCAACTACCACCACTTTGCGTTTCACGCCGGTGGTTTTTTCAATGATGTGTGGCAGGCCCATGTATTCACGGGAAGTTGCGGCGTTCTGGATGCACAACACATCCAGACCCTGGTATTGACGGTCGATGCAGTAGTTGGCCCCGACGCACTGCTTGATCTGGTCGATCTGGCCCATCTTGATCTTGGCGATCAGGTGCGGGTCGGCAATGTGGGCGCGGGTCATGCCGACCATGTCGACGTAGCCACCCTCCAGAATGCGCGTGGCCTGGTTCGGGTCCTTGATGTTCTGCGCGTGCAGCACCGGAACCTTGACCACCTCCTTGATCCCGGCCGCCAGGTGCAGGAACGGCTCGGGCGGGTAGCTCATGTTCGGAATCACGTTGGCCAGGGTGTTGTGAGTGTCGCAACCCGAGCCGACGACGCCGATGAAATCGAGCATGCCGGTGTCGTCGTAATATTTGGCGATCTGCTTCATGTCTTCGTGGGACAGGCCGTCCGGGTGGAACTCATCACCGCAGATGCGCATGCCCACGCAGAAGTCGTCACCGACCTCGGCGCGCACGGCTTTCAAGACTTCCAGGCCGAACTTCATGCGGCCTTCGAAGGTACCGCCCCATTCGTCGGTACGCTTGTTGACGCGCGGGCTCCAGAACTGGTCGATCATGTGCTGGTGCACAGCCGACAATTCCACGCCGTCCAGGCCACCGGCCTTGGCACGACGCGCAGCCTGCGCATAGTTGCCGATCACCCGCCAGATTTCTTCCGGCTCGATGGTCTTGCAAGTGGCACGGTGCACCGGCTCACGCACGCCCGACGGCGACATCAACGTTGGCCAGTTAAAGCCGTCCCAACGCGAGCGACGACCCATGTGGGTAATCTGGATCATGATCTTGGCGCCGTGCTTGTGCATGGCATCGGCCAGATTCTGGAAGTGCGGAATGATGCGGTCGGTGGACAGGTTCACCGAGCTCCACCACTCCTGCGGGCTGTCGATCGCCACGACGGACGAGCCGCCACAAATCGCCAGGCCGATCCCGCCCTTGGCTTTCTCTTCGTAATACTTGACGTACCGGTCGGTGGTCATGCCGCCGTCGGTGGCATAGACCTCGGCGTGCGCGGTGCTGAGCACGCGGTTGCGGATGGTCAGTTTGCCGATCTGGATCGGCTGGAACATTGCTTCGAAAGCCATGGCGGGTTCCTCGACTTACAACGGCTTGACGGTGAACAAGCCGTCTTCGTGACCCTCTTCGGAGCCACCGTAGACTTGTTCGGCCACGGTACGGATCTTGCTGCCGCGAGCGGCGAGGATCTGGTCCATCGCCCCTGCAAACCAGCCAGTGAACATGTAGTCGACCTTGCGCCCGACTTTGCCGTACACGTAGACGAATGCCGAGTGTTCGAGCTTGACGCTGGCGGTGCCTTTGTCGAGGTCAATGTCCTGGATCTTGAACAGCCCCCAGCCGCGCTGCGACAGGCGCTTCATGTAGTGCTCGAACACCGCGACGCCTTCCAGGCCATGGCATTCGGCTTCTTTTTCACACCAGTGCCAGGCGGACTTGTAGCCGGCCTTGTAGAGGATTTCGGCGTAGGCTTCAGCGCCCAGCACTTCCTCGATGCCCATGTGGTTGTTGACGAAGAAATGGCGCGGCACGTACAGCATCGGCAAGGCGTCGGAGGTCCAGATACCGGTTTCACTGTCGACTTCGATTGGCAATTGAGGGGCGATCTTGGCCATGAAAACTTAACTCCAGAAAATTTGTTGTGTTGCCCGCTGCACGGACGGCAGCGGGAAAGGATTCAGAGATGCGGCGGCTTATTCGCCCCAAACGTCCTTGAGGACGTTGACCCAGTTCTCGCCCATGATTTTGCGCACTACCCGCTCGGAGTGGCCGCGCTTGAGCAGGGTCTCGGTCAGGTTCGGGAACTCGCCCACGGTGCGGATACCCAGCGGGTTGATGATCTTGCCGAAGCTGGTCAGGCGGCGGGCGTAGCCCTTGTCGTGGGTCAGGTATTCGAAGAAGTCCTGGCCATGGCCCTGGGTGAAGTCGGTACCGATGCCGATGGCGTCTTCGCCGACGATGTTCATCACGTACTCGATGGCTTCGGCGTAGTCGTCGATGGTCGAATCGATACCCTTGGCCAGGAACGGCGCGAACATGGTCACGCCGACAAAACCACCGTGGTCGGCAATGAACTTGAGCTCTTCATCGGACTTGTTGCGCGGGTGCTCCTTGAGCCCCGACGGCAGGCAGTGGGAGTAGCAGACCGGCTTCTTCGATTCGAGGATGACTTCTTCGGAAGTCTTGGAACCGACGTGGGACAGGTCGCACATCACGCCAACACGGTTCATCTCGGCGACGATTTCGCGACCGAAGCCCGACAGACCGCCGTCACGCTCGTAGCAGCCGGTGCCCACCAGGTTCTGAGTGTTGTAGCACATCTGCACGATACCGACGCCAAGCTGCTTGAAGACCTCGACATAGCCGATCTGGTCTTCAAAGGCGTGGGCATTCTGGAAGCCGAAAAGGATGCCGGTCTTGCCCTGCTCCTTGGCTTTACGGATGTCGGCGGTGGTGCGGACCGGAATCACCAGGTCGCTGTTCTCGCGGATCAGCTTCTGGCTCGCGGCGATGTTGTTGACGGTGGCCTGGAAGCCCTCCCACACCGACACAGTGCAATTGGCCGCGGTCAGACCGCCCTTGCGCATGTCTTCGAACAGTTCACGGTTCCACTTGGCGATAATCAGCCCGTCGATAACGATGCTGTCGGCGTGCAATTCGGCTGGGCTCATCAGGCTGTCCCCTTGTTGGCGATTCATGCGCCGAATCGTCTGCCGGCGCTTTGGGGCCAGCATATGCCTCGGTGCCCAAGCACCCGGGTGCAAAAACGACAGGGGAATTGCCGAAAGCGTCAATCCGCGACAAAGGGTCGTCGCCAGGCACAATCACCGACCTGTTCAAGGCCCGCGGCTTGGGCCAGAATTCGCCGCATCACTGGATGCTTCACTGGACAAGAGCGGCGACGATAATGAAATCGATCATTCTGGCAATGGCCCTGATTGCGACCGGCGTACACGCAGCGCAGGTGTCCGACGACAACCCGTGCGACAAAGTCGAAAACGACATCCAGACCCTGGAATGCTCGGCCTTCAGCAAAACCTCCGCCGAAGACCTGCTCAAGGAAAACCTCCAGGGCCTGACCGAGCGCATGCAGTCGCAGTACGGCAAAAACCCGTCGCAACTGGCCGACATCACCGCCAGGATCAAAGCCGCCCAACAGCAATGGCTGAAGACCCGCGACGCAGACTGCGCCGTCGAAACCTTCCCGGCCACCGCCGGCAGCAAGGCGCTCACCATTGCCCAGAACGATTGTGTGGCGCGGATGAGCGATGAACGGTCGGAGTTTTTGGAGTCGATTGGGCAGGAATAGTCCTGAGTATCCCGCTGAAAGCTGGCGCTACCACCAGCTTTCAATCGCCAAAAAACCTTCTCCCACAAAGCACTCTGCTCTGACCTACAGCTTCTGTCCAAAGCCGCTGCTCTGCGGACCTTTCACGCAACATGCCGACAAATGTTGCTGATGGCCAAGCATAAAAATATAAGTAAAGATTCGAAAATCTTATAAAAGACTTATATTCTTCCATGAACAGCATTCACTGGACTCGAAAGGCCGTTAAGCAACTCTTGAGATTGCATTCCGTTCACCAGATTCAGGTTCGTGATGCCATCACGGCGCTCGCTGGCATGCCTGAGGCAGGCAATGTCAAAGCACTGGTCGGTCATGACTACGCTTATCGGCTGCGTGTCGGTAATTACCTGGTCATGTTTGATTGGGATGGCGCGATCAAAGTGGTCAGTATTCAAGAGGTCAAAAAACGCGATGAACGCACCTACTGACATTCAAATCATCAACGACGCCGAAGGCAATCCAGCCTTCGTGGTCATTCCCTATGCACAATACGTGGCGCAGAAAATCGAGCCCGACTTGATCCCCCATGAGGTAGTGAGCCGTATCGTCGATGGCGCTACCCCTATCCGCGCCTGGCGCGAACATTTGAACCTTACCCAGGATGAAGTAGCCAAACGCATGGGCATAACCCAGCCTGCCTTTGCCCAACAGGAAACAGTCGCCAAGCCCCGTAAAGCCACTCGCGAAAAAATCGCTTTGGCGTTTGGCATCACGGCCAGCCAGCTTGAGCTGTAAGCTGCACACCCTCTGTCACTAATGGGATTGAACATGAAAGTCTGCGGCATCGAAATCAAAGGCAGCGAAGCGATCATCGCCGTGGCCACGCTGGACGGTCAGGCGCTGGGCCATGTCGCGCTCGCCACCAAGAAAATTGCCCTGGACGATGACGACGAAGCCGCCAACGTCAAAGTATTCGCCGCTCAGGTCGCTTCGTTTATCCGCGAGAATTCCATCGATCGCATCGCGATCAAGAAGCGCAGCAAGAAAGGCGAGTTCGCTGGCGGGCCGACCACCTTCAAGATCGAAGGGGTTTTCCAGTTGCAGGAGAATTGCGAGGTGACCCTGCTGTCGCCGCAGACCATCAATGCCCAGGCTAAAAAGCACAATTTCGAACTGCCAGGGACGCTGAACAAGTATCAGCATGAGGCTTACAAAGCGGCGTGTTCGGCGTTGGTGAAGAAATAAGATCAAAAGATCGCAGCCTTCGGCAGCTCCTACAGGAGATCTCATGTAAGAGCTGCCGAAGGCTGCGATCTTTTAATTTATGCCTTGGCAGTACGCCGGTCTTCCCTCGGGCACCGCTCATATTTCGCCCGATAACTGCGGGTGAAATACGACGGGGATTCAAACCCACAGGCAATACTCACTTCCAGCACGCTCATGTCCGTCTGTCGCAGCAACTGCCGCGCTTTTTCCAATCGTAACCGCAGATAGAAATTACTCGGTGTGTCGTTCAGATGCAGGCGAAACAGGCGCTCCAGCTGTCGCCGCGTCACCTTGATCGATTCAGCCAGTTCCAGCGTGCTCAGGGGCGGTTCGCTGTGCTGCTCCATCTCGCCAATCACATGCACCAGCTTCTTGTTGCTGATGCCATAGCGCGTGGCGACTTCCATGCGCTGGTGGTCTTTGCGCGGGCGGATGCGGCCAAGCACGAATTGTTCGCTGACCTGGATCGCCAGATCAGGGCCGTAGGCCTGGGCGATCAGATCCAGCATCAGATCAATGGAAGCAGTGCCGCCAGCGGAGGTGATGCGGCGGCGGTCGATCTCGAACAGCTCCTGAGTAACGCTGAGCTGTGGATAAGATTCCTTGAAGGCATCGATGGCTTCCCAGTGCAGGGTCAGGCGATGACCATCGAGCAAACCGGCTTCGGCGAGGATGAAACTGCCGGTGTCGATGGCGCCGAGGGTCACGCCTTCGTTGTCCAGGCGGCGCAGCCAGTGTTCCAGCGCCGGGGTGGTGAACTTCAGGGGTTCGAACCCGGCGACCACCAGCAGTGTTGCGCCTTTCTTGAGCGGCTCCAGCGCCGCATCGGCGTTGACCGACATGCCGTTGCTCGCCAGCACCGCCCCGCCATCCGCGCTCAGCACATGCCAGCGGTACAGCTCGCCGCGAAAGCGATTGGCGACCCGCAGCGGCTCGATGGCTGAGATAAACCCGATAGCCGAGAAACCCGGCATCAACAAGAAGTAGAAATCCTGGGACATGGAGCGCACTCGCTTAGCGGGTAACAGGAGGCCAGGTAACGAGAGGGCGGGCAGCGTAGGGATGTTGATACGCCACTTGCAAGCGGCATTCAAGGGGGCAGGTCGCTGCAGTGCAAGAGCTGGTCGCCGCAGTGCGCTTTCATGGGGGCTTTGCTGCGTAACTTGGCATCACCGGCGCATCAGACACCGGAACTCACAATAAACGACCTGCCGAGGAACCTGAGAATGAAACGACTGATCAGCAGCTGTGTTCTTGCACTCAGTGGTACCGCTTTACTGAGCGCCAGTGTCATGGCCGCCGAACCCGCCGCATGCCAGAACGTGCGCATGGGTGTAGTGAACTGGACCGACGTGATCGCCACCAGCGCCATGACCCAGGTATTGCTCGATGGCCTCGGCTACAGCACCAAACAAACCAGCGCCTCCCAGCAAATCATCTTCGCCGGGATCCGCGACCAGCGTCTGGACCTGTTCCTCGGCTACTGGAACCCGCTGATGACCCAGACCATCACCCCGTTCGTCGACGCCAAACAGGTCAAGGTGCTTGAGGCGCCAAGCCTGCAGGACGCCCGCGCGACTCTCGCCGTGCCGACCTACCTCGCCGACAAGGGCCTGAAAACCTTCGCCGACATCGCCAAGTTCGAAAAAGAACTGGGCGGCAAGATCTACGGCATCGAGCCTGGCTCGGGCGCCAACACCCAGATCAAGGCAATGATCTCCAAGAACCAGTTCGGCCTCGGCAAGTTCCAGCTGGTCGAATCCAGCGAAGCCGGCATGCTCGCCGCCGTGGATCGCGCCGTACGTCGCAACGAAGCCGTGGTGTTCTTCGGCTGGGCGCCGCACCCAATGAACGTCAACGTCAAGATGATCTACCTCACCGGCAGCGACGACGCCCTCGGCCCGAACGAAGGCAAGGCCACTGTGTGGACCGTCACTGCGCCGACATATACCGAACAATGCCCGAACATCGGTCGCCTGCTGAGCAACCTGACGTTCACCGCCGAAGACGAGAGCCGGATGATGCAGCCGCTGCTGGATCACAAGGACGCTTTCGAGTCGGCCAAACAATGGCTCAAGGATCACCCGCAGGACAAAAAGCGCTGGCTTGAAGGCGTCACCACCTTCGATGGCAAGCCGGCCGCTGAAAACCTGCAACTGACCAGTAAATAAACCCGAACGAACCACCGACTCGCAGCCCCGACGGGCTGCGAACGGGACCACCACGCCTGGCCAAAGCCAAAACTCGCCTGTAAGGAACCGCCAAATGAACCACGACGTCATCATCACCTGCGCACTCACCGGTGCTGGCGACACGACCGCCAAGAGCCCACACGTGCCGGTCACCCCGAAACAGATCGCCGCTGCCGCCGTGGAAGCCGCCAAGGCCGGCGCCACCGTGGTTCACTGCCATGTGCGTGACCCGCAAACCGGCAAATTCAGCCGTGACGTGGCGCTGTACCGCGAAGTGATGGAGCGCATCCGCGAGGCGGACGTCGACATCATCGTCAACCTCACCGCTGGCATGGGCGGCGACCTGGAGATCGGTGCCGGCGAGAACCCGATGGAGTTCGGCCCGAATACCGACCTGGTCGGCCCGCTGACCCGCCTGGCCCACGTCGAAGAACTGCTGCCGGAAATCTGCACCCTCGACTGCGGCACCCTGAACTTCGGCGACGGCGACACCATTTACGTCTCCACCCCGGCCCAGCTGCGTGCCGGTGCCAAACGCATTCAAGAGCTGGGCGTTAAAGCCGAGCTGGAAATCTTCGACACTGGCCACCTGTGGTTCGCCAAGCAGATGATCAAGGAAGGCCTGCTCGACAACCCGTTGTTCCAGCTGTGCCTGGGCATCCCTTGGGGCGCTCCCGCAGACACCACCACCATGAAAGCCATGGTCGACAACCTGCCGGCCGACGCGGTCTGGGCCGGCTTCGGTATCGGTCGCATGCAGATGCCGATGGCGGCGCAAGCGGTGTTGCTCGGCGGCAACGTGCGGGTCGGGCTGGAAGACAACCTGTGGCTGGACAAGGGCGTGCTGGCGACCAACGGCCAACTGGTCGAGCGCGCCGGCGAAATCCTCAGCCGCCTCGGTGCCCGCATCCTGACCCCGGCTGAAGGCCGGGCAAAAATGGGCCTGACCAAGCGCGGTTAACCCCAAACACAAAACCCGTAGGAGCTGCCGCAGGCTGCGATCTTTTGATCTTGCTTGTAAAAAACAAAGTCAAAAGATCGCAGCCTGCGGCAGCTCCTACAGGGCTCACCGAACTTATTAGGACGTCACCATGAGCTTCATCACCGAAATCAAAATCTTCGCAGCGTTAGGCAGCGGTGTCATCGGCAGCGGCTGGGTGTCCCGCGCCCTCGCCCATGGCCTGGATGTCGTGGCCTGGGATCCGGCCCCCGGCGCCGAAGCCGCCTTGCGCAAACGCGTCGCCAATGCCTGGGGCGCGCTGGAGAAACAAGGTCTGGCGCCGGGTGCATCGCAAGATCGCCTGCGCTTTGTCGCGACCATCGAAGAGTGCGTGCGCGATGCCGATTTCATCCAGGAGAGCGCCCCGGAACGACTGGAGCTGAAACTGGAGCTGCACAGCAAAATCAGCGCGGCAGCCAAGCCCAATGCGTTGATCGGCTCCAGCACTTCCGGGCTGTTGCCGAGCGAGTTCTACGAGAGCGCCACGCACCCGGAACGTTGCGTGGTCGGTCATCCGTTCAACCCGGTTTACCTGCTGCCATTGGTGGAAGTGGTCGGCGGTAAAAACACTGCCCCTGAAGCAGTGCAAGCGGCCATGAAAGTCTATGAATCCCTGGGAATGCGCCCGCTGCACGTGCGCAAGGAAGTGCCGGGCTTCATCGCCGACCGCCTGCTCGAAGCGCTGTGGCGTGAGGCTCTGCACCTGGTCAACGACGGCGTGGCGACCACCGGCGAAATCGACGACGCGATCCGTTTTGGCGCGGGTTTGCGCTGGTCGTTCATGGGCACCTTCCTGACCTACACCCTGGCCGGTGGCGATGCCGGCATGCGCCACTTCATGGCACAGTTCGGCCCGGCGTTGCAATTGCCGTGGACCTACCTGCCGGCGCCGGAGTTGACCGACAAGCTGATCGACGACGTGGTCGATGGCACCAGCGATCAATTGGGCAAACACAGCATTTCGGCGCTGGAGCGCTATCGTGATGACTGCCTGCTGGCGGTGCTGGAGGCGGTAAAGACCACCAAAGAGAAGCATGGGATGGCTTTCAGCGAGTAACCCCTAGGCTTGGGGCCAACAGCACTTGCTCGCGAAAGCGGCAGCCCAGTCACTCTATAAATTGGATCAGAAACCATGCCCACCCTCACCACCTACCAAACCACCATCATCCCCGACTGGGTCGACTACAACGGCCACCTGCGCGACGCCTTCTACCTGCTGATCTTCAGCTACGCCACCGACGCCCTGATGGATCGCCTGGGCCTGGACAGCAACAGCCGCGAGGCCAGCGGCAACTCGCTGTTCACCCTCGAACTGCACCTCAATTACCTGCACGAAGTGAAGCTCGACGCCCAGGTCGAAGTGCACACCCAAATCATCGCCCACGACAGCAAGCGCGTGCACCTCTATCACAGCCTGCATCTGGTCGGTGAAGCCCAGGAGCTCGCAGGCAACGAACAGATGCTGCTGCACGTGGATCTCGCCGGGCCGCGTTCGGCGCCGTTCAGCGAACAGTCGTTGGGCCGCTTGCAAGCCATCGTCGCCGAACAGGCGGACCTGCCAACACCCGGGTACATTGGCCGAGTGATCGCACTACCCCCAAAAAAATAACAAGGAGATCGCCATGAATACCGCCGCTGCATTTGCCGACTTCCGTACCTATCCGTTGATCAGCGCGCTGGCTGGCGTGCAGACCCTGGCGGACAGTGTTCTGGTGAAATGGGCCGACGATCGCGTCAGCCCTTTCCACCATCAATGGCTGCGGGATAACTGCCCGTGCCCGCAATGCGTCTACACCGTGACCCGCGAGCAAGTACTGGAAATCGTCGACGTGGCTCAAGATCTGATGCCCGATAACGCCGGTATCGACAGCGAAGGTTGCCTGTCGGTGGCTTGGCGGGACGGCCACAGCAGCCGCTTCGACCCTGGTTGGCTGCGCGCCCACGCCTATGACGATGAATCCCGCGCCGAGCGTCAGCAGCGCAAGCCGAAAGCCAGGCTCTGGCACAGCGATTTGCAGTTGCCGGTGTTCGAGTATCAAGCGCTGATGAGCGACTCCGACGCCTTGTTGCAATGGTTGTTGGCTGTGCGGGATGTCGGATTGACCCAGGTCCGTGGCGTGCCCACCGAGCCCGGCTCCCTGAAACTGATCGCCCAGCGTATTTCCTTCATCCGCGAGAGCAATTTCGGCGTGCTGTTCAACGTGCAATCCAAGGCCGACGCAGACAGCAACGCCTACACCGCCTTCAACCTGCCGCTGCACAGCGACCTGCCGACCCGGGAGTTGCAACCGGGGCTGCAATTTTTGCATTGCCTGGTCAATGATGCCGAGGGTGGCGAGAGCATTTTTGTCGACGGTTTTGCCATTGCCGACACCTTGCGCCTGGAAGCCCCGGAGGCTTTCAAAAGCCTGTGTGAAATCCCCGTGGAGTTTCGCAATAAGGACCGCCACAGCGACTACCGCTGCCTGGCGCCGATCATCGCCCTGGATGCGTTGGGGCAGGTGTCGGAAATCCGCATGGCGAACTTTCTGCGCGGGCCGTTCGATACTTCGGTGGAGCAGATGCCCAAGCTGTATCAGGCCTACCGGCGCTTTATCGCGATGACTCGCGAGCCTCGATTCAGGTTGATGCAGCGGCTCAATCCCGGTGAGCTGTGGTGCTTTGACAACCGCCGCACCCTGCATGCCCGCAACGCCTTCGACCCCGCCACCGGGGCGCGGCACTTCCAGGGCTGCTATGTGGACCGTGATGAGTTGTTGTCGCGGATTCTGGTGTTGCAGCGTTAAACCGCGTCATCGTTCTTCGTCGGAACGCCGCCCGGAGCAAGCCCGCTCCCACATTCGATCGCATTCCTCTGGGAGAACTCGGTCAACTGTGGGAGCGGGCTTGCTCGCGAAAGCTGTATATCAATCAACACAAAACCCACTGAATCACAGGCAAAAAAAACCCCGATCAAGCCGTGACAGGATCGAGGCAGAGGGTACTGTTGAGGAGCTGCCGTGCGAGGGTGACCAAACCTTCGTGAAGCAAGCTGAGTCCAGTGTGCCCCCTCCTTTGGCCGGCAAGTTGCCCGAAAGCGACCTGTTCATAGCCAATGCTGCCATTGCGACAATTCGTCCTTGCCGACACCCGGCACCCCTACCAGAATCGAACCACGACACCGTTCCCTGAAGAAGGATTGCGTCATGATGCACGCCGATTTGATAGACCAGGAAGACCTGTTGGGCCAGCTCAAGTCGTTGGGATTCAACGTGCCCACTGGAGCCACCGCCGAGCAGGCTTGCGAGTGCGTGGTAAGGGGCTTGGACGATGCCCGGGCGTATGAACTTCGCAAGATGGTCAAGGAGATGTACACCAGCAGCGCGACGATCCTGCCGGCAGTGCGCCAGGCCATCGACAAACAATTGCTGCCGGCGTTGTCGGAGTACCAGCAAAGCCATCGCGGCTGACAGAAAATCAAAAGATCGCAGCCTTCGGCAGCTCCTACAGTTGAACCCGATCCCTGTAGGAGCTGCCGAAGGCTGCGATCTTTTAATGACGCCTTGGTTTAGAGCCTTACACTGGCAAACGTCGACTCATTGCGCGCCTGGCTCAGCGCCGACAACGGGCCGGACAACGGCGACAGCACCAATGCTTGCGGCAGCGGCATCATCGCCACTTGCTGGGTGGTGTTGGACCCTACGCGCTCGTCACGCGGCGGAATGCCGAAGTATTCGCGGTAGCACTTGGAGAAGTGCGGCGTGGACACGAAGCCACAGACCGACGCCACTTCGATGATCGACATCGGCGTTTGCTTGAGCAACTGCCGCGCGCGGATCAGGCGCAGCTTGAGGTAGTAACGCGACGGCGAGCAGTGCAGGTACTTCTGGAACAGGCGCTCGAGCTGACGACGGGACACCGCGACATACACCGCCAGTTCGTCCAGGTCGATCGGTTCTTCGAGGTTGGCTTCCATCAACGCGACGATTTCCTGCAACTTCGGCTGGTTGGTGCCGAGCATGTGCTTGAGCGGCACACGCTGGTGATCCTGCTCGTTGCGGATGCGCTCGTAGACGAACATTTCCGAAATGGCCGCCGACAGCTCACGACCGTGATCGCGGCTGATCAAGTGCAGCATCATGTCCAGCGGCGCGGTGCCGCCGGAGCTGGTGAAACGGTTACGGTCGAGGGTGAACAAGCGTGTGCTCATCGCTACACGCGGGAAAGCTTCCTGCATCGCCGCCAGGCATTCCCAGTGCACGCTGCAATCAAAACCGTCGAGCAGGCCGGCGCAAGCCAGGGCCCAGCTGCCGGTGCACACCGCACCGAGGCGGCGGGACTGGCGAGCCTGGCTTTGCAGCCATGACACATGTTCGCGGGTAACAGTGCGCTGGATGCCGATACCGCCGCAGACGATGACCGTGTCCATTGGCGGCGCTTTGTGCATGGAGGCGTCGGGGGTGATCTGCAGGCCGTCACTGGCCCAGACCTGGCCGCCGTCGACGGTGAGGGTGGTCCAGCGATACAGCTCGCGACCGGACAACTGGTTGGCCATGCGCAGGGGTTCCACTGCGGAGGCCAGAGAAATCAGCGTGAAATTGTCCAGCAGCAGAAAGCCGATGGATTGAGGCGCACGGTTCTGGGGTTGAGCCCCGGAGTTGAACGTCGTCATCGCGGTATCTCCTCACACAAAGCGGGTAATGGCCTCAGGCGGAGGCTCTTTTTATCGCCATCGTTCTCGCGTGGGAGACGGGCTTTGTAATGACAGAGCAATTGCCATGCCTAAATTTGAATGCGCGTTCAATAACTCCTAAAAACGACGTCGGAATGTGTCTATATATGTCTTGCAAGGCAGGGGGATTTAAATGGCCATCAGGACTGCAAGCGCCCCGGCCCACAAGCTTTGAGCAATTCGGTAGCACTTGTGGGAACGGCGTTGCGCCGCGGTGGAAAGGAGTGTCACCGCAGGCACGGGTGACAGGCGGTCGAAGGCCGGTTGGCCCTCGATCAGTGGCAAGACGATTTATCTGTGAGCGACGCGCCAAAAGGTGGCGCGTTTTAAACAGGGTGTTCACTTAGCGCGCAGTTTTGACTGGTCTGGCGCTATCGCGAGCAAGCTCGCGATGAAGGCGACGCGGTCTCAGCACTCCACCGCGCTAACCGCCAACCCACCCCGCGATGTCTCCTTATATTTGTCATGCATATCGGCGCCGGTATCGCGCATGGTGCGGATCACCCGATCCAGCGAAATAAAGTGCTGGCCATCACCGCGTAATGCCATTTGTGCGGCATTGATCGCCTTCACCGCGGCAATCGCGTTGCGCTCGATGCACGGCACCTGGACCAACCCACCCACCGGGTCGCAGGTCAGGCCGAGGTTGTGCTCCAGACCGATCTCCGCCGCGTTGCACAACTGCTCTGGCGTGGCACCAAGAATTTCCGCCAGTCCCGCCGCCGCCATGGCGCAGGCCGAACCGACTTCGCCCTGGCAGCCGACTTCGGCACCGGAGATCGAGGCGTTCTTCTTGCACAGGATTCCCACCGCCGCCGCGCCGAGGAAGTAGTCGACGACATTGGCGTCGGTCACGGCCTCGCTGAACTTCATGAAGTAGTGCAGTACCGCCGGAATGATCCCCGCCGCGCCGTTGGTCGGTGCCGTGACCATACGCCCGCCGGCGGCGTTTTCTTCGTTGACCGCCAGGGCGAACAGGTTGACCCATTCCATGGCGCTCAAGGTCGAGCCGATCACGTTGGGTTTGTTCAGTTCCTGCAGGCTGCGATGCAGCTTGGCCGCACGGCGACGCACGTTCAGCCCGCCGGGCAGGATGCCTTCGTGTTTAAGGCCTTGTTCAACGCAATCCTGCATGGCGCGCCAGAGCTTCATCAGGCCGCTGCGGATTTCATCCTCGCTGCGCCAGACTTTCTCGTTGGCCATCATTAACTCAGCCACGCGCAGCTTGTGCTTTTTACACAGCTCCAGAAGCTCGGCAGCGCTGGAAAAGTCATAAGGCAACACGGTGCGGTCGAGGTCGACGACACCGCTGGAGGCCTGCGCCTCATCGACGACAAAACCGCCGCCAACCGAATAGTAGGTGTCGCGATGCAACTCGCCGTCATCGCCCTCGACAATCAGGGTCATGGCGTTGGGGTGGAATGGCAGGTTCTCGTCGATCAGGCGCATGTCCCGGGCCCAGATGAAGGGCACCGGCAAGCGACTGTCGAGCAGCAGCGTCTCGGTCTCGCGCAGGGTGGCGATACGAATGCCGATTTGCGACGGATCGATCGCGTCCGGCCACTCGCCCATCAGGCCCATGATCACGGCATTGTCGCTGCCATGGCCGATGCCGGTGGCCGACAACGAGCCGAACAGCTGGACTTCGACACGCCGCACTTGCTCAAGCAGCCCGCGCTCACGCAGGCCCTGCACAAACAACGCCGCCGCCCGCATGGGCCCCACGGTGTGTGAACTGGAAGGGCCGATGCCGATTTTGAACAGGTCGAAAACACTGATAGCCATTACTGCCGAACTCCTGGATGGGCCCACTGCGCACGCGAAAGCGCACGGTGACGGAGCTGCTACGCTCAAGCTGCAATCCGCCGAGATGACCGCATCATCAAGCTTTTATCCAGTTGTTCGACGTCTCTAACCGACGCACTCATGCCCACCAGCGCCGCGTGTCTTTTACGCTGTGTTTTCGCCGTTTTTTTGCGGTTCAGAGGGGGAAATCGGGCTGAAAAAATCTGTAAACGACGTCACCGACACTGGATGCGACCATCCCTGTACTGGATACGACGCACCCTGTAGGCGTCAGATTTTCACTGGTACATGATCGTATCGACTCGATTGCAAGGCGACGTGGTAGAGCTGTCTCCAGAACGCCATCCAACCGCAACCTATAAGTGCGGTGGTCCAGTCGGAACACTGCCAAAAAAAACACCAAGGAGTCCATCCATGAAAGGTTCCCCGTCGTTGTTGTTGGCCGCCATGCTTAGTCTGCCGGTTCTGGCGCAAGCCGCCGAACCGGCCCAATGCAGCACCGTAAACTTCTCCGATGTCGGCTGGACCGACATCACCGCGACAACCGCAACCACCAGCGTCGTGCTCAACGCCCTCGGCTACAAGACCAAGACCACCATGATTTCCGTGCCCGTGACCTATAAGTCCCTGGCCGACGGCAAGAACATGGACGTGTTCCTGGGCAACTGGATGCCGACCATGGAAAACGACATCAAGGCCTACCGCGATGCCGGCACCGTGGAAACCGTGCGCACCAACCTAAAGGGCGCCAAGTACACCCTCGCCGTCCCTCAGGCGCTGTACGACAAGGGCCTGCATGACTTCGCCGACATTGCCAAATTCAAGAAAGAGCTCGACGGCAAGATCTACGGCATCGAGCCTGGCAACGATGGCAATCGTCTGATCCAGAGCATGATCGACAAGGATGCCTTCGGCCTGAAGACCGCCGGCTTCAAAGTCGTCGAGTCCTCCGAAGCCGGCATGCTGTCGCAGGTCGACCGCGCGCAGAAACGCGACACCGCCGTGGTGTTCCTCGGCTGGGCGCCGCACCCGATGAACAAGCGCTTCAAAATTCAATACCTGACCGGTGGTGATGACTTCTTCGGCCCGGATTTCGGTGCCGCCACCGTGGCGACCAACACCCGCAAGGGTTACGCCCAGGAGTGCAGCAACGTTGGCCAGTTGCTGAAGAACCTGGAGTTCACTGTCGACATGGAAAGCGAACTGATGGGCAACATCCTGGACGACAAGATGAAGCCTGACGCGGCCGCCAAGGCCTGGCTGAAAAAGAATCCACAGGTGCTCGATACCTGGCTCGCTGGCGTGACCACCATTGACGGTAAACCTGGCCTGGAGGCCGTGAAAGCCAAACTGACGCCTTGAATTAGGGAGCATCGTTTATGCCGGGCAGGTTCGCCTGCCCGGGCTGTTAATTACCTTGCATGCGGACGTTCACTACCATGCTGATTGATCAGAAAATACCCCTAGGCCAGTACATCGCAGGCTTCGTTGAATGGTTGACGCAACACGGCGCCAGCACCTTCGACGCCATCGCCGTGACACTGGAAACGATGATCCACGGCGTGACGTTTGCGCTGACCTGGTTCAACCCGCTGGCATTGATCGGCCTGATCGCACTACTGGCACACTTCATTCAACGCAAATGGGGCCTGACCGCGTTTGTCGTTGCCTCCTTCCTGCTGATCCTCAATCTGGGGTACTGGCAGGAAACCATGGAAACCCTCGCCCAGGTGCTGTTCGCCACCCTGGTCTGCGTGCTCATCGGTGTGCCATTGGGCATCGTCGCCGCGCACAAGCCGATGTTCTATACTTTAATGCGTCCGGTACTCGATCTGATGCAGACCGTACCGACCTTCGTGTACCTCATTCCTACCCTCACCCTCTTCGGGCTGGGTGTGGTCCCGGGCCTGATCTCCACGGTGGTGTTCGCGATTGCCGCGCCCATCCGCCTGACTTACCTGGGTATCCGCGATGTTCCGGAAGAATTGATGGATGCCGGCAAGGCCTTTGGCTGCTCGCGCCGTCAGTTGCTTTCAAGAATCGAACTGCCCCACGCCATGCCAAGCATCGCGGCCGGCATCACCCAGTGCATCATGCTGTCCCTTTCGATGGTGGTGATTGCGGCACTGGTGGGCGCCGATGGCCTGGGCAAACCGGTGGTCAACGCACTGAACACTGCTGATATCGCCCTGGGCTTCGAAGCAGGCCTGGCGATCGTACTGCTGGCGATCATGCTCGACCGTATCTGCAAACAACCCGACGCCAAAGTAGGGGGTGATGCATGAGCATTATTCGCTTTGATAACGTTGACGTTATCTTCTCCAAGGATCCACGCGAGGCCCTCAAGCTGCTGGATCAAGGCATGACCCGTAACGAAATCCTGAAAAAGACCGGGCAGATTGTCGGCGTTGAAAAAGCCAGCCTGGATATCGAAAAAGGTGAAATCTGCGTGCTGATGGGCCTGTCCGGCTCCGGCAAGTCCAGCCTGCTGCGCTGCATCAACGGCCTCAACACCGTCAGCCGCGGCAAGCTGTTCGTCGAGCACGAAGGCAAGCAGATCGACATTGCCTCGTGCACCCCGGCAGAACTGAAAATGATGCGCACCAAGCGCATCGCGATGGTGTTCCAGAAGTTCGCCCTGATGCCTTGGCTGACAGTGCGCGAGAACATCAGCTTCGGCCTGGAAATGCAGGGTCGTCCGGAAAAGGAACGACGCAAACTGGTGGACGAAAAGCTTGAGCTGGTGGGCCTGGCCCAGTGGCGCAACAAGAAACCCGATGAGCTGTCCGGTGGTATGCAGCAACGCGTGGGCCTGGCCCGTGCGCTGGCGATGGACGCCGACATATTGCTGATGGACGAACCGTTCTCGGCCCTCGACCCGTTGATCCGCCAGGGCCTGCAAGACGAGCTGCTGGAGTTGCAGCACAAGCTCAACAAGACCATCGTATTCGTCAGCCACGACCTCGATGAGGCCCTGAAACTGGGCAGCCGCATCGCGATCATGAAAGACGGCCGGATTATCCAGTACAGCAAACCGGAAGAAATCGTCCTCAACCCTGCGGACGATTACGTGCGGACCTTCGTTGCCCACACCAACCCGCTCAACGTACTGTGCGGTCGCAGCCTGATGCGCACCCTGGACAACTGCAAACGCATCAACGGTTCGGTGTGCCTGGATCCAGGCGGTGATTCGTGGCTGGACCTGGCCGATGGCAACACCATCAAGGGCGCTCGCCAAAACGGCTCTGTGCTGGACTTGCAGAACTGGATACCGGGTCAGGCCGTTGAAGGCCTGGGTCGTCGACCAACCCTGGTGGACTCGAACATCGGCATGCGCGATGCACTGCAGATTCGTTATCAGACCGGCAACAAGCTGGTGCTGCACGACAACAACAAGGTGGTGGGGATCCTTGGCGACAGCGAGCTGTATCACGCACTGCTCGGCAAGAACCTGGGGTAAGGCAACAGACACAAAAACGCCGCGATAGAATCGCGGCGTTTTTGTTTGAAGAGCAAAGATCAAAAGATCGCAGCCTTCGGCAGCTCCTACCTAAAACGCATTCCCCTGCAGGAGCTGCCGAAGGCTGCGATCTTTTAAGGCTGACGCGATGCCACTGACACACCGCGCCCTTTCACCACTCAGCTATAAACCCGGCCAAGTAGCTGCCGATGGCTTTCAAACTGATCGAGCACGTCACGGGTGATCTGATCCTGGGTGAAGCCCATCAAGTCGTAGTCCTGGCTGCCGTTGTGCAGGTACACCTCGGCGCGATAGAAACGCTGGCGCGCCTCGTCGGATTGCACCGATTCGGTCGGCGTGGCCAGATAGCCATCCAGGCTCACTTCGTAGACGAAAGGGTTGCCCTCTTCCATTTCCACGCGCACGCCCATGCAACGCTTGGACTTACCGAGCAAAGTCTGCACTTGCAGGCCTTGTGCACGCATCTGCGCCGTCGCATCTTCCAGCGCCGGACTCACCTGTTTGTCCATGAAGCGCTGCACCACCGATTGGCTCGGTTGCAGGTCCAGCTGAGTCAAGCGCTCGCTGAAACCTCGACGACCACGCTCGGCCAACTGCGCTTGCTCCTGTTCGATCTGCACGTCCTGGCGCATGGCCTTGTGCAATCCGAACATGAAGAACACCAACACCACCGAAAACGGCAGACCGGCCAGCACCACCATAGTTTGCATGGCTTCGAAGTTGCCGGCGAACAGCAGGCCGATGGTCACCAGGGTGATCACCGCCGACCAGAAGATCCGCAGCCAGTGCGGTGCGTCTTCGTCGACATTACCGCCCTTGCACGAAAGGTTGGCCATCATCACCGCGCCGGAGTCCGCCGGGGTCAGGAACAGCACGAAACCGACAAAGATCGACACGCCGATCACAACCTTCGACGCCGGGTAGTGCTCAAGCAACTGGTAGATCGCCATGGACGGCTGTTCCAGTGCCGTCTTCCCGAGCTCCACCGCCCCATGGTTCATCACCAGGTCCAAAGCCGAGTTACCGAAGATCGACAGCCACGCGAGGGTGAAGCCCAGCGGAATCAGCAGCACGCCGGCTACCAGTTCGCGCACGGTGCGGCCACGGGAAATACGCGCGATGAACATGCCCACGAATGGCGCCCAGGAAATCCACCAGGCCCAGTAGAACAGGGTCCACAGGCCCAACCAGCGGTCGGACTTCTCACTATCGCCCTCGTAGACATAGAGGTCGAAAGTCTTCAGCACCACGCCGTTCAGGTAGTCACCGACGTTCTGTACGAAGCCGTTGAGCAGGTGCAAGGTCGGGCCGAACAACAGCACGAAAATCAGCAGGCCACTGAACAGCACGATGTTCAGGTTGGACAGACGGCGGATGCCGTTTTCCACGCCCGACACGGCAGCGATGGTCGCCACGGTGCTCATCACGATGATCACGATCAGCAGGTTGGTGTTGCTGTGTTCCATGCCGAACAGGTTTTCCAGCCCCGACGACACTTGCAGCGAACCGATCCCCAGGTTCGTCACCAGCCCCAGCAGGGTCACGAACATGCCGAAGCCGTCCACCGCATGCCCGGCCGCGCCCTTGACCCAACGCTCGCCCACCAGCGGATACAACGCCGAACGCAACGCCAGCGGCTGGTTATGCCGGTAGGCAAAGTACGCCACGGCCAACCCCACCAGCGCATAGATCGCCCAGCCGTGCAGGCCCCAGTGCAGGAACGTCAGTTGAACGGCCTGACGGGCGGCAAGGTTGCTGCCGGCCACGCCTTCCGGCGGGTTGAAGTAGTGGTCCAGCGGCTCGGACGCGCCGAAGTACAGCAATGAGATGCCGATACCCGACGAGAACAGCATCCCCGCCCAGGCGCCGTAGCTGAAGTCCGGGGTGTCGTCCTTGCTGCCCAGTTTCAATTTGCCGTAGGACGAAAACGCCAGGCCGACGACGAAAATCAGGTAGGCGGCAATCACCACCATGTAGTACCAGCCGAAGCTGCGGGACAACCAGGCTTGCGCCGTACCCAGCATTCTGCCGGCCTCTTGCGGGGCGATGATCAGAATGGCGGTCAACAACAGAATCAACGCGGTAGAGGTGTAGAACACCCAACCGTTGACCGTCACCTTCTCGGGTGGGGTCTTTATTAGCGAGGCAGAACTCATGGCACAGATGCTCCGGGCAGTGCGAGAGAAGAACGCAAGACAAACGTGTTACCCGACCAATCGGTTAGTGGGCAGCCGACCGGCGGGTGATATAAAGACACCCCGAAAAAAGCCCGAAACCCCTGGAGCGCCGCAGCGCGTAGGTTTCGAGCCGTTTCAGTTGTCGTTTTTTCCGCCACAGCGCGTAGGAAAATTCACAGGCAGCGACGATTTGTCGCAGATCTTATTCTTTGTTGATTGAACGTTCAATCAAAACAAAATAGACTGGCCTTCAACCCGGTAGCCGTACTACGTCCACCGGAAGGCCTAAGGAGATGTGCAAGATGCCCAAGGTCGGTATGCAACCCATCCGCCGCCAGCAATTGATCGAAGCCACTTTGCTGGCCGTCGATCAGGTCGGAATGGGGGACGCCAGCATTGCGCTGATCGCCCGTTTGGCAGGTGTCTCGAATGGCATCATCAGTCACTACTTTCAGGACAAGAACGGCCTGATTGCCGCCACCATGGGGTACCTGATGACCGTCCTGAGCGAGAACGTCACCCTGCGCCGACAGGCGCTGACAGATGACAGCCCGCGGGCGCATCTGCAGGTGATCATCGAAGGCAACTTCGACGCCAGCCAGGTCAATGGCCCGGCGATGAAAACCTGGCTGGCCTTCTGGGCCACCAGCATGCACCAGCCGTCTTTGCACAGGTTGCAGCGGATCAACGATCACCGTCTGTATTCCAACCTGTGCTGCCAGTTCCGCCGCGTACTGCCGCTCAATGATGCGCGCAGTGCCGCCCGAGGCCTGGCTGCGTTGATCGACGGCCTGTGGTTACGCGGCGCGCTGTCGGGAGATGCTTTCGACACCGGGCAGGCGCAACAGATTGCTTACGAATACATGGATACCCAACTGGCCAAGCGGGTGAGTTAGAGCACACATAAACGCTCAACCACCGAACCGCGCCAGCCACTTAATGCTCTTGCGAGGACTTTATGGCCCGTTTCGAACTGCAAAAACTCTACATCGATGGCGCGTACAGCGACGCCAGCAGCGACGCCACTTTCGAAGCCATCAACCCGGCTAACGGTGAAGTCCTCGCAAAAGTGCAACGTGCGACCAAGGAAGACGTCGAACGCGCCGTCGTCAGCGCCGAAAAGGGCCAGAAGATCTGGGCCGCCATGACCGCCATGGAGCGTTCGCGCATCCTGCGTCGCGCCGTGGAAATCCTGCGCGAGCGCAACGACGAACTGGCCGCCCTGGAAACCCTGGACACCGGCAAGGCCTACTCCGAAACCCGCTATGTCGACATCGTCACCGGCGCTGACGTGCTGGAGTACTACGCAGGCCTGGTACCGGCCATCGAAGGCGAGCAGATTCCGCTGCGCACCACTTCGTTCGTCTACACCCGTCGCGAGCCGCTGGGCGTCGTGGCCGGTATCGGCGCGTGGAACTACCCGATCCAGATCGCCCTGTGGAAATCCGCACCCGCCCTGGCGGCCGGCAACGCGATGATCTTCAAGCCAAGCGAAGTCACCTCGCTGACCACCCTGAAACTGGCCGAGATCTACACCGAAGCCGGCGTGCCAAACGGCGTGTTCAACGTCCTGACCGGCAGCGGCCGTGAAGTCGGCACCTGGTTGACCGAGCACCCGCGCATCGAGAAAGTCTCGTTCACCGGCGGCACCGACACCGGCAAGAAAGTCATGGCCAGCGCCTCGAGCTCTTCGCTCAAGGACGTGACCATGGAACTGGGCGGCAAATCCCCGCTGATCATCTGCGACGACGCCGACCTCGATCGCGCCGCCGACACCGCGATGATGGCCAACTTCTACAGCTCCGGGCAGGTCTGCACCAACGGCACTCGCGTGTTCGTCCCGGCCCACCTGAAAGCCGCTTTCGAAGCCAAGATCGCCGAGCGCGTTGTACGCATCCGCATCGGCAACCCGCAAGACGAAAACACCAACTTCGGTCCGCTGGTCAGTTTTGCGCACATGGAAAGCGTGCTGGGCTACATCGCCAAGGGCAAGGAAGAAGGTGCCCGCCTGCTGTGCGGCGGTGAGCGCCTGACCGACGGCGAATTCGCCAAAGGTGCGTTCGTGGCGCCGACCGTGTTCACCGACTGCACCGACGACATGACCATCGTGCGTGAAGAAATCTTTGGCCCGGTAATGGCGATCCTGTCCTACGAAACCGAGGAAGAAGTGATCCGCCGCGCCAACGATACCGACTTCGGCCTGGCCGCCGGTATCGTCACCAAGGACCTGAACCGCGCCCACCGCGTGATTCATCAGCTGGAAGCCGGTATCTGCTGGATCAACGCCTGGGGCGAGTCCGACGCGAAGATGCCGGTTGGCGGCTACAAGCAGTCGGGTGTCGGCCGTGAGAACGGCATCAGCTCGCTGAACAACTTCACCCGCATCAAATCGGTACAGGTCGAGCTGGGCGATTACGTCTCGGTGTTCTAAGACTGAGACCCGTATTGCTCGCGAGGGCCTCTCGCGAGCAAGCCCGCTCCCACAAGGGACCAGTGGCGAACACAGATCCTGTGTACACCAGAGATCAAATGTGGGAGCGGGCTTGCTCGCGAATCGAGTGCGCAGCACTCGTCAGGCCAGACCTGACCAACATCAAAGAGGGTGCATTCAATGTCCCAAGAATTCGACTACATCATCATCGGTGCCGGCTCGGCCGGTAACACCCTGGCGACCCGTCTGACCGAAGACGCAGGCGTCACCGTCCTGCTGCTCGAAGCGGGCGGCCCGGACTACCGTTTCGACTTCCGTACGCAGATGCCGGCCGCCTTGGCGTTCCCGCTGCAAGGCCGTCGCTACAACTGGGCCTACGAAACCGATCCAGAACCACACATGGATGGCCGTCGCATGGAATGCGGTCGCGGCAAGGGCCTGGGTGGTTCCTCGCTGATCAACGGCATGTGCTACATCCGCGGCAACGCCATGGACTACGACGGCTGGGCGAAACTGCCAGGCCTGGAAGACTGGTCGTACCTGGATTGCCTGCCATATTTCCGTAAAGCGGAAACCCGCGACATCGGCCCGAACGACTACCACGGTGGCGACGGCCCGGTCAGCGTGACCACGCCGAAAGCCGGCAACAACCCGCTGTTCCACGCCATGGTTGAAGCCGGCGTGCAGGCCGGTTACCCGCGTACCGAAGACTTGAACGGCTACCAGCAGGAAGGCTTCGGCCCGATGGACCGCACCGTGACACCCAAAGGTCGTCGTGCTTCCACCGCCCGTGGTTACCTGGACGTCGCCAAGAAGCGTTCGACCCTGACCATCGTCACCCATGCCCTGACCGACAAGATCCTGTTCGAAGGCAAGCGTGCGGTCGGCGTGCGTTACCTGGTCGGCGCCGCTGAAGAGCGCGTTGAGGCCAAGGCGCGCAAGGAAGTGCTGCTGTGCTCCGGCGCCATCGCTTCGCCGCAGATCCTGCAACGCTCCGGCGTCGGCCCGGCCGAACTGCTGAACAAGCTCGACATTCCGGTGGTCCACGACCTGCCGGGCGTCGGTGAAAACCTGCAGGATCACCTTGAGCTGTACCTGCAATACGCTTGCACCCAACCGGTCTCGCTGTACCCGTCGCTGCTCTGGTACAACCAGCCGGCCATCGGTGCCGAGTGGCTGTTCAACGGCACCGGCATCGGCGCCAGCAACCAGTTCGAAGCCGGCGGTTTCATCCGTACCCGTCCGGAATTCGAATGGCCGAACATCCAGTACCACTTCCTGCCGGTAGCGATTAACTACAACGGCAGCAACGGCGTGAAAGAGCACGGCTTCCAGGCGCACATGGGCTCCATGCGTTCGCCGAGCCGCGGGCGCATCCAGGCCAAGTCCAAGGACCCGCGCCAGCACCCGAGCATCCTGTTCAACTACATGGCCACCGAGCAGGACTGGCAGGAATTCCGCGACGGCATCCGCCTGACCCGTGAAATCATGCAGCAGCCTGCACTGGACGCCTTCCGTGGTCGCGAAATCAGCCCGGGTATCGACGTGCAGAGCGACGAGCAACTGGACAAGTTCATCCGCGAACACGCCGAAACCGCGTTCCACCCGTCCTGCTCGTGCAAGATGGGCACCGACGAAATGGCCGTGGTCGATGGCGAAGGTCGCGTGCATGGCATGCAAGGCCTGCGCGTGGTCGACGCCTCGATCATGCCGATCATCACCACCGGCAACCTCAACGCACCAACGATCATGATGGCCGAGAAAATCGCCGACAAGATCCGTGGCCGCAAGCCGTTGCCGCGCAGCACCGCCACTTACTATGTGGCGGGTGAAGCGCCGGTGAAAGGCAAGCCGGTGCGGGAAGTGAGCCAGATCGCTTAAGGCGTTAACCCCCGTTACGGCTATTCGCGAGCAAGCCCGCTCCCACACTTGATCTCCAGTGGACACAGATTTTGTGAACACCCGGGATTAAATGTGGGAGCGGGCTTGCTCGCGAAGGGGCCCTGTCAGCCACCATCCCTCCCAAAGTATCCACCGCTCTAGACCGCTCCATCCTTGATCCCTCCCCCCTTGCAGGCCTAATCTAGCGCCACGCAATCGTTTCACCTCTCCCCTCGCAGCACCGCTCCATCGCCACTCCATACCCAGGAGGTTCACGAATGTTCGATTTTTACCCCCAGCTCAAGCAGCGCTTCGCTGCCTTGCGCACGGGTGCCGAATTCTTTTCCCTGCGTTATGTACGCGAGTCCGGGCAGTACCTGTCGGTGCGCAAGAACGTCGCCGAACCGCCGAGCCTGAGCCGTGACGAAGGGGCGATGCTGACCGTGCGGGTCAATGGCGTCGAGGCCTATGCGGCCACCAACGATTTGTCGCAACAAGGCCTGCAAGCCGCCCTCGAACGCGCCGAACTCCAGGCCCGTCGACTCAAGCCCCACGCCTTGCTGGACCTGCGCGAACAAGCTGTTTCCAGCGACCGCGCCGATTACTTCTCACCTAACCTCGACCAGGCCTTCCCGTCCCTGAGTGAGTGCTACCAGTTGCTCGGCGCCGAATCCGCCGCCGTGCCCAAGGACGACCGCCTGGTGAACTGGCAGGTCAGCCTCGGTATCACCCACGTCGAGCAGATCTACCTCAACAGCGCCGGTGCCGAACTTCGCCAGGCCCAACGCTTTGTGTACCCCGGCCTGGACGTCACGGCCTACGACGGCAACGACAGCCAGACCCGCAGCCTTGGCCGCGAGAACTTCGGCCAGCAAGGCGCGGCGGACGTCATCAGCCGCTGCGGCCTGATCGGTGCCGGTGCCCAGGTGGCCGATCAGGCCCTGCAATTGCTCCTGGCGCCGAACACCCCGCAAGGCAAGCGCGACCTGTTGCTGATGCCCGACCAGATGATGCTGCAAATCCACGAGTCCATCGGCCATCCGCTGGAGCTGGACCGCATCCTCGGCGACGAGCGCAACTACGCCGGCACCAGCTTCGTCAAAGCCAGTGATTTCGGGCGCCTGCAATACGGTTCCGGCCTGCTCAACGTGTCCTTCGACCCGGACATCCCCGAGGAACTCGCCAGCTACAGCCATGACGACGACGGCACGCCTGCCAGCAAACAGTTCCTGATCCGCGAAGGCCTGCTACTGCGCCCGCTGGGCGGTGCGTTGTCGCAATTTCGTGCGGGCATGGACGGCGTCGCCAACAGCCGTGCCTGTGGCTGGAACCGCCCGCCGATCGACCGCATGGCCAACCTCAACATCGAGCCGGGCGACCAGTCCATCGAACAACTGATCGGCGGTATCGAACACGGCGTGCTGATGTCGACCAACCGTTCATGGTCGATCGACGATGCGCGCAACAAATTCCAGTTCGGCTGCGAATGGGGCCAACTGATCGAAAACGGCGAACTCAAGGGTGTGGTGAAGAACCCCAATTACCGGGGCATCTCCGCGCAATTCTGGAAGAGCCTCAGCGCCGTCGGCGATGCCAGTACCCTGAAGGTCCTCGGCACACCGAACTGCGGCAAGGGCGAACCGAACCAGGTGATCCGCGTCGGCCACGCGTCACCGGCCTGCGTGTTCAGCAATGTTGATGTATTCGGAGGAGACGCCTGATGAATCCTTCAAACAGCCAGTCCGCGTCGTTCAAGGCGCTGGTCAACAGCCTGCGTGAAGCCCTGCGCGAGCCCGAGCAGTTCACCCTCAGCTACGCCGCCGAGTCGTCGGCCTTCGTGCGTTTCAACCACGCCAGGGTGCGTCAGGCCGGTCAGGTGCAGCAGGCGAGTATCGGCCTGAAACTGATTAACGAAGGCCGCCATGCCGACCTGAACATCACCCTGGGCGGCGATCCCCAGGTTGATCTGCAACGTTTGACCGAAGGCCTGCAACAGCTGCGGGAAACCTTGCCGCTGCTGCCTCAGGATCCTTATTTGCTGCTCAACCACAACGGCTGGCAGAGCAACAACGTGCAATCGCATCCGCTGCCGGACACCGAGGAGGTAGTCGCGCAAATCACCCAGGCCGCCGAAGGCCTGGATCTTGTCGGTTTCTACGCCGCCGGCCCGATCAGTCGTGGCTTTGCCAGTTCTTCGGGCGCCTTCGGCTGGCATCAGGCCAACAGTTTCAATTTCGACTTCAGCCTGTTCCACGAGAATGGCCAGGCCGTGAAAGCCAGTTACGCCGGGCACGACTGGAATAGCGAAGGCTTTGCCAGACGCTTCCAGCAGGCCCGCGAGCAGCTTGAGTTTCTGGGCCGGCCGCTGCGCACTTTGCCGCCCGGCCAGTACCGCGCTTACCTGGCACCGGCGGCGCTGGAAGAAATCATGGGCATGCTGTGCTGGGGTGGTTTCTCGGCACAGTCGATCGCCAGCAAAAGCAGCCCGCTGCAAAAGCTCTACGGTGGCGACAGCGCGTTCAGCCCGCAGGTCTCGCTGGATGAAAAAGTCAGCGGCTCGCTGAGCCCGGCGTTTTCCGATGAGGGTTATCCACGCAGCGATCTTAAGTTGATCGTCGACGGCAAGGCCGGGGCACGACTGGTCAGTTCGCGCAGCGCCGCCGAATACGGCTTGACCGCCAATGGCGCCAGCGGCGGTGAGTCACCGAGCGCGCTGAACATGAAAGCCGGAGCATTGCCTGACGCGGACATCCTCAAGCAACTGGGCACGGGGCTGTACATCAGCAACCTGTGGTACCTGAACTTCTCGGATCAACCGGCCGCACGCCTGACCGGCATGACCCGGTTTGCCACGTTCTGGGTCGAGAACGGCGAGATCCAGGCGCCGGTCAACACCATGCGCTTCGATGACAGCGCCTTCAGCCTGCTCGGTTCGCAACTGGAAGCCTTGACCGAGGAGCGGGAGTTGTTGTTGTCGGCGAGTACCTATAGTCAGCGAGCGACGGCGTCGGCGTTGTTGCCGGGGGCGTTGGTCAGCCGATTGACCCTGACCCTGTAAACACAACACACCTGTGGCGAGGGAGCTTGCTCCCGCTGGGCGGCGAAGCAGCCCCAAAACTTGCAAGTCCGGTTCACCTGAAAGACCACACAAACCGGATTTACGACTGCTGCGCAGCCGAGCGGGAGCAAGCTCCCTCGCCACAGGGACCGAGCACTATCTGACTCAGAGGTCCCATGCCCAACCGCCCGCCTCTCGACGCCGTGACCGCCCGCTGGATACCCTGGGTCGTCGCCATTGCCTTCTTCATGCAGTCCCTCGACGGGACGATCCTCAACACCGCCCTGCCCGCCATGGCCCGGGACCTGGCCGAAGATCCGCTGCGCATGCAGGGCGTGATCATCGCCTACATGCTCACCGTCGCCTTGCTGATTCCCGCGTCCGGCTGGATCGCCGACCGCTTTGGCACCCGGAAAATCTTCTTCAGTGCGATTTTGCTGTTCAGCCTCGGCTCGCTGCTCTGCGCATTGTCGAGCAGCCTGAGCATGCTGATCGGTGCCCGGGTGATCCAGGGCCTGGGCGGCGCATTGATGCTGCCGGTTGGGCGGCTGGTGGTGCTGCGCGCCTACCCGCGTTCGGAACTGGTGCGGATCATGGGCTTCATCACCATTCCCGGGCTGCTCGGCCCCTTGATCGGCCCGACCATGGGCGGCTGGATGGTGCAATACCTGACCTGGCACTGGATCTTCCTGATCAACCTGCCGGTGGGGCTGGTCGGTTGCTACGCCGTGTGGAAATTCATCCCGGACCTGCGCGGTTCCGAGCGCACGCGCTTCGATAGCCTGGGCTTCGTGCTGTTTGGCGCGGCGATGATTCTGATCACCATCGCCATGGAAGGCCTGGGCGAATTGCACCTGCCGCATCTGCGGGTGATGTTGCTGCTGTTCGGCGGCATGGCGTGCCTGGCGGCGTACTGGCTGCGCGCCGGGCATATCGAGAACCCGTTGTTCGCGCCGTCGCTGTTCAAGACCCGGACCTTTGCCGTGGGCATTCTCGGCAACCTGTTCGCCCGTCTCGGCAGCGGCGCCCTGCCCTTTCTGGTGCCGTTGCTGCTGCAAGTGGCGCTGGGCTATTCGCCGTCCCAGGCCGGGATGAGCATGCTGCCGCTGGCGGCGGCGGCGATGATCGCCAAGTGGGTGGCGCGGCCGCTGATCGAGCGTCTGGGCTACCGCATCGTGCTCACCGGCAACACCCTGGCCCTGGGGATCATGCTGGCGAGCATGGGCCTGGTCAGCGAGCAGACGCCGTACTGGCTGCTGCTGTGCCAGCTGGCGATCCTTGGCGCGATCAACTCCTTGCAGTTCACTGCGATGAACACCGTGACCCTGATCGACCTCGACGATGCCAGCGCCAGCAGTGGCAACAGCTTGCTGTCGGTGGTCGCGCAATTGTCCCTGAGCCTGGGGGTTGCGTGCGCGGGTGCATTGCTCGGTGGCTTTACGGCGGAGATTGGCAATGATGGCGTGGACACGGTTTTGGGGGCATTCCAATTGACCTTCGTGACCGTAGGAATCATGGCAATGTTGGCCGCGACGATCTTTTCCCAGCTGTCACGGAATGACGGACGGCGTGTTAAACGTCCGGAAGAACACATAGAGCCTTAGGGCGAATGGCCACTGGGCTGGTACACTGCGCGACATTTTGTTTTGCAGGCCAGTCCCGTGACCACCATCGCCACCGAATTTAATACTTTGCCGCTGTCCGCCGCCATGCTGGCTAACCTCGACTCCCTCGGTTATGCCCAGATGACGCCGATCCAGGCGCAAAGCTTGCCGGTGATCCTCAAGGGGATGGACCTGATCGCCCAGGCCAAGACCGGCAGCGGCAAGACCGCTGCCTTCGGCATCGGCCTGCTGAACCCGATCAATCCGCGCTACTTCGGTTGCCAGGCGCTGATCCTGTGCCCGACCCGCGAGCTGGCTGACCAGGTCGCCAAGGAAATCCGTCGCCTGGCCCGCGCCGAAGACAACATCAAGGTCCTGACCTTGTGCGGCGGCGTGTCCCTCGGCCCGCAGATCGCTTCGCTGGAACACGGCGCGCACATCATCGTCGGCACCCCGGGACGCATCCAGCAGCACCTGCGCAAGGGTTCGCTGGTACTCCACGGCCTGAACACCCTGATCCTCGACGAAGCCGACCGCATGCTCGACATGGGTTTCTACGATTCCATCGAAGAAATCATCATGCAGGCCCCGGAGCGTCGCCAGACCCTGCTGTTCTCCGCCACCTACCCGGTAGGCATCAAGCAGCTGGCCTCGAAGTTCATGCGCAACCCGCAGCAAGTGAAGGCCGAAGCGTTCCACGACGACACGCAGATCGAGCAGCGCTTCTTCGAGATCTCTCCGGATGACCGCATGAGTGCGGTGACCAAGGTCCTTGGCCACTTCCGCCCGGCCTCCTGCGTGGCTTTCTGCTACACCAAGCAGCAGGTTCAGGAAACCGTCGACCACCTGACCGCCAAAGGCATTTCCGCCGTCGGCCTGCACGGCGATCTGGAACAGCGTGACCGCGACCAGGTGCTGGCGATGTTCGCCAACCGCAGTACTTCAGTGCTGGTGGCGACCGACGTCGCCGCCCGCGGCCTCGATATCGACTCGCTGGACATGGTGATCAACGTCGAACTGGCCCGCGATTCGGAAATCCACATCCACCGCGTCGGCCGTACTGGCCGTGCCGGTGAGAAAGGCCTCGCCATCAGCCTGGTGGCGCCGTCCGAAGCGCAGCGCGCCCAGGCCATCGAACAATTGCAGAAGACACCATTGACCTGGGATCAGGTGGACAACCTCACCTCCAAGGGTGGTGGTCCGCTGCTGCCGCAGATGAGCACCCTGTGCATCGCTGCCGGCCGTAAGGACAAGGTTCGTCCGGGCGACATTCTTGGCGCACTGACCGGTGACGCCGGCATCCCCGGTGCCCAGGTCGGCAAGATCGCGATTTTCGACTTCCAGGCCTATGTGGCCGTGGAGCGCGGCGTTGCCAAGCAGGCCTTGCAGCGTTTGAACGACGGCAAGATCAAGGGCCGTTCGTTGCGCGTTCGTATTTTGTAAGCGATCTTCGACCCAACGAAGATCCCCCTGTGGGAGCGGGCTTGCTCGCGAAAGCGGTTTATCAGTCGACATTGATGTTGAATGTGATGGCCCTTTCGCGAGCAAGCCCGCTCCCACATTGGTTTTGTGGTGATACATCAAGAGGACACCGTTTTGCGCTCTACCGAAGTCGTGATCATTGGCGCTGGCGCCGCAGGGTTGATGTGTGCACTGACCGCCGCCGGGCGTGGGCGCAAGGTGTTGCTGCTGGACCATGCCAACAAGGCCGGCAAGAAAATCCTGATGTCGGGCGGAGGCCGCTGCAATTTCACCAACATGTACACAGAGCCGAGCAATTTCCTCTCGCAGAACGCGCACTTCTGCAAATCCGCCCTGGCCCGCTATACCCAGTGGGATTTCATCGGCATGGTCGCCAAGCACGGCGTGCCGTACCACGAGAAAAAACTCGGCCAGCTGTTCTGCGATAACAAATCCAGCGACATCCTTGAGATGCTGCTCAACGAGTGCGATCAGGTCGGCGTCAGCCTGCACCTGGACACCTCGATCCAGACCATCGAGAAGCTCGAAAAGGGCTATTTGCTGGACACGACGCTTGACCAGATCACCTGCGAATCCCTGGTGATCGCCACCGGCGGCCTGTCGATCCCGACCCTGGGCGCCACCGGCTTCGGTTACCAGGTGGCCAAACAGTTCGGCCACGAACTGCTGCCGACCCGCGCCGGCCTGGTGCCATTCACCATCACCGATCAGCTCAAGGCCTTGTGCACCGAGCTGTCCGGTACGTCGGTGGATTGCCTGGTGAGCTGCAACGACCAGAGCTTTCGCGAGAATATCCTGTTCACCCACCGCGGCCTCAGCGGCCCGGCGATCTTGCAGATCTCGTCGTTCTGGGAGTCCGGCGATACCGTCGAGATCAACCTGATGCCGGATCACGACGTGCCGGAATGGCTGCAACAGCAACAGGCCGAACGTCCAAACAGCGAGCTGAAAACCCTGCTCGGTGAAATCTTCACCAAGAAGATGGCCAACCTGCTGGCGGACAACTGGTTCGTCTCCAAACCGATGAAGCAGTACACCCACGCGGAACTGGCCGATATCGCGGAGAAACTGGCGAGCTGGAAAGTCGTGCCCGCCGGCACCGAAGGCTATCGCACTGCCGAGGTGACCCTGGGCGGCGTCAACACCAATGAAGTGTCGTCCAAGACCATGGAATCGCTGAAAAGCCCGGGGCTGTACTTCATCGGCGAAGTGCTGGACGTGACCGGGCATCTGGGCGGGTTCAACTTCCAGTGGGCCTGGGCTTCCGGTTACGCCGCTGCGCAGTACGTCTGATCGCACCGTTCTTGTAGGAGCTGCCGAGTGAAACGAGGCTGCGGTCTTTTGATCTTGAAAAGCAAAGTCAAAAGATCGCAGCCTGCGGCAGCTCCTACAGGGACCGTATTTCAGTCAGGAAAGGAACAGATTTTGCTGTCTGATGTGATCGACGCCATTGCGTCGGCGTCATTAGTGGCTCAATTTAGCGTCATTGCCTCGGAAGGCCTTCGCATTTCATGTCATCGACTTCGTTCAGCCAGTCTCTGCGTCGCCTTTGGGCGCTGGATAAATTCAGCTACAGCGTGCGGGTATTCATTGCCCTGACCGGCACCATGGCGCTGTGTTGGTATCAGGATGAAATGGGCCTGCTGATCCCGTTGTTCCTGGGGATCATCGCCAGTGCCCTGGCCGAGACCGACGACAGCTGGCAGGGCCGTCTCAACGCGCTGGCGGTGACGCTGGTGTGCTTCGCGGTTGCCGCCCTCTCCGTCGAACTGCTCTTCCCCTACCCCTACCTCTTCATCATTGCCTTCGCCCTGGCCGCGTTCTGCCTGACCATGCTCGGCGCCCTGGGCGAACGTTATGGCGCGATTGCCTCGGCGACGTTGATCCTTTCGGTCTACACCATGATCGGCGTGGACCAGCGTGGGGGCGCGGTCACCGACTTCTGGCACGAGCCCCTGCTTTTGGTGGCAGGCGCAGCCTGGTACGGCGTGCTGTCAGTGTTGTGGCAGGCGCTGTTTTCCAATCAGCCGGTGCAGCAGAGCCTGGCGCGGTTGTTCCGCGAACTGGGCTTTTACCTGAAGCTCAAATCCTCGTTGTTCGAGCCGATCCGGCAGATGGACGTGGAGGCTCGGCGCCTGGAACTGGCCCAGCAGAACGGCCGGGTGGTGGCGGCACTGAACGCCGCCAAGGAGATCATCCTGCACCGGGTCGGCAACGGGCGCCCGGGGTCGAAAGTCAGCCGCTACCTCAAGCTGTACTTCCTCGCCCAGGACATCCACGAGCGCGCCAGTTCGTCGCACTACCCTTACAACGCCCTGGCCGACGCCTTCTTCCACAGCGACGTGCTGTTCCGCTGCCAACGCCTGTTGCGCCAGCAAGGCAAGGCCTGCCGGGCCCTGGCCGAATCGATCCAGATGCGCCAGCCGTTCATCTATGACGCCAGTTTCGCCGAGGCCCTGAGCGACCTCGATGCCTCCCTCGAACACCTGCGCATCCAGAGCAACCCGGCCTGGCGCGGTTTGCTGCGTTCACTGCGGGCACTGGCGGCCAACCTCGGCACCCTCGACCGCCTGCTCAGCGATGCCAGCAACCCCGACGCCCTGGCCGATGCCACCGACAGCAGCCTGCTCGACCGCTCGCCGCGCAGCCTCAAGGACGTGTGGCTGCGCTTGCGCACGCAACTGACGCCAACCTCGCTGCTGTTTCGCCATGCCCTGCGATTGCCCCTGGCGTTGAGCATCGGCTACGCCATGGTGCATTTGATTCACCCGTCCCAAGGCTACTGGATCATCCTCACCACGCTGTTCGTCTGCCAACCGAACTACGGCGCCACCCGCCGCAAACTCGGTCAACGGATCATCGGCACCGCCATCGGCCTGACCCTGGCCTGGGCGCTGTTCGACCTGTTCCCGAACCCGCTGATCCAGTCGTGTTTCGCCATCGCCGCCGGGGTGGTGTTCTTTACCAACCGCACCACCCGCTACACCCTGGCGACGGCCGCGATCACCCTGATGGTGCTGTTCTGCTTCAACCAAGTGGGTGACGGTTACGGGCTGTTCCTGCCCCGGCTGTTCGACACCTTGCTCGGCAGCCTGATCGCTGGCCTCGCGGTGTTCCTGTTCCTGCCGGACTGGCAAGGCCGACGCCTGAACAAGGTGCTGGCCAACACCCTGGCCTGCAACAGCATTTACCTGCGCCAGATCATGCAGCAATACGCGGCGGGCAAAAGCGACGACCTGGCTTACCGCCTGGCCCGCCGCAACGCGCACAACGCCGACGCGGCGCTGTCGACCACACTGGCCAACATGCTGATGGAGCCGGGGCATTTCCGAAAGGAAGCGGACGTAGGCTTCCGCTTCCTGGTGCTGTCACACACGTTACTGAGTTACCTGTCGGGCCTGGGCGCGCACCGGGAAACCCAACTGCCGGCGGACATGCGTGAGCACTTGATCGAAGGGGCCGGGGTGAAACTGGCCGCCAGCATCGACGCGATCGCCCAAGGACTGGCGAGCAAGTCTTCGATCGAGATTCAGAGCGATGAAGAAGAAGCACTGGCCAATGAACTGGAACAGATGCCTGATGAAATCGATGAAGGGCAGCGGTTGGTACAGACGCAACTGGCACTGATCTGCCGGCAGTTGGGGCCGTTGAGGACATTGGCGGCGCATCTGATCAAGGACACCAGTGAAGATTGAGATTTGTGGTGCCTGGTCTGCCCTCATCGCGAGCAAGCTCGCTCCCACAGGGGTTCTCTTGTGTTCACAAAATTTGTGTCGACTGAAGATCTAGTGTGGGAGCGGGCTTGCCCGCGAAGAGGCCATCAGCAACAGCACAGAAACTGGCTCAACCCACTCACATCCCGTGCTGTTTAATCAACTTGTCATAACTCCCGTCCGCCTTCATCGCCGCGATCTCCCGGTCGAAACCGGCGACGATCCGTGCATGCTCGGGATTCTTCAGGCTGACCATGATATGCAGGCTGTTCTCGCTCAATGGCTTGGGCAGGAACTCCACGGCGTTTCGCACCTTGGGTGACTCACGGGCCAGGTAGTAGCGGGCGACGAATTCATCTTCCAGCGTCAGCTTGACCCGGTCGGCCGCGAGCATGCGCACCGCCATGGCGAAACTGTGCACGGGGATTTTCTGCAACGACTCGTCGTTGTCGAACGGAGGCGAATAGGCGTATCCACGCACAATTGCAATCGGATAAGTGTGCAATTGCTGCAGGTTATTGAATTCGATGGGCGCATCTTTGCGCTTGAGAAAACGCACGCGATTGAGCAGGTACTCGCCGGAAAACTGGCCAAGCCTGGTTCGCTCCTCGGTGTACCAGGCGTTGACCAGCACGTCGTATCGACCCTCGCCCAATCCCATCAAGGCCCGTGCCCAGGGCACCTGTTCGAAATCACTGGCATAACCAGCCCTGGCGAGCGCGGTACTGACAATGTCCGTGGCCAGACCACCGTTGACGAGCGTGGAGTCGGTAAAGGGTGGCCAGGCATCAGCAACCAACCGCAGTTTTTCTGCAGCCGCTCCCTGAGCCAGCCACAGCAATCCAATCAAGGCCAACGCTCGATGCAATCGCGGCATGCCAGAAAATCCTTAGCGGGCGGGTTGCCCGACGTGTTTTCAGCCAAAACCCCAAGCCCCCCGTACCGGCAGGACCCGGGTACTCAACATTAGCTCATCGAAGCAACAACCCAGCGCTGCGATCCAGATTACACAAAGAAGACATCCGCGCGAAAAATGAATGATGGCATTTTGGCCTTTGTCACAGATTCTTCCGCCATAAAGACTTCTGGCGTGAGTGCGCTTAGTATCGGAACGACGTTTTCAGGGAATCAAAACATGACAGTCGATTGGATTTGCAAACACCACAGCGACCTGGGCAAGGAACAGCTATACGCCATTTTGCAGTTGCGTGCGCAAGTGTTCGTCGTCGAGCAGCAATGCGCTTATCAAGACGTGGATGGCCAGGACCTGGAAGGTGACACTTGTCACTTGATGGCCTGGGACAACAATCAACTGGTGGCCTATCTGCGGCTGCTCGACCCGGAACTGCAAGGCGGGGACGTAGTGATCGGTCGGGTGATCATTGCTCCACAAGCACGAGGTGCCGGGCTTGGACATGAGTTGATGGAGCAGGCATTGAAGCAGATTGAAGAACGCTGGCCGCAAACGCCGATCTACCTCTCGGCCCAGACGCATTTGCAGGGGTATTACGGGCGGTACGGGTTTGTCGTGACGGGTGAGGAATTTGTCGAGGATGGCATTCCACACATTGGCATGCGTCGTCCGTAAGGGCCTCTTCGCGAGCAAGCCCGCTCCCACATCAGATCAGCAGTGAACACAGATTTTGTGTGCGATAGAGATCAAATGTGGGAGCGGGCTTGCTCCGGGCGGCGTTCCGACGAAGGCGCCAGTCAATCCTCTGAAAAGATTTCAGGGATACTCCAGCACCGCCTTGATCTGCCGCAGATTACGCTCGATCCACCCGCGATCAATCGCCCCCCACTCGCGAATCCGATAGCGCCCCGCATGGTTGCGCGCGCCCTCTTCCTGCTCGAACTCACAAATGATATCCAGATCCGCCAACGCCGCGATGGTGTCCTGCGCCGTGCGCCGGGGCATGCCGGTGACCTCGGTCAGTGTCGGGACGCTGCTGGCCAGCCCGCTGTCGATAAGGTACGCCACGTACAACCGGCGATAGAAGCTGCTCTTGGTCTTGCTCACGTCCATCCAATGCTCCTTAAAAGATCGCAGCCTGCGGCAGCTCCTACAGATCCCGCCATGTCAGGTATACCCGCACATCAAATTCCACCTGGTGATAACCCGGCAGCATGTGTTCGCACAGTTTGTAGAACGCCTTGTTGTGGTCCGACTCCTTGAAGTGCGCCAGCTCATGCACCACGATCATTTTCAGGAACTCGGAAGGCGCCTCCTTGAAAAGCGAAGCGATGCGGATTTCCTTCTTGGACTTGAGCTTGCCGCCCTGCACCCGGGAAATCGTAGTGTGCAGGCCAAGGGCACGGTGGGTCAGGTCCAGACGGTTGTCGAACAGCACCTTGTCGATGGCCGGGGCATTACGCAGGTATTCCTGCTTGAGGTCCAGGGCATAGGTGTACAGCGCCTTGTCACTCTGCACCCCGTGCTTTTGCGGGTAACGCTGGCTCAGGTAGTCGCCCAGCCGACCGTCGGCGATCAGCTGGCGCACCTGATCCTGCAAGGTAGCGGGATAAGCCTGGAGATATTTCAACACGGTCATCGGGGCGGCAATACAGGTCACTGAAAGGTCGCCAGTGTAGCGAATTCAGCGAGGCAGCGCGCTCCAGTCAAACGGCTGGACAAAGGCCCCGGTGTCTTCGGCCATCAGCGGCCGGGCCACGAGAAAACCTTGCACATATGCACAGCCATTGGCTTGCAGCCATTCATACTGCGCGACGGTTTCCACCCCTTCGGCAATCACCAGCATCCCGAACTGTCTGCACAGGTCGATCACACTGCGCACCAGCGCCGCGTCCCTTGCCGACTCCGGCAACCGGGCGATCAAATGGCGGTCGATCTTGAGGGTATCCAGCTCCAGGTCACGCAGGTGCGTCAGGGAGCAAGGTCCGGCCCCGAAGTCATCCAATGCCACGCGTACGCCCAGATTGTGCAGCAGGCGCAATTGCTTGCGGGTTTCTTCGGGGTTGTGCATCAAGGCCTCTTCCGTGACCTCGACCTCCAGATGATGCGGTTGCAGGCCATGGCGCTCCAGCACCTGGCGCAACTCGGTGACCAGGTTGGGCATGCCGAACTGCGTACTGCTCAAGCTGACGCCGAGCACCAGGTCCTCGGCAAACAGGGATTCCCAGGCTTTACGCTGCCCGGCGCCGCGATGGTAGATCCAGCTGCCCAGGCGACTGATCAGCCGTGCCTCCTCCAGCAATGGCAAAAACAGCCCCGGCGGGACATCGCCAACGCTCGGATGCTGCCAGCGCAACAAGGCCTCGAAACCCCGAATCCGCCCGTCGGAAATCGCAACCTGAGGCTGATACACCAGATTGAAATCCCGATTCTCGATGGCTGTGCGCACACTTTCTTCCAGCATCAGCCGCGTGCGCGCCCGGCCGTTCATTTCATGATCGTAGAAACGATATTGTTGGCGGCCGGCACGCTTGGCTTCGTACATGGCGATGTCGGCCGCCCGCAGCATGCCGTCGAGATTGGCGCCACATTCAGGGAACGTGGCAATGCCGATGCTGGCACCCAGGGCGATATCGAGGCCATCGATCTGCTGACAGATCGACACTCGCTCGATCAGCTTCTCGGCAATCTTCGCCGCCTGCTCGGGGAACTCCAGATCCAGCAGCGCGGTGAACTCGTCACCGCCCATCCGCGCCAGAATGTCGAAGGGCCGCAGGCAAGCCTTCAACTGTTCGGAGACCCAGCGCAGCACCCGATCGCCGGCATCGTGCCCGAGGGAATCGTTGACTCGCTTGAAGCCGTCGAGGTCCAGGTACATCAAGACCCAGGAGCTGTTGGAACGCTCACCGCGCAACAGCAGGTTCTCTACGGTCTGGTAGAAACCCCGACGGTTGAGCAATCCGCTCAACGGATCGGTAACCGCCTGAAATTCCAGTTGTTGATGCAGATGGCGCACCACCGACATGTCCAGCACGGTCACAACCATCGCGTGTTGCTCGGCGGGCAATGGCGCGCAGGACAAGGCCACCGGCACCTGCTGGCCGGGCGCGGTTCGTAACTGGGCATCGTGCAGGCGCAAGGTTTCGCCGCGCTTGTATCCGGCCAGCAACTCGGAATCGGCCCAGATCGGGATATGCGGCTTTTGCAGGTAGTCCAGAAACTCCTTGCCTTGCAGTTCCTGCACCGTGGCATTGAGCAACCGTGACATCGCCGGATTGGCAAAACGAATCAGACCGTCCTCGCCCAACACCAGAATGCCTTCGGCTGCGTTATCCAGCACCGACGCATTAAAGGCACGAGCGGCTTCCAGATCGTGACTCAGACGCTGCAGGGCCCGACGGTTACGCTGGTGTTCGAGCAACGCCTGGACCTTGGGCGTGAAGATCTGTGGGTCGAACGGTTTGAACAGGTAATCCACCGCTCCACTGGCATAACCCTTGATCACGGCGTCCTGGGACTGTTCGTTGGCGGTCAGGAAAATGATCGGGGTGAGACGGGTTCGCTGGCTACCGCGCATCAGGCGTGCCACTTCATAACCGTCCATGCCCGGCATCTGCACGTCCAGCAGCACCAGGTCGATTTCGTGTTCAAGTAACAAGCCGAGAGCCTCGAAACCCGAGGTGGCAGTAATGACCCGCCAGCCCTGGCGCTGTAACAACGCGCGCATGCTGATCAGGTTTTCAGGGTAATCGTCGACGACTAAAAGGGTTGAGCCGCCTTCTACTGGCGTGGGTTGCGCGCATTCCATGCTGCTTCTCTAATTGCGGGGGTGTCAGGCCGGTTTCTCTTGAAAACCGGACAAATACTGTGCCCTCACTCTAGACCCGGTTCTGCAAAAGCAGAAGGTGTCAGTGAGCCACCACTTAATCATTGTGTCTTTTTACCGACTAACGGTCGAATGCCCAGTCCGGTGAAAACCCGAAAGATGGCATTTCGACAGGATGTTGACGTCAACCACCCGTCAGGGGAGCATTAACAAAATCCCCCGCTACGCTTATAAAGGCCGCCCCAAAGGTGCGGTCTAGAGCTTCTGGCACGCCCGTGCAGCATGAACCCAGTGGAAGAACCGACATGATCGACCTCGCAACCTGGAACCTCAGCGTTCCCGTTGGCAGCCCGCCGTACACCGTCGAAACCGCCAAACTGGTGGATGGCTTCAAGGATCAATACTTCCATTCCGACACCGGCACATTGTTTTTCTGGACGCCCGTGACCGGTTCCCGTACCGAAAACGCGATTTATCCGCGCACCGAATTGCGTGAAACCTACAGCAACGGCACGTTGAAAAACTGGTACTACCCGGAGGCCGACAATTTGTTGTATGCCACTTTGGCAGTAAACCAGGTGCCGAGTTCCGGGAAGGTCGTCATCGGCCAGATCCATGCCTATCAAAGCCAGAAACCTCTGGTGAAGGTCGAATACCAATACAAAACCAGTACAGGCACCGGCAATATCGTCGCCAAGGTCCGGATGCATCCCGATGACGATACTGGCCGGGTGATCATCGTTGCGACGGGGGTGAAACTCGACCAGGAGTTCAACTACCTCATACACCTCAGCCCCGGTGGCGCCTTGGGCATCAGCGCGGCAGGTTATCAGTGGGATACGCAAATCAGCACAACCTGGCGCGACAAACCGCTGTACTTCAAGGCCGGGGTCTATGTGCAGGACAACACCGGGTACACCACCGAAGGCGGCAAGGTGACCTTCAGCAAGCTGGATATCGATCACAATCAATAGCCCGATAGCCCGTGGCATACATTTCTCTGGCCCACAAAAAACCCGCCTCTCGACGGGTTTTTCATCAAGGCAGTTTAACGCTCAGGCTCAGTTGACCTTGGCGTTCAACTCACCTTTCAGGTAACGCTGATACATGCCTTCCAGCGAGATCGCCTTGATCTTCGAAGCGTTGCCGGCAGTGCCGAAGGCTTCGTAGCGAGCGATGCATACATCGCGCATGGCGGTGACGGTGGCGCCGAAGAATTTACGCGGGTCGAACTCGCTCGGGTTGGTGGCCATCAGGCGACGCATGGCGCCAGTGGATGCCAGGCGCAGGTCGGTGTCGATGTTGACCTTGCGCACGCCGTGCTTGATGCCTTCGACGATTTCTTCAACCGGTACGCCGTAGGTTTCCTTGATGTCGCCGCCGTACTGGTTGATGATCGCCAGCCACTCTTGCGGAACCGAAGACGAACCGTGCATCACCAGGTGAGTGTTCGGAATGCGCTTGTGGATCTCTTTGATACGGTCGATGGCCAGCACGTCGCCGGTAGGCGGCTTGGTGAACTTGTAGGCGCCGTGGCTGGTGCCGATGGCGATGGCCAGGGCATCCACCTGAGTGCGTTTTACGAAGTCAGCGGCTTCTTCCGGGTCGGTCAGCATCTGGCTGTGATCCAGGACGCCTTCGGCGCCGATGCCGTCTTCTTCACCGGCCATGCCGGTTTCCAGCGAACCCAGGCAGCCCAGCTCGCCTTCTACCGAAACACCACAGGCGTGAGCCATGGCGACGGTTTGCTGGGTAACGCGGACGTTGTAGTCGTAGTCGGTCGGGGTCTTGCCGTCTTCACCGAGGGAACCGTCCATCATCACCGAGCTGAAGCCCAACTGAATGGAGCGCTGGCAGACGTCAGGGCTGGTGCCGTGGTCCTGGTGCATGCACACCGGGATGTGCGGAAATTCTTCGATGGCAGCCAGGATCAGGTGACGCAGGAACGGTGCGCCGGCGTATTTGCGAGCACCGGCCGAAGCCTGGACGATCACCGGGGAGTCAGTCTTGTCAGCGGCTTCCATGATGGCGCGCATCTGCTCAAGGTTGTTGACGTTGAAGGCTGGAACGCCGTAGCCGAACTCGGCTGCGTGGTCCAGCATCTGGCGCATGCTGATAAGTGCCATTGTGTGTATCTCTCCCGGTTGAGGGTCGTTAATCGTGCCAGCCTGCCGGAGCGGCGGCGGCTATTCAAGTTTTTGCAGATCGGGGGTTAAGCCGGGCTGCGGATTCGGTGTTCTTCGTTTTACTCGGCCTTGCAACCACGGCCGATCAAATCATTGGTGGCGACCCAGTAAACCAAGCCTTCCTCACCTTTTATGTGGAACGCCAGCATGTCATTGCTGTACAGCGAACCCGATGCACCCGGTTCCTGCTTCAGGCGGTAGACCTGATCGGCACCGCCCAGGCGCACGTCGACTTCCCTGCGGCTGTCGTCGGTGTAGCGCCACAGCACCTTGGCCTGGCTGTCGCAGGTCCAGGCGGTCCAGTTATCCACAGGCGCGGACGACTGGAACGGGTTCAACTGATTGAACTGAGCACAACCGGCCAACAACGTCAGCGCCGCAACGGCGATAAAACCTTTCATCCGTGTCCCTCGACTGACGGCGCACGCTGCCAGCCCTGAGTAATGAGTCAGACCCGTCAAGGGCAGCCATGTTCCTTGGCGGGTGCCTGGGTCTCGTATTTGTCCAGGCCTTCCGGCCCGGAACGCTTGTTGAGCACCGGGTTGGTTTCCGCCTGCCAGTCAGCCTGGTAGCAGCCTTTGTCCGACTCGGACGGCGCAGGCTCCGGGGTGGCCTTCGGGTTACTCCCGCACGCCACCAGCGAACCTGCGACGATCAACAGCGCTAACGTCTTGACCATTTCAACACTCCCTGCCTGGTCAAACGGGCGACCCTCAGGCCTTGGCCCGGCTTTCCAGGACTTCAACGGCTGGCAGGACCTTGCCTTCGACGAATTCGAGGAACGCGCCGCCACCGGTAGAAATGTAGGAGATCTGCTCGGCCACGCCATATTTGTCGATGGCCGCCAGGGTGTCGCCGCCGCCAGCGATGGAGAACGCTGCGCTGTCTGCGATGGCCTGGGCCAGCACCTTGGTACCGTTACCGAACTGATCGAATTCGAACACGCCGACCGGACCGTTCCACAGGATGGTTTGCGACGACTTCAGCAGCTCGGCGAAGTTGGCAGCGGTCTGCGGGCCGATGTCCAGGATCATGTCGTCGGCAGCGACGTCAGCGATCAGCTTGACGGTCGCAACGGCGCTTTCGGCGAATTCCTTGGCAACCACCACATCTACTGGCAGCGGTACGCTGACCTTGGCGGCGATGGCGCGCGCGGTGTCCAGCAGGTCCGGCTCGTACAGGGATTTGCCGACCGGGTGACCGGCGGCGGCCAGGAAGGTGTTGGCGATACCGCCACCAACGATCAACTGGTTGCAGATCTGGCTCAGGCTGTTCAGCACGTCGAGTTTGGTCGACACCTTGGAACCGGCAACAATGGCCGCCATCGGCTGGGCCGGGGCGCCCAGGGCTTTGCCCAGTGCTTCCAGTTCAGCGGCCAGCAGCGGGCCGGCAGCAGCGACTTTGGCGAACTTGGCCACGCCGTGGGTCGAACCCTCGGCACGGTGAGCGGTGCCGAAGGCGTCCATCACGAACACGTCGCACAGGGCGGCGTATTGCCGGGCCAGTTCGTCAGCGTTCTTTTTCTCGCCCTTGTTGAAGCGCACGTTTTCGAACAGCACGATGTCGCCCGCTTTCACGTCGACACCGCCCAGGTAATCGGCTACCAGCGGCACTTCACGACCCAGGGCACGGCTCAGGTAGTCGGCGACTGGCTTGAGGCTGTTCTCGGCCGAGAACTCGCCTTCGGTCGGACGGCCAAGGTGCGAGCAGACCATCACGGCCGCGCCTTTTTCCAGGGCCAGCTTGATGGTCGGCAGCGAGGCCAGGATACGCGCATCGCTGGTGACAACACCGTCCTTGACTGGGACGTTGAGGTCTTCGCGGATCAATACGCGCTTACCTTGCAGATCGAGGTCGGACATCTTCAACACGGTCATGGGTCGCACTTCCTACGGTTTTTTTGAAGTTGCTGTTTGCAGATAGTGTTCTGCAACGTCCAGCATTCGGTTGGCAAAACCCCACTCGTTGTCGAACCAGGCCAGGATGTTCACCAGCCGTGGGCCGGAAACGCGGGTCTGACTGGCATCGACGATGGCCGAATGTGGGTCATGGTTGAAATCACAGCTTGCGTGAGGCAACTCGGTATAAGCCAGCAGGCCTTTGAGCGGGCCGCTGGTGGCGGCTTCGCGCAGGATCCGGTTGACCTCGGTGGCGTCGGTCGCGGTGGCGGTCTGCATCGTGATATCGAGGCAGGACACGTTGACCGTCGGCACCCGCACGGCTTTGGCCTGAATTCGGCCGGCAAGTTCCGGCAGCAGGCGCTCGATACCTCGCGCCAGACCGGTGGACACCGGAATCACCGACTGGAACGCCGAACGGGTACGGCGCAGGTCTTCGTGGTGGTAGGCATCGATGACCGGCTGATCGTTCATGGCCGAGTGAATGGTGGTGATCGACACGTAATCCAGACCAATGGCCTGATTCAGCAGACGCAACAACGGCACGCCGCAGTTGGTGGTGCAGGACGCGTTGGACACCAGCAACTCGTCGCCGGTCAGGCAATCCTGGTTCACGCCGTAGACGATGGTCGCGTCGACGTCCGTCTCGCTGGCCATCGGCTGGGAAAACAGCACACGCGGGGCGCCGGCGTCGAGGAAACGCTGGCCGTCTTCGCGGGTGTGGTAAGCGCCGGAGCACTCCAGCACCAGATCGACGCCCAGGGACGCCCAATCGATGCCTTCGGGGGTGGCACTGCGCAGGACCTTCACGCAGTCGCCATTGATATGCAGACAATCGCCGTCGACCTTCACTTCGCCGGGGAACCGGCCATGGGTGGAGTCGAAGCGTGTCAGGTATTCGATGCTGGCCATGTCCGCCAGATCGTTAATCGCGACAATCTCGAACCCAGCCGTCGAGCCTCGCTCGAACAACGCACGCAAGACGCAACGACCAATCCGGCCGTAGCCGTTGAGTGCAACTTTGTAGGGACGCGGTTGAGGCATGGGGTTCTCGATAGACGCGGGCGGATCGAAATCTCGTTAACTTCACAAACCCTGTAGGAGCTGCCGCAGGCTGCGATCTTTTGACCTTGATCTTAAAAACAAGATCAAAAGATCGCAGCCTTCGGCAGCTCCTACAGGGGACCGCGGTGGTCGTGAAACCACCGCGTCGTGCTTAGTCCTCCAGCAGCTCTTCAGCCTGACCCAGGATGTTTTCCAGGGTGAAGCCGAACTCTTCGAACAAGGCCGAAGCAGGCGCCGACTCGCCGTAGGTGGTCATGCCGATCACGCGGCCTTCCAGGCCCACGTACTTGTACCAGTAGTCCGCGTGAGCGGCCTCGATGGCGATACGGGCGCTGACCTGCAACGGCAGGACCGATTGCTTGTAGCCTGCTTCCTGGGCATCGAACACGCTGGTGCACGGCATGGAAACCACGCGAACCTTGCGGCCCTGCTCGGTAAGTTTGTCAAAGGCCTGAACGGCCAGGCCGACTTCCGAACCGGTGGCGATCAGGATCAGCTCAGGCTCGCCCGCGCAGTCTTTCAGCACATAGCCACCACGGCTGATGTCGGCGATCTGGCCGGCGTCGCGGGTCTGGTGCTGCAGGTTCTGACGGGAGAAGATCAGGGCCGAAGGACCGTCCTTGCGCTCCAGTGCGTATTTCCAGCTCACCGCCGATTCAACGGCGTCGGCTGGGCGCCAGGTATCGAGGTTCGGCGTGCAGCGCAGGCTGGCCAGTTGCTCGATTGGCTGGTGAGTCGGGCCGTCTTCGCCCAGACCGATGGAGTCATGGGTGTAGACGTGGATCACACGCTGCTTCATCAGGGCCGACATGCGTACCGCGTTGCGGGCATATTCCATGAACATCAGGAAGGTCGCGCCGTAAGGCACCAGGCCACCGTGCAGGGCAACACCGTTCATGATCGCGGTCATGCCGAACTCGCGCACGCCGTAGTACATGTAGTTGCCGCTGGCGTCTTCGGCGGTGACGCCTTTGCAGCCTTTCCACAGGGTCAGGTTGGAACCGGCCAGGTCAGCCGAACCGCCGAGGAACTCAGGCAGCAACGGGCCGAACGCGTTCAGGGCATTCTGGCTGGCTTTACGGCTGGCGATGGTTTCGCCCTTGGCCGCCACTTCGGCGATGTAGGCCGAGGCTTTTTCGCTGAAGTCAGCTGGCAGGTCACCGCTCAGACGACGCACCAGTTCGCTGGCTTCAGTCGGGAACGCGGCGGAGTAAGCGGCGAAACGCTGGTCCCACTCGGCTTCCACGGCGCGACCTGCTTCCTTGGCATCCCACTCGGCGTAGATATCGGCCGGAATTTCGAACGGACCGTGGTTCCATTTCAGCGCCGCACGGGTCAGGGCGATTTCCGCGTCACCCAGTGGAGCGCCGTGGCAATCTTCCTTGCCTTGCTTGTTCGGCGAACCGAAACCGATGGTGGTCTTGCAGCAGATCAGGGTTGGCTGCTCGCTTTTACGTGCAGTGTCGATCGCCGTCTTGATTTCTTCCGGGTCGTGACCGTCGACATTGCGGATCACTTGCCAGTTGTAGGACTCAAAACGCTTCGGCGTATCGTCGGTGAACCAGCCTTCGACTTCGCCATCGATGGAGATGCCGTTGTCATCGTAGAAGGCGATCAGCTTGCCCAGGCCCAGGGTACCGGCCAGGGAAGCGACTTCGTGGGAAATGCCTTCCATCATGCAGCCATCACCCAGGAACACATAGGTGTGGTGGTCGACGATGTTGTGGCCAGGACGGTTGAATTGCGCCGCCATGACTTTTTCAGCCAGGGCAAAACCCACGGCGTTGGCCAGGCCCTGGCCCAGTGGACCGGTGGTGGTTTCGACGCCCGGGGTGTAGCCGAGTTCCGGGTGGCCCGGGGTGCGGCTGTGCAGTTGACGGAACTGCTTCAGGTCGTCGATCGACAGGTCGTAGCCGGTCAGGTGCAGCAGCGAGTAGATCAACATCGAGCCGTGGCCGTTGGACAGCACGAAGCGGTCACGGTCGGCGAACGATGGATTGCTCGGGTTGTGCTTGAGGTAGTCGCGCCAAAGTACCTCGGCGATATCCGCCATACCCATCGGGGCACCGGGATGGCCGCTGTTGGCTTTTTGCACGGCATCCATGCTGAGGGCACGAATGGCGTTGGCACGCTCACGACGGCTAGGCATCGCTGTTCTCCTGGGGGCTTGAATAAAACGAAACGGAAAAAAGGCGAGCATTTTCCCTCACCGGGACGCCTCGGGGCAATGACAGATAGTCATCTGAAGGCGTTTTTCCAATGGATAACGACGGTTTCGCTTGGTGAAACCTTTCCGCCATCCGTTTGTTGACAGAAGCTAACGTTAAGAAGTGCCATCTATCGAGCAATATCAAAACTTTTTGATATTGCTCTTGCGATGCCTTCGACCCGTGACTAGACTGCCGGCCTTATGAATTTACGCGTGCCATCCATTCAACACGACGATTGCGATGAGCTGGCGGCCTTGTGCAAGGCTGGCGGCGATCCTCTGCGGTTGAATGTTTTACGCGCACTGGCCAACGACTCGTTCGGCGTACTGGAGCTGGCGCAGATCTTCGGCATCGGTCAGTCAGGCATGAGCCACCACCTCAAGGTACTGGCCCAGGCCGACCTGGTGGCGACGCGCCGCGAAGGCAACGCGATTTTCTACCGTCGCGCCCTGCCCCACACCGAACTGCCGGGTGGCAAATTGCACGCCGCCTTGCTCGAAGAGGTGGACAACCTGACGCTGCCGACTGACGTACAGTCGCGCATCGCTCAGGTCCATGGGCAACGGGCGGCCGCCAGCCAGGACTTTTTCTCACGGGTGGCGGAAAAGTTTCGCGCCCAGCAAGACTTGATCGCCGGCCTGCCGCAATACCGCGAAAGCGTGGTGGCCCTGCTCGACAAGCTGAGTTTTGACAAAGACGCCACGGCCATTGAAGTCGGCCCCGGAGACGGCGCATTCCTGCCGGAACTGGCGCGCCGCTTCGCGCAGGTGACGGCGCTGGATAACAGCAGCGCAATGCTCGAACTGGCGCGCCAGGTCTGCGAACGCGACAAGCTGACTAACGTTAGTCTGCAATTGGCCGATGCATTGAACGGCGTCAGCCTCAAGGCCGATTGCGTTGTACTGAACATGGTGCTGCACCATTTTGCCGCGCCGGCCGATGCGCTCAAGCACATGGCCAATTTGCTGCAATCAGGCGGTAGCCTGTTAGTGACAGAGTTATGTAGCCACAACCAGAGTTGGGCCAAGGAGGCCTGCGGTGATCTCTGGCTGGGGTTTGAACAGGACGATCTGGCCCGTTGGGCCACCGCTGCGGGACTCGTTCCCGGGGAAAGCCTCTATGTAGGCTTACGTAATGGTTTCCAGATCCAGGTCCGCCATTTTCAGCGACCGGCTGGCGACACTCACCATCGGTAATTTCAGGAAAACATCGAGATGAGCGAATACTCCCTTTTCACCTCCGAGTCCGTGTCTGAAGGGCATCCGGACAAAATCGCCGACCAGATTTCTGATGCGGTGCTGGACGCCATCATTGCTGAAGACAAGTTCGCCCGTGTGGCGTGCGAGACTCTGGTGAAAACGGGCGTGGCCATCATCGCCGGCGAAGTCACCACTTCGGCCTGGGTTGACCTGGAGCAGATCGTTCGTGACGTGATCACCAACATCGGCTACACCAGCTCCGACGTCGGCTTCGACGGCGCGACCTGCGGCGTGATGAACATCATCGGCAAGCAGTCCCCCGACATCAACCAGGGTGTCGACCGTGCCAAGCCTGAAGATCAAGGCGCCGGCGACCAGGGCCTGATGTTCGGCTACGCCAGCAATGAAACCGACGTTTTGATGCCAGCACCGATCACGTTCTCGCACCAGCTTGTACAAAGGCAAGCCGAAGCCCGCAAATCCGGCCTGCTGCCCTGGCTGCGCCCGGACGCCAAGTCGCAAGTGACCTGCCGTTACGAAAACGGCAAGGTTGTCGGCATCGACGCCGTCGTTCTGTCGACCCAGCACAACCCTGAAGTGTCGTACAACGACCTGCGCGAAGGCGTGATGGAGCTGATCGTCAAGCACGTGCTGCCTGCCGAACTGCTGAGCAAGGACACCCAGTTCCACATCAACCCGACCGGCCAGTTCATCATCGGCGGCCCGGTGGGCGACTGCGGCCTGACCGGTCGCAAGATCATCGTCGACAGCTACGGCGGCATGGCCCGTCACGGCGGTGGCGCGTTCTCCGGCAAGGATCCATCGAAGGTTGACCGTTCGGCGGCCTACGCCGGTCGTTATGTGGCCAAGAACATCGTCGCTGCCGGCCTGGCCGAGCGCTGCGAGATCCAGGTGTCCTACGCCATCGGCGTTGCCCAGCCGACGTCGATCTCGCTGAACACCTTCGGCACCGGCAAGATCAGCGACGACAAGATCGTCAAACTGGTCCGCGAAGTATTCGACCTGCGCCCATACGCGATCACCACCATGCTCGACCTGCTGCACCCGATGTATCAGGAAACCGCTGCGTACGGCCACTTCGGTCGCACCCCGGCGACCAAGACCGTGGGTGACGACACCTTCACCACGTTCACCTGGGAAAAAACCGACCGCGCCGACGCCCTGCGTTCTGCTGCCGGCCTGTAAGGATTCCCCGCAACACCCGAAGCCCCGCACGGTTCGCGCCCTGCGGGGCTTTTTTATTGGGATTCGCTTTACACCGCGTCGCAGCCTGCTCGCGAAGTGGCCAGCACAGCTACCGGAAATACCCGGCAAAAACACCCCTCTGCGCGCCACCCCATACTGACCTAGCCTTCACGCACCTCACCGAGCAAGGACGCTCAAGATGCTTCCCGACCTGCGCCTGTTTTTCGCCGTTCTACTGACCGTTACCTATCTGACCGCCAGCGCCGCCGAGTGCCCGGCCTGGCCACCCGAACGCGCCCGGAACGAAGTCGACAAAATGCAACAGCAAATCGACCTCTGGGACGACAGCTATCACCGCCTGGGACGTTCACTGGTCGCCGATGAACTCTACGACCAGTCCCGCGCGCGACTCACCCAATGGCGCCACTGCTTCAACCTGAGCCCGTCCGCAGACCCCTTGCGCACCGCGCGCGGCACCTTGCCCCACCCCATCGTCCACACCGGCCTGGACAAGCTGCACGATCGGCCCGCCGTGGAAAAATGGCTGCGTGACCGGGTGGACGTCTGGGTCCAGCCTAAAATCGATGGTGTGGCGGTGACCCTGGTTTACCGCAACGGCCTGTTGGCCCAGGCAATCAGTCGTGGTGACGGCCAGAGCGGTCAGGACTGGACGGTTCCTGCGCGGCTGATTCCGGCCATCCCGCAACAGCTATCGCAGGCCCGGGACTTGATCGTGCAAGGCGAACTGTATTGGCGCCTGACCGATCATGTGCAGGCCCGGGCCGGCAGCCTCAATGCCCGCGGCTCGGTGGCCGGCCTGATGGCGCGCAAGGTCTTGAGCGCCGAACAGGCCGCCAACATCGACTTGTTTGTCTGGGACTGGCCCCAAGGGCCGTCGAGCGTGCCCGAGCGTGCCGCGGCGCTGACTGCGCTGGGCTTCCCGAATACCACGGCATACAGCCAGCCAATTACTTCAGTCATCGATGCCGAACGCTGGCGCGAACACTGGTATAGCTCCCCCCTGCCCTTTGCCAGCGACGGTGTGGTCCTGCGTCAAAACCAGCGCCCAGCCGCCGAACGCTGGCAGGCCAGGTCACCCTACTGGGCCATTGCCTGGAAATACCCCTTCGCCAAGGCACTGGCCGAAGTCCGCCAGGTTCACTTCAAAATCGGCCGGACCGGGCGGATCACTCCGGTACTTGAACTGACCCCGGTGAAGCTCGATGACCGGCAGATCAAACACGTCAGCGTCGGTTCGTTGCAACGCTGGCAGACGCTGGACATCCGCCCGGGTGATCAGGTTGCCATCAGCCTGGCCGGGCTGACCATTCCCAGGCTCGATAGCGTTGTATTGCGCAGCAGCGAGCGCGCCGAATTGAACGCACCCCTGGCAGAGGACTTTCATTCATTGAGTTGCTGGCAACCGACTCCAGGCTGCGAGAGCCAGTTCCTCGCGCGCCTGACCTGGCTCAGCAGCAAACAGGGCCTGGCGCTGCCCAATGTGGGTCCGGGGACTTGGGAAAAACTTCTTGCAACAGGTCGCCTGAACAGTCTGCTGGATTGGTTGACCCTCGATGCCCAAGAGCTTGCTACCATTGACGGTTTCGGCGAGCGCAGTGCGCTTCGCCTTGCGGACAGCTTCAGCCAGGCCCGGCAACGCCCGTTTATACACTGGCTCAAAGCCTTGGGATTACCGCCGACAGGCCAGGCGCCTCTCGGCGACTCATGGCAGGCACTGGCCCGGCGCGACATCGAACAATGGCGGGCCGCGGCCGATATCGGGCCAGGGCGCGCAGCGCAACTGAACGCTTTTTTCCGCGATCCGCAGGTTCTGGCCTTGAGTGAAACGTTACGTGATGCGGGGATTGACGGCTTTTAGCGGTCGACCCTGCACCCACCGGGAACCCCAGGAGACCGCTGGGCTCCAACAAGCCATTGCCACACCGGTCTGCTTGCTTTCCTACATGGAGCTTTTATGAAACTTCTTTCACCGCTCGCCCTGTTGACCCTTTGCAGCGTGCTGGCCACCCCGTTGATGGCGGACGAGGAAGCGCCGGGGCTGACCGGTTGCGCCGCCAAGAAGCAAGGTATCGTCAACCAGATCGAATTGGCCAAGGTCCACGGCAATGCCGATCAGCAGGCCGGGCTGGAAAAGGCCCTGAGCGAAGTCGAAGCCAACTGCACCGACGCCTCGCTGAAGAAGGAACGGGAAAACAAGGTGCTCGACGCCAAGCACGAAGTCAGCAAGCGTCAGGCGGACCTCGACAAGGCCATGAGCAAAGGCGACCCCGACAAGATCAACAAGCGCAAAGACAAACTCGCCGATGCCCGCAAGGAATTGCAGAACGCATTGGATGAGCTGGATAAGTAAGAACGGATAACGAACAAAGAGCTTTGGTATTGCCGAAGCAGCCTTCGTCAGACCGAGCAACACCAATCAATGATCCCGAAACGCCTTATGACAAGCACTGCAAGCATCTTCGACTTTCTGCACCGCCGGCCCCAGATTGCTAGCCTTGTAGGGCTGGACCTGGCTGGCAATCACCAATTCACCGGTGGCGCCTTCAAGGTCACGGGCCATTGCCTGAAAACGTGTCTGTTGCTCCCAGACATCGCTCTTGGCGCTGGTGTGATCCTCTTCGCGCACTTGCGGAAAATGCTGCCACGGCTCACGGGACAACGCATCGAGCTTCACCGCGCCTTCGGCGAACTTAGGACCATCGAACGCAATGCGTCCACGCAACATGCCGCCCAGGTCTTCGCCAGTTTTGAGCATCTGCTTGAAAATGGCCTTGCGCTGGCCGAGCGGCGAGTTGGGGTCGATACCGCCACAAGCGGACAGCGTCAGGCAGGCCAGCAATACAACAGAAAGTCTTTTAAGAGTCATGGTGGCTTCAGGTCACGGGAAACGGCGGCCAGTATCCTCGCGTCATCGGCAAAGACCAATAGCCCTATTATCAACAAGGGTTGCTTGAGCACATGGAGCGCTCAGGCAACCGGCAAAGGAATCACTCCATGAACAGCCGTTTCAAGGCATGGCGTCACAGCCTGGCCTGGACCCTGCCGATGGTGGCCCTGCTCGCAGGCTGCACCGGTGGCGACAAACAACAACCGAAAACCCACGCCCTGGCCACCTACTCCAGCGCCACATGGGAAGCACTGCCGGCGGTGTCCGACAGCGATCTGGTCGCCGGTTTCGGCTCCTGGCGCAGCGCCTGCACCCGACTCAAGGCGGACCCGGTCTGGGGTGGCACCTGCGCCGCGGCTGCCAACGTGCCGCAAACCGCCAGCGACATTCGCGGTTTTCTCCAGCAGAACCTCGATGTCTATGGCCTGCGCGCCGCCAACGACAACCCCAACGGCCTGATCACCGGCTACTACGAACCGGTCTATCCCGGGAGCCTGACCCAGACCGGCGCTGCCAATGTCCCGGTCTATGGCGTCCCCGAAGACATGATCATCGTCGCCCTCGACAGCATTTACCCGGAACTCAAGGGCAAGCGCCTGCGCGGGCGACTCGAAGGTCGCGTGCTCAAGCCGTACGACGATGCGGCAACCATCGAGAGCAAAGGGGTCAACGCGCCGGTCGTGGCCTGGCTGACCGACCCGATGAACCTGCAGTTCCTGCAAATCCAGGGGTCGGGTCGTATCCAGCTCGACAATGGTCGCCAGCTGCGCATCGCTTACGCCGATCAGAACGGCCATCCGTATCGACCGATCGGCCGCTGGCTGGTGGAACAGGGCGAGTTGAAAAAAGAAGACGTGACCATGGGCGCCATCAGCACCTGGGCCAAGGCCAATCCTTCGCGCATTCCCGAACTGCTCGGCAGCAACCCCAGCTACGTGTTCTTCACCCGAAACCCGGACAGCAATGAAGGTCCGCGCGGCTCGCTGAACGTACCGTTGACCGCCGGCTACAGCGCGGCGGTGGATCGCAAGGTGATTCCGCTGGGCAGTCTGTTGTGGCTGTCCACTACAAAACCGGACGGCACGGCCCTGGTTCGCCCCGTGGCAGCGCAGGACACTGGCGGCGCCATTGCCGGCGAGGTTCGGGCAGATCTGTTCTGGGGTACCGGCGATGCGGCCGGGCAACTGGCCGGGGACATGAAACAGCAGGGACAGATCTGGATGCTCTGGCCCAAAGGTGCAGTGCTACCGCAAGTGCCGCAGGTGGCGGACAAACTTTAACGTCAAAAGATCGCAGGCTTCGCCAGCTCCTACAGGCACATTCGACACCCGGTAGGAGCTGGCGAAGCCTGCAATCCTTTGATCTTGCCTTTAAACCGACGCCACAAAGAAACTCACGATCAACCCCATCCCCACCAACCACATCAACGACCGCAGCGTCGCCAGGTCCGTCAGATAGAAAATGATGTAGAGCAGACGACTGGTGATGAACAACACCGACAACACATTGATTGTCACCAATTCGGCGTTGCCCGCCAGGTGCGCCACGATCACCGCGGCTGCGAACGCTGGCGTCACTTCAAAACTGTTCAGCTGCGCCGCATTCGCCCGCTTGCCCAACCCCTCCAGGGAATCGAGAAACCCTCGTGGATCATGATTGTCTTTCAGTCTGTACCCGCCACTGACCTTCGCGACACCCGTGCACAGATATGGCAGGAAGATCGCAATCAAAATGCACCACAGAGCAACCGTCATAAAGCAGTCCCTTCTTCACGTTTCAGAACAGTCAAAATTTCATGATCAATATACCGATCAGCACCAGCCCACAGGCTAATAGGCGCGGCCCGCCAAAAGGTTCTTTGAGGTAACGCATGCCAAACAGTACCACCAGGATTACGCTGATCTCGCGCAACGCCGCTGCCTCTGCAATCGATCCCAATTGCATCGCCCACAGCACCAGAGCGTAGCTGAACAACACGCAGAACCCGACGGCCAGGCCCAGTCGCCACTGCTCGCGCCAGAACAACATGAACGCAGGCCGTTTGCGCACCAATGCCAACAGCGGAAAAGGCCAGGCACTGAGCAAGGTGACCCAGACCAGGTAATCCAGTGGATGGGACCAGCGCCGCAATGCCTGCCCGTCGATGTAGGTGTAGCAACCGATGCACAGGCCGATCAGTGCCACCACCGGCAACATTGACCACGGCAAACGCGCTCCGCCGCCGCCCTGCCAGAGCAGACACAACATGCCGAACGGAATCAGCAGGATGCCGAAAATCTGCTGATGGGTCAGCACTTCCCCGGCAAAGATCAGCGTCAGCGCCAGCACCACCAACGGCGAGAGGCCGCGCATCAATGGATAGACCAGCCCGAGGTCGCCGACCCGATAGGCCTGGATCAGCAAATAGCGATAGAGCAACTCGAACGCCGCCGATGCCAGGATCCACGGCCAGATCTCCAGCGGCGGCACACTCAGGAACGGCAACATCAGCACGACAAAGAGCAGCGCCACGCTGTCCATGCAGGCCACTACCAACAGTCGCTCGGCACTGAACTTGATCAGGGTATTCCACGCCGCATGCAACAGCGCCGCCACCAACACCAACGCAGTCGCAAGCACGACCCACTCCTTTTGTTGTCTCCACGATCCTTGTTGGGGTGCAGAGAATTGATTCGCCATATTTCAGTGTCTGTTTATACTGCAAGCGACCACGCCGCACTCAGTTGCGCACAGACTAATTCCAAAAAAAATTCTGCCCGGCCCGCTCTCATCGAGAACGGTCGTCGGCCTGCGTATGCCTGATCACAGCGTCAAGACTACCGACAGAGACCTTGCGCATGCCACTCGCTTTGCTTGCCCTCGCTGTTGCCGCCTTCGGCATCGGCACCACTGAATTCGTCATCATGGGTCTTTTGCCCGATGTCGCCCGCGACCTCAGCGTGAGTATTCCCGATGCCGGATTGCTGATCACCGGCTACGCCCTGGGCGTGGTGTTCGGTGCGCCGATCCTCGCGGTCGGCACCGCCAACATGCCCCGCAAGGCCACGCTGTTGGGCATGACGCTGATGTTCATCCTCGGCAACATGCTCTGTGCACTGGCGCCGAACTACGCCACGCTGATGGCCGCACGCGTGATCACAGCACTGTGCCACGGCGCATTTTTCGGCATCGGTTCGGTGGTGGCTGCCGGGCTGGTGACCCCCAACAAACGGGCTCAGGCGATTGCCATGATGTTCACCGGCCTGACCCTGGCCAACGTGCTCGGCGTGCCACTGGGCACCGCACTCGGGCAATACGCCGGCTGGCGCTCGACCTTCTGGGCGGTGTCAGTGATCGGGGTTCTGGCGGCGATTGCGCAATGGGTCTGGCTGCCGAAAAACATTGCGATGGATAGAGCCAACCTGGCCAGCGAGTTCAAGGTGCTGGGCAAGGCCAACGTGCTGCTGGCCCTGGGCATGAGCGTGCTGGCCTCGACCAGCCTGTTCAGTGTGTTCACCTATATTGCGCCGATCCTGCAGGACATCACCGGTGTCAGCCCCCACGGCGTCACCATCATGCTGTTGTTGTTCGGTGTTGGCTTGACCGCCGGCAGCATGCTCGGTGGTCGTCTGGCGGACAGCCGCTTGCTGCCTTCTCTGGTGGGCATGGCGCTGGCGGTGCTGGTGGTGTTGGCGGCCTTCACGCAAACCAGCCATTCGGTGATCCCGGCGGCGATCACGCTGGTGTTGTGGGGGACATTTGCCTTCGCCCTGTGCCCGATCCTGCAACTGCTGATCATCGATCAGGCCCACGAAGCACCGAACCTGGGTTCGACCCTGAACCAGAGCGCCTTCAACCTGGGCAATGCGGCCGGCGCCTGGATCGGCGGGCTGGTGGTGGCCAGCGGCGCCGACCTGGCAGACCTGCCCTGGACCGGCGCGCTGGTCAGCGGGCTGACCGTACTGACCGCGTTGCATTTCATCTATCGACAACGCCGCGCGACCAGCCCGATCAATGCAACCGGCTGAATCCGGCAACACGCCCAGGCTCAGTCCCGCGGGTCAAGGCAACTAAAGGGTCGGGCTTTTCAGCTCACAGGTTCCTGACTGAAAAACAGTTGTTGCGCCGATTTCAGGTCAAGGGTGGAGCGCATCAGGCTCAGCCGTCGCTCCAGATCACGGGCCTCGCCCAAACGTTGCTCGAAGCTCAGATAGGGATCGGCGTAACGGCGCAGATAGGCTTTGGAAAAGTCCACGCCACTGCGGCTGACGGTGCCTGCAGGATAGCGAAAGTGGGCGAACCAGATGATTTGCGGGGGTGTCACGGCGTCGCCGGAGGGGGCCACCTTGCTGATATAGAAGCAGCGAAACAGCGGCGCCCTGCCTCCGCCCGATACGATACCGCTACCGGGTACTTCCTTGATTGATATGACGCCCTCGGCCAACAGGTCCTCGACCCCCGCCGCCGTCGGTTCACGGGCCAGCACCATACGTGCATACGCCTCACGGGCGAGTTTTTTCAAGTCGTTGGCCTGGTCAGTCATCTGTTGGTGCCACTGCTTGTCGATCGGCTCTTCACCTGCAAAGTGCTCGCGCAGTTCCAGCATGCTTTCGGCCAATGTCTCAAGTTCCCTCCTGATAGTGCGTGGCGCCAGGCGCAGATTGGCTTCCAGGGTCGGTAGCCGTTCCTTGCGGCGCTCTCCGAGTTGCTTGAGTTCAGCCGCCCTGAGGTAGTGCAGGGCACTCGATGCGGCCCCCCCTGGCACTCGGCGCAACCTCCAGTCCACCTGGCCGGACGTCGTGATTTTTTCAAAGGTCGCGTAGACCCGCCGGCTGTAGGGATCGGTAAAGGTCACAGCATCGCCAATGTCAGGATTGAGTGACTTTTCGCCGATAAGCGCCCCCCACTCACGGCTTTGGACCCTGAGCGTTTGCCTGGCGAACTGCTTTTTCCGCGTTTCACCTGCACGCTGCGCATATTGCTTGAGGACATCCTTCAGGACATTTCCACGCAATTGCTGCAGGTATTTTCGAAAGTCATTGAATGCGGCCTGGTCTAAAAATTCGCCTGACGCTTCGCTCAGTCTGCCCAGCCGGACATCGGCCCAGGCAAGTGCGTCGATCACGTCATTCATCACCCGAATCCGCGTCTCCAATTCCGGGCGTTCTGCGCCCTGCAACCGTCGATAGGTCGAGAGCTTCACCTGGCAGAGCAGTGTGATCTGCACCAACTTTTCCAGGGCCTGCCCTACCGTGGATTGCTTGAGGCAATACAACATTTTCGGGCGCAAACCGGCTTCTTGCCAGGCGACCATCGCCCCCTGGTCAGCCCAGGGGGCGACGTCCAGTTCGCTGAGTTGAGCATCGCCGGTAACGGCCGTTTTTCGCATCTGCCCAAGCAGTAGATACGCTTGCCGATGGAGGCCGATGACCTGCTCATGAAGCTTGCCCAACTGAAACAGGGCGAGGCGGTTTTGTGAGGTGATGGACGTACGGCCAAAATCACTCAGGCTCAGGACGCTGATATCCTGTTGCGGCCCGCCCAACTCCGTATAACGTAATTGCCGCAGTGCCGTCTTGAGTTCGATTTGCTTGCGCAGGCAATGGATCTGCCGGCCAAGGAATGCACTGCGCAACGTCGAAAACCCGCTCACGACTTCAAACCGACGACGCTGTTCGAGCAACTCCAACAGTTGTTTCGCCCGGCCTCCCAAGGTTTCAACCCTGGCGAACTCACCGCTGAGCTGCCTGATACCCGTTGCAGGGTCTTGAACGTTACCGAGCGCCTCCTGCGTATTCACCTCCACCGCGGACTGTCCGTCGAATTCGGCATAGAGCTCATCAAATCGCGCCTTGAGTTCAACGCCCGCCTGAGCAGTGGTCGACGCCTGTACGCCCGAGCTGCCCCCGAGCAAGCGCAGTCTCAGGTCCAGCATCCATCCCCCCCGGCCATTGGACTTGAGCCAAGGTCCCGGACGCCCATCGCCCTCTGCCGACGCAATCCGAACCCCTTCGGAGAACCTCGTCACCTTGAACCAGTCATCCTTGACCCGGACATACAACTGGCCAAGGGCATCATGCAACCCTGTGTTCAAGCCGCTGCTGATCGACTCGGCTCGTTGGGGTTCGGATACCGTAAAGGTGTTCAGGCTGGCCTCCTGGGAGGCCGTCAATCGACTGGAGGGCGTTATCCAGCCATAGTCGACCCGTGCGGTCGACATGCAAAAGCCGCCCGCGACGGATGTTTGCGGCGCCAGCACCTGGGGATTGTCTGATGCGACGACGGGAGTAATTGCTTCGCCCGGCGTTACTTCTGCTTCAATGATCCTGGCGCCCTGCGACGTTTCCTGAGTTTCGCTGGAGGACGCTTCATCCAGAGGGCTTTCGATGTTTGTGCGCGAGTAATGCGCCGTCACCAACGCCATGTTCATCAGGAAACCGGCCATGGCCACCTCCTTGCCTTCTGCCTTTTTGCCGCGGACCATATTGATTTGCTGTTGAACGTCCCATGCCACCAACAACCAGCCCACCGCCGCTAGCGGCCCCGTGACAAACGGCATGACACTGTTCAGCCCCAGGTACAAGCCCTCCTTGCGGCGCGCCCAGCGGTTTTCGCTGTTGGACACCGACTGCCGGTCCGCTTGTTCCATAAGCGCCTGGACCTGACTTTTATAAAGGTGATCACCGTAGTCGCCTTCGACCTCCTCGCGCCCAAGCTGGGCCGGCTTGCTGGTCATGGCGTCGATCAACATTGTCAGGCCATCGATACTGTTGAAGTGGGGATCCTGGAACCCGCCAGCCTGATAAGTCGCACGGCCAGTCTCGCTCATCCAGGCCAGGACCTGTTGCTGCAACTGGCCAGGTCGCTTGATGGCCTCGAACAATGCCTGATGACTGACAAATGCCTGCAACTTCGTTGCGCTCATCGGGCAGTAGAGGATTTGCGGCCCCTGATCGAAATCCTTGGGACCGATCACAAACATGTTCGTCACGCTGTCCGGTTCGCTCAAGGCACCCGCCTTGAACGTCAGCGGTCGCAACACGATAGCCTTCTGTGCCACGTAGCGATCCTCGGCCCGCTTGCTCATGACCGCCACGACCATCTGGTAGGCGGCGCGCGTGAAACCCGCCTGACCGCGAGCAAACAATTCCAGGGCGAGCATGGGTAACTCAATGCGCAATTGCTGGAGAAAGCGACGACGCCGCAAGCTCACTTCAACCGCGTCATCTTTGAGCGAGGAGGCAATAAGGGCGGGATAGTTCTGGCCGATATCGAGATCGCTGATCCACTGCTTGATGGTATCGGGCGTCATCCATGAGGGCACCGCGCTGCCGTCCCTGCGCTTGAGGGTGATGGAACTGCCCGGCAGGCCGCCGAGATTTTCCAGGGCGACATGGAGCAAAGTGGTGATGACTCTCACCGGAAAACCGCCTGCCGCGGAAACACCCCTGACGGTATGAATGGTGATCATCACGTCATCGGGCTTGAGCGTCTCGGGCTGTGGATACTTGTCCATGAGCTTTTCCCGGGTGTAATCGAGAATCGATGGCAAGCCGTCGTTGAAGAACTTCCAGTCCGCCCGTTTGAACAGCGTGCCCAGCGCTTCGAAGTACTCGCTGAACAAGCCACGGACTTCACGATTGGCCTGTTTCAGCCAAAGTGGCATAGCCGCGTACAGTCGTTGCAGGTCGCTATGTGGCTTGAGATCAAGGCTGTCAAAGTCACCGGTCGCCAACTCGTGAGCCCGGTCCAGCAAGGCCGCGCTCCAATAGGGTGAGCCACGGCCATGGGCGACAGCGTATTCAAGGTCGGCCAGTTGCTTGACCAGAAAGGTCAAGGCGAAACCGTCGAAAATGTTTGTATCGGGTTCAAACAAGCGCCATTGCATCAAGCTCTCGGGCGACAGTCCGGTCATACGATTGAATAACGCCGCCCCCAGCGCGGCCAGGGAAGCAAACACCTCGATACCCGCAGCCAGGGTAAACAGGACGACGTCGGTGGTAGCGTCCTGAGTTGATACCAGCACCATGCCCCTGAGCAGCTCAAACTGCTCGCCGCCCTGCTTGCCCCATTGATCGATCAGATACGCACGGGTCGCTCCTGTGCGCAGGTTGTTATCCGGCGTTAGCAGGACGTCCGCTATCATCTGTTGCTGCTTGGCATTGAGCGTTGGTGTCTGGCGGGCCACGTCCCTGAGCGCCTCCTTGAGCAGTGCAGCCAGAAGTTCGAAGCGTGATTGCGCGGTTTCCGACAGTTCGCTCCAGTCATCCAGCAACGCTTGCTGGCAAAGCTGGGTCAAACGGGTACCACCGGCATTGACGGCGGTCTGGGCATCGAAGTTCTTCAGTGCGCCCGGCACCACAGGTTGCGCATCGGGCTGATCCGTAATGACCTGGCCTTCACTGTAATCAACCAGCTTGTCATCGACGAAGCGGTTGATCAGTTCATCCGTCATGGAGGAGCGGCTGAACCGCGTTTTGCGGACCGTACTATCGACATATTCGTAATGCGGTGACATCAGTACCGGGGTGCTGTCAGTAATCACCAATTGCGGATAATTGCAGCGCAGAGTCTTCTGCAGGTCACGGGCGGCAACCACCTGCAATGAGGAGCGGGCGGCAAACAGCGTTTGAATCTTTCGGGCGACCGCCAACAGGGCGGTCAAATGCGGAGGGAGTGAGGGGGTGGCCATTAATCGAGTCCTTGATCGAGAAGCGGGCCCTGTACGCAGAGTTCGCCAGTCAGCCCGTGCACCAGCGTGGCTCACGCAGCAACTGCAAAGGTGGTAGCCGGTTACCACCCGTGCCGTACGAACATAGGCTCTTCATGGCGAATCATCGCTTCGTTTCTTGTCCGGAGGGGCAGCCCCGGTTTCGCTGCGAATCTGCGCATGGCTGATCAGCGCGAAAATAAAACTGCCACCGATGATGTTCCCCACCAGCGTCGGCCCGGCGAACACCAGCCAGAAATCACTCCACGGCAGCTCGCCGGCAAACACCAGATACGAAACCTCCAGCGAACCGACCACGATGTGGGTGAAATCCCCCAGCGCCATGAAGTAGGTGATGAGGATGATGATCCACATCTTGGCGCTCTCCATGGACGGGATCATCCAGACCATGGTGGCGATCATCCATCCGGAAATGATGCCCTTGGCGAACATCTGGCTGGCGTGGTTTTCCATGACCTTGCGGCCGATATCGAGGAAGGCGACATCGGTCTTGCTGTCGAAAATCGGCAGTTCCAGCATCACGTACGCCACCAGCAAGGTGCCACAGAGGTTGCCGACCAGCACCACCGCCCACAGTCGTAGCAGCCGGCCGAAGTTGGCCAGCGTCGGTTTGGTCATTACCGGCAGCACGGCGGTCAGAGTGTTTTCGGTGAACAGCTGCTGGCGGGCCAGGATCACCGCGAGAAAACCGGCGCAATAACCGAAACTCGCGATCACCTTGAACCCTTCGCCATCCGGCAGACGCGAATTGAGCAACCCCATGCCCATCAGCGACAGGCCCATGGTTAACCCCGCCGCCAGCGCCGACCACCACAACGCGCCAATGCTGCGGTCCAGTTCCTGATCGCCCTGGGTACGGATGATCTCGTGCAGCACCGCGGCGCGGGGTGGCTGGCTCTTTTCGACTTCGTGCTCTTCTTGCGCCGAAAGGTTCGGGGTCTTGCCGTCTTGTGCCGAGTTCATGGGATGCGCAACCGGTGGCGGGCTATTTAGCTACGACACGCGCCGATCAAGTTACGTTCGGTAGGAGCTGCCGAAGGTTGCGATCTTTTGACTTGGATCCTGGCGTCATCACTGACTGCTTAAAATCAAGATCAAAAGATCGCAGCCTGCGGCAGCTCCTACGGGGCTCGTCTTACGAGCCGACGTCATCATCCTTGAACTGATCCTTGACGTACTTGATCTCGGTCCGGCCGTGAGGTGCCGGCAAGCCGTCTTCACCGAGGTTCACGAACACCATTTTTTCAACGGTGAGAATGCTCTTGCGGGTGATCTTGTTGCGTACTTCGCACGTCAGGGTGATCGAGGTGCGACCGAACTCGGTAGCGGTAATGCCCAACTCGATGATGTCGCCCTGGCGCGAGGCGCTGACGAAGTTGATTTCGGAGATGTACTTGGTGACCACACGCTGGTTGCCCAACTGGACGATGGCGTAGATCGCCGCCTCTTCGTCGATCCAGCGCAGAAGGCTGCCGCCGAACAGCGTGCCGTTGGGGTTGAGGTCTTCGGGTTTTACCCATTTGCGGGTGTGGAAATTCATGTTCACTCCTGAGCGTCTTGCCGAATGATGCTGACCATCATGGCAGAGCCCGACCTAGAGCTCTATTGAGCGTCGTCTATGGTCTCGATTACCGTTCGGACATTGACCGACAGAAACGCTTTGGAAGATCGGCAGAGCCCGCTATAATCGCCACCGTTTCAAAACGGTAACCTCTACTTGATACCGTTTCCCGCCACCTGTCCGAGGGGCGCTGCAGCAGGTTCGACCTGTCAGGCTCGGATGGGGCGTTGCCTGGCCTTCAGTGGCTGGACACTAAACGCACAACGGCGCCCATTCGCATACATTACGAATGGAGGCTCTTCATGAGCGCTGTTATCACGCCTGCAGATTTTACCGACTACAAAGTCGCCGACATGTCCCTGGCTGCCTGGGGCCGTCGCGAAACCATCATCGCCGAATCCGAAATGCCGGCCCTGATGGGTCTGCGTCGCAAGTACTCCGAAGAGCAACCGCTCAAGGGCGCGAAGATCCTCGGCTGCATCCACATGACCATTCAGACTGCCGTGCTGATCGAAACCCTGGTTGCCCTGGGTGCCGAAGTGCGCTGGTCGTCCTGCAACATTTTCTCGACTCAGGATCAGGCCGCCGCTTCCATCGCCGCTGCCGGCATCCCGGTTTTCGCCTGGAAAGGCGAGACTGAACAAGAGTACGAATGGTGCCTGGAGCAAACCATCCTGAAAGATGGCGCGCCTTGGGATGCCAACATGATCCTCGACGACGGCGGCGACCTGACCGAACTGCTGCACAAGAAGTACCCAGCCGTTCTGGACCGCGTCCACGGCGTGACCGAAGAAACCACCACCGGCGTTCACCGCCTGCTGGACATGCTGGCCAAGGGCGAGCTGAAAATCCCGGCCATCAACGTCAACGACTCGGTGACCAAGAGCAAGAACGACAACAAGTACGGCTGCCGTCACAGCCTGAACGATGCGATCAAGCGCGGCACCGACCACCTGCTGTCCGGCAAGCAAGCGCTGGTCATCGGCTACGGCGACGTGGGCAAGGGTTCGGCCCAGTCCCTGCGTCAGGAAGGCATGATCGTCAAAGTCTCCGAAGTCGACCCGATCTGCGCCATGCAAGCCTGCATGGACGGTTTCGAACTGGTTTCGCCGTTCATCGACGGTATCAACACCGGTACTGAAGCAAGCATCGACAAGGCACTGCTGGGCAAGATCGACCTGATCGTGACCACCACCGGTAACGTCAATGTTTGCGATGCAAACATGCTCAAAGCCCTGAAGAAGCGCGCTGTTGTCTGCAACATCGGCCATTTCGACAACGAAATCGACACCGCTTTCATGCGCAAGAACTGGGCATGGGAAGAAGTGAAGCCGCAGGTTCACAAGATCCACCGTACCGGCGCTGGCGATTTCGACCCGCAGAACGACGACTACCTGATCCTGCTGGCCGAAGGCCGTCTGGTTAACCTGGGTAACGCAACCGGCCACCCGAGCCGCATCATGGACGGTTCGTTCGCCAACCAGGTTCTGGCGCAGATCTTCCTGTTCGGCCAGAAGTACGCCGACCTGTCGCCAGCCCAGAAAGCCGAGCGCCTGACCGTTGAAGTACTGCCGAAGAAACTCGACGAAGAAGTGGCCCTGGAAATGGTTCGCGGCTTCGGCGGCGTTGTGACTCAACTGACCAAGACCCAGGCCGACTACATCGGCGTGACCGTCGAAGGTCCGTTCAAGCCGCACGCTTACCGCTACTGATCGGATCTGCTGCCTGCTCTCCCTGTGGGAGCGGGCTTGCCCGCGAAAGCGATTTATCATTCAACATTAATGTCGACTGACCCACTGCTTTCGCGAGCAAGCCCGCTCCCACATGGGATGTGCAAGCCTCACAGGCTTACGCGTTTTCAAGGGTATTCCCATGTCCCAAGATCGTCGCTACAGCTTCGAGTTCTTCCCTACGAAGACCGATGCTGGGCAAGAAAAGCTGCTGGCCACTGCTCGCCAGCTGGCCGCCTACAACCCCGATTTCTTCTCCTGCACCTACGGCGCCGGCGGTTCGACCCGTGATCGCACGCTGAACACCGTGTTGCAGCTCGAAAGCGAAGTCAAAATCCCTGCCGCTCCGCACCTGTCCTGCGTGGGCGATAGCAAAGCTGACCTGCGTGGCCTGCTGGCCCAGTACAAGGCCGCCGGCATCAAGCGTATCGTCGCCCTGCGCGGTGACCTGCCTTCGGGCATGGGCATGGCCAGCGGTGAAATGCGCCACGCCAATGACCTGGTTGAATTCATTCGTGAAGAAACCGGTGATCATTTCCACATCGAAGTCGCCGCTTACCCGGAAATGCATCCGCAAGCGCGCAATTTCGAAGACGATGTTGCCAACTTCGTGCGCAAGGCCAAGGCTGGCGCCGACAGTGCGATCACCCAGTACTTCTTCAACGCCGACTGCTACTTCTACTTCGTGGAACGCGTGCGGGCGCTGGGCGTGAACATCCCGATCGTGCCGGGCATCATGCCGATCACCAACTACAGCAAGCTGGCGCGCTTCTCCGATGCCTGCGGTGCGGAAATCCCGCGCTGGATCCGCAAGCAACTGGAAGCCTACGGCGACGACACCCAGAGCATTCAACGCTTTGGCGAACAGGTCATCACCGAGATGTGCGAACAACTGCTGCAGGGTGGCGCTCCAGGGCTGCACTTCTACACCCTGAACCAGGCTGAAGCGAGCCTGGCGGTGTGGAACAACCTGAAGTTGCCGCGTTAAAAGTCGTTAAAGCACGATTAAAAGATCGCAGCCTGCGGCAGCTCCTACAGAGAAATGTGTATTCCCTGCAGGAGCCGCCGCAGGCTGCGATCTTTTGCTTTCAACGCACTATTAATGTGCGGCAATCCACGGAGTTAGAGCATCTGCGGTCAGTTTCTGGCTCTTTCCGGTTTCTCGTCGTAATCTCAGCCCATGCCTTTGATCACGCAGCTAATCGCCGTGCTTGTCTTCACTTGCCTGAGCCTCACCGCCCGGGGCGAGAAGCTGCGCATTGTCACGGAACCCTGGGCGCCCTACGTATACGAAGACAACAACGGCAAATCCCTGGGCCTGGACTACGAAACCACCGCCATTGTCTTCAAGCGCCTGGGCATCGAAGTGGAGTGGCAGTTCCTGCCATGGAAACGCTGCCTGTCGATGCTGGAGACAGGCCAGGCCGACGGCGCGCTGGACATCTTTCACAGCGAAGAACGCGAAGCGACCCTGCTCTACCCCAGCGAACCCCTGTCTGAAGTCCAGTTCGTGATGTTCTACGCCAATGAACGGCCCCATCCGTTTCGCACCCTCGATGACTTGCAAGGCCTGACCATTGGCACCTCGCCGGGTTACCTTTACAGCAAGGATTTCAGCGATTCGACGTTGTTCACCCGCGAGCCGGCCCCTACCCATGAAGCCAACTTCGGCAAACTGGTGCGCGGACGGATTGACCTGCTGATCACCGACCGCCGGGTCGGTCAGCATTTGCTCGACGAACTGGGCATCCGCGACAAGATCACCGAAAACCCCACGATCATCAGCCAGCAAAGCCAGTTTCTCGCCGTGCGGCGCAATGCGGGCATGGATCTGCTGGTGCAGCGTTTCGGCGCCGAACTCAAGCGTTTCAAACGTGAGCCCGCCTACGCTGAACTGAGTGCCCGCTACGGCGCGGAACCGGCAGCCAGCGTGAAGACTGAAAAGGCCACGGTTGCCACGGAAAAAACCGTTGAGCAGCAGGAAAGCGGCGCGCAGTGATTGCTCTGTTATACTCCGGCCTTCCCGCCAGGCTCACGCCCGGACGCTCGGAATCGTTAAAGGCATCTCAACCCCGCTACTGCGCAGCTTTCAGCCCGCGCGAGCGCTTGCAGACGAGCCTTCGAGACCCAGCAGGACCGGACGGGATTGCGTCCTCTTAAACGCGATTCGCGCCAGGCAAGACTCCCATTGGGCCAAGCCCTAACTAGAACAGGATTACTCATGTCCTTTGCTTCCCTCGGTCTCTCCGAGGCTTTAGTCCGCGCCATCGAGGCAGCGGGCTATACCGAGCCTACTCCGGTGCAACAGCGGGCCATTCCCGCCGTGTTGCAAGGTCGCGACCTGATGGTCGCGGCACAGACAGGTACTGGTAAAACCGGCGGTTTCGCCCTTCCGATTCTGGAGCGGTTGTTCCCCAACGGTCACCCGGACAAATCCCAGCGTCACGGCCCGCGCCAACCGCGCGTACTGGTCCTGACCCCGACTCGCGAACTCGCAGCCCAAGTGCATGAAAGCTTCAAGGTCTATGCCCGTGACCTGAAGTTCGTCAGCGCCTGCATCTTCGGCGGTGTCGGCATGAACCCGCAGGTTCAGGCCATGTCCCGTGGCGTAGACGTGCTGGTGGCCTGCCCTGGCCGCCTGCTCGACCTCGCCGGCCAAGGCAGCGTCGATCTGTCCCACGTGGAAATCCTCGTGCTGGACGAAGCCGACCGCATGCTCGACATGGGCTTCGTCCATGACGTGAAGAAGGTCCTGGCCCGTCTGCCGGCCAAACGCCAGAACCTGCTGTTCTCGGCGACCTTCTCCAAGGACATCACCGACCTCGCCGGCAAGCTGCTGCACAATCCGGAACGCATCGAAGTCACGCCGCCGAACACCACGGTCGAGCGCATCGAACAGCGCGTGTTCCGCCTGCCGGCCAGCCACAAGCGTTCGCTGCTGGCGCACCTGATCACCGCTGGCGCCTGGGAACAAGTGTTGGTGTTCACCCGCACCAAGCACGGCGCCAACCGCCTGGCCGAGTACCTGGACAAGCACGGCCTGAGCGCCGTCGCGATCCACGGCAACAAGAGCCAGAACGCCCGCACCAAAGCCCTGGCCGACTTCAAGGCCGGCACCGTGCGCATCCTGGTCGCCACCGACATCGCCGCTCGCGGCCTGGACATCGACCAGTTGCCACACGTGGTCAACTTCGAGCTGCCGAACGTCGATGAAGACTACGTGCACCGTATCGGTCGTACCGGCCGTGCCGGCCGTTCGGGCGAGGCGATTTCGCTGGTAGCCCCGGACGAAGAAAAACTGCTGAAAAGCATCGAACGCATGACCAGGCAGAAAATCGCCGACGGCGACCTGATGGGCTTCGATGCCAGCACCATCGAGGCGGAAAAGCCTGAAGTGCGCGAGCGTCCGGACATGCGTAACCCACGCAATCCACGTGGCCCGCGCGGCGACGGTCCGAATGGCAGCGGTGGCGGCGGTGGTCGCAAGGACAAAGGCAAGGACAAGGGCAAGGAAAAACCGGCCGGCGAACGCGGTGAGCGCCCGGCCCGTCAGCAAAAACCACGTGAAGGCACTCCGGCTCGCGAACAGCGTCCGTCGCAGCCTCCTCGTGCCGCCGTTGACCGTGCCCCGGACGAGTTCCTGGACGACGATGTGGATAACTTCGGTAACCGCGTCGACTACGTGCCACAGCAAAAGCCGGCTCAAGGCCGTGGTCGCCGTCCGGGCGCTCCGGCACAGGGCACCGCGGCAGGTTCGGGCGCTCCACGTTCCGGCAAGCCACAAGGTCGCCAGAACGGTCCACGCAACAGCGATGGCGCCAGCACTGGCACCCCACCGGCCAAGCGTAGCGGTCCTCGCAGTGGCGCACCGCGCGACGGCCAGGCTCGCCGCGAAGACTCGCGCAATCGCCGCCCGGCCCGTGACGACCAGCCGCGTTCGGAGCCTGCCGTACAGAACCCGCGCGGTCCCGCGCCGAAGATCATGCACAAGGAGTCGAAGGCTGACCGCTTCCCGACACCTGAGCAGCTGGATCAACTGCCAAGCCGTCCTCGTGGTGAAAAACCAGCGTTGCTGACCCGCAATCGCTGAGTTATCGCTGAAATAAAAAATGCCCTGATCTCGCGATCAGGGCATTTTTGTTTGTGCCGCGAATTGCTTTTGCAGGAGCTGGCGAAGCCTGCGATCTTTTGATTCTGAAAAGATCGCAGCCTGCGCCAGCTCCTACGGTCTCAGCATTACTTCGCTTTTACACCTTCAAAGGTCACGTACATCTCAACCGCATCGGACGATGGGCCCAGGTCTTTCTGCTTGCCGAAATCGGAACGCTTGAGGCTGAAAGTACCCTCAAAGCCTGCACGGTAGCCGCCCCATGGATCCTTGCCTTCGCCCAGGAACGTGGCCTTGACCACGATTGGCTTGGTTACACCGAGGATCGTCAGGTCACCAGCCACGTCAGCAGTGTCCTTGCCAGCGGCGTTTTTGCCGGTGGGTTTGACGCTGGTGGACACAAACGTGGCTTTGCTGGCGTTCAGGAAGTCTTTGCTGGCAATGTGCTTGTCACGCTCGGCGTTGTTGGTGAACACACTGGCGGTGTTCACGTTGAACTCGATCTTGCTGTCTTCAGGCTTGGCAGCGTCGAAGCTGAACTTGCCGTCGATGTCCTTGAAAGTACCGGTGATGAAGCTGTAGCCCAGGTGGCTGATCTTGAAGTCAACGAAGGCGTGCTGGCCTTCTTTGTCGACCACATAGTCAGCGGCCATTACGTTACCGGCGGACAACAGGGCCGAACCGATTGCCAGGGCGGCCAGAGTCTTTTTCAACATGCTTTGTTTTCCTTTGGAGTCGAGGTTGAACTTCAGGCTTTGCGACCCAGCATTCGCTTGAGGGTCACATCACGGTCGATAAAGTGGTGCTTCAATGCTGCCAACGCATGGAGGCCGGAAAAAATTACCAGCACCCACGCCAGATAGAGGTGAATCACGCCAGCGGTATCTGCCTGGTCCGGCAGTCCGGATATCAGCGCCGGGACTTCAAACAAGCCAAATACCGGGATACCGACACCTTCTGCGGTGGAAATCAGGTAACCGGCAATCAACACGGCAAACAGACTGAGATAGAGAAATCCATGGCCGAACCTGGCGCCGAGGCGCGTCATGCGGCTGTAGCTGGACAAGGTCGGTGGCGGCGGGCTGATGAAGCGCCAAAGCACCCGCAGCAGCATCACACCCAGCAACACCAGGCCGATGCTCTTGTGCAGGTCCGGCGCGTCTTTGCGCCAGGTGCTGTAGTAATCGAGCCCGACCATCCACAGCCCAAGCGCGAACAGACCGAAGACCGCCAGTGCCACCACCCAGTGAATGACGATGCTGACCCAGCCGTAGCGGGAGGTAGAGTTACGTAGCTGCATTGCCTAGATCCCTGTAAGTGCTGGCCCAAGACTATCGAGTTATCTATCGAATTAAAGCGGAAAATTTTGCTTTGAAATATCGAGAAATACGATCAAGAGTCTGAAACAGATGAGTTAAGAAAAGATTAAAGGCCAATGTGTGTACAAAAATGTAGCCCAACTCAATAACACTTCCTGCCAAAGGTTTATTCGATTGTGTGCCCAGATTTCTCCGGGCATAAAAAAACGCGGCATTTGCGCCGCGTTTTTTTATCCCAGGGCTGACTACGCCTTGGCATCCGTTGTCGGAGTCGCCGCGGGTTTAGCCACTGGCTTCTTCACTGGCTCGGCCTTCTTTACCGGTGCCTTGGCCGGGGCTTTTTTCGCCTCGGTCTTGGCAGCCGGTTTCGCCGGAGCCTTTTTGACCGGCTCGGCTTTTGCCGGGGTTACTGGCTTCGGTGCTTCGACCGGAGCCGGTGCAACAACCGGTACCGGAGCAGGTGCCGGAGTTGCCGGCGCTACCGGCTCTGGCGCCTTGACCGGCTCCGGCTTCTTCTCGTCGTCGGAGCCGCCGAACAGGTTGCTGAAGAAATTGCCTTTCTTCGCCACCACCGCACCAGCGCCCGCCGCTGCGGCAGCCGGACCCACTTTCGCCGGTTCGAACGACTTGCCCGCCGCCAGGTCTTCAACCTGACTGGCTGCACGCTGACCGGTACGCAGCGCGCCTTCCAGGGTGCCCGGGTACAGGGTATCGGTGTGTTCACCAGCGAAGGCTACGCGCTGAATCGGGCGCTCCCACAGGCGCCAGAACTTGCTGATCTGGCCCGGACCGAAGGCCAGGTAGGCGCCGCCGGTGGACGGGTCGGTGCTGTAGCGACGGATTTCATAACCGGTGAACGAACCACGCGCCTGTGGATAGAACGCGTGCAGGCGGATCAACACCTGGTCGACCATCTGCTTGTCGCCGAATGCCTGCATCACCCGCGCGTTGTCGCCGGACAGGTTGATCACCACGTTGGCGCCACCCTTCATGGCAGGCTCGACCCACAACATCCCCAGGCCGGCGTTGCTGTAGATCTCGCCGGACATGCGCGCCTTGCTTTCCCACACCGGCGTCTTGAACTTGAGCATGATCTGGTCGCGCCAACCGTAGTTGGTGCCCTTGATCGCCGCCAGGTGCTGGGCGTCAAGCGCCGGGGTCATCTGGATCTTGTTCAGGGCGCGCAGTGGCACGGCCAGTACCACGTAGTCCGCCTGATAGCCGACGTTGTCGACTTTGACGGTCACGCCGTCCTTGTCCTGGGTGATCGACGAGACCGGGGAGCTGGTCTTGATGGTTTTCAGCTGCTTGACGAAGGCCTGGGCCAGCACCGGGCTGCCACCGACCAGGCGCGAAGCTCGCAGGTCACGATCGGAGACGCCACGATAGACGCGGCTCTGTTGCGCGAAGTACAGCAGCGACAAGCGCGAAGGTTCGTCGTAGCGGGTACGGATTTGCTGGTTGATCAACTGGCGGGCGGTGGCCGGCAGGTTCTGCTTGTCGAGCCAGTTCGACACGTTGATCTGGTCCAGCGCGTACAGCGTATTGTTGGCGGCCGGGTTCTGCGGGTCGTCGATCGAGCGAGCCAGATCGTCCACGGTCTTGTCAAAGCGCTTGAGCGCCTCGGCGGTGGCCGGCTGTTTGGTCGCCAGGTCGGCGGCGGAGAAATACTCGCCATCGATCAGGTAGCCTGGGGTCCGCACGAACTCAGGGGCCGGCGTGGTGCTCAGCTTGAAGGTCGAGACGTACTTGTTCAGCACCGGCTGGACCTTGTCGTTGCCGATCCACTCGCTGGTGGCCATGCCCGAGCGACCGCCCAGGCTCGACTTGGCTTCCAGCAAGATGACCTGCCAGCCCTTGTTCTGCAGTTCGTACGCGGCAGTCAGGCCCGACAGGCCGCCGCCGATCACGATCGCGGTTTTATCCTTGGCCAGCGCAGACACGCTGAACAGCCCCAACATCACCAGCGCACAGGCGCGCAGCCAACCGACAGACATTCAGCGAACTCCGGAATCACACGAGGAAAACAGCAGTTTTTGCGAGCCAGACGGCTCAAGAACGGCGAAGGATACGTCAGCCTTCAGACGCCCGCCAGCAACGTCTATCGGCCTGTACAAAGTAGCTCATTCGACACAATGGGTTGTCCCCGTGGCACGCATTGCATAGGCTTGCGCGATTGTTTGTCCGCGCTGGTCACGGACCGCCTCCAGGAGAGTGAAAATGGGCCTGAATAATCAGTGGATGCAACGCGACCTCGCCGTGCTGTGGCATCCCTGCACCCAGATGAAAGATCACGAACAACTGCCGCTGATCCCGATCAAGCGCGGGGAAGGCGTGTGGCTGGAAGACTTCGAAGGCAAGCGCTACCTCGATGCGGTCAGCTCCTGGTGGGTCAATGTGTTCGGCCACGCCAACCCGCGGATCAACCAACGCATCAAGAACCAGGTCGACCAGCTCGAACATGTGATTCTTGCCGGCTTCAGCCATCAACCGGTGATCGAGTTGTCCGAGCGCCTGGTGAAGATGACACCGGAAGGCCTGACCCGGTGCTTCTACGCCGATAATGGCTCGTCCTGCATCGAAGTCGCACTGAAAATGAGCTTTCACTACTGGCTCAATCGCGGCCAGCCGAACAAGAAGCGCTTCGTCACACTGACCAACAGCTACCACGGCGAAACCATGGCGGCGATGTCAGTGGGCGACGTACCGCTGTTCACCGAGACCTACAAAGCGCTGTTGATGGACACCATCAAGGTACCGAGCCCGGACTGCTACCTGCGCCCCCAAGGCATGAGCTGGGAAGAACACTCGCGCAACATGTTCGCCGCCATGGAGCAGACCCTGGCCGAAAACCACGACACGGTCGCGGCGGTGATCGTCGAGCCGCTGATCCAGGGCGCCGGTGGCATGCGCATGTACCACCCGGTGTACCTCAAGCTGCTGCGAGAGGCCTGCGACCGTTACGGCGTGCACCTGATCCACGACGAAATCGCCGTCGGCTTCGGCCGCACCGGGACGATGTTCGCCTGCGAACAGGCCGGCATCCGCCCTGATTTCCTGTGCCTGTCCAAGGCCCTGACAGGCGGCTATCTGCCGCTGGCGGCATGCATGACCACAGACGACGTCTACAGCGCGTTCTACGACGACTACCCGACCCTGCGCGCCTTCCTGCACTCCCACAGCTACACCGGCAACCCGCTGGCGTGCGCGGCGGCCCTGGCGACCCTGGATATTTTCGAAGAAGACAACGTCATCGAGAACAACAAGGCCCTGGCCCAGCGCATGGCTTCGTCGACGGCGCACCTGGTCGATCACCCGAACGTATCCGAAGTGCGCCAGACCGGCATGGTGCTGGCCATCGAGATGGTCAAGGACAAGGCCACCAAGGAAGCTTACCCATGGCAGGAACGTCGCGGCCTGAAGGTGTTCCAGCATGCCCTGGAGCGCGGTGCTTTACTGCGCCCGCTGGGTAGCGTGGTGTATTTCCTGCCGCCCTATGTGATTACCCCGGAGCAGATCGACTTCCTTGCCGAAGTGGCCAGCGAAGGGATCGACATTGCGACCCGTGACAGCGTCAGCGTGGCGGTGCCGAAAGACTTCCATCCTGGGTTCCGTGATCCGGGCTGATTAGTTTCCTGAGTTTCTGTGGTGTCAGGGCTGAAGCTTTCGCGAGCAAGCCCGCTCCCACAGTTGACCGCAATCCCCTGTGGGAGCGGCGGTGCGGCGATCCGACTTGCTCGCGAAGACACCCATAAGACCTATACATGAATTACAGAGACCCCGCATGAGACTGTCCCGCTTCTTTATCGACGCCCCCCTGAGCATCGGCGAGCACGAGTTGCCCGAAGCCCAGGCCCATTACATCAGCCGCGTGCTGCGCATGGCCGAGGGTGATGCGTTGCAGTTGTTCGACGGTTCGGGCCAGGAGTTTCGCGCCAGGCTGGTCGACGTCGGCAAAAAGCGTGTCGTGGTACAGATCGATGAAAGCTTCGCCGGGCAGATCGAATCGCCGCTGCAGATCCATCTCGGCCAGGGCCTGTCCCGGGGCGAACGCATGGACTGGGCGATCCAGAAAGCCACGGAGCTGGGCGTCACCGAAATCACCCCGATCTTCACCGAGCGCTGCGAAGTCCGGCTCAAGGACGAGCGCGCCGACAAACGCCTGCTGCACTGGCGCCAGGTGGCGATCAGCGCATGCGAACAGTGCGGACGCTCGCGAGTACCGGTGATTCATCCGCCGCTGTTACTGGTTGACTGGTTGAAGCAGACCGAAGCCGAATTGAAGCTGGTGCTGCATCCGGTGGCGGAGCCGATGGTGAGCCATGCCAAACCTTCAAGTCTGGCATTCCTGATCGGTCCGGAAGGTGGCTTGTCCGATGCCGAAGTCGATCAGGCCAAGGCCAGCGGCTTCCACGCCGCCCGCCTCGGTCCACGGGTACTGCGCACCGAAACCGCGCCGGTTGTTGCACTGGCGGTGGCCCAGCAACTCTGGGGTGATTTCTAAAAAGATCGCAGCCTGCGGCAGCTCCTACAGGATGAACGCCATCCAATTGCAGGAGCTGCCGCAGGCTGCGATCTTTTGCATTTACTGCACCGGATCACTCACCGGTTTGGCAATGATTGCCTTGAGTTCGCTGGTCATCGGGAACTCAAGGTTCAACCCCTTCGGCGGGATCGGCTGCTCGAACCAGCGCTTGTAGATGCCATTGATCTCGCCCGAGCTGTACAGATCCGCCAACGCGCCGTTGACCAGCGCCAGGAACTGCGGATCGTCCTTGCGCACCATGCAGCTGTAGATCTCCCGAGATTGCTCCTCCCCGACCACCACCCACTTGTGCGGGTCATTGGCCTTGGCGCGCTCGCCATAGAGCAGCGCGTCGTCCATGTAGAACGCCGCCGCCCGGCCCGACTGCAGCATCTGGAAGGCTTCGCCGTGGTCCTTGGCGCTGATCACGAACATGTCGATTTTGTGATCGACGTTGTAGCTTTTCAGGAAGCGCTCGTTGGTAGTACCGGCGGTGGTCACCACGTTCTTGCCACGCAGATCGGCGAAGCTCTTGATCCCGCTGTCCTTCGCGGTCAGCAACTGGCCTTTGACGTAGATGAAGCCATAGGAGAACGCCACCTGCTTCTGCCGTTCGGCGGTCACGCCGGTGGAGCCGCACTCCAGGTCCACGGTGCCGTTCTGCACCAGTGGAATGCGGGTCTGCGAGGTCACCAGGTTGTACTTCACCTTCAAGTCCGGCAGCGCCAGTTGCTGCTGGATGCGCTCGACGATCTTGCCCGCCAGATCCACCGAGTAACCCATCGGCTTGCCGCTGTGATCACCCACGTAGGAAAACGGCACCGAAGCATCGCGATAGCCCAGGGTAATGCTGTTGGCGCTGGCGATTTTGCTCAGGGTGCCGGTCAGCGGTGCTTCATTGGCCCGGACCTGACTGCCGAGCAACAGGCCAAGCGTACAAGCGAGCAACGTGATTTTTTGCATTGTTATTCTCCGTTGTGGGTGTTGGTTTATCAGACGCGCGCAGCGATGACGGTGATTTCCACCAGCACCTGCGGTCGGGCCAGCTCGGCCTGCACGGTGGTGCGGCTCGGTGCCTGTCCCGGCGATAGCCAGGCCGACCAGACCTCGTTCATCGCGGCAAAATCCTCGGTGATGTTCTTCAGGTAAATGGTCGCACTGAGCAGATGATCCTTGTCGCTGCCCGCCTCGGCCAGCAAGGTATCGATTTTCGCCAGCACTTCGCGGGTCTGACCGCTGGCATCCCGGGCATCGCCCGGCACCTGCCCGGAGAGAAACACCAGGTCGCCAAAGGTCACGGCGCCAGACAGGCGCGGGTTGCTGTGCAGTCGGGTAATGGTCATTGCAGTGCCCTCTTCAAAAATCAGTATTCAGGCGGCCCGGTGGCTGAAACCCTGAAGGTCAATGGACGGCCGGCGCTCGCCGATCAGCTCGCTGAGCAAGTGCCCGCTGCCGCAGGCCAGGGTGAAACCCAGCGCGCCGTGGCCGAGGTTGAGCCACAGGTTGCGATACGCCGTCGCGCCCAGCAACGGCACGCCGCTGGGGGTGGCCGGACGCATGCCGGCCCACTCAATGGCTTCGTCATAGGCGCCGGCATTGGGAAAGGTGTCATGGGCCTGACGCTTGATCAGCGCCAGGCGCTTGGGGTCCAGGGCAGGGTCGAAACCGACGATGTCGACCATCGCCGCCACTCGCAATTGCTGGCCGATGCGGGCGTAAACGATCTTGCGGTCGTAGTCAGTGATGCTCACGTCCGGCGCCCGGTGACCGGCGTCGATCGGCACGGTCAGGCTGTAGCCCTTTAGCGGATAAAGCGGCAGTTGCAGCCCGGGAAGCGCCAACAGCGGACTGCGGTGACCGGCGGCGATCACCAGTTGATCGACCGACAGCACTAGCTCACCCAGTTCGATGGCGTTGACGCCGCCGTTGCTGTGGCGGATGCCGGTCACTGCTTGTCCGAGACGAAATTCGCAACGGCCGGACGCTTGCAGCCGGGCGGCCAGTTGCTGGCAAAAACCGTGGCAGTCGCCGACCTCTTCGCCCGGGGTGTAGATCGCGCCGACAAAGGGCGCATCGATCAGCGCCGGTTCAAGGTGCGCGCATTCGGCCGGCGACAACACCTGCTGGTGCTGCGGGTCAGCCAGGCCCAGGCGCGCATGCTCGAAGCTGCTGCTCTGGCGGAAAGTCACCAGTTTGCCGTTGCGCCGCCACTGAAATCCCGCCAATCCATCATCCTCGCGCCAAGACTTCAATGTGTCCTGGCTGAACAGCGCCAGGCGCAGCAAGTGCGCGGCGTTCTCGCGGTTGACCGAGCGACGGCAAGCGCCGAGGAACGACGCCATCCAGCGCCACTGGGCCAGGTCGAAGCGCGGGCGTAGCTTCAGCGGTGAATCGCCGCGCAGCATCCAGCCGATGGCTTGCAATGGCACACCGGCGTCGGCCAGGGGCGCGACATAGCGATAGGACAACTGGCCGCCGTTGGCGAAGCTGGTTTCGCTGCCCAGCGAGTCCCGGGCCTCGACCACCGTCACCTCAAAGCCGTCGCGCACCAGCGCGTAGGCCGTTGCCAGGCCAATCACACCGCCACCGATGATGCACACACGCTGAGCCATGTCCGTCCTTAAAACTGTTGTGAAGACGAGGCCAAGGTTAGAGCCAGGTGACAGACGCTGAACAATGCATAAAGATGGCAAACCCATAAACAAAGGTTATGGACTTGCCATGCGTCTTCGCCATATCGAGATTTTCCAGGCCATCCGCCAGACCGGTTCGATCAGCGCTGCCGCGCAATTGCTGCACGTCTCGCAACCGGCGGTGAGCAAGGTGTTGCAGCACGCCGAGCAACAATTGGGTTTTCCGCTGTTCCTGCGGGTACGCGGCAAGTTGCAGGCGACGCCGGAAGCGCTGGAACTGGAGCGCGAAGTGGACAAGGTCAGCGAAAGCCTGCAAGGCGTGCGACGCCTGGCGCAGAGCCTGCGCCGCGAACCGGGCCACAGCCTGCGCATCGGTGCCACCCCGGCGCTGGCCCTGTCATTGCTGCCGCCGGCCATTCACGAATGGACCGGGCGTTACCCGGACATCGCTTGCGAACTCTCCAGCGCCCACAGTCGCGAACTGGTGCAGAACCTGTTGATGCGCGAAGTGGATGTCGCCCTGACCCTGCAACGTCCGGATCACCCGGGGCTCAAGGCCCAGGCGCTGGCGTCCGGCGTGCTGGTGGCGCTGGCTCCGATTGGTTACTGGCCCCAGGAAGAGGTGGGTAAACCGTTGCCTCTGCTGGCGCTGGCGGATGCGCCGCTGATCGGTTTATCCAGCGCCGATCCACTGGCCGCGCGACTCGACAGTTACCTGGAAGCGGTCGAACCGCCGCCTAGGGTACGCATCGCCGTACAAACCTACTCACTGGCACGGGCGATGGTGGAGTCCGGCGCGGGCCTGGCGGTGATCGATCCGTTCACCGCCCTTGGCGCCTCTCCCGCCACCACAACGATCCGCCCCCTGGCACCACCGTTACCCATCACCCTGTACGCAGTGACCCGCGCCGCCGAACCGCCGCCCCACACCTTGAACGATCTGTTGCAGGTATTCAGCCGTCGAGCCCGGGAGCAGCTGGATCGCCTGGTCCCGGTACAGCCTTAAAGGACATAAAAGAAAATCGCCACAAAGTGCAGCAAGCTCCCGGCGATCACGAACAGATGCCAGATCCCGTGGGCATGGCGCAGGCGATGATCGAGGGCAAAAAAGATAATCCCGACGGTGTACAGCACCCCGCCTGATGCCAGCCACGCAAACCCGGCGCCGCCCAGCGCCGCGAGCAGCGGCTTGACCGCCACCAGCACAATCCAGCCCATCACCGCATAAATCACGATCGACAGAATCCGCGCTTCCGAACGTGGCTTGATCTCCTGCAGGATGCCGATCAGTGCCAGTCCCCAGACAATCCCGAACAACGTCCAGCCCCACGGCCCGCGCAGGGTCACCAGGCAAAACGGCGTATAGCTGCCGGCGATCAACAGGTAGATCGAAAAGTGATCGACCTTCTGCATGATCGCTTTCTTGCGCCCGCGCACGCTGTGGTACACGGTCGATGCGCTGTAGAGCACCAGTAAGGTAAAGGCGTAGATCGCCATGCTGACGATCTTCCACGGGCTGCCGTCGAGACTGGCCAGCACAATCAGCCAAACCCCGCCGATAAACGCCGCCACGGCCCCGGCCAGATGCGTCCAGGCGTTCAGTCTTTCCCCGTGATACATACGTTGCTCACCTCGAATTTCATTGCCGCAGAGCGCAAGGCTCAGGCTTGCAGCGTAAAAGCGCAATGTTTCTGTACGACGGGCCCGGCGTAATTGGGCACAATCGAGTCATTCCAAAAAGAGTCCGCCCCATGCTGATCGATGAAGAGTTGACCCTTAAAAAACTCGAGGTGTTCCTGGCCTTCATGCGCACCGGCAACCTGGCGCGGGCCGCGGCCGAGTTGCAGACCAGCAACGTCAGCGTGCATCGGGCGATCCATTCCCTGGAAAGCGCCCTGCGCTGTCCTTTGTTCAAGCACGAAGGCCGCAGCCTGACGCCGCTGGAAAGCGCATATGTGCTGGAAGAGCGAGCGCAGAAGCTGATTCAGGATGTCGTCGAAAGCGTGCGCCTGACCCGCGAAGCCGCCGGATTCTCGGCCGAGCGTTTCAAACTCGGCTCGCTGTACTCACTGACGGTGAAGACCGTGCCACAGCTGATCATGGGTTTGAAGATCCGTCGCAGCGAGCTCAACATCGACCTGATTCTGGGTTCCAACATCGACCTGCTCTACAAGCTCAAGAACATGGAAGTCGATGCGGCCCTGGTGTCCCTGGACGAGAGTGTCAACGATCCGGATTGCGAGCAGATCCCGCTGTTTTCCGACGATATTTTCCTCGCCACACCCGCCGATTCCAAGTTTGCCCAGCGCACCGAAGTCGACCTGGCCGAGGTCCGCGACGAAACTTTCATCACCCTGACCCAAGGCTTCGCCACCCATCAGGACGGCAAGCGGGTATTCGAGCAGGCAGGGTTCGAGCCGAAGGTGGCGATGCAGGTCAACGACATCTTCACCCTGCTGAGCATGGTCAGTTCAGGTGTGGGTTATGCGTTGCTGCCGGGGCGGATTGCGGCGGTGTACGAGAACCGGGTGAAGCTGATCCCGTTGCAGGAAAAGTACCGGTTGCAGCAGCACATTGGCGTGGTGTTCCTGAAAGCCAAGGAGCGTGATCCGAATCTGCTGGCGTTGCTGGCGGAGTGTCGGATGTATGCCAATCGGCAGGTCTGACGGAGCCCTTGTGGCGAGGGAGCTTGCTCCCGTTCGGGTGCGAAGCGCCCGCAAAATCAGGCCACCGGATTTACCTGACTCATCTCGGTGGTAGATTTCAGGGCTGCTACGCAGCCCAGCGGGAGCAAGCTCCCTCGCCACAAACAGCAGTCACTGGACTACCCAACAATCCCGCGAACAATGAAGTACAACAGCGAAGGCCCGAGCAAGCAGCCAAGCCCGGTGTGGAAGGTCGCAGTCAACGCACCATAAGGCACCAGACGCCGATCCGTCGCCGCCAAGCCGGCGGTGACGCCACTGACCGTCCCGGCCAGCCCGCCGAACACCATCGCCGAGCGCGGGTTGTCCAGGCCCATCCAGCGCGCCGCCATCGGCGTGCCGACCATCACCAGAATCGCCTTGATCAGACCCGTGGCAATCGACAGCGCCACCACATCGGAACTGGCACCAATGGCCGCACCGGTCACCGGCCCGACGATGTAAGTCACCGCACCCGCGCCGATGGTGGTCATGCTTACCGCATCGCGGTAGCCGAATGCCCAGGCCATGCATGCGCCGACAATAAACGGCAGCACCGTGCCCAACAGCAGCGCGATCACGCCGATCAAGCCGGCCTTTTTCGCTTCCGTGGCTTGCACCTCGAATGCCGTGGCGACGATGGCGAAGTCCCGCAGCATCGCGCCGCCCATCAGCCCGATACCGGAAAACAGTGTCAGGTCCGCCAGGCCTTTTTGCCCGCCGGTCATCGTGCCGCCGACCCAGGCCAGTACCAGGCCAATGACGATGGCAATCGCCGAGCCGTGGATACGCCCGAAGGTCAGGCGCTTGGAGATCAGCACTGACACCCACATGATCACGCCGACGAAGGCGAATGCGGTGACCAGACCGTTGTGCTCCAGACCGCTCTTGATGAGATCCCACATATCAGCGACCTCCTGCCGGTGCGCCAACCGGTGTTACATCCACCGGTTCATCGGGCAAGGGTTCGCCTTTGTGGGTCCGGCTGATCAGGGCAATGGTGCAGCCGCAGATCACCACCGAACCGATCGCCGCCAACACCGCCACCGGACCGCCATGCAGCGCCGTGACCACGTTTTGTTGCGCGGCCATCGCCACCACCACCGGGATATACATGGCGCCCCAGAAGCCGACGCCCAGCTCGCAATCCTTGGTCATGCCGCCACGCCTGTGCATCCACAACCGTGCGCAGATCAGCAGGATCATCGCGATCCCGACTCCGCCGACGTTTGACTTCACTCCCAGCAACACACCGAGCATGTCACCCATGATCACCCCTGCCAGCGTACAGATCGCCAACAGCGCCACACCGTAAATAATCATTGTTGTAGTCCTCAAAGTGCATTTCGAATGTTGTTTTTGTTGTTCGAAGCCTTAAGTCGGGTGATTTAAGAGTGGCGGCCATCCTCCTCTCGCATCAGCGCCTGCAAGGTATCGAGCCGGGCACCGTCGAAGGCAATCACGGTACCCTGCTCGAACACCCGGCGCGCCAGTCCGGTCAGCACCGCACCGGGCGGCAGTTCGATCTGTAGACGTACACCACGCTCGTAGGCGCCTTGTACCGTGCCGCGCCAATCGACGATGCGGCACATATTGAAGGCCAGGTCGTCACGCAAGGCTTCAGGCTTGATCAGCGGGCGCGCGCGACTGCCGCTCAGGTAACCGATCTTCGGGGTTTGCAGCGGCACCTTGGCGAAGGCTTCGGCCAACCGTTGCGCGGGCACCTCAAGCAATGGGCAGTGGGACGGCACGCTCACTGCCAGACGCTTGGCCAGGCCAGCCCCGCAACCTTTCGCCAACTCGGCCACTGCTTTCATCGCCGTGTCGCTACCGGCAATCACCACCTGGTTATCGGCGTTGATATTGGCCAGATAAACCGGCATTTGCGCGCTGTGCACCCGGGCCAGCGATCCTTCCACCGTGGCCAGGTCCAGACCGATGATCGCGGTCATACCGTAGCCCTGCGGATAAGCCTGCTGCATCAGCTCACCGCGCAGGCTGACCAGATGCAACGCATCGCTGAACCCCAGGGCACCGGCCACCACCGCTGCCGGGTAAGCACCGATCGACAAGCCGGCCACGTAGTCCGGGGTCAAGCCCAACTGGCGTGAAGCGGCGACACCAGCGATCAGCAGGCAAAGCTGCACCGCCCTCGTCGACTGCAACGCCTCGGCAGAATCCAGCTGCGTCACATCCTCACCGAGCAGGTCGCTCGCCTCGTTCAATGTTTCCCGAGGCAAACGCGCGAGCATTCCGGGTTGTTGCGCGCCCTGGCCGGGGAACACCAGCAAGCTGCTCATGCTGCTTGCTCCTGTGGATTCCACGGATCAGTCACCAGGCTGGCCTGAGTGGCACTTTTCAGCAGGACCCGCGACGAAGCGCCGGCCCATTCGCGCAAGGCAACGGCGCCCGACGGTGTCTGCAATTGCAGGTCCACGCGGCACACAGTTGCATCGAGAACAGCCACCAACGCCCGGGCATCGACACGACTCAACGGACGTGGCGTACGCAGGATCAGATCGAGATCGCTGCCCTCGTGCAAGGCGGCAAATCCACTGGCCAACTCGAACCCGGCGCTGCCGCTGACACCCCAGACCCAACCGCTGTCATCGAGGTGCGAGCGCAGTTGCGCCAAGGCCCGCAGCGCCGGGAAATCGCGCTGGCCTTGAACATGGCACAGCTCTTGCGGCCGCACCCGCCGCGTAATGGCAGCGACTTCCATCACCGCCGCAAATCGCTGTTCGCGCAACGGCCCGCGCACGCCCACCGCCACCTGCCCCGCCTCACTCAAGGCGCGACGAACCACCACCGGCTGGCCGGCACTGATCGACTCGATCACCCAGGCAGGCGCATCCGCCGGCAACTGCCGTGGGGTCATGCCCCACAGCAGGTCGTGAGCCAAGAGCGTGCTCACCACTGCGCTCTCAGCAATTGGCGAACCTTGCTCGACGCCGCCCGATTGGCCGCCCCCAGGCGACCGCCCAGATCACGGCCAGTGGCGGCCACATCGCCAATCGCCAGATGCAGGCACTCGGTCACCCGCGCCAGATCCGCCGCCGTCGGCTGCTCAATCTGCTCCACCGTCAAGGTTTCCCACAGCAGCCCGAGGCTGGCATAACTGTCGATGTCATAGGCCATCGGCGGCACGCTGGCCGCCAGGGCTTCGAGTTCTTCGACGCTGCGCAAGGTTACCCGCGCCGCCGACGCCTTGCCCATGGCATGCACCATCACCCCCGGATCGCGCAGGGCGATCAAGCGGCTGGCCTGATAGCCGTGGGCCAGAAACGCCCCGGACATCGCCTTGCCCACCAGCAAGCCGATCACCGCATGACCGGCCAGACGGGCACGGGCATAACTGTCCGCCGCAGCGGCCAGCGCCTGATGAATGCCGAGGGCTTCTTCGCGTCGACCGTAAGCCTGGCTCGGCACGTCGACGATGGCGATCAGGGCACGTTTTTGTGCCTTGTCCTGATCGGCGGCGATGACTTCATCCACAGCCTTGGCCAGGCCCCAGCCTTCGAGCAAGCCAACCTCGCCGTTACGGGCACGGACGAAGCGGTTTTCCGGGTCGGCCACCACCGCGATGAAACGCACAGGCTGATCGCCCAGCGAACCGTCGGCGACCTTCAGCGAAGCCGGCAAACCCTCGACCGCTTTCGCCCCGGCACTCAAGGCATTGAACCAGTTCAAGCCTCGCAGGGAATACGAACTCATGGGCGTTCTCCTTGGTACAGATCGCGAACCACAGATGGCTCGATTTGCGGCTCGGCATCCAGACGCGCCAGGCGTTGCAGGAACAACTCCGCCTGACGGCTGCGCGGTTGTTCAGGCAAACCTTGCTGGAGCAACTCGCCGACTTGCTGGCGGATCTGCGCCACGTCGTCGGCAACATAGCGATCCACCAGGCCACTGGCAAAGCGCTGCTCACCACCGGTCAGGCTCCAGATGAAGGGCCGGTCGCGGGAGTCGTACTCCTCGAGTCCGGCTTCCTGTTCGATCACCTGTGGACCGTTCAGGCCCAGTCGCGCCTCCCGGGTCACCAACAGATAGCTGCACAACCCGGCGGCAATCGACATGCCGCCAAAGCAACCGACGCTGCCCGCCACCACCCCGACCACGGGTTGGTACTGCTGCAAATCGACAATCGCCGCGTGGATGTCGGCAATGGCCGCCAGGCCGAGGTTGGCTTCCTGCAAGCGCACGCCGCCGGTTTCCAGCAGCAGCACGGCGCGGGTCGGGATGCCGTTGCGGTTGTCTTCGGCGGCCAGTTCCAGTGCGCCGGCAATTTTTGCTCCGCCGACTTCACCGAGGCTGCCGCCCTGGAACGCCCCTTCGATGGCTGCGATCACCACCGGCAAACCATCGAGATTGCCCTTGGCGATCACCACGCCGTCGTCGGCTTGCGGCACCACGCCCTGGCGCGATAGCCACGGCGACATGATCCGTTGAAAGGGGTCGAGCAATTCACGGAAGGTGCCGGCGTCGAGCAGGGCCCTGGTCCGTTGCCGGGCACCGAGTTCGACGAAGCTGTGCTTGTTGAGCAGGGATGCGCTGTCAGTCATGGCCGATCTCCTCGAAGCCCTGTTCCAGGCGCAGGCGCACCACGCCGGGTGTCGCGCCGAAATCGTGGATGTCGATATCCATGGCCGGTGGCGTCTGGCCGTCGAACATCCGTGCGAACAGATGCTGCCAGCGTTGTTCGCTGCCATTGACCGAGGTCTGCACATTGATCGTCAGCTTGCCGGCCTGGCCCGGTTCGATCAGTACTTCCAGATCGCCAGAGCCGACACAGCCCACCAGGGTACGACCGCGTGACGGCTGCCCGGCGGGGAATTCAAAGGATAAGGTTTCCATCAAAACACTCCCTGGATAAGGCCGTCGCCAGACGCGATACGGTCGATGAACAGGCAGGCTGCGAGCAGGTCGGCAGCGCCGCCGGGCGAGGCATTCAACGCGATGAGTTGTTGGTCCAGCTCATGCAGGCGGCGACGTCCGCCGAGGCTGGCACTGCCACCGGCATCGAGCACCGCCCGGGCGCCCAGTTGCATGCTGTTCAAGCCTTCTTCACCGGCGCGATAAAGCACGCAGGTGTCGGCCAGATCGGTCATGATCGCCAGCAGCGCATCGAGCCGGGCGTTCTGTTCGCCATGACCGGCGGCGCGGCTGCGCAGCAGTTGTGGCAGAGCACGTTGAGTCACCGCAGGAAAACCCAGCTGCGCTTCTTCACGGGCGCCGCGAGCGCCGTAGCGTTGGGCGACTTGCGCACCGTGACTGAGCGGACGTGGTGCAAAACGGTCGTCGAGCAAGGCCAACCTCGCAGCACGTAACGCCACGCTATTGGCGCTGCAGGATTGAGGTTCCAGTGCAGCGGCAGTGATCAACAAGCCCAAGGCCCAGATTGCCCCGCGATGGGTGTTCACCCCGCCGGTAGTGTCGAGCATGACTTGCTCACCTTCGCGACCGATGCGGCCCACGGCTTCGCGCAGGGGCAAGCCGATTTCGCCGAGCTCGATGGCGGCTTCAGCCATTTCTTTAAAGGCCGGCCACAAAGACAGCGCTGAAGCGTGCATCAGCCCCAGGTGCAAATCGGTGTGGGCGCCATTGCCGCGACGGTCGACCAGTGCCGGCTTTGGCGACAGATCAGCCTCGTCGATCAGCGCGTCCACTGCCAGGTCCGCCAGCCGTTCGGCCAGGCTCAGGCTTTTGGGTTGCAGGTTAAGTGCGTGCATTACCAGCTCCTGAACTTGGCGGGCGGGTTGTAGAGGCCACCGGACCATTCCACCAGATCGGCCACGCTTTTCGCCGCGAGCAGTTCGCGGGTGGCGTCGGTGCGGCGGATGCCGAGGTCTTCGGGCAAGGCGATCAGCCCTTCGCGGCGCATGCGTGCGGTGTCTTTGGGGTTGTGGCGCAGGCCGATGGCGGTCACCCCGGCGACGGCGGCGATCATCGCCTGGCGTTCTTCCAGCGAGCGCGCCTTGTACAGGTAGGCGATGCCTTCTTCGGTCAACAGGTGGGTCACGTCGTCACCGTAGACCATGATCGGCGCCAGTGGCATGCCGCTCTTCTTCGCCACATCGACCGCATCGAGGGTTTCAACGAAAGTCGGTTTGCCGCCCTCCTGGAAGGTTTCGACCATCTGCACCACGAGCTTTTTGCCGCGCTCAAGCATCGGCTCTGCCACGTCGGTGTTGCGCATGTCGAGCCAGGCCGGTGTGCTGTGACGACGACCGCGCGGGTCGTGACCCATGTTCGGTGCCCCGCCGAAACCGGCCAGACGCCCGCGGGTCACGGTGGAAGAATGCCCGTCGCCATCGACTTGCAAAGTCGCGCCGATGAACAGGTCCACGGCGTATTGCCCAGCCAGTTGGCTGAACATCCGATTGGAACGCAGGGAGCCGTCGCGTCCGGTAAAGAACACATCCGGCCGCGCCGCAATGTAGTTTTCCATCCCCAGTTCGGTGCCGAAACAATGCACGCTTTCCACCCAGCCGCTTTCGATGGCGGGAATCAGGGTCGGGTGCGGGTTGAGGGTCCAGTTGCGGCAGATCTTGCCTTTGAGGCCGAGGGACTCGCCATAGGTCGGCAGGATCAGTTCGATGGCGGCCGTGTTGAAACCGATGCCGTGATTGAGCGACTGCACGTTGTGTTTTTCGTAGATCCCGCGGATCGCCATCATCGCCATCAGCACGTGCACGGGCTTGATGTGCCGAGGGTCGCGGGTGAACAGCGGTTCGATATAGAACGGCTTGTCGGCCACCACCACGAAGTCGACCCAGGAGGCGGGAATGTCGACGCGTGGCAAGTCGCTGACGTCGTCCACCAACTGGTTGACCTGGACGATGACGATGCCGTCGCTGAAGGCCGCCGGCTCGATCAGTGCCGGGGTGTCTTCAGTGCTGGGGCCGGTGTAGATGTTGCCGGCGCGGTCGGCCATGAACCCGGCCGAAAGTACGACATTGGGGATCAGGTCCACCACCAGCCGTGCGTAGAGTTCGATGTAGGTGTGGATCGCGCCGACTTCCAGCAGGCCGTCTTCAAGCAACTGACTGATGCGCAGGCTCTGGGTGCCGGCGAAAGAGAAGTCGAGCTTGCGGGCGATGCCGCGTTCGAACAGGTCCAGGTGCTCGGAGCGTCCGACGCTGGGCATGATCATGTGCAAGTCATGCAGCTTCGCGGGGTCGGCCTTGGCCAGGGATCGCGAAAGGAAATCCGCCTGCTTCTGGTTGTTGCCTTCGAGCACCACGCGGTCGCCGGGCAGGATCAGCGCTTCAAGCGCCGCGACGATGTTGTCGGTGGGCAACACCACACCGTCGGCAAGACCTCGCACCAGCTCGAGGCGCCGCTGCTTTTCGCTGCGCCGCCGCGTCCATCGCGAGTCGGGGGATATTGTTGTTGTCATGACCACTCCACGGGTTCGCTGTCGTGGAGCTACCTTAGGAGTGTTGGGCGCAGCGTATCAATCAAGCAGAGTGGTGGATCGTTACGCTCAGGTTAATGATCGAGATCTGCGTCGTTCATGCGGGCCTCTTCGCGAGCAAGCCCGCTCCCACAGGGTTTTGTATTCACCACAGATCAACTGTGGGAGCGGGCTTGCTCGCGAAGGCGTCAGTCAGATCATCGCTGAATCGGGATCAGTTGATTAACCCGGCATCCACCAACAACGTCTCCAGCGCCAACAAATCCGGCACCTTGGCCACCTGCTCGCCCACCTGCACCGCCGCCTGCTCCAGCGAACACAACGGCACATCCACATAACTCAACTGGCTATCGAGCTTGCAGGAGCGCGGAATCCCCTGCACCAACAGCGCTATGAATTTCAGCTCGGGACGCCCGCCGAGGGCGTTGAGAATGACGATCCGCGCGCGTTCGCCAATGACGATCTTCTGCGCGCATGCCGACTCGAAACTCAGCAGCGGAATCTGCCGGTCGCGCCACGTCACCAGGCCCAGGTACCACGGCGGCGTGTCGAGGTCGAAGGTCCCCGGCTGCTGGTAATCGATCAGCTCGGCAACGGCGACATTGGGCAGGATCAGGTTGCGGTCGGCCAACGGCAGCAGCAGGCCGGTGAGGTTGCTGGTGCGGTGCTCAAGCATGGGTCTTGCTCCACAAGGCGATGCTTTCGAGCAGCACCGATTCCTGGTACGGCTTGCCCAGGTAGTCGTTGACGCCGATGGCCATGGCGCGGTCGCGGTGCTTCTGTCCGGTGCGGGAGGTGATCATGATGATCGGCAGGTGTTGCAGGCGCTCGTCGTTGCGCACCTGGGTCGCGACTTCGAAGCCATCCATGCGTGGCATCTCGATGTCCAGCAGCATCAGGTCGGGCATGTGCTCTTCCAGCAGCAGCATGGCGTCGACCCCGTCCTTGGCGGTCAGCACATTCATGCCATGGCGTTCGAGCAAGCGGCTGGTGACCTTGCGCACGGTGACCGAGTCGTCGACTACCATCACCAGCAGCGGGCGCTGCGGTTCGGCCTCGATCTCTTGCCCCGGCGAACGCTGGGGGACACGGGCCTGCATGGCGCGGATCGGCGCCAGCAAATCCAGAATCAGCACCACCCGGCCATCGCCGAGAATCGTCGCACCGGATACCCCTTGTACCGCCGCAAACTGCGGCCCCAGGCTCTTGACCACGATTTCGCGAGTGCCGGCCATGGCGTCCACCAGCACCGCAATGTGCCGTTCGTTGCACTGCACCAGCAACACCGGCAATGGCAGGCTCTGGCCCAAGAGTTTCGGGCGCTGGCTGGTTTTCAACAACTCGCCCAGATAGCACAGCTCGTAACGTTGTCCGGCGTATTCGTAGGTCGGTGAATCGAAACGAAAATACCCTTCGAGTTCATTGGGCAGGACACGCACGATGCCGTCGATGGTATTGAGCGGGATCGCGTATTGGTCCTCACCGCACTGCACCATCAACGCCCGGTTGACCGATACGGTAAACGGCAGGCGAATGCGGAAATGCACGCCCTGCCCGGGCACCGAGTCGATGCTCATGGTGCCGCCCAGTTGCCGCACCTCTTCGTGCACCACGTCCATGCCGACGCCGCGCCCGGAGATCTGGGTGATTTTTTCGGCAGTGGAAAACCCCGGTTGCAGGATGAACTGCAACACGTCGTGATCACTGATGATGCTGTCCGGGGCGAGCAAGCCGCGCTTGATCGCCTTGCGCCGCACCGCGTCCAGCGGCACACCGGCGCCGTCGTCGCGGATGTCGAAAATGATGTCGCCGCCTTCGCGCAGCAGATCCAGGGAGATCTTGCCCTTGGCCGGTTTCCCTGCCGCCAGCCGCGCTTCGACGGACTCCAGGCCATGGTCGACGGCGTTGCGCAGCATGTGTTCCAGCGGCGCGGCCATGCGCTCGAGAACGTTGCGATCCATCTCGCCTTCGGCGTTGTCGACGATGAAGTCCACGTCCTTGCCCAGTTCGCTGGACACCTGCCGGACGATGCGCTGCAAACGCGGGAGCATGCGTTCGAACGGCACCATGCGCGTGCGCATCAGGCCTTCCTGCAATTCGGTGTTGATGCGGCCCTGCTGTTGCAGCAGGTTTTCCGTGTCGTGATTGCGTCGCTCGAGGGTTTCCTTGAGGTCGAGCAAGTCAGAGGCCGACTCGAACAGCGCCCGGGACAGCTGCTGCAACTGTGAGTGGCGGTCCATTTCCAGCGGGTCGAATTCCTCGTAGCCCAAGCGTTCGGCGTCGACTTGCTGGCGGCTGAGGATCCGCCCCTGGGTCTCGGTATCGAGGCGGCGCAACTGGTCGCGCATCCGCTCGATGGTGGTCTCCATCTCATTCAGGGCGATCTGCGCATCGTTGACCTGCTGTTCGATCCGGCCACGGAAGATCGAGGTCTCACCGGCCAGGTTGACCAGATCGTCGAGCAGTTCCGCCGAGACCTTGACCATGTCGGCGCCGGCATCGGGCGGCGGCGCCAGCGGCTCGGCCTTGGCCTTGGCCGGCGGCGCAACCGGCGCGGGCGATTCCGGCACGGTCGGGTGGCTGAAGTTCTTGATTGCATCGATCAAGCGGTCGGCCGGCGGCATCGGCTCACCGGCGCGGGCCGCATCGAGCATCTGCGCCAGGCGGTCATGGCTGCGCTGCAACAACGCGAACAAGGGTTCAGTCGGTTGCAGCACGCCAGTGGACAGGCCTTCGTAGAGGAACTCCAGTTCATGGGCCAGATCGCCAATCGCGGCGATTTCCACCATGCGCGCACCACCCTTGAGGGTGTGCAGGTCCCGCAGCAGGGTTTCCACTTCCTGGCGACTCGAAGGCTGGGCCTGCCAGCGCGCCAGCGCCGCCCCCGAGCTTTCGATGATGTCGAAACCTTCCTCAAGGAAGATCTCCAGCAATTCCGGATCGTGCGCAGTCGGGTCGTTGCCGGTCACCTGCCGGGCCCCCTCGGCGACACCTGCATGCCCTTGACGGTAGGCGCGAATGGCTTCGATCAGCTCACGGGAATTGTCCAGCGGCTGGTTGAGCTGCAACTGTTCGAGGTACAACGCCAGTCGCTCATGGCACTGTTTGAGCAGCACCGCCAGTGAATCGCTGAAGGCATAACGACGATCCACCAGGCCCTGGTAAAGGCTTTCCAATTCATGGGCCAGATCGCCGACCGGCCCGATCTCGGCCATGCGCGCGCCGCCTTCGAGGGTGTGCAGATCCCGTTGCAGGGACGACAGCGGCGCGGCGTTGTCCGAGTCGCGTAACCAGCGCTGCAAGGCCTGACCGGCGCTCTCGAGGATATCCACCGCTTCTTCAAGGAAGATCGCGACGATCTCATCATCCACCCCCGGCGCCGTCGCACGCTGCTCAAGCTCGGCGGTGGCCGTACCCAATTCACGGATGCTCAGGCTGCGGCTGCCATCGCTGCGGATCAGGCCCATGGCCGACGGGTCAAGGCTCTCGTCGAGCAGTTCGCGCAAGGCCCTGATCCGTTGCGGCTGGGGGCTGACTTCCTGGCCCGCGGCCAACTCGTCGAGCATGTTGATCAGCGCTTCGTGGGCTGCCTGTGCCTCCTGGAAAAACCGCTCGCTGACCGCCAGGCTGCTTTCTTCCACGGCGCCGTACAGATCGAGCAACGCTTCGCACAGTTCATCCACCGGATGCAGGTCGGCCAGATGGGCGCCTTCGCCAAGGGTGGTCAATTCGTCCAGCAGAGCGCTGAGTTCCTGACGTTCGCCGGGATGTTGCTGCCAACGCTGCAGCAGGCTTTCGGCGTCCAGCAGGATGTCCATGCCCTGGGCGAGGAAGTTGTTGATCAGTTGCGGGTCGCGCTTGATCCGCAGCCCGGTGTTTGGTGTGCTCAGGAGGCTTTCCAGGCGCTCGGCCAGCAGCGCCCTGGCGCGCTCGCTCAAACCCCGGGCACCGGGAATTTCCGCCAGCGGATCTGTCTTGAGCTGGCGCAAGCCGAGGCGAAACAGCCCTTCAGCTTCCAGCAGCAATTCGACTTCATCCAGATCCAGCGCGAGCAGGTGCGCCTTGTATTCCCGGGCCAGTTGATCCAGCGGTGCGGCCAGTTCGGCAATCGGCAACACGCCGGCCATGTAGGCACTGCCCTTGAGGGTGTGCAAGGCGCGCTGCAATTCGTCGCTGGCCTGCAACGGCACATGTTCGGCGGCCTGATCAAGGAAGCGATTGAGGCTGCCCAGATGGGTTTCGGCCTCTTTGCGAAAGATCTCCAGCAACAGCGGATCGAGGGCCGCGACATCTTGCGTATCCTCATCGGACACGGGTTCATCGCCCTTGGCCAGGGCATGGGCGCGGGCGGCCAGCTGATCGACATCGTTGCGCTGGCGCTGGGCATTGGCGGCGTATTCGGCCACCAGCTCCGGCAGCAGATGCAGCACATCGCCGATCAGTTGCTGCACCTTGGCACCCGGCTCTACGCTGCTTTCCAGTACCCGGTTGAGCAGGTTTTCCACAGCCCAGGCCAGCTCACCCAGCACCAGGGCACGCACCATGCGACCACTGCCCTTGAGGGTGTGGAAAGCGCGGCGCAGTTCGCTCAGGGCCGAGCGGTTGTCAGGGTTGGCCGACCAGCGCGGCAAGTACTCGCGCAGGATTTCCAGGACTTCGTCGGTTTCTTCGAGGAACACTTCGCGCAGTTCCTCGTCCACCGGCACTTCGCCCGAGGGCGGCGGCAGCAGGCTGCCAGGGGTGTTCTGCGCGGGCGGGTTCAGGCTCGAAACCGGGCTGGCGAGCACATCGGCCAGGGTCTGGACGACCTGAGGATCATCCAGCTCCTGCATCATCTGCATGACCTGCGCATCGCTCGGGTTGAGCACATCATCCAGCACGGGTACGTGTTGCTCACTAGGGAAAAAACCGAGGCTCGCCAGGCTTTTTTCCGCGACATCGAGCAGGTTTTCGCCCTGGGCCTGCGGGTCATCGCTGAGGCGCTCGAGGTAGTACTCGATGCTGGTGATCACGTCGGCCAGGCTGTCCAGTTCCTGCCAGCCCGGTTGGCCCGGCTCGAGCAGCAGGTGCTCGCGGATAAAGTGATTGCAGGTTTCCACCAGGCTCGCCGCCCGGCTCAAGGGAATCATCGCCAGCGCCCCGCGCACCTGGGTCAGCAAGGCCGGCAACGCCTGCAAGTGCTGGCGGTCCCAATCGGCGTCGATATAGTCGACGATCATGTCCTTGGCCTGCTGCAAACAGATGCGGGCCTCCTTGATCACGATCTGATGGATCTGCGTCAGATCGGTGGTCGGCAGGCGGTTGTCGTCCTGGCTCTCCGGCTCAACGGTTCCAACCATGCCGGCCAGCGTCGCTTCGACGTACAACAAGGCCCCGGCAACGTCCATGAGGATCGCATCGTTGGGTTCGCGCTGGCCCTGAGCGAGGCTGAGCACCACCGCCAGTTGATCGATGATCACCTTGCGCGGTTGGCCGAAACCCAGCACCGCCAGGGTGTCGGCGATTTGCCGCAGCGGCGCCAGCAGGCTGTCGAGGTCGGAGGTGTGCTGGCGGTCACTGCGCACGAACAGGTCCAGGCGCTCCTTGACCCGCACCAGCTCTTCGCACAGTGCAGCCAGCACCGAGCGCATGGCGTCACGGTCGGGACCTGCCAGCCGCGCGCGTTCTTCATCGACCATCGCGCTGTCGGGCAGTGCGTCGTCCAGTGAGTAGCGTTCTTTCATGGTCAGCATCTGCCCGGTGGGATGTTCGGCCTTGGCAATGTAGAACAGCAAACTCTTGAGCAGCTCCGGCGGGGCCGGTTGATTGATACCGGGCATGCCTTGTTCGAGCAGGCGCTTGAGTTCCTTGTCGGCCTCCTTGAACAGGCTGCGCAAGGCCGGGCTATTGGCGATCGCACCGCCCTGCATGCCTTCGACCAGCGCCGATGCCACCTGCCATAACGGGCTCAGGGGGGCGTCTGCGCACAGTGTTTCGAGGCGGGTGAAGACCTTGGCCAGGTAATCGAGGTTGGTGTCGTTGTCCTGTTCACGCAGGAATCCGACCAGCGCCATTTGCAGCATCTGCCGCAGCTTGCGCAGCACACCGGGCAACTCGGCCGGTTCCAGCTGCGCCAGCGTTTGTGCGTCCAACGCTGGCAACTCGGGCAATTGCGGGCTGAACAGGCTGGTTTCCGACAGCAGGCTTTCGCCCCGGGCGCTGCGCAGGTCGTTGATCAAGGGCAACACCACCAATGGCAGGTCGCGACGCGCACCTTGCACCCGGTCAAGGTAGATCGGCAGTTGCCCGAGGGCCTGCATCAACAGGTGCAACGCCTCGCCGCGATGGCTGACACGGTTGCCTTGCAGGGCCATGGCCAGTTGTTCCATTTCTTCGGCGAGCAACGCCGCGCCGTAGAACTCGACCATCTGCAAACTGCCGTGGACCTGATGGATGCATGCCAGGCAATCATCCAGCGCTTGGGTCGCCTGCGGGTCATCGAGCAGGTTTTCAATCGCGTGATGAGCCTGTTTCAGCGTTTCGGCAATCTCGCCCTTGACCCACTCGAGGGCCACATAGTCGTGCCGATCACCCATAACCACTCCAATCACAATTCAGACACCCATGGGCGGTTCAAGCTTTGTCCACAACCTGCGCCTTGGCATCCGGCAAGGTGAAGCCGGACACCGAACGACGCAACTGACTGGCCATTTTCGCCAGGTTACCGATGCTATCAGCCGTGGCGGTGGAACCCGAGGACGTCTGCGAAGTGATCTGCTGGATCACGTTCATCGTCAGGGAAATCTGACCGGCCGACGACGTCTGCTGTTGCGCCGCATTGGAAATACTCTGGATCAACGCCGCAAGTGTCTTGGAGACGCCTTCGATTTCTTCCAGGGCCACACCGGCATCCTGCGCCAGACGAGCGCCACGCACCACTTCGGTCGTCGTTTGCTCCATGGAGATGACCGCTTCGTTGGTATCGGTCTGGATCGCCCGCACCAGGGTTTCGATCTGCCGGGTGGCGGCGGACGACCGCTCGGCCAGGCGCTGCACTTCATCGGCGACCACAGCGAAACCGCGACCGGCGTCACCGGCCATGGACGCCTGGATGGCCGCGTTGAGGGCCAGGATGTTGGTCTGATCGGCAATATCATCGATCAGGCTGACAATGTCGCCGATTTCCTGTGAGGATTCGCCCAGGCGCTTGATGCGTTTGGCGGTGTCCTGAATCTGTTCGCGAATGTTGTCCATGCCGTGGATGGTGTTGTGCACCACCTCGTTGCCCTTGTTGGCGATTTCCACCGATCGTTCGGCAACCGCCGAGGATTCCGCCGCGTTGGCCGACACCTGGTCGATGGACTCGGCCATGTCGTTGATCGCCATGGAGGCCTCGGAAATCTGCTGGGCCTGGTGCTCCGACGCCTGGGCCAGGTGCATGGCGGTCGCCTGGGTTTCCTGCACGGCGGCGGCCACCTGGCCGGCGGTGAGGTTGATGGTCGCGACCAGATCGCGCAACTGGTCGACGGAGTAATTGATCGAGTCGGCGATGGTGCCGGTAAAGTCTTCGGTCACCGAGGCCGTCACCGTGAGGTCGCCGTCGGCCAGGTCTTCGATTTCGTCGAGCAGACGCATGATCGCGTTCTGGTTACGCTCGTTTTTCTCGGCGGTTTCACGCAACTGACGATTGGTTTCGCGCACCATCACCATGCCGATCAGGATGATCGAAGCCAGCGCCAACAAGCCCAGCACATAACCGCCAATGGTGTCGGTGGTACGCCCGCCGACCATGTTTTCGAACCCGCTGGCCAGGTGTGAGGCTTCGTCGAGCAGGGTTTGCGACAGACTGAAAATGTTCGAGGCCGATTCGCGGACCTTGAACAGTTCAGGCGAGGTTTCGAGGATCTCGTCCACCGAGCCCGAGACGAACTCGAACAGCTCGGAGATTTCCGCGAGTCGAGCACGGGCGTCGCGGTCTTCGACCTGGCTGACCTTGAGCGCAGGGTCGCCCTGGAGCATGCCGTTGAGCACTTTGCCGAACTGCGTCGCGTCGCGTCCGAACGCATCGGCTGCCTGTTGTGAATTTTCGTCGCCGGCCAACACCGTATTGACCGCGCCGAGGATCCGCTCGGCCAGCAGCGACTGACGCTGGGCCATGGCCACCTGGGCCGCCGGGGCGCCCCGTTGCAGGAGAGTCTCGACGACTTTCTCGTACTCGACCTGCAGCTGCGGCACGGTTTCGGCCAGGGTCGCGGCGACCTGATGCAGCGACAGTACGGTTTGCTCGCTGGACAGAATCGCGTCGGTGTTTTTCAGCAGGCGTTCCCAGTCCTGTTGCACCGCGCGCATCTCTGGACGCACAGTGGCGGGCGCCGGCGGCAGGCCGGTGGCGGGGTCGCCCTTCTTCAGATAACCCCAGCGCCGGGCAAAATCGTTGCGCGCATCGCTGAGCAACTTGAACGCGGCCGCCTTGCCGGCGGCGGCTTCGGTGGCGTTCTTGGCGATACGCTGGGACAGCACGCGCAGTTCGCCAGCGTGGCCGATGTACTGTTTGTCGTAGATAGCCTGGGTGTTGAGGTACGCGAAGTTGGCGAACAGCAGCATGATGAAGACGATCAGCGCGATGAACAGCACGATAATCTGCGACCGGCTGCGCGACCCTTCCATTGGCTTGCCTGCTTTTGCTTTTATCATCGGTCCTCGCCTGTTAACCAACTTCTGCGCTTACCCGAGACCCTGTGGGAGCGGGCTTGCTCGCGAAAGCGGTAGATCAGCCAATAGCAATGTCGAATGGACTGCCGCCTTCGCGAGCAAGTCGGATCGCCGCACCGCCGCTCCCACATTGGATCTCTGTTGTTCCGGTTACACCGCGACGTTCATGAACCCCTGAGACTGCGTCAACGCAAACGGGCTGAACACCTGCCAGCACTGCTCGCGCTGAAACCGGCCTTTGACGAACGCCGCCACCGGGCCCTTCAACTCGTCCGTCGGCACTGGCTCCAGGCTGTCCTGGGCAAAGTGCTGGAGGCCGAAGACTTCATCGACCAGCAACCCGGCAAACACCTCTTCATGTTCCACCACCAACACCCGCCGCTGCCGGCGCGCCGCCGAAAGCTCGTGCCCGAAGAAGCCGCACAAATCCATGACCGGCAACAAACGCCCGCGCAGGTTGGCGACACCCTTGACCCAAGGCTTGACCCCCGGCAACTGAGTGGAGCGCGGCTCGTGCAGGACTTCGCTGACTTCGCTCATGGGCGCGACATACCAGTGTTCGCCCAGGCGAAAACCAATGCCGCTCCAGCTGTCCCGCCGGGCAGGCTGGGACGGCAGGTCCGCCGCCAGCAGACGACAGCGCTGGTCGATTTGCAGCAGCAGTTCGAAAGCCGTCAGCGACTCGTTCATGACCCGACGATCAACCGGCCAGCACGTTATTCAGGGTCTTGATCAGGGTGTCTTCATCGACCGGCTTGGTCAGGTAGTCCTTGGCACCCTGGCGCGTGCCCCAGACCTTGTCGGTTTCCTGATCCTTGGTGGTGATGATGATCACCGGGATGTGCCCGGTTTCCGGGTCCTTGGTCAGTTGGCGGGTGGCCTGGAAGCCGTTGAGGCCGGGCATGACGATGTCCATCAGCACCGCATCGGGCTTTTCCTGGCGGGCCAGGGCCACGCCGTCGGCGCCGTTTTCGGCTTTCAACACTTCATGACCGTGCTTTTCCAGCATGCCGGTCAGTTTGTACATTTCGGTCGGCGAATCATCGACGATCAGAATACGTGCCATGGTCTTCCCCATTCTTGTCGACGCCGGGCCCGATGGCCGAGCGTCACTGTGCGTGTCCTACTGCGGCAAAACGGCGGCGAAGCCAGGAACATGGGCCTGGATCGCATCAAGCAATTCTTCCTTGCTGAACGGCTTGGTCAAAAACTGGTCGGAGCCGACGATGCGCCCCTTGGCCTTGTCAAACAGCCCGTCCTTGGACGACAGCATAATCACAGGCGTGGACTTGAACGCGCTGTTGTTCTTGATCAGGGCGCAGGTCTGATAGCCATCAAGGCGCGGCATCATGATGTCGACAAAGATGATGCCGGGGTGGTTGTCGGCAATCTTGGCCAGGGCATCAAAACCGTCGATGGCCGTGATGACCTCACAACCCACGTTCTTGAGCAGTGTTTCGGCGGTGCGACGGATCGTCTTCGAATCGTCGATCACCATGACCTTCAAGGCGCTGGGGTGCTGTTCCATAAAATGCTCTACCGTCGCCTTTGCGAAACAAATTGTCCGTTTGCCGGTTAACGCGGCTCGAAACCCTTGATGCTCAAGGGCCGGCACGACATGGCAGCCTTTTTAGCACAGTCTCCAGAACCAATCTATCGGACGACCCGCAAGGTGGTTTTTCCTTGACCGGGAACACTCTCAGCGCCACTCTGACGCCACTTTTTTCATACCGATCCGGTAGCCAATTTTCGAGGAAAACCCAATGAGCGTTCGCGTCGGGATTGTCATGGACCCTATCGCCAGCATTTCCTATAAAAAGGATAGCTCGCTGGCCATGCTGCTGGCCGCGCAGAAGCGTGGCTGGGAATTGTTCTATATGGAACAGCGCGACCTGTATCAGGGCGAAGGCCAGGCCCGGGCCCGGATGCGTCCGCTGCAGGTTTTCGCCAACCCGGAAAAATGGTTCGAACTGGGCGCCGAAAGCGACGCGCTGCTGAGCGATCTGGACGTGATCCTGATGCGCAAGGATCCGCCGTTCGACATGGAGTTCGTCTACTCCACCTATTTGCTGGAGCAGGCCGAGCGCGCTGGCGTGCTGGTGGTCAACAAGCCGCAAAGCCTGCGTGACTGCAACGAAAAGCTGTTTGCCACGTTGTTCCCGCAGTGCACACCGCCGACTATCGTCAGCCGTCGTCCTGACGTGCTGCGCGAATTCGCCGACCATCATGGCGATGTGATCCTCAAGCCGCTGGACGGCATGGGCGGCTCTTCGATCTTCCGCCACACCGCAGGGCATCCGAACCTGTCGGTGATCCTCGAAACCCTGACCCTGCATGGTCAACAGCAAATCATGATCCAGGGTTACCTGCCGGCCATCGTCGATGGCGACAAGCGCATCCTGATGATCGACGGCGAGCCCGTGGATTACTGCCTGGCGCGAATTCCCGCGGCGGGCGAAACCCGTGGCAACCTGGCCGCCGGTGGCCGTGGCGAAGCGCGCCCACTGACCGACAAGGACCGCTGGATCGCCGCGCAAGTCGGCCCGACCCTGCGTGAAAAAGGCCTGTTGTTCGTTGGCCTGGACGTGATCGGCGAACACCTGACCGAAATCAACGTCACCAGCCCGACCTGCATTCGCGAGATCGATAATGCGTTTGGCACCGACATCGGCGGCATGCTGATGGATGCCATCGATCAGAAGCTCAAGGCACGTTGATTAGCCAAACCAACATTGCGTTATCATGCGCGGCCTGTGAAAACGCGATGTTGGTTTCCTTGTCATGACACTCCCGTCCGATCTGCCTGCCGAACTCGCCCACCGTGGCGTGCGCCCGGCCGATCGCCTCGGTTTTACCCTGTTTCTGGCGGCGCTGATCCACCTGGCCTTGCTGTTGGGTGTCGGGTTTGCAGTCGTCGAGCCCAAGCAGATCAGCAAAACCCTGGAAATCACCCTCGCCACCTTCAAGAGCGAAAAGAAGCCCGAGAAAGCCGATTTCCTGGCTCAGGAGAATCAGCAAGGCAGCGGCACCCTGGATAAAAAGGCGATTCCCAAGACCACCGAGGTCGCGCCGTTCCAGGACAACAAGGTGCAAAAGGTCACGCCACCGCCGGCCGCCAAGCCTGAAATTCAGGAAGCCCCGCCCAAGGCTGCCGTGACCACAGTGGCGCCGAAGCCGAAAAAGGCCCCCGCCAAGACCGAGGAACCCAAGACAGAGGTCAAGCCCCAGGTCCAGGCGCCGACCTTCGACAGCGAGCAACTGTCCAGCGACATCGCCAGCCTCGAAGCGGAACTGGCCGCCGAACAACAGTTGTACGCCAAGCGCCCGCGCATCCACCGCTTGAGCGCGGCATCGACCATGCGCGACAAGGGCGCCTGGTACAAGGACGAATGGCGCAAGAAGGTCGAGCGCATCGGCAACCTCAACTACCCCGATGAAGCGCGGCGCAAACAGATCTACGGTAACTTGCGCCTGATGGTGTCGATCAACCGCGACGGTTCGCTGTATGAAGTGCTGGTGCTGGAGTCTTCGGGCCAACCGCTGCTGGACCAGGCAGCGCAACGGATTGTGCGGCTGGCGGCGCCGTTTGCACCGTTTACCGGGGATTTGTCGGATATCGACCGGTTGGAGATCATCCGCACCTGGAAATTTGCCCGCGGGGATCGACTTTCCAGTAATTAAAAGATCGCAGCCTTCGGCAGCTCCTACAGATGTACACATTCCCCTGTAGGAGCTGCCGAAGGCTCGGGCCGCGTTCGGACGATCTTTTGGCTCGCTCAAGCTTGTCAGTTCGCCCCTCGAACGCCACACTAGCGGTCATGAAAAACGTCAGCCCCAGCTACCTCAAGCATCAATTCCTGATCGCCATGCCGCACATGGCCGACCCGAACTTTGCGCACACATTGACCTACATCGTCGAGCACACGGCCAATGGCGCCATGGGGCTGGTGGTCAACCGTCCGCAAGATCTGAGCCTGGCCGATATCCTTGAGCAATTGCGCCCGGAAATCGAACCGCCAGCGCTCTGCCAGCATGTGCCGATCTTCATCGGTGGCCCGGTGCAGACCGATCGCGGTTTCGTCCTTCACCCCAAAGGCCTGAGCTTCCAGGCGACCGTTGATCTGGAAGACGAACTGGCCCTGTCAACCTCCCAGGACGTGCTGTTCGCCATCGCTGACGGCGTCGGCCCGGCAAAAAGCCTGATTGCGCTCGGCTATGCCGGTTGGGAAGCCGGGCAGCTTGAAGCCGAACTGGCGCAAAACGCCTGGCTGACCTGCCCGTTTGACGCGGACATCCTGTTCAATACCAGCAGTGAGTTGCGCCTGGAGGCGGCGGCCAGGCACCTGGGCGTCAACCTCAGCCTGCTGACCAGCCAGGCGGGGCACGCTTGATGGCCCTGAAGCTGATTCTGGGTTTTGACTACGGCACCAAACAGATCGGCGTCGCGGTCGGCCAAGTGATTACCGGCCAGGCCCGCGAGCTGTGCACCCTGAAGGCGCAGAACGGCATTCCCGACTGGAACCAGGTCGAAGCCCTCATCAAAGAGTGGAAACCCGATGCCGTGGTGGTCGGCCTGCCGTTGAATATGGACGGCACACCCAGTGACATGTGCGCCCGCGCGGAAAAGTTCGCCCGGCGCCTGAACGGCCGCTTCAATCTGCCCTTCTATACCCACGATGAACGCCTGACTACCTTCGAGGCCAAGGGCGAACGCCTGGCTCGCGGCGGCCAGAAAGGCAGTTACCGCGACAACCCGGTCGACGCCATCGCCGCCGCCCTGCTGCTGCAAGGCTGGCTCGACGAAAACACCGCACTGTTTGAATCCTGAAGAGCCGCTGTCCGTCTCTCTTAGCTACAACCCGAGCCACTCCCGCACAGGCTGGCCCGGGCCAAAGAAGGAGCAACCATGAGCCTGCCCAATCCCGCCGAACTGATCAGCCAGATGGCGATCCGACTTGACGCCTATCTGGCCAAACGAGGCATCAGCGACCCGCGCTTCATCGGCATCCGTACCGGTGGTGTCTGGGTGGCCCAGGCCCTGCTCAAGGAGCTGGGCAGCAATGAGCCCCTCGGCACCCTGGACGTGTCCTTCTACCGCGACGACTTCAGCCAGAACGGCTTGCACCCACAGGTTCGCCCTTCGGCGCTGCCGTTCGAGATCGAAGGCCAGCACCTGGTGCTGATCGACGACGTGCTGATGAGCGGCCGGACCATCCGCGCCGCCATGAACGAACTGTTCGACTACGGCCGCCCGGCCAGCGTGACGCTGGTGTGTCTGCTGGACCTGGACGCCGGCGAACTGCCGATCCGCCCGAACGTGGTTGGCGCGACCCTGTCGCTGGCGGCCCACGAACGGGTGAAGCTGTCCGGCCCGGAGCTTGCGCTCGAACTGCAAGACCTCGCCCTTTAATTCGCCCTATTGAGAGTCCCCATCGCGATGACGCCTCTAGAAACCAAGCGCCCGCTGCAACTCAATGATCAGGGCCAGTTGCGCCACTTCCTCTCGCTCGACGGTTTGCGCCGCGAGCTGTTGACGGAAATTCTCGACACCGCCGACTCCTTCCTTGAAGTCGGCGCCCGGGCCGTGAAGAAAGTCCCGTTGCTGCGCGGCAAGACCGTGTGCAACGTGTTCTTCGAAAACTCGACCCGCACCCGCACCACCTTCGAACTGGCGGCCCAGCGGCTCTCGGCGGACGTGATCACCCTGAACGTGTCGACATCGTCGGCGAGCAAGGGCGAAACGCTGCTCGATACCCTGCGCAACCTGGAAGCCATGGCCGCCGACATGTTCGTCGTGCGTCACGGTGATTCCGGCGCAGCGCACTTCATCGCCGAACATGTCTGCCCGCAAGTGGCGATCATCAACGGCGGTGACGGCCGGCACGCACACCCGACCCAGGGCATGCTCGACATGCTGACCATCCGCCGGCACAAGGGCGGCTTCGAAAACCTTTCGGTGGCCATCGTCGGCGACATCCTGCACTCGCGGGTTGCGCGCTCGAACATGCTGGCCCTGAAAACCCTGGGCTGCCCGGACATCCGCGTGATCGCGCCGAAAACCTTGCTGCCGATCGGCATCGAGCAGTACGGCGTGAAGGTCTACACCGACATGACCGAAGGCCTCAAAGACGTCGACGTGGTGATCATGCTGCGCCTGCAGCGTGAACGCATGACCGGCGGCCTGTTGCCGAGCGAAGGCGAGTTCTATCGCCTGTTCGGGCTGACTACCGCGCGCCTGGCCGGGGCCAAACCCGATTGCATCGTCATGCACCCGGGGCCGATCAACCGTGGGGTGGAAATCGAGTCGGCGGTGGCCGATGGCCCCCACTCGGTGATCCTCAACCAAGTGACCTACGGGATCGCCATTCGTATGGCCGTATTGTCCATGGCCATGAGCGGGCAGACTGCGCAGCGCCAATTCGACCAGGAGAACGTTCAGTGAAGCTCAGCATTCTCGGCGCACGCGTCATCGACCCGGCCAGCGGCCTGGATCAAATCACCGATATCCATATTGAAGCCTGCAAGATCGTCGCCCTTGGCGCCGCGCCGGCCGGTTTTGTCGCAGTCGACACCATCGACGCCAAAGGCCTGGTGGCCGCTCCCGGCCTGGTCGACCTCAACGTTGCCCTGCGCGAGCCGGGCTACAGCCGCAAAGGCTCGATTGTCAGCGAAACCCGCGCGGCGGCGGCTGGCGGCGTGACCAGCCTGTGCTGCCCGCCAAAGACCAAACCGGTGCTGGACACCTCGGCGGTGGCCGAGCTGATCCTCGACCGCGCCCGTGAGGCCGGCAACACCAAAGTCTTCCCGATTGGCGCCCTGAGCAAAGGCCTGGACGGTGAGCAACTGGCAGAGCTCGTGGCACTGCGCGACGCCGGCTGCGTGGCCTTCGGCAACGGCCTGGAGAGTTTCCGCAACACCCGCACCCTGTGCCGGGCACTGGACTATGCAGCGACTTTCGACCTGACGGTGATTTTCAACTCCCAGGATTACGACCTGGCCGAAGGTGGCCTGGCTCACGAAGGTCCGACCGCCAGCTTCCTGGGCTTGCCGGGCATCCCGGAAAGCGCTGAAACCGTCGCCCTGGCCCGGGATCTGCTGCTGGTTGAACAGACCGGCGTACGCGCACACTTCAGCCAGCTCACCAGCACCCGCGGCGTGGAGCTCATCGCCCAAGCCCAGGCCCGAGGCCTGAAGGTGACCGCGGATGTCGCCCTGTACCAGCTGATCCTGACCGACGAAGCCCTGATCGGCTTCAGCAGCCTGTATCACGTCCAGCCGCCGCTACGCACCCGCGCCGACCGCGAGGGCCTGCGCACTGCGGTGAAATCCGGCGTGATCTCGGCCATCTCCAGTCATCACCAACCCCATGAGCGTGACGCCAAACTGGCACCGTTCGGTGCGACCGAGCCGGGCATCAGCAGCGTTGAACTGCTCTTGCCATTGGCAATGACCCTGGTCGAAGACGGCTTGCTGGACCTGCCGACGTTGCTCAAGCGTCTGAGCGCCGGCCCTGCCGAGGCCTTGCGTCTGCCGGCAGGCAAACTGGCGGTGGGTGGCGCGGCGGACATCGTGCTGTTCGACCCTGCGGCCTCGACCGTGGCGGGTGAACGCTGGCTGTCCAAGGGCGAAAACTGCCCGTTCATTGGCCACAGCCTGCCAGGCGTGGTGCGTTATACCCTGGTGGATGGGCGCATTAGCCACCAGGCTTAAGACTGTGGCGAGGGAGCTTGCTCCCGCTGGGCTGCGCAGCAGACCTGTTTTGGGGTCGCTTCGCGACCCAACGGGAGCAAGCTCCCTCGCCACAACTGACTAAAAGGCGCCGCGATTCTGCGCATTACGCACAGAAACCTGGTCATTCAACGTCCAGAAGTCATACAGCACCCCAAGAAAGAACAACCCGCCGGTCAGCAGGTACAGCAACCCGCTGATCCATTTCCCCTGATACATCCGGTGAACGCCGAACACCCCGAGAAACGTCAGCAGGATCCACGCCACGTTGTATTCGATCGGGCCCGCGGTAAACCGCAGGTCAGCCTCTCGGTCCATCGCCGGAATCAGGAAAAGGTCGATCAGCCAACCGATCCCCAGCAAGCCGAAGGTGAAGAACCAGATCGTCCCGGTCACCGGCCTGCCGTAATAGAAGCGGTGAGCACCGGTAAAACCGAAAATCCACAGCAGGTAACCGATCACTTTGCTGTGGGTGTCTTGCTGCTGGACAGCCTGTTGATAGGGGTTCATGAATGACCTCGATTCACACGATAGATAAATATTCTTTAATTCTTTGTGACTTTTTTACAGGCACCCGACGTATGGCAAGTGCTACCTTCGCACCTGTCAAAGCCTTGTAACACCGGACTCCTGTCCGACAATGGCGCCATTTTGCTGCTTTTTTGCCACCATTGCCCCCCTTATTGAATCGACCAACGGCCTCGGAAGCGGGAAAAAAGCTGTTATAAAGTTGCGCGCTAACTTATTAAGAGCCTTGCCTAATGCGTTCATTTTTCAAGACATGGCTAACCATTTGCCTTTTGATGCCACTGGCCGCCCACGCCACCAATCGTGAGCAACGTCTTCCAAACGTTAATGGTTACACCCCGAAATCCCATGCCTCTGCTCCTTCGAGCAAAGACAAGAAATCCGCTAAATACGCTCCAAGCCTGGCCAGCAGCAAAAGCGGCCTGGTTCCACCGATGGGCACCAAGGAAAGCAGCGACGTGCTGAGCCGCGCCGTGAACGTCCTTGGCACTCCCTATCGTTGGGGCGGCAGCAGCCCAAGCAAAGGCTTCGATTGCAGCGGCCTGGTGAAATACGCGTTCAACGACGCCACGTTCGACCTGCCACGCACCTCCAACGCCATGGCCAGCGGTCATGGGGAGAAAGTCGATCGCGACGACCTGAAGCCGGGCGACCTGATTTTCTTCAACATCAAGAGCCGTCGGGTCAATCATGTTGCCATTTACCTGGGCAACGACCGTTTCATCCACGCGCCACGCCGCGGCAAGTCGGTGTCCATCGACACCTTGAAGAAGCCGTACTGGGAAAACCACTACGTAGTTGCCAAGCGGGTTCTGCCGAAAGAACAAAATGCGTTGCGGGTTGTTCAGCGCTGATTGAAGCAAGATCAAAGGCTCGCAGCCTTCGGCAGCTCCTACATGGAATCGCATATTCCTGTGTAGGACCTGCCGAAGGCTGCGACCCTTTGCTTTCAGGGTCATCAAAAACCATCCGGTGACCGCGCCTTCTCCCGCGCATGATCACGACTGACCAACCCCTTGGTCACCAGATCCTTCAGGCTCATATCCAGCGTCTGCATCCCCAGCGACCCTCCCGACTGAATCGCCGAGTACATCTGCGCCACCTTGTCCTCGCGGATCAGGTTCCGGATCGCCGATGTCCCCAGCATGATCTCGTGTGCCGCGATGCGTCCGCCGCCGATTTTCTTCACCAGGGTCTGGGATACCACCGCCAGCAGCGACTCGGAGAGCATAGAACGCACCATCGACTTCTCGTCCCCCGGAAACACGTCGACCACCCGGTCGATGGTTTTCGCCGCCGACGTGGTGTGCAGCGTGCCGAACACCAGATGGCCGGTTTCGGCTGCGGTCAACGCCAGGCGAATGGTCTCCTGATCGCGCATCTCCCCCACCAGGATCACATCCGGGTCTTCCCGGAGTGCCGAACGCAACGCGGTGGCGAAACTACGGGTATCGCGATGGACTTCACGCTGATTGATCAGGCATTTGCGCGACTCGTGAACAAACTCGATGGGGTCCTCAATGGTGAGAATGTGGTGATGACGATGGGTATTGAGGTAATCGATCATCGCTGCCAGCGTGGTGGACTTGCCGGAACCGGTCGGGCCGGTCACCAGCACCAGGCCACGGGGAGCGTCGGTCATCTTGCGAAACACGTCGCCCATGCCCAGTTCGTCCATACTCTGCACTTTCGCCGGGATGGTGCGAAACACGGCGCCCGCGCCACGGTTCTGGTTGAACACATTGACCCGAAAGCGCGCCACGCCGGGCACTTCAAAGGAAAAATCGGTTTCCAGATGCTTTTCGAAGTCCGCCCGCTGGGTGTCATTCATGATGGCATGGATCAGCGCCTGCACCTGCTGGTGGTCCATGGCCGGCAGGTTGATGCGCCGCACATCGCCATCCACCCGAATCATCGGTGGCAGGCCGGCGGACAGGTGCAGGTCGGATGCCCCCTGTTTGGCGCTGAATGCCAGCAGCTCAGTGATATCCATAGCGCCTCTCAATTCCAGTAGAATGCCGCGAACCTTCAGACCGCTGGCGCCTCTTGATGTCCACCATAGCAGACAACATTCTTCAGGTTAGTTCGCGCATACATGCCGCAACACTTGCCGCGAACCGCGCCGAAAACAGCGTCCGGTTGCTGGCTGTGAGCAAGACCAAACCCGCTCAGGACCTGCGTGAAGCCTACGCTGCCGGCCTGCGCGACTTTGGCGAGAACTACTTGCAGGAAGCGCTGGGCAAACAGCTGGAACTGGCCGACCTGCCCTTGATCTGGCACTTCATCGGCCCCATTCAATCGAACAAGACTCGCGCTATCGCCGAGCACTTCGACTGGGTGCATTCCGTGGATCGCCTGAAAATCGCACAACGCCTGTCCGAACAACGTCCCGCCGATCTGCCGCCCCTGAACATCTGCATTCAGGTCAATGTCAGCGGTGAAGCCAGCAAATCCGGCTGCACCCCGGCCGACCTGCCAGCCTTGGCCAACGCCATCAGTAACCTGCCGCGCCTGAAACTGCGCGGATTGATGGCCATTCCGGAGCCGACTGAAGATCGCGCCGCCCAGGATGCCTCTTTCGCGGCCGTGCAAAGCCTGCAAGCCAGCCTGAACCTGCCGCTCGACACACTTTCCATGGGTATGAGCCACGATCTCGAATCGGCCATCGCCCAAGGCGCCACTTGGGTGCGGATCGGCACCGCCCTGTTTGGCGCCCGCGACTACGGTCAGCCTTGAAAAATGGCTGACTCCTCTCTTTATAAGGACCTGACATGAGCAAGACACGTATTGCCTTTATCGGTGCCGGCAACATGGCCGCCAGCCTGATCGGCGGCCTGCGGGCCAAGGGTCTGGAAGCAGCGCAGATCCGCGCCAGCGATCCGGGCGAAGAAACCCGCGCCCGCATGAGCGCTGAACACGGCATCGAAACCTTTGCCGACAACGCCCAGGCCATCGATGGCGCCAACGTGGTCGTGCTGGCGGTCAAGCCGCAGGCGATGAAAGCCGTGTGCGAAGCCATTCGCCCAAGCCTCAAGCCCGATCAACTGGTGGTTTCGATTGCAGCGGGCATCACCTGCGCCAGCATGAACAACTGGCTCGGCGCCCAGCCGATCGTGCGCTGCATGCCCAACACCCCGGCGCTGGTGCGTCAGGGCGCGAGCGGCCTGTTTGCGACAGCCGAGGTGTCCGCCGAACAACGTCAGCAGGCCCAGGAGTTGCTGTCCGCGGTCGGCATCGCCCTATGGCTGAATGAAGAACAGCAACTGGATGCCGTCACCGCCGTTTCCGGCTCGGGCCCGGCGTACTTTTTCCTGTTGATCGAAGCCATGACCGCCGCCGGCGTGAAGCTCGGCCTGCCGGCGGACATCGCCGCGCAACTGACCCTGCAAACCGCCCTGGGCGCCGCACACATGGCGGTCTCCAGCGACGTCGACGCCGCCGAGCTGCGCCGCCGCGTCACCTCGCCTGCGGGCACCACGGAAGCTGCAATCAAGTCGTTCCAGGCCAATGGCTTTGAAGCCCTGGTCGAAAAAGCACTCGGCGCTGCCGCGCATCGCTCGGCCGAGATGGCCGAACAACTGGGTCAATAAGGAGCTTTTCATGATTGGATTGAACACCGCAGCGGTCTACGTGCTGCAAACCCTCGGCAGCCTGTACCTGCTGATCGTGCTGATGCGCTTCGTGCTGCAACTGGTGCGGGCGAACTTCTACAACCCGATCTGCCAGTTCATCGTCAAGGCCACTCAGCCACTGCTCAAGCCACTGCGCCGGATCATCCCGAGCGTGTTCGGCCTGGACATGTCCTCGCTGGTGCTGGCGATCCTGGTGCAACTGGCGCTGATGGCCCTGACCCTGCTGCTGACCTACGGCACCACCGGCAACCCGCTGCAACTGCTGATCTGGTCGATCATCGGGGTGACCGCGCTGTTCATGAAGATTTTCTTCTTCGCCCTGATCATCAGCGTGATCCTGTCCTGGGTCGCCCCGGGCAGCCATAACCCCGGCGCCGAACTGGTGAACGACGTCTGCGAACCGGCCCTGGCGCCGTTCCGCAAGTTCCTGCCGAACCTGGGCGGTCTGGACCTGTCGCCGATCTTTGCGTTCCTGGCACTCAAGCTGTTCGACATGCTGGTGATCAACAACCTCGCCGCCATGACCATGATGCCGGAAATCCTCCGCGTGTTGATCTGACCCGGTGAGCTGGTTTCGCTGGGACGGTGACGACCTGATTCTGGAGTGTCACCTGCAACCGGCAGCCCGTAGCGATGACTTCTGCGGGCTGCACGGCGATCGCCTGAAGATCCGCCTGACCGCGCCGCCGGTCGAGGGCAAGGCAAACGCGTATCTGATGGCGTTCCTGGCCAAGGCCTTTGGCGTATCCAAGAGCCAGGTCAGCCTGCTCAGCGGCGAGTTGAACCGGCAGAAACGGGTGCGGATCTGTTCGCCGAAGAAGCTGCCGGACTTGCCTGATCTGGTGCGTCCAGCCTGATCCACCGAGTCGCCTCATTCGCGAGCAAGCCCGCTCCCACATTGGAATGCGTCCCCCTGTGGGAGCGGGCTTGCTCGCGAATGGTGCACCTCAGTCTTACTGAATGAAATCAGGCCCGGCCTTTGCTTGCCGCTTACCCCAGCGGTCTTTAGACTTACGCCTCATTTCAATGAGAGCAGGGTCGATGCCAGCTGCCTTTCCCCCCGATTCTGTTGGTCTGGTGACGCCGCAAGTGGCGCACTTCAGCGAACCCCTGGCGTTGGCCTGCGGCCGTTCGCTTCCGGCCTATGACCTGATTTACGAAACCTACGGCACGCTCAATGCCACGGCGAGCAACGCCGTGCTGATCTGCCACGCCCTGTCCGGTCACCACCACGCCGCCGGCTACCACAGCGTCGACGACCGCAAGCCCGGTTGGTGGGACAGCTGCATCGGTCCCGGCAAGCCGATCGACACCAGCAAGTTCTTCGTGGTCAGCCTGAACAACCTCGGCGGCTGCAACGGCTCCACCGGCCCGAGCAGCATCAACCCGGACACCGGCAAGCCGTTCGGCGCCGACTTCCCGGTGTTAACCGTCGAGGATTGGGTGCACAGCCAGGCGCGCCTGGCCGATCGTCTCGGCATCGCCCAGTTCGCGGCCGTGATCGGCGGCAGCCTCGGCGGCATGCAGGCGATGCAATGGAGCATCACCTACCCAGACCGCATCCGTCATTGCCTGGCCATCGCCTCGGCGCCCAAGCTGTCTGCACAGAACATCGCGTTCAACGAAGTGGCGCGCCAGGCGATCCTCACCGACCCTGAATTCCACGGCGGCTCGTTCCAGGAACACAACGTGATCCCCAAGCGCGGCCTGATGCTGGCGCGGATGGTCGGGCATATCACCTACCTGTCCGACGACTCCATGGGCGAGAAATTCGGCCGCGGGCTCAAGAGCGAGAAGCTCAACTACGACTTCCACAGCGTCGAGTTCCAGGTGGAAAGCTACCTGCGCTATCAGGGCGAAGAGTTCTCCGGACGCTTCGATGCCAACACGTACCTGTTGATGACCAAAGCGCTCGATTACTTCGATCCGGCAGCGAACTTCGACGATAACCTGGCGAAAACCTTTGAAGGTGCAAAAGCCAGGTTCTGCGTAATGTCGTTCACCACCGACTGGCGCTTCTCCCCTGCCCGCTCGCGGGAGCTGGTGGACGCACTGATGGCCGCGCGCAAGGACGTCTGCTACCTCGAGATCGACGCTCCGCAAGGCCACGACGCCTTCCTGATTCCGATCCCGCGCTACCTGCAGGCATTCGGCAATTACATGAACCGCATTACGTTGTGAGAAAGCCATGAGAGCTGATCTGGAAATCATCCAGGAATGGATCCCCGCCGGCAGCCGCGTGCTCGACCTCGGGTGCGGCGATGGCGAGCTGCTGACCTGGCTGCGCGATAACAAGCAAGTCACCGGTTATGGCCTGGAAAACGACGCCGACAACATCGCCGAGTGCGTGGCCAAGGGCATCAACGTCATCGAACAGGACCTGGACAAGGGCCTGGGCAACTTTGCCAGCAACAGTTTCGATGTCGTGGTCATGACCCAGGCGCTGCAAGCGGTGCACTACCCGGACAGGATCCTCGAGGAAATGCTGCGCGTCGGCCGTCAGTGCATCATCACTTTCCCGAATTTCGGTCATTGGCGCTGCCGCTGGTACCTGGCGAGCAAGGGCCGCATGCCGGTTTCCGAGTTCCTGCCGTACACCTGGTACAACACGCCGAACATTCACTTCTGCACCTTCGCGGACTTTGAAGCCTTGTGTCGCGAACGTGAAGCGAAGGTCATTGATCGGCTTGCCGTGGATCAACAGCATCGGCACGGGTGGGCCAGCAAGCTATGGCCTAATCTGTTAGGTGAGATCGGTATCTACCGGGTCAGCAGCCCGGGACTTTCCGATCACAAGGTCGCAGTCTGATCCACCCTATTTCAAGGAGAACGATCATGGGTCGTCTAGCGTTGTTTTTACTCACTGCCTGCCTGAGCATCACCGCCATGGCCGCCGACGCCATCAAGAGCGAACGCAAGGAAACCTTCGGTGACGTGACGGTGCACTACAACACCTTCAACTCCACCTACCTGCTACCGGACGTTGCCAAGGCCGCCCAACTGACTCGCAGCAAGGATCAGGGCGTGATCAACATTACGGTGATCAAGGCCGGCACGCCGATGACGGCCGAGGTCAGCGGCACCGTCAAAGACCTGACCAGCCAAAGCTATACACTGAACTTCAAGCAGGTCACCGAGCAAGGAGCGATCTACTACATCGCCCAATACCCGGTACCCCAGCAGGAAGTCCGCACCTTCAACATCAAGGTGCAGACCGGCGACAAGATAAACACCATCAATTTCAACCAAGAGCTCTTCCCTGGCCAATGATCAACTTCACGCAACTCGTACTGGCCAGCCATAACGCCGGCAAACTCAAGGAACTCCAGGCCATGCTCGGCGAGTCGGTGCATCTGCGCTCAATCGGCGAGTTCAGCAGTGTCGAGCCCGAAGAGACTGGTTTGTCGTTCGTCGAAAACGCCATCCTCAAGGCCCGCAATGCCGCGCGCATTTCCGGCCTGCCGGCGTTGGCCGACGATTCCGGGCTGGCGGTGGATTTCCTTGGCGGCGCGCCAGGCATCTACTCGGCGCGTTATGCCGACGGCAAGGGCGATGCGGCGAACAACGCCAAGCTGCTCGACGCATTGAAAGACGTGCCTGAAGCCGAGCGCGGTGCGCAGTTCGTGTGCGTGCTGGCACTGGTGCGCCACGCCGATGATCCATTGCCGATTCTCTGCGAAGGTTTGTGGCACGGGCGAATCTTGACCCAGGCCAGCGGCGAACACGGCTTTGGCTACGACCCGCTGTTCTGGGTGCCGGAGCGCGATTGCTCCAGCGCCGAGCTGAGCCCGGGCGACAAGAACCAGATCAGCCACCGCGCCCGTGCAATGGATCTGCTGCGCCAGCGTCTGGGCTTGAAATGACCCGTGAATCATCCGCGTCGCCGCTGATCTTCGGCGGCGATGCTCAATCGCCTCGGGCAGCCCTGCCTGTGCTGCCGCCACTGGCGCTGTATATCCACATCCCGTGGTGCGTGCGCAAATGCCCTTATTGCGACTTCAACTCCCACACCGCCAGCCCTGTGTTGCCGGAAGAAGAGTACGTCGACGCATTGCTGGCCGATCTCGACCAGGACCTGCACGCCGTTTATGGTCGTGAGCTGAGCTCGATTTTCTTTGGTGGCGGCACGCCAAGCCTGTTCAGTGCTGATTCGCTGGGTCGCTTGCTCAAAGGCATCGAACAACGCATCCCGTTTGCCAGCGACATCGAAATCACGCTGGAAGCCAATCCGGGGACCTTCGAGCAAGACAAGTTCGTCGCGTACCGGAAACTGGGGATCAATCGCCTGTCGATCGGCATCCAGAGCTTCCAGCAAGAAAAGCTTCAGGCTTTGGGCCGCATCCACAACGGCGACGAAGCCGTACGCGCCGCTGGCATGGCGCGGCAGGCCGGGTTCGACAACTTCAACCTGGACTTGATGCATGGCTTGCCCAATCAGTCCCTGGACGATGCCTTGGCCGACCTGCGCACAGCCATCGCCCTGAAGCCGACACACCTGTCGTGGTATCAACTGACCCTGGAACCGAACACGGTGTTCTGGAACCAGCCGCCGACGCTGCCGGAAGACGACACGCTGTGGGACATCCAGGAAGCCGGGCAAGCGCTGCTGGCTGAACACGGTTACGCGCAATACGAAGTCTCGGCCTACGCCCTGCCCGGTCGCCCGGCACGGCACAACCTCAATTACTGGAGTTTTGGCGACTTCATTGGCATCGGCGCCGGCGCCCATGGCAAGCTCAGCCATCCGGACGGGCGCATCATTCGCACCTGGAAGACCCGCCTGCCGAAGGATTACCTGAATCCGGCAAAAAACTTCCAGGCCGGCGAGAAAGCGCTGGGCAACGATGAAATGCCGTTCGAATTCCTGATGAACGCGCTGCGCCTGACTAAAGGCGTCGAATCACGGCTGTACCCGGAACGCACCGGCATGACACTGGAAAGCCTTGCTGAAGGCCGCCGCGAAGCCGAACAAAGCGGCCTGTTGCAGGTCGAACCGTCACGTCTGGTAGCCACCGAACGCGGACAACTCTTCCTCAACGACTTGCTGCAGAAATTTCTGACATAAGGAAATCGAATGGATTTGGTACTCGACCTGCTTGCCACCGTGTCTCGCTGGAGCCGCAGCAACCTCTCGGAAATCGCCCTGGCCCTGGTGGGCTGCCTGCTGGTGCTGTTTGGTGCGGATTTCAAAGGCTGGGTCGAGCAACGCCTGGGCAGCATCGCCGGCGCGTTGCGCGTGCCACTGATGTCCCTGCTGTGCATGATCGGCAGCGGCGCGGCGCTGATCTATGCCACGCCGTGGGTCGTGCGCGGCTTGAGCCAGTTCAATAACTACAGCCTCGCGCCGGTGTTGCTGGTAGTGTTGGTGTTGATTGGCGTTGTGGCAGACCGCCGCTGATCTCAGCCACACCTTAAAACAACTGTGGGAGCGGGCTTGCTCGCGAAAGCGGTGCATCAGACAACATTAATGTCGACTGACACGACGCCTTCGCGAGCAAGCCCGCTCCCACAGTTTGTATTGGGTGATGCTTAGGACTGCTTCTCGAACTTCAAATCCCACACGCCATGCCCAAGACGTTCGCCACGGCGTTCGAACTTGGTGATCGGCCGCTCGGCCGGGCGCGGTACGCACTTGCCGTCTTCGGCGAGGTTGCGGTAACCCGGCGCAACGTTCATCACTTCCAGCATGTATTCGGCGTACGGCTCCCAATCGGTGGCCATGTGCAGAATGCCGCCGACTTTCAACTTGCTGCGCACCAGTTCAGCGAAGGACGCCTGAACGATACGGCGCTTGTGGTGACGGCTCTTGTGCCACGGATCCGGAAAAAACAGCATCAGGCGATCGAGGCTGTTATCGGCCACGCAACGGTTGAGCACTTCGATGGCATCACAATCGTAGACCCGCAGGTTGGTCAGGCCTTGCGTCAGCACGCCATTGAGCAGCGCCCCGACACCCGGACGGTGAACCTCGACGCCAATGAAATCCTGATCCGGCGAAGCGGCGGCCATTTCCAGCAGCGAATGGCCCATACCGAAACCGATTTCCAGCGAGCGCGGTGCCGAGCGACCGAACACTTGGTCGAAATCCACCGGCGCGTCGGCCAGCGGCAGCACGAACAGCGGAGTGCCCTGCTCCAGGCCCTTTTGCTGGCCTTCGGTCATGCGCCCGGCGCGCATCACGAAGCTCTTGATGCGGCGGTGTTGGCGCTCGTCGCCTTCTTCCGTCTGGATTGGCGTGTCGTTCGATTCAGTCATCAATGGCTCTTACTTGATCAGACCATCCAGCGGCGAAGAGGCGCTGGCATAGAGTTTTTTCGGCATGCGGCCGGCGAGGTAAGCCAGGCGGCCTGCGACGATCGCATGTTTCATGGCTTCAGCCATCATGACCGGCTGCTGGGCGTGGGCGATGGCCGAATTCATCAGCACCGCATCACAACCCAGTTCCATGGCAATGGTAGCGTCGGAAGCAGTACCGACACCGGCATCCACCAGCACCGGGATTTTGGCTTCTTCGAGGATGATCTGCAGGTTGTACGGGTTGCAGATCCCCAGACCAGAGCCGATCAGACCGGCCAGCGGCATCACCGCGATACAGCCGATTTCCGCCAACTGACGGGCGATGATCGGATCATCACTGGTGTAGACCATGACGTCGAAGCCTTCCTTGACCAGCGTTTCGGCGGCCTTGAGGGTTTCGATCACGTTGGGGAACAGGGTTTTCTGGTCGGCCAGCACTTCCAGCTTCACCAGGTTGTGGCCATCGAGCAGCTCACGGGCCAGGCGGCAGGTGCGCACGGCTTCGATGGCGTCGTAGCAACCGGCGGTGTTCGGCAGGAAGGTGTAGCGATCCGGCGACAGCACTTCGAGCAGGTTCGGCTCGCCCTCGATCTGGCCAAGGTTCGTGCGGCGCACGGCGAAGGTAACGATCTCGGCACCCGAGGCTTCGATGGCCAGGCGGGTTTCTTCCATGTCACGGTACTTGCCGGTACCGACCAGCAAACGCGACTGGTAAGTACGACCGGCCAGGACGAAAGGCTTGTCGCTGCGAACGATGCTCATGGGAAATCCTCTGTAGGGGTGAGGTACTTGCTGAATTCTGTGGCCACTGGGCCGAGGCTGCTAGCCGCCGCCGATGGCGTGCACCACTTCGACGTTGTCGCCGTCATTCAATGTGGTGTCTGCATGCTGACTGCGCGGGACGATATCCAGATTGAGTTCGACCGCCACCCGACGTCCGGTCAGGTCCAGACGGGTCAGCAGGGCCGCAACGGTTTCACCGTCGGGCAGTTCAAGGGATTCGCCGTTCAACTGAATGCGCATGCCGGATGCCGCCATCATTTTTAGGGGCTGGCATTCTAGCCCGATCAGTCAGGCCGACCCAAGCCATTCGTCATGAAATGGACCGTTAAGTCAGCTCAGGCGCCAGGCGGCAAGTCCGAGGCAAAACCAGCCCACCAGAAAGGCCAGACCACCGAACGGGGTGATGATGCCGAACTTGCCGATGCCCGTCAGCGCCAATACATACAGGCTACCGGAGAACAGCAGGATACCGATGGCAAACGATGCAGCGGCCCAGGTGGCGAGTCGACCGGGAATTTGCGTGGCCAGCGCTGCAACACCGAGCAACGCCAGGGCGTGCACCAGTTGATAGGTGACGCCAGTGTGGAAGATCGCCAGGTAATCGGCGCTCAGGCGGCTCTTCAGGCCATGGGCGGCAAAGGCCCCGAGGCCGACACCGGTGAAGCCGAAAAAAGCGGCCAGCATCACAAAGCCACGCAGCATGCAGAACTCCAGTCAGTTTCGATCCAAAGGGTCTGTATAATGGCCCGCTCAACGGGTTCGGCCAAGCCATCTCTATGCTGCGTATCTATTTCCGTCATTTCTCCAAGGCCGTGCTCTGGTTCATGGGTGGCAGCGTATTGCTGGTGCTGATCTTTCGCGTGGTGCCGCCGCCGGGGACGACGCTAATGGTCGAGCGCAAGATCGAGTCCTGGTTTGACGGCGAACCCATCGACCTGCAACGGACCTGGAAACCCTGGGACGAGATCTCCGATGACCTGAAAGTCGCGGTGATTGCCGGCGAAGACCAGAAATTCCCGGAGCACTGGGGCTTCGATATCGGTGCGATTCAGGCGGCGTTTGCCCATAACGAGCGCGGCGGTTCGATCCGTGGCGCCAGCACCCTGAGCCAGCAGGTTTCGAAAAATCTGTTCTTGTGGTCTGGCCGCAGCTGGCTGCGCAAAGGCCTGGAAGCCTGGTTCACCGGACTGATCGAAGTGCTCTGGCCCAAGCAGCGAATTCTTGAGGTGTACCTCAACAGTGTCGAGTGGGATGACGGCGTGTTTGGCGCCGAAGCGGCGGCCCGGCATCACTTTGGTGTGAGCGCCAAGAACCTCAGCCGCCAGCAATCGAGCTTGTTGGCTGCGGTATTGCCCAATCCTCGCGTGTGGAGTGCGAGCCATCCGACCGCTTACGTGGCGCGACGCGCAGGCTGGATTCGGCGACAGATGAGCCAACTGGGCGGCGACAGCTATCTGGTCGGGCTGAACGATTCGCGTCGGGCGCCTTGGGCGCAGTAACTGAAAAAATCAAAGATCGCAGCCTTCGGCAGCTCCTACTGGGGTACGCAATCCTATGTAGGAGCTGCCGAAGGCTGCGATCTTTTGAGCCTGAAAACAAAACACCCCGATCAATGACCGGGGCGTTTTTTATTGCCTGCTCGCCGATTACGCAGCGATCGACAACTTGAGCTTGTTCATCGCACTCTTCTCAAGCTGACGAATACGCTCGGCCGACACGTTGTACTTCTGCGCCAGGTCATGCAACGTGGCTTTTTCTTCCGCCAGCCAGCGCTGGTAGAGGATGTCACGGCTGCGGTCGTCCAGCACTTCCAGCGCTTCGTGCAAGTTGTGGTTGGAGTTGTCGCTCCAGTCGGCATCTTCCAGTTGACGGGCCGGGTCGTACCGGTGGTCTTCCAGATAGTTGGCCGGCGACTGGAAAGCACTGTCGTCGTCCGCTTCGGCAGCCGGGTCGAAGGCCATGTCATGGCCGGTCAGGCGGCTTTCCATCTCGCGCACTTCCCGAGGCTCTACACCCAGGCTTTCCGCTACACGATGGACTTCTTCGTTGTTCAGCCAGGCCAGACGCTTCTTCTGGCTGCGCAGATTGAAGAACAACTTGCGCTGGGCCTTGGTGGTCGCGACTTTCACGATGCGCCAGTTGCGCAGGATGAACTCGTGGATTTCCGCCTTGATCCAGTGCACGGCAAAGGACACCAGGCGCACGCCCATTTCCGGGTTGAAGCGCTTCACGGCCTTCATCAGGCCGACGTTGCCTTCCTGGATCAGGTCAGCCTGGGCCAGGCCGTAGCCGGAATAGCTACGGGCGATATGTACGACAAAACGCAGGTGGGCGAGCACCATCTGCCGAGCCGCCCCCAAATCCTGCTCATAATAGAGACTCTCGGCCAGTTCACGCTCCTGCTCCGGCGACAGCAATGGAATGCTGTTGACGGTGTGCACATAGGCCTCCAGGTTCGCACCCGGGACCAGAGCATATGCAGGTTGCAAAGAATTGGTCATACGAAAAAACCTCCGACTTACAAACTCGTGCAGTTCAGCACTGCGAAAATTGACCGGAAACCGAAAGACAAGTTCCCTAAAACCCAAAAACGCTGAAAGGTCAATACGAGCAAAATGATACTACTTAGGCGCAAGCTCCCTCAGGTGGCGTGCGACTGCAATCCATGCACCGATATACCCCAACAGCACCGCGCCAAGCAAGAGAGACAGACCGTCGGCAACTGGCACTCCAGCCAGTGCAAAATCACTGCCGTACAAACCGGCCAGCCCTACCACCGCGTCGTTCAGCCAATCAAGGCCGAACGCCAGGACGCCCCAGGACAGAATCCCCGCACCGAAGCCATACAACGCGCCCATATACAGAAAGGGCCTGCGCACATAGCTGTCAGTGCCGCCAACCAGTTTAATCACTTCTATCTCTGTGCGGCGGTTTTCAATATGAAGACGAATGGTATTGCCTATCACCAAAAGTAATGCAGAAACCAGAAGCACGGTCAGACCGAAGACAAAACGGTCACCCAGCTTGAGGATGGCTGCCAGACGCTCGACCCAGACTAAATCAAGTTGCGCCTGTTGTACCTTCGGCAACTCGGATAGTTTTTGTCTTAATGCTTCAAGGGCCGGCTTGTCGACTTCGTTCGGCGTCACCAGGACCACGCCCGGCAACGGGTTCTCAGGCAATTCCTTGAGCGCCTCGCCCAGCCCGGACTGTTGCTGGAACTCTTCCAGCGCCTGATCCCGGCCAACATATTCGGCCTCGGCGACGCCAGGCATGCCCTTGATCTGATCGCGCAGAGATTCACCTTCGGCCGGCTTGGCCTCAAGGTCCAGATACAGGGAAATCTGCGCCGCACGCTGCCAGGAGCCACCGAGGCGCTCGACGTTACTTAGCAAAAGTGACAGCCCCATGGGCAAACTCAGGGCCACCGCCATCACCATGCAGGTGAAGAAACTGCCGATGGGCTGCTTGCCCAGGCGGCGCAGGCTGTCCACCAGACTGGCACGATGACTTTCGATCCAGGCGCGGAACAACGTGGCAAAGTCCGGCCCGTCGTCATCATCGCGTTTTTTCTTTTTCGGCTGCGGATCGGCGGCCTTCGGGGCCACACGCTCGGAAACCTTGGGGCTACGTGTTGCACTCATACCGCGGCCTCCCCGTCACCGATCAATCGACCGCGTTGCAACGTCAGCATGCGATGGCGCATGCGGGCGATCAGGGCCAGGTCGTGACTGGCGATCAGCACGCTGGTACCCAGGCGATTGATGTCTTCGAACACGCCCATGATCTCGGCGGCCAGACGCGGGTCGAGGTTACCGGTCGGTTCATCCGCCAGCAGCAAGGCCGGACGATGGACGATGGCGCGGGCGATGCCGACGCGCTGCTGCTGACCGGTGGACAGGTCGCCCGGGTACAGATCGGTTTTATCCGACAGCGCCACGCGCTCCAGTGCCGAGTCCACGCGCTTGGCGATCTCGGCCTTGGACAACCCCAGGATCTGCAAAGGCAACGCGACGTTATTGAACACCGTGCGATCGAACAGCAACTGGTGATTCTGGAACACCACACCGATCTGTCGGCGCAAGAAAGGAATCTGCGCGTTGCTGATGGTGCTCAGGTCTTGCCCGGCGAGCAGCAGCTTGCCGCTGGTCGGGCGCTCCATCGCCAGCAACAGGCGCAACAGCGTGGATTTACCGGCACCGGAATGGCCGGTGACAAACAAGAACTCGCCACGGCGGACTCGAAAGCTCAGCTCATGCAAGCCGACGTGACCGTTCGGGTAGCGCTTACCGACCTGTTCGAAACGAATCATGAACGCTCCCGTTCGGCAAACAATGCCTGGACAAAGGGTTCTGCTTCAAAGGTACGCAAATCGTCGATGCCTTCGCCGACGCCAATGTAGCGGATCGGCAGGCCGAATTGCTTGGCCAGGGCGAAAATCACCCCGCCCTTGGCGGTGCCGTCGAGCTTGGTCAGCGCCAGGCCGGTCAGTTCAACGGTCTGGTTGAATTGCTTGGCCTGGTTGATGGCGTTCTGGCCGGTGCCGGCGTCAAGCACCAACAGCACTTCGTGAGGTGCGTCGGCATCGAGCTTGCTGATCACCCGGCGAACCTTTTTCAGCTCTTCCATCAAGTTGTCTTTGGTGTGCAGGCGGCCGGCGGTGTCGGCGATCAGGACATCGATGCCACGAGCCTTGGCGGCCTGCACGGCGTCGAAGATCACCGAAGCCGAGTCGGCGCCAGTGTGCTGCGCGATCACCGGGATCTTGTTGCGCTCACCCCAGACCTGCAATTGCTCCACCGCCGCCGCACGGAAGGTATCGCCGGCGGCGAGCATGACTTTCTTGCCTTCCAGCTGCAGTTTCTTCGCCAGCTTGCCGATGGTAGTGGTCTTGCCGGCACCGTTGACGCCGACGACCAGAATCACGAACGGCTTGTTCTGCGAGGTGATTTTCAGCGGCTGCTCGACAGGCTTGAGCATCGCTGCCAGCTCGGCTTGCAGGGATTTGTACAGGGCATCGGCGTCGGCCAGCTCCTTGCGCGCTACCTTCTGCGTCAAACGCTGAATGATCACCGAGGTGGCTTCAACACCAACGTCGGCGGTCAGCAAACGGGTTTCGAGGTCTTCGAGCAGCTCGTCATCAATAACCTTTTTGCCCAGGAACAGGCTGGCCATGCCTTCGCCGATACTGGCGCTGGTCTTGGACAGGCCCTGCTTGAGGCGGGCGAAGAAACCGGCTTTGGTTTCTTCGGTGCGTACCAGTTCCGCCGGAGCTTCAACGGGTACCGCGATCGGCTCAGGAATCGGAGCGGGTGCCGGTGCTTGAGCAACCGGAGCAACGAATACCGGAACCTCTGGCTGGCTGACAACAGGCACAGGCTCGGCTACGACGACTGGTTCAACAATAGGTTCGACCACAGGCACATGAGCCGGTGCAGGCGTAAACGCTACCGGAGCCGGAATCGGTGGTGTCACGTGAGGAGCCAGGTCATTTTCGACCAATGCCACGGGTTCTTCGGCCACCGGCAGGGTCAACCACGGCTCGGCCGTCGGGGCCAACGGCTGTTCGGTGACGATTTCGCTGACGGGTTCGGGAGCGGCTTCAACCTTGGGTTGCTGCAACGGCTCGGCAATCGGCAAAGCAACCGACGCGGGCGCTTCTTCTATTACCGGGACCGGCGTCGGCGCTGGTTCAGGAATGGCTTGTGGCTGTTCGACGACGGGTTCCTGCGGCTTTTTGCGCAGCCATCCGAACAGGCTTTTTTTCTCGCCAGCCGCAGCTGGGGTCTTCTTGTCGTCGTTGGAACCAAACATGGAGGACGGCTATCTCACGGTAGCGACGCGCCAATGGCGCCCCGGCAAATAAATATTCGATGCAGAACAGACTATGTTTCACCCAGCTTGTTCACGCGCAACATTTTGTCGAGGTGCTCATCGGCGCCTCAAGGAATCGATTTCTCATAGGACTAAAGCAGCAAAATCGGCGAAAACGCGGAATTCAGTTGATAAACATCCACCTTCCGTCGCAAACCCATTCAACCTGATCAAGCATAAAGGCCTGATAGGCGTGGCCGCCGCTAAAACGGATCAGTATCCTAGGGCGTGTCATCAATCATTACCAGTACTGGTAATGATTGATGACACGCCCTACCTCTCGCCCGCTGACGCTAAGACCAAGCGGGCAGCCCCAAAGGTTTGAAAACGAATGAATGCTCTTGCCCGCCGCGCCGCAGGCCTGCTGCTCAGCACAGTTTGCCTGCCCCTTTCGGCCTTGGCTGCCGACCCGCAACCCACCCACGAATTCACTCTCGACAATGGCTTGAAGGTGGTCGTGCGCGAAGACCATCGTGCGCCCGTGGTGGTTTCCCAGGTCTGGTACAAGGTCGGCTCCAGCTACGAGACGCCGGGTAATACCGGTTTGTCCCACGCTCTGGAGCACATGATGTTCAAGGGCAGCGAGAAAGTCGGCCCCGGCGAAGCCTCGCTGATCCTGCGCGACCTCGGCGCCGAAGAAAACGCATTCACCAGTGACGACTTCACCGCGTACTACCAGGTGCTGGCCCGTGATCGCCTGGGCGTTGCCTTCGAGCTGGAAGCCGACCGCATGGCCAGCCTGCGCCTGCCGCCCGACGAGTTCGCCAAGGAAATCGAGGTCATCAAGGAAGAACGTCGCCTGCGTACCGACGACAAGCCGATGGCCAAGGCCTACGAGCGCTTCAAGGCCATGGCCTACCCGGCCAGCGGCTATCACACGCCGACCATCGGCTGGATGGCCGACCTTGAGCGGATGAAGGTCGAAGAGCTGCGCCACTGGTACGAAACCTGGTACGTGCCCAACAACGCTACGCTGGTGGTGGTTGGCGATGTCACTCCGGACGAAGTCAAAACCCTGGCCCAACGCTATTTCGGCCCGATCGCCAAGCGTGATGTGCCCGCCGCAAAAAAACCGCTGGAACTGGCCGAACCAGGCGAGCGCCAGATCACTCTGCACGTACAGACCCAACTGCCCAGCCTGATGTTGGCCTTCAACGTGCCGAGCATCGCCACCGCCGAAGACAAGCGCCTGGTCAATGCCCTGCGTCTGATCTCGGCGCTGCTCGACGGCGGCTACAGCGGGCGCATCCCGACGCAACTGGAACGCGGAGAAGAACTGGTGTCCGGCGGCTCGTCGAGTTACGACGCCTACACCCGTGGCGACAGCCTCTTCACTCTGTCGGCATCGCCAAACTCGCAGAAACACAAGACCATCGCCCAGGCGCAAGCCGGTTTGTGGAAGCTGCTCGACCAGTTGAAAACCACGGCGCCAACCGCCGAAGAACTGGAACGCGTACGCGCACAAGTCATCGCCGGCCTGGTCTTCGAGCGCGACTCGATCACCAGCCAGGCCACCGCCATCGGCCAACTGGAAACGGTCGGCCTGTCATGGAAACTGATGGACACCGAACTGGCCGATCTGGAAAGCGTCACGCCGCAAGACATCCAGAAAGCCGCCAAGCTGTACTTCACCCGCGAACGTCTCAGCGTCGCCCATGTATTGCCTCTGGAGACGACTCATGAGTGAGCGTAAACCCTCCCGCCTGGCCCTGATCGGCCTGGTCGCCGTCGCCGTTATCGGCTCCGCCGCGTTCTATCTGTCGCGCTCCGGTGAAACCAATGCCAGCGAAGCCCTGGACAAGGCCAAGGCCAGCCAGAAACTGCAATCGCTGACCGAACTCAACGGCAAGGCACCGCAACACCGCAAGCTGGACGTGCAGACCTGGAACACCGCCGAAGGCACCAAGGTGCTGTTTGTCGAAGCCCATGAGCTGCCGATGTTCGACATGCGCCTGATCTTCGCTGCCGGCAGCAGCCAGGACGGCGATACACCGGGCGTGGCGGTGTTGACCAACGCCATGCTCAACGAAGGTGTGGCCGGCAAGGACGTCGGTGCCATTGCCCAGGGCTTCGAAGGCCTGGGTGCCGATTTCGGCAACGGCGCTTATAAGGACATGGCAATCGCTTCGCTGCGCAGCCTGAGTGCCAAGGACCAGCGCGAACCGGCCCTGAAGCTGTTCGCCGAAGTCATCGGCAAGCCGACTTTCCCTGCCGACTCGCTAGCCCGCATCAAGAACCAGATGCTCGCCGGTTTTGAATACCAGAAACAGAACCCCGGCAAACTGGCGAGCCTGGAACTGATGAACCGCTTGTACGGTGATCACCCGTACGCACACGCCAGCGATGGCACGGCGAAAACCGTCCCGGCGATCACCCAGGCACAGCTGCGTGTTTTCCACGAGAAAGCCTACGCAGCCGGTAATGTGGTGATCGCGCTGGTCGGCGACCTGTCCCGCGCGGAAGCTGAAGCGATTGCCGCCCAGGTTTCCAGCGCCCTGCCCAAAGGCCCGGCCTTGCCGAAAATCGCACAACCGGTCGAGCCCAAGGCCAGCGTCGGCCATATCGAGTTCCCGTCCAAGCAGACCAACCTGATGCTTGCGCAACTGGGCATCGATCGCGACGACCCGGACTATGCGGCGTTGTCCATGGGCAACCAGATTCTCGGTGGCGGCGGCTTCGGCACCCGCTTGATGAGTGAAGTGCGCGAAAAGCGTGGCCTGACTTACGGCGTGTATTCGGGCTTCACCCCGATGCAGGCACGCGGCCCGTTCATGATCAACCTGCAAACCCGTGCCGAGATGAGCGAGGGCACCCTGAAACTGGTGCAGGATGTACTGGCCGACTACCTTAATACCGGCCCGACCGAAAAAGAGCTGGACGACGCCAAGCGCGAACTGGCCGGCAGCTTCCCGCTGTCCACCGCCAGCAACGCCGATATCGTCGGTCAGCTGGGCGCCATCGGTTTTTACAACTTGCCGCTGAGTCACCTGGAAGACTTCATGCAACAGTCCCAGGCCTTGACCGTCGAGCAGGTCAAAGCCGCAATGAACAAACACCTGAGTACGGACAAGATGGTCATCGTCAGCGCTGGCCCGACCGTGCCGCAAAAGCCGTTACCGGCCCCTACTGATAAACCTTCCGAGCAGCCGCTCGGGGTTCCGGAGCATTAATGGCCCACCCTAAAAAACCCGCCAAAAACGTCCACAACGGCGTAAACCAGTTGCGCATCATCGGCGGTGAATGGCGCAGCCGCAAGCTGAGCTTCCCCGACGCCCCGGGCCTGCGCCCGACGCCGGACCGAGTGCGTGAAACCCTGTTCAACTGGCTCGCACCTTATGTACCCGGTGCCAAGGTACTCGACCCGTTCACCGGCAGTGGCGCGCTGTTCCTCGAAGCCCTGTCCCGCGGCGCAGCCATGGGTCAGGCGCTGGACGCCAGCAGCATCGCGGTGTCCAGCCTGAAGGAACACCTGGGCACATTGCGTTGCACCAACGGCCAGGTCCAGACCGCCGACGCCCTGCGCTACCTGGAAACCCAGACCGCAACGGCCTACGACCTGGTGTTCCTTGACCCGCCGTTCAACCAGGACCTGCTGCCCACCGTCTGCAAGTTGCTCGAAGAGCGCCAATGGCTGGCCGAAGACGCCTGGGTGTACACCGAAAGCGAGTCGGCGCCGTCGACCCTGGGCCTGCCGGAGAACTGGCGCCTGCACCGGGAACAGAAATCCGGGCGCGTGTATTACTCATTGTGGCAGCGCAGCACTGAAAACCCTGCCGAGTAAAGCGCACGGGCAGGCCGATGGCTTGCCCGGCACCACGGCGGCTTCTTAAAACGCAACACATCTGAGGTGGCTTGTTCCTCTGCTCCTGGATCATCGTTGACGTGCGAAATGTCTCGCATGGATGCAATGAATAACCAATGGATGAACAAGCCAATGACTGAACGAACTCCAACCCCTACGCATGAGTGCACTCTCGAAAATGGCCTGAAGATCATCGTTCGCGAAGATCATCGAGCACCTGTGGTGATCTCCCAGCTCTGGTACAAAGTCGGTTCCAGCTATGAACATCCGGGGCAATCGGGGCTATCCCACGCCCTGGAACACATGGTGTTCAAGGGCAGCAATAAAACCCGACCCGGTGAAGCATCGATAATATTGCGCAGCCTCGGCGCTGAGGAGAATGCCTTCACCAGCGACGACGCTACCGTTTATTACCAGTTGCTGTCCCGCGACTACCTTGGCGTGGCCTTCGAACTCGAAGCCGACCGCATGGTGAACGCACACCTGCCAGCCGAAGAGTTCAATAAAGAGATCGAAGTCATCAAGGAAGAACGCCGCCTGCGTGTCGACGACAGCTCGATGAGCAGGGCGCGAGAACTCTTCTCTACCATCACTTTCCCCAGCAGCGGCTACAGAACGCCAACCATTGGCTGGATGGCCGATCTTGAGCGCATGAAGATCGAAGAGCTGCGTCACTGGTACCAATCCTGGTATGCGCCGAACAATGCCACGCTAGTTGTGGTGGGTGATGTGACACCGGAAGAGGTCGTCACTCTGGCCCAGCGTTGGTTCGGGCCGATCCAAAGTCGTGACATCCCCCCAGTCAAGATTCCGCTGGAACTGGCAGAGCCAGGCGAACGCAGGATTACAGTGCACACACAGACCCGGGAACCGGAAATACTCATGGCCTTCAACGTGCCCGGTATAGCCACCGCCGAAGACAAACACTCGGTAAACGCCTTGCGGCTGATTGCGTCCCTGCTTGATGGTGGTTATAGCGCCCGTATCCCGGCGCTCCTGCAACGTGGAGAAGAGCTTGTTACCTATGCATCTTCGGATTACGCCCCCTACACCCGAGGCGACAGCTTGTTCACCTTGTCAGCGACACCTAACGTCCGGAAACACAAAACCATAGAGCAGGTTGAAGCCGGCCTGTGGCGACTGCTCGAACAGCTCAAAATCACTGCGCCTTCTGCTGAAGAAATCGAGCGGGCGCGCGCTCGAGCGATCGCTCAACTGGTCTACGAACGAGACTTGATCAACAGTCAGGCTCACACCATCGGACAGCTGGAAACAATCGGCCTGTCGTGGAAGCTGATGGATATTGAACTTGCCGGTCTGCAGGAGGTAACTCCCGAGGACATCCAGAAAGCGGCCCACACATTTTTCACCCGCTCTCGCGTGAGTGTTGCCCATGCCTTGCCCGAGGAAACAACTCATGAGACTGACGGTCCTGATGACCCCAACATGCCGGTGGAATCACTGGCGATGCTCGACGGCAAAGTACCGAGCTCCCGCAAACTTGACGTACAAACCTGGAACACAGCCAACGGTGCCAAGGTGCTGTTTGTTGAAGCCCATGAACTGCCGATGTTCGACATGCGCCTGACCTTCGCCGCCGGCAGCAGCCACGACGGCAACGCACTCGGTCTGGCGCTATTGACCAACGCCATGCTCGGCGAAGGAGTGGCCGGCAAAGACGCCAGTGCCATTGCCCAGGGCTTCGAAGACCTTGGCGCCAATTTCGGCAACGACACTTATAACGACATGGCAGTCGCTACGCTGCGCAGCCTGAGTGCCAAGGACAAGCGCGAGCCGGCCCTGAAGCTGTTCGCTGAAGTCGTGGGCAAACCAACCTTCCCGGCCGACTCGTTAACCCGCATGAAGAATCTGATATTCACCCATTTCGAATATTACAAGCAGGACCCCGGTAAATTGGCGAACCTGGAACTGATGAGCCGCTTGTATGGTGATCATCCGTACGCTCATTCCAGCTACGGCACGGCGGAAACCGTACCGGCGATTACTTTGGCGCAACTGCGTACTTTCCACGAGAAAGCCTATACAGCCGGTAACGTTGGGATCGCACTGGTCGGCGACCTGTCCCGCGCGGAAGCCGAAGCGATTGCTGCCCAGGTTTCCAGCGCCCTGCCCAAAGGGCCGGCCTTGCCGAAAATCGCGCAACCGGTCGAGCCCAAGGCCAGCGTCGGCCATATCGAGTTCCCGTCCAAGCAGACCAACCTGATACTCGCGCAATTGGGCATCGACCGCTACGACCCGGATTACGCGGCGTTGTCCATGGGTAACCAGATTCTCGGTGGCGGCGGCTTCGGCACCCGCTTGATGAGCGAAGTGCGCGAGAAACGCGGCCTGACTTACGGCGTGTATTCGAGCCTCACCCCAAAGCAGGTGCGTGGCCCGTTCATGATCGAACTGCAAACCCGCGCCGAAATGAGCGAAGGCACCGTGAAACTGGTGCAGGACGTGCTGGCCGACTACCTTGAGAACGGCCCGACCGAAAAAGAGCTTGACGATGCCAAGCGCGGATTGGCCGGCAGCTTCCCGCTGTCCACCGCGAGCAACGCCGATATCGTCGCTCAACTGGCGGTCATCGGCTACTTTAATTTGCCGTTGAGTCGCCTGGAAGACTTCATGCAACAGTCCCAGGCCCTGACCGTCGAGCAGGTCAAGGCCGCCATGAACAAACACCTGAGCATGGAAAAGATGGTCATCGTCAGTGCTGGCCCGACCGTGCCGCAAAAGCCGTTACCGGCCCCTACTGATAACCCTTTCGAGTAACCGCTGGGGGTTCCGGAACATTAATAATGGACCTGCCATCAATTGTTTCCTGTCCCTTGCGGACCGGCTGTGGTGCACGGTATTTCCAGACAAGCTGCGAGCAACGCACCTCTGATTCCCGCGAGACGACCACCCCAAACCGGTCGTGAAGTGCACTACATAGTTACCGCCTGACGTCCTTACGGATCATCCACAGTGGTTTGCGCAATTAACTGCAAACCACTGAGGATGAACACGGATGAACATCTCATGCAGCACGCTTGTGCTGCCCTTTATCGTCTGGCTGCCGCTCATGGCCAGCGCGGCGACACCCCCTGCGACGCAAGACTTCGTACTGGATAACGGCCTCAAGGTTGTCGTGCGCGAGGACCACCGCTCCCCCATCGTCACCGCCCAACTCTGGATCAAGGTCGGTGCAAGCTACGAACCGCCCGGCCAGTCGGGCCTGTCCCACGCCCTCGAACACATGGTCTACAAAGGCAGCAGCAAGGCCTGCGCCGGAGAGTTCGCGGTGATACTGGATAAACTGGGCGCCAGTCATAACGCATCCACCTACCCTGACTACACAGCTTTTTACCAGACCCTGCCGTCCGGCCGCACTGGCGTCGCTTTCGAAATACTGGCTGACCTGATGAGTACGGCCGAGCTCAATGAACAGGACTTCACTCCGGAGCTCAAGGTCATTCAGGAGGAGCGCCGGATGCACGTTGATGATCGAATCACCGCTTCGGCTCGCGAGCGACTGAACAACATTGCCTACCCGGCCAGCGGCTATCGCACCCCGACGATTGGCTGGATGCACGATTTGCAACGCATGAACGCCGTGCAATTGCGGCAGTGGTATCAGGCCTGGTATTCGCCAAACAATGCGACGCTGGTGGTTGTTGGCGATGTAACGCCTGAGCGGATCAAGGCCCTTGCACAGCAGCACTTCGGCCATCTTGAGCGGCGCGCGACACCCGTGGCCCATGCCCCCGTCGAGCTGGCCTCTGCCGGTGAACGGTCACTGACCCTGTATGCACCGATAGCCTCCCCGCACCTGATCATGAGCTTCAACGCGCCAAGCCTGGCCACGGCACCGGATCGTCGGACTGCCCATGCCCTGCGCCTGCTTAATATGTTACTGGCCGGATCCAGTAGCGCGCGGATCAAACAGCAACTGCAACTGAGCGAAGCGATATTCACTGAGGCCCGCTCAGAGTACGACGCCTTCAATCGTGGTGATTCGTTGCTGACCATCAGCACCCAGCTCAACCCGGACAAGCTCAATGACGCTGACGAAGCCCTCGCCCGTCTCTGGCAAGTGATCGAATCACTGAAGAGCAAGGCACCGGAACCGGCAGACCTGGAGCGCGCAAAAAACCTTGTGATCGCTAACACGGTTTATGCGCAGGATGAACTGGAAGGGCAGGCCAATACCTTGGGCCTGTTGGAAACCATCGGTCTGGACTGGCGGCTGGCGGATCAGGATACGGATGAGCTGACCAAGGTCACTCCCCTGGATATTCAACAAGTCGCAAAGACTTACCTGACGCGTGAGCGCCTGAGTACCGCGAAAATCCTGCCGGAGAAAAACAATGGATAAGTTCCAAGGCCTCATCAATGGATTGATCCTGGCCGGCATGCTGTTGAGTGCCCAGGCCCCTGTCGCCGCAACCACGGCGCCCCGGAAACCAGCGCTGCAATCGCTCAATGAACCCCAGACCCCGACGACCCACCGCACACTGCCGATCAAGGGTTACAAAACCCTCGGCGGAACGAAGATCCTGTTCATCCGCACCCCTGGCCTGCCGATGTTCGATGCCCTTGTGAGCTTTGCCGCCGGCAGCGCCCACACACCGCTTCAACCCGGCCTGGCCGCAGTCACTTATAGCCTTTTGAATGAGGCAGTGGCTGGCAAGGACGTCAACGCCATACAGGCGACGTTCGATAATCTGGGTGCAAGGATGAATTTGGGTATCAACCAGGACCGGACCTGGTTTTCCCTGCGTAGCCTGAGTGACGAATCACGGCGCACTCCAGCCCTGGAGCTGTTCGCCCAAGTACTCGGCAAGCCGCTGTTGCCGGAAGAATCCCTGCCTGAGGTGAAATCCCAATTTCAGTACTTTCTGGACCTTGAAGATCAGTCCCATGCCGCTCAAGCCCGAGAAGCCAATCTCGGCCAGATGTTTCCCGGCCACGGTTATGCTCAGTCCCTCTATGGAACCCGGGCCGGGCTTGCCTCCATCACCCGCACCCAGGCGCAAGACTTTCATCGCCAGGCTTATGCCGCGGGCAATGCCCAGATCACACTGGTCGGCGACCTCACCGAGGAAGAAGCCCAGCGCATCGGTGCGCAGATATCCGCGGCCTTGCCCCTGGGACCGGCCATTGCCGCGACCCTGCCAGTGACAAGCCCAGGCGCTCCAGGTCTGCTGCGCATTGAGCGACCATCGACCCAGGCTTACCTGCGTCTTACCCAGCCAAGTGTCCTGCAAAGCAGTCCGGACTATGTCGCGCTACAGATGGCCATGCGGATTTTCACCAACCGACTGACCCATGAACTGCGTGAACGCCGAGGTCTGACCTATCGCGTTGAAGCCGACCTCTCAGACTTTCAGGCACAAGGGTTGCTGACTATCAAATTGCAGACCCGACCAGAGCAGGCCGATGCCGTGCTGGCCCATATCAAAACAATGTTCAGCGACTTCCTCGCCCAAGGGCCAACTCGACAGGAACTCGAAGACAGCCAACAGCAACTGACCGGTAGCGCGCCGTTGGACAGTGCTACCAATATGCAGATTCTGAGAGAGCTGTACGCCATCAGCGTGCACAATCTGCCGCTGGACCTCGACTTTGCCACGCAAGAAGCCTTGAAACTGAGCCCTGCTTCAATCAAAAGCGCGCTCAACCGGCATCACCACGCCGACCAATGGCGCGTTGTCATCCTGGGGCCGAAGACAGATCAACAACCGCTGCCAGCTCCGAGCGAAAGCGCAACCAATGCCATGTGTCGCATGCCTGGCGAGATTGTGGCAAGTTAGACAGCCATGATGACGCAGTCGCGGCGCTGCCCCGCCGCGTCTTCGGGCAGACTCATGAACACCTCCACCGAGAATGACTGTGCAACCGCACCCCGCCCTGGCGCCACCGCCGTCCTTTACCCCTGCCTTCGGCATCGGCAATCCGCACTTGCAAACCTTGTGGGGGCCGCTGTGGCGTAAAACCGTGCACATCGACCGCGAACGCGAACGCCTGTGGCTTGAAGACGGCGACTTCCTCGACCTCGACTGGCATGGCCCACACAGCGCCAACGCCCCCCTGGTACTGGTGTTGCACGGGCTCACCGGCTCCTCGAATTCGCCTTATGTCGCTGGCATGCAAATGGCCCTGGACGACCGAGGTTGGGCAAGCGTCGCGCTGAACTGGCGCGGTTGTTCGGGCGAACCCAATTTGCTGCCGCGCAGTTACCATTCCGGTGCCAGTGAAGACCTGGCCGAAGCCATCAAACACTTGCGGGCCAAACGGCCTCTGGCGCCACTGTATGCGGTGGGTTACTCCCTGGGCGGTAATGTCCTGCTCAAGCATTTGGGCGAAACCGGTAGCGACAGTAATTTGATGGGCGCCGTGGCGGTGTCGGTGCCGTTCCGCCTGGACCAGTGCGCCGACCGTATCGGCCAAGGCTTTTCCAAGGTTTACCAGGCGCATTTCATGCGTGAGATGGTCGCTTACATCAAGAACAAACAGCGACAGTTCCAGCACGACGGACGCGAGGACGGCCTGGCAGCCCTGGCGGCCCTCGGATCCCTGGAAAACATGCGCACGTTCTGGGATTTCGACGGACGCGTCACCGCACCACTGCACGGTTTCGCCGATGCCGAGGATTACTATCGCCGCGCCTCCAGCCGCTATTTCCTTGGTGAAATTCGTACGCCGACCTTGATGATTCAGGCCGCCGACGACCCCTTCGTTTTTCCCCACAGCCTGCCGCAAGTCGACGAGTTGTCCGCTTGCACGCAATTCGAACTGCAAGCCAAGGGCGGGCATGTCGGCTTCGTCGACGGCACGCTCAGGCAACCGGGTTACTACCTGGAACGGCGCATCCCCGAGTGGCTGGCCGCCGCAGGGCGCACTTGAATCATGGATGCTGAACAAGGCGAGTCAATCCACTTCTGGCAAACCCCGCCACTGGCCGGGGTCGAGTTGTTGTCCGCCCGCTACATCGATCATCGCTTTGCCCCCCATGTGCATGACGGCTATGTGATCGGCATGATCATGGCCGGCGCCCAGCGTTATCGCTATCGCGGCGCCGAACACCTGGCGGGTAGCGGCACGCTGGTGCTGATCAACCCCGATGAACTGCACACCGGCCACAAAGGCACCGAGGATGGCTGGCTGTACCGGGCGTTTTATCCAGACAGCGGGCAGATAACTTCGCTACTGGCCGAACTCGAACTGCCGACCCATCACTTGCCGGCGTTCGGCGCCACGCTGTATCGCGATCGGGATCTGGTGAACGGTTTCTGCCAGCTTCACCGTTTACTGGAAAGCCCCGCCACCGCATTGCAGCAACAAACGGTCTGGCGCGAACTGATGCTGTCGCTGTTGCAGCGTCATGCGGCGGTTCCGAACGCTGGAAAACCCGGGAAAGAACACCGGGCGGTGACATTGGCCAAGGAACTGCTGCACGCACAACTGGCAGAACCACCCTCCCTGGAGGCGCTGGCGGCGGCGGTCAACCTCTCGCCATTCCATTTCGCCCGGGTGTTCCGTCGGGCCACCGGTATGCCGCCACACACCTGGCTGATGCAACAACGCATCGCCCGGGCGCGGGCCTTGCTGCAAAGTGGTTGTTTGCCGCTGGAAGTTGCGATGCAACTGGGGTTTGCCGACCAGAGCCATCTGAGCCGACAGTTCAAGCAGGTGTATGGGGTTGGACCGGGGGCGTATCGCAGTGCGCGGCTTTAGAAACAAAAAGATCGTCCGAAGGCTCGGGCCGCGTTCGGACGATCTTTCTTTTGTCTCATTCGCCGGTGGCGATGCCCCGCGCAGGCTCATTGATCCACTCGCTCCACGACCCGGCATACAACGAACCCAACGGATAACCGGCCAGACACAGCGCAAACAGGTTGTGGCACGCCGTCACACCGGAACCGCAATACGCTACAAGATCACTCGGTGAGCGATCGCCCAATTTCGCGGCGAAGCGCTGCTTGAGCTGATCGGCTGGCAGGAAGCGCCCGTCACTGTCCAGGTTGTCGGTAAACGCCGCACACTGGGCACCGGGAATGTGCCCGGCAACCGGATCGATTGGTTCCATTTCACCCTTGAAACGCGGCAGTGCGCGGGCATCAAGCAGGGTCAGTTCCGGCCGTGCAAGGCGCTTTTGCAGCTGCTCGGCACTGATCAGCAACGCCGTGTCAGGACTGCCGGTGAAGGATCCAGGGGTGATCACCGGCGCATCCAGGCTCAGCGGCAAACCGGCCGCGTGCCAGGCCTTGAGACCGCCATCGAGGATGAATACACCGTCGCGCTTGCCCAGCCATGCCAGCAACCACCAGGCCCGCGCCGCATAGGCTCCCGGACCGTCGTCATACAGAACCACTTCGCTATCGGCATTGATGCCCCAGGCTTGCAGGCGCTCGATCAGTTGCGCCGGCTCGGGCAACGGATGACGCCCGGTCACGCCCTTGACCACGGCACCACTCAGATCACGCTCGAGGTCGGCATAGCTCGAACCGGCGATGTGCCCTTCGGCATAGCTGCGCTGACCGTAATCCGGGTCTTCGAGGGCAAAACGACAATCCAGAATCACCAGCCCCGGCTGGTCCTTTTTCAGGTCCAGTGCTTGCGGGCTGATCAGTTGCGCAATGGGCATAGCGGGCTCCTGTGATTAACTCGAACTTGATCCTACTGTACTTCTTCCAGCGCCTGGGCGAGGGGCACGTAAAACTCTTCGAACAAGGCGCTGACCGCATCACGGGCCTCATCCGTGACGAACCCGGCTTCCAGCACCAGCACCTGATACACCCCGCGTTTAATGGCCTGTTCGCTCAAGTGGCTGGAGTTCTCCCGCGTGGTGCACAGGAAGCGCACCCAGGACGTGAGGATGATCCAGGCATTGAGCGTCAGGGACTCGATCTGCACCTTGTCCATCTTCAGGATGCCGGCGGCGACGAAACCTTCGTAGATCGCCGAACCCTGGATCAGGCAGCGCTGGGAGAAGCGTCGATAGCGGTCGGCAAGGTCCGGATCGCTGTCGAGCAGATGCTCGAGATCGCGATGCAGAAACCGGTAGCGCCACATCGCCGACAGCAGCTCCTTGAGGTAGAAGCGTTTGTCTTCCACCGTGGCGGCGCGGCCCTGGGGCGGGCGCAGGAAGCTGTCCACCAGGCTTTCGTACTCGCTGAACAGCACGGCGATGATCGCCTGCTTGTTCGGGAAGTGGTAGTACAGGTTGCCCGGGGAAATTTCCATGTGGGCAGCAATGTGGTTGGTGCTGATGCTGCGCTCGCCCTGCTGATTGAACAGCTCCAGGCTGTTCTGCACGATGCGCTCGCTGGTTTTGATCCGTGGGGCCATGGCTTGAGCTTTAATTCAGAGTGCGTTGACGGGCATCTTAGATCTATCCGCGAGCGGATAAAACCAAGCTGTTCCAGGATGTCATTTGACTTTTTAGAGCATAGACTCTAAAAAGTGCTTCATTACAATAAATCCGGAGCCGACCATGACTGCTGAAATTTCCTACCTGCAGAACCTACAGCAGCCGCTGGAAGAGCTTCAGGCCCTGTTCGACGCACAGCGTGCCGCCTACGCCGCCAACCCGATGCCACCGGCCGCGCAGCGCCAGCAATGGCTCAAGGCACTAAAGGATTTATTGAACAATGAACGCCAGGCCCTGATCGATGCGATCAGCCAGGACTTCAGCCATCGCAGCGCCGATGAAACCCTGCTCGCCGAACTGATGCCCAGCCTGCACGGCATCCATTACGCCAGCAAACACCTCAAGGGCTGGATGCGCGCCTCGCGACGCAAGGTGGGCGCCGCCTTCCAGCCGGCTTCGGCCAAAGTGGTTTACCAACCGCTGGGCGTGGTCGGGGTCATCGTGCCGTGGAACTATCCGCTGTACCTGGCCATCGGACCGTTGGTCGGCGCGCTGTCGGCGGGCAATCGGGTAATGCTCAAACTCAGTGAGTCGACCCCCGCGACCGGCTTGCTGATGAAGCAACTGCTGGCGCGAATCTTCCCCGAAGACCTGGTTTGCGTGGTCCTGGGCGAGGCGGATATGGGCGTGGCGTTTTCACGCCTGCCGTTTGATCACCTGCTGTTCACCGGCGCCACCAGCATTGGCAAACACGTGATGCGCGCCGCTGCGCAAAACCTGACCCCGGTGACCCTGGAACTGGGCGGCAAGTCCCCGGCCATTGTTTCTCACGACGTGCCGCTCAAGGACGCCGCCGAGCGCATCGCCTTCGGCAAGACCCTGAATGCCGGCCAGACCTGCGTGGCCCCTGACTATGTGCTGGTGCCGGAGGATCGCGTCGGAAGTTTCGTCGAAGCCTATCGCACAGCCGTCCGCGGGTTCTATCCGACACTGGCCGACAACCCGGACTACACCGCGATCATCAATGAGCGACAACTGGCGCGTCTCAACGGTTACGTCAGCGACGCCACCAGCAAGGGTGCGCTGCTGATGCCGCTGTTCGACCAGGGCCAGGGCCGCCGCATGGGCCATAGCCTGCTGCTCAACGTCACGGACGAGATGACGGTGATGCAGGACGAAATCTTCGGGCCGCTGCTGCCGATCGTGCCGTATAAGGATCTGGACCAGGCATTTGCCTACATCAACCAGCGCCCTCGCCCACTGGCGCTGTATTACTTCGGCTACGACAAGCGCGAACAACAGCGCGTGCTGCACGAAACCCATTCCGGCGGCGTGTGCCTGAACGACACCCTGCTGCACGTCGCCCAGGACGACATGCCGTTTGGCGGCATCGGTGCCTCGGGCATGGGCCACTACCACGGCCATGAAGGCTTCCTGACCTTCAGCAAGGCCAAAGGCGTGTTGATCAAACAACGGTTCAACGCCGCGAAGTTGATCTACCCGCCGTACGGCAAGTCGATTCAGAAGCTGATCCAGAAGCTGTTCATCCGCTAACGATCATCACCGTCGGGTAATAACAATAATGATCCCCAGCCTGTCCGATACACCCGCGCTGTCACGGCGCGGGCTGCTTAAATTCAGCCTCGGCGCCACAGCCTTCCTTGCCACCGCCGGGCTCGGAGCCAGCCTCAGCGGTTGCTCGTCGAGCGTTCCGGCCAATGGTTTTGTCACGTTGCGCAGCGGCGACCTGCTGTTCTTGCGGGCATTGATTCCGGTCATGCTCGAGGGTGCCGCGACCACCGAACGGATGCCCGAGGCTGTCGAGGGCACACTGAAAAGCCTGGACTACAACCTCGCCCACCTGTCGCCGGAGATGCTCAAGCTGACCCAGCAACTGTTCGATGTGCTGGGCATGGCCGTGACCCGCGGACCGCTGACCGGGATCTGGGGCAGCTGGGAAAATGCCAGCGCCGATGATATCCGGCAGTTTCTGAACCGCTGGGAAAACAGCTCGTTGAGCCTGTTGCGCATGGGCCACAGTTCCTTGCTGCAGCTGGTGATGATGGCCTGGTACGGCCGCAAGGAATCGTGGGCGCATTGCGGGTATCCCGGGCCGCCTACGGTCTGAAATCGAGTCGCCCCTATCGCGAGCAGGCTCGCTCCCACACTTGACCCTGTACCTCAATAATAAAAAGAGAACCCGAAGATGCCCGTACCCGATCCGTTCCGCGAAGGCATGGCCCGAGGCTGGAAAACCTACAACGGCTCGCAACTGACCCAGGACCTGACACTCGAAGCGGACGTGGCGATCATCGGCAGCGGTGCCGGCGGCGGCACCACCGCCGAAATCCTCAGTGCCGCCGGATACAAGGTGCTGCTGATCGAGGAAGGCCCGCTCAAGACCAGCAGCGACTTCAAGCTGCTGGAAGACCAGGCCTACGCCAGCCTTTACCAGGAAGGCATCGGCCGCATGAGCAAGGACGGCGCGATCACCATCCTCCAGGGCCGGGCAGTGGGCGGTACCACGCTGATCAACTGGACTTCCAGTTTCCGCACTCCGGAGCCGACCCTGGAACACTGGGCCAAAGAGCACAACGTCAAGGGTCACAGCCCGGCGGAAATGGCGCCGTGGTTCGAGAAAATGGAGCAACGCCTGGGCGTCGCGCCGTGGATGGTGCCACCCAACGCCAACAACGATGTGATCCGCAAGGGCTGCGAAGCACTGAATTACTCATGGCACGTCATCCCGCGCAACGTTCGCGGCTGCTGGAACCTCGGCTACTGCGGCATGGGCTGCCCGACCAACGCCAAGCAATCGATGATGGTCACCACCATTCCAGCAACCCTGGAAAAAGGCGGCGAGCTGCTTTACCTGGCCCGCGCCGAAAAACTCAACATCAGCGGCGACAAGGTCATCGGCCTGCAATGTTCGGCGATGGATGAACGCTGCGTCGCACCGACCGGACGCACCATCACGGTCAAGGCGCGGCATTTCGTGCTGGCCGGTGGCGGCATCAACAGCCCGGCCCTGCTGATGCGTTCCGGAGCACCCGATCCGCACAAGCGCCTGGGCAAACGCACATTCCTGCACCCGGTGAACATGTCCGCTGCGTTGTTCGACGAAGTGGTCAACCCTTTCTACGGCGCGCCGCAGTCGATCTATTCCGACCATTTCCAGTGGCAGGACGGCACCACGGGCAAGATGTCCTACAAACTGGAAGTCCCGCCCCTGCATCCGGCGCTGGCCACGACACTGCTCGGTGGTTTCGGCCAGGAAAACTCGCAGCACATGGCCAATCTGGCCCATACCCACGCCATGCTGGCGTTGCTGCGGGACGGTTTTCACCCGGACAGCCCCGGTGGCAGCGTCGAATTGCGCAGCGATGACACGCCGGTGCTGGATTACCAGCTATCACCCTACGCCTGGGATGGATTGCGTCGGGCGTTCCATACCATGGCCGAGATCCAGTTTGCCGGTGGCGCCAAGGCCGTGATGCCGATGCACGCCGACGCCCGCTACGTGAAGACCCTCGCCGAAGCGCGCACGCTGATCGACAGCCTGAGCCTGGAGTTGTATCGCACACGCCTGGGCAGTGCCCATGTGATGGGCGGTTGCGCCATGGGAGAAGACCCGACAATCGCGGTGACCGACAGCCTCGGCCGACATCACCAACTGGGCAATCTGTCGATTCACGACGGCTCGCTGTTCCCCACCAGCATTGGCGCCAATCCGCAGTTGTCGGTCTACGGACTGACGGCACAACTGGCGACTTCCCTGGCCGAACGTTTAAAAAATCCATGAAAATGACGAATATTCCCATCGTCTATAGTGCTTTCTTACCCAACAGGCGACTTGGCCGACCGGGAAGGCTGCGATACCATCCGACTCCCCAACGGATTCCCGCCAGGACGACGCGATGAACCGAGTGTTGTACCCAGGTACCTTCGACCCTATTACCAAGGGCCATGGCGATCTGGTCGAACGCGCCTCGCGCCTGTTCGATCACGTGATCATCGCCGTCGCCGCGAGCCCGAAGAAAAACCCGCTGTTTCCTCTGGAACAACGGGTAGAACTGGCGCGCGAGGTCACTAAACATCTGCCGAACGTTGAAGTCGTCGGCTTCTCGACGCTGTTGGCGCACTTCGCCAAAGAGAAGAACGCCAATGTGTTCCTGCGTGGCTTGCGTGCGGTGTCGGACTTCGAATACGAATTCCAGCTGGCCAACATGAACCGCCAGTTGGCGCCGGACGTGGAAAGCCTGTTCCTGACCCCGTCCGAGCGTTATTCGTTCATTTCCTCGACGCTGGTCCGTGAAATTGCAGCCTTGGGCGGCGATATCACCAAGTTCGTGCACCCTGTGGTGGCGGATGCACTGACCGAACGCTTCAAGAAGTAGGAGCTGGCGCAGACTGCGATCTTTTCAGCTTTCGCAGCCTGCACCTTTCTGCACTTGATCGCGCCCGCGTGCACTGCGGGCGCCAATGCGGCACAATTGTGCGCATTGGTTTATTGCGCCCGGGCTTGCCGCCCCGGCTGGAGTTAGCATGTCCCTGATCATCACCGACGATTGCATCAACTGCGACGTCTGCGAACCCGAGTGCCCGAACGCCGCCATTTCCCAAGGCGAAGAGATCTACGTGATCGACCCGAACCTGTGCACCCAGTGTGTCGGCCACTACGACGAACCGCAGTGCCAGCAGGTTTGCCCGGTGGATTGCATTCCACTGGACGAAGCTCATCCGGAGACTGAAGAGCAGTTGATGGAGAAGTACCGGAAAATTACCGGGAAGGCTTAAGCCATTCGGCGCCTGTCAGGCCGCCTTCGCGAGCTAGCCCGCTCCCACAGGGGTTTTGTGAACGACGCAGATCCAGTGTGGGAGCGGGCTTGCTCGCGAAGGCGTCATCAGCCTCACTGAAAATCTAACTGACGTATCAGCTCTGACAACGCGGGCAAAACACGCTGGCGCGCTGCCCGAGCTTCACTTCCCGCAAGCCCGTGCCACAGACCTTGCAATGTTCACCGCCACGGCCGTACACGAACAGTTCCTGCTGGAAATAACCAGGCTGACCATCACCGCCGATAAAGTCCCGCAACGTTGTACCGCCGCGTTCGATGGCGGCGGCCAGGATGCGCTTGATCTCGATGGCCAGCTTCAAGTAACGCGCACGGGAAATGCTCTTGGCTTCGCGGCGCGGATCGATCCCGGCGGCGAACAACGCTTCAGTCGCGTAGATATTGCCCACGCCCACCACCACCGCGTTGTCCATGATGAACGGCTTGACCGCCATCGAACGTCCGCGGGACTGCTGGAACAGACGCTCGCCGTCGAACAGGTCGGTCAGTGGCTCAGGGCCCAGGCGGATCAGCAATTCGTGATTGAACGGGTCGAGGCTCCAGAGCATTGCGCCGAAGCGTCGCGGGTCGGTGTAACGCAGGGCCAGGCCCGACTCCAGTTCGATGTCCACATGCTCATGCTTGACCGCCGGCAGCCCGGCTTCCACCAGCCGCAAATTGCCTGACATACCCAAATGGCTGATCAAGGTGCCGACTTCGGCATTGATCAGCAGGTACTTGGCGCGTCGTTCCACCAGCACGATGCGCTGCCCGGACAACCGCACATCGAGGTCTTCGGGAATTGGCCAGCGCAAGCGCCGGTCACGCACGATCACCCGGCTGACACGCTGACCCTCCAGGTACGGCGCGATGCCGCGACGGGTGGTTTCGACTTCTGGCAATTCAGGCATGGTGCTCTCGGCTCAGGCGCATGGCCTGGAAGGTTCCGACACTCAGCGATGAGTGCCGAGGTCGCGGATCGTCTGCTTGAGGGTCTCGAAGTCGTAGTCCGAGAGGCCGACATAATCGAGCACCAGCGGCGCGATGCTGTTCCACTCGTGATCTTCGGTCTGATTGCCCAGCACCCGGTACGACGCGCAAATGTGCTCGGCCATCTTCAGGATCGCCAACAGGTTCTTCAACGAACTGTTGCGCGAAGATTCATCGCTGAAGATCGCCAGGGCATTGTGGTGATTGGCGATCGCCGCGCTCACGTGTTCCGGCAGGCGCCAGGACTTGGCCGTGTAATACCCGACCACCGAGTGATTGGTATTGAACACCTGGTTCTCCGTGTCCACCACCCGGCATTCGGCGCTGGCGTTGGCATAGGCCTGCTCCAGAACGCCCATGTAGTCGGGGAAGCGCTGGAGCATCAAGGGCACGCCGCAATCGTGGAACAGGCCCAGGGCATAGGCTTCATCGCCGTTCTCTATGCCGATGCGCTTGGCCAGGGTCAGGCAGGTCATGGCCACGTCCTGAGCGGTGTCCCAGAAACGGTTCAGGGTGACAATGGTGTCGTCATTCATCTCGCCCTTGATCGACTGCGCATTGATCAGGTTGATGACCGAACGGCTGCCCAGCAGATTCACCGCGCGCTGGATCGAAGCAATCTTGTTGCTCAGCCCGTAATACGGCGAATTGACGATCTTCAGCAGGGACCCGGAAAGTCCCGGATCCTGGGAGATCAGTTTGGCAATGACTTCCAGGTCCGGATCGGGCATGTATTGCTCCATCTGCAAATCCACCATGATTTGCGGCTGGGCCGGTACGCTGATGCCCTGCAGGGCTTGTTGGATCTGTTCGGAAGTCAGCTCTTGGGACATTTGTGCACACTCTGGGTCAGACGGTGATTCTAACCTTTATGAAGTTGGATCCGACATACCAAATCGCAAGACAACCCTCGCCACATGTCCACTTGCAGGCCAATCCTGGGGCTCAACACGCTATACTCCCGCTCTTTTTTCCGGAGCGACGACATGTCCCTGCCTAGCCTGCGCCTCAAAGCCAACGCCGACCGTCGTCTGCGCAACGGTCACTTGTGGGTCTACAGCAACGAAATCGATGTAGCCGCAACGCCTTTGCACGGTTTCAAGGCCGGCGACCAGGCGATCCTCGAAGCCGCCGGCGGCAAGCCGCTGGGCATCGTTGCCATGAGCCCGAACAACCTGATCTGCGCCCGTGTGCTGTCGCGCGACATCAAGTTGCCGCTGGACAAGTCGCTGCTGGTGCACCGCCTGAACGTGGCCCTGTCCCTGCGCGATCGTCTGTTCGACAAGCCGTTCTACCGCCTGGTCTACGGTGATTCCGACCTGCTGCCAGGCCTGGTGGTCGACCGTTTCGGCGACATCCTGGTGGTACAGATCGCCTCGGCGACCATGGAAGCCCATAAAGACGACGTGATTGCAGCGCTGACCCAAGTGCTCAAGCCGAGCGGCATCCTGTTCAAGAACGACTCCGCTGCCCGTGACGCAGAAGGCCTCACCCGCTACGTAGAAACCGTATTCGGCCTGGTGCCGGAGTGGGTTGCCCTCGAAGAGAACGGCGTGAAATTCGAAGCCCCGGTCATCCAGGGTCAGAAAACCGGCTGGTTCTACGACCACCGCATGAACCGCGCACGCCTGGCGCCGTACGCCAAAGGCAAACGCGTGCTCGACCTCTACAGCTACATCGGCGGCTGGGGCGTGCAGGCTGCCGCGTTCGGCGCCAGTGAAGTGTTCTGCGTCGACGCTTCGGCCTTCGCCCTCGACGGTGTCGAGCGCAACGCCGCGCTGAACGGCTTCGCCGAGAAAATGACCTGCATCGAAGGCGACGTGTTCGAAGCCCTCAAAGAGCTGAAAGCCAGCGAGGAACGCTTCGACGTGATCGTGGCCGACCCGCCGGCGTTCATCAAGCGCAAGAAAGACATGAAGAACGGCGAAGGCGCCTACCGCCGCCTGAACGAACAAGCCATGCGCCTGCTCACCAAGGACGGCATCCTGGTCAGCGCATCGTGCTCGATGCACCTGCCGGAAGACGACCTGCAGAACATTCTGCTGACCAGCGCCCGTCACCTGGACCGCAACATTCAGATGCTGGAACGTGGTGGTCAGGGCCCGGATCATCCGGTGCATCCGGCCATTGCCGAGACGCGGTACATCAAGAGCATTACTTGCCGGTTGTTGCCTAACAGCTAACCAAAACCTGCGTGCAGGAGCGAGTCAGCTCGCTCCTACAACAGTTTCAGAAAAGTCCCGCGCCACCTGCATTGACTTGCAACCGCATCAAATCAACTCTCGTCTCCCCCTTCACGGACCGAGCGCGTTGATTGATGACCAACACCCTGCATGCCAAAGAAAAGTCGTCGTTCATCCTGCTGCTGATGGCCATGACGCTGCTCGCCGTTTTCCCTCTCGACGTGGTCCTTCCCTCCTTCCCCGCCCTTTCCGACCACTTTCGTACCACACCTTCCGATATCGCCCTATCCGTCAGCATCTTTGCCATCGGCCTGGCGTGCTCACTGCTGCTGATCGGGCCGTTGTCCGACATGTTCGGCCGCAAAAAGCTGTTACTGGGGGGGATGGCACTTGCCGCGGTGGGAGCAACAGGTTGCCTGTTCGCCACCGATTTCACCTGGTTTTTGGGCTTTCGAGTGGTTCAGGCAGTGGGCTGCGGATCGTTTGCCTTGTCTCAGGCATTGATCCAGGATCTGTTCAGCGGCCGCGAGCTGGAACGACTGCGCATCTGGACGACGACCGCCGGCGGGATTTTCATCTCCAGTTCTCCGCTGATGGGTACATGGTTGCAGTTGCATCTGGATTGGCAGGGCAGCTTTTATGTATTCATCACCCTGGCAGCCATTGTCTGGCTGAGATCGTGGTTCCTGCTAAAAGAAAGCCGAAGTAGCGAGCGGCAGTCCCGGCGATTTTTCGGCGCGTACTGGATGCTCCTTTCCGACATCCGATTTACCGGCTACTGGCTGATCTCTGCCCTCGCCTTCGCCTGCCATTTTTCGTTCATCGTCATTTCGCCGATCATTTTCATGGAACACCTGGACCTTTCGGCCTATCAGTTCGCCTGGGCGCTGTTGCTGTATGGCTCGGCTTATGTAATCGGCGGGGTTGTTGCGAGCATCCTGCATCGCCATCTGGAAGGCTCCACGCAAATCATCACAGGCCTGGGCCTGATCGCCCTGTCGGGGCTGGTGATGCTCTGGCTGAACCTGCAATTCGGCCTGTCCGCCGCAACAGTGCTGATCCCCATGCTGATCTGCACTGCCGGCACCACCATTTCCCGGCCCATCGCCAACTCCAGGGCAATGGGCCTCTACCCGCAACATGCCGGTACCGCGACTTCTGCCGGCAGTCTGTTTATTTTCATGTGTGGCGGCCTGATCAGTGCCGTGATCAACATGGCCAGTGACCACCTGATTACTGCCCTTGCAGTGTGCTTTTTGATTCTGAGTGCCATGGGGGCAGGGCTGAACACTGTGATCAATCAGCGCCACCCCATCAGCGAGGCATGACGCCGAGAGTTTGCCCACACGTCATGTGAACGCTCTCTCCATGCTTGCGAGCATTCCCTCCAGCCGCCAGCCGTGTAGAATCGCGAACATTCATCGCCAGTCATCCCCGGCGGGTTTATGAGCTCAAGCTGAAGCGCGCGGCGATCCCGCAAAGTTATCGGCAACTTCCGGACACGCGGCCATTTCTGAGTGTTCCAGACGTCAATAGAAGCTCACTTCCCTTTTGATACCTGATTAGCCGCCCGGAGTGCTTCATGCCTGATTACCGCTCGAAAACATCCACCCACGGCCGCAACATGGCCGGTGCCCGCGCACTGTGGCGCGCCACGGGGATGAAAGATGACGACTTCAAGAAGCCGATCATCGCCATTGCCAACTCGTTCACCCAGTTCGTACCGGGTCACGTACACCTCAAGGACCTGGGCCAACTGGTCGCCCGCGAGATCGAACGCGCCGGCGGCGTGGCGAAGGAATTCAACACCATCGCTGTCGATGACGGCATCGCCATGGGCCACGACGGCATGCTCTATTCGCTGCCGAGCCGCGAGATCATCGCCGACTCCGTCGAGTACATGGTCAACGCCCACTGCGCCGACGCGATCGTGTGTATCTCCAACTGCGACAAGATCACCCCCGGCATGTTGATGGCGTCCCTGCGCCTGAACATCCCGGTGATCTTCGTCTCCGGCGGCCCGATGGAAGCCGGCAAGACCAAACTTGCCTCCCACGGCCTCGACCTGGTCGACGCCATGGTGATCGCCGCCGACTCCAGCGCTTCTGACGAGAAAGTCGCCGAGTACGAGCGCAGCGCCTGCCCGACCTGCGGTTCGTGCTCCGGCATGTTCACCGCCAACTCGATGAACTGCCTGGTCGAAGCCCTGGGCCTGGCATTGCCGGGCAACGGTTCGACCCTGGCCACCCACAGCGACCGCGAGCAGCTGTTCCTGCAGGCCGGCCGCACCATCGTCGAGCTGTGCAAGCGTTACTACGGCGAGAACGACGAGTCGGTACTGCCGCGCAACATCGCCAACTTCCAGGCGTTCGAAAACGCCATGACCCTGGACATCGCCATGGGCGGTTCCACCAACACCATCCTGCACTTGCTGGCCGCCGCCCAGGAAGCCGAGATCGATTTCGACCTGCGCGACATCGACCGTCTGTCCCGTCACGTGCCGCAACTGTGCAAGGTCGCGCCGAACATCCAGAAGTACCACATGGAAGACGTGCACCGTGCCGGCGGGATTTTCAGTATCCTCGGTTCGCTGGCCCGTGGCGGCTTGCTGCATACCCAGCTGCCGACCGTGCACAGCCGCAGCATGGAAGAAGCCATCGCCAAGTGGGACATCACCCAGACCACCGACGAAGCCGTGCACCACTTCTTCAAGGCCGGTCCTGCGGGCATCCCGACGCAAACAGCGTTCAGCCAGTCGACCCGTTGGGAAACCCTGGACGACGACCGTGAAAACGGCTGCATCCGCAGTGTCGAGCACGCGTACTCGCAAGAAGGCGGCCTGGCCGTTCTCTACGGCAACATCGCTCTTGACGGTTGCGTGGTGAAAACCGCTGGTGTCGACGAGTCGATCCACGTGTTCGAAGGCAACGCCAAGATCTTCGAAAGCCAGGACAGCGCCGTGCGCGGCATCCTTGCTGACGAAGTGAAAGAAGGCGACATCGTCATCATTCGCTACGAAGGCCCGAAAGGCGGCCCGGGCATGCAGGAAATGCTCTACCCGACTTCGTACCTGAAATCCAAAGGCCTGGGCAAAGCCTGCGCCCTGCTCACCGACGGTCGTTTCTCCGGCGGCACCTCCGGCCTGTCCATCGGCCACGCTTCGCCTGAAGCCGCTGCCGGCGGCGCAATCGGCCTGGTGCAGAACGGCGACAAAGTGCTGATCGACATTCCGAACCGCTCGATCAACCTGTTGGTCAGCGATGAAGAACTGGCTGCACGCCGGGTTGAGCAGGACAAGAAAGGCTGGAAGCCGGTGGAAGTGCGTCCGCGCAAAGTGACCACTGCGCTGAAAGCCTATGCCCTGCTGGCCACCAGTGCCGACAAGGGTGCTGTGCGTAACAAGGCGATGCTCGACGGGCTCTGAGTTTTAACCGTCGAACATGAAAATGCCCCGCCAAGTGCGGGGCATTTTTATTATCAACTCGGTCAACTGTGGGAGCGGTGTCGTCTTACTGGATATCTTCAGGCTTGACGATCACCCAGTTCTTGTCAGCCGTCACCGTCAACCCTTCCTTGGCCTGGGCCGCGGCGTTCTTGGCCATCATGCCCTGGATCTGGGTCATGTACTTGTCCTTGCGGTTGATCCACAGGTGGATGCCGCCCTTGGCCACGTCAACACTGTGGAACAGCATGTAGCCGTCGCTGCTAGGGGTATCGCCGCCAACCAGCACCGGTTTTTTCCACTCGTCGATGTAGGTCAGGATTGCCGCCTGCTTGCCGGCCATCCAGGTTGCCGGGGTCCACAGGTACGGGGTCAGTTCGAGGCCGAGGTTGGCCTTCTCGTCATACTTGCCGGCGGTGACCTGCTTGCGCGCGGTAGTCAGCTCGCCAGTTTTCGGGTCCTTGAGCAGCAGCGACACACCGATCACGTTCTGCGGTTTGACGTTGTAGCCGTACTTCGGATCGGACGCGACCATGCGCACCAGTTCCTCGGAGGCAGCGGTCATCACGTAGACCTCGATGCCGTTCTCCATCAGCTTGTTGTAGAGCTCTTGCTGGCCAGTGAAGATCTTCGGCGGGTTGACGTCGAGTTTCTTGACCACGTCGCCTTCGTAATAGGTGGCCGGCACCGGTTTGCCCGACGCCATCATCTCGTCGACGTAACCCTTGAGCTCCTTGAGCGTAAAGCCGGAGAACACCTGGGCGACCCATGGATAGCAAACCATGTCGTCGACTTCACAGAGGCGGTAGTAGTAGCTGAACAGGCTTTCCTTGTGGTCGGCGGTGTCCTTGAACGGCATCAGTTTCAGGGAGGGATCGAGCTTGTCGCGGGTGATCAGGCCCTTGTTCTCCATGAACGGCAGCAACGACTCTTCGAGGTCGTAGCGGTAACTGGTGTTGTCCATGTCGAACACCGCGTAGTTACCCTTGTTGGCGTTGGCGGCGATCATCGCCTCCAGCGCCTTGGCCTGATCGGCGGGCCAGTGTTTCAGATCCGTTGCAAGCACCTGGCCGGCAAGGCCCAGGCAAAGTGCTGCAGCCAGCAATTTCGGTGCGAACTTCATTGGCATGCTTCCCTTATAAAAAGACCCTGAATAAAGGAGATCGACGCTAACAAATAAGTGTGACAGTCCCCGTCTGTCAGCGACCGCCTGCGTCCCTTTCGCGCCAGCTGCATTTCTGACAGCGACATCGGCTTATTCCAAAAACGACGGAAACCATGCGTTTTTGATATTAATTCATTAGTTTTCAAGCTGTTAGGCTTGCCGGTTCGCAGCTGTCCTGGAAGGCAGTTGGCAAAAGTTTAATGGGAGTTCCAATGAATCTGCCGCTGATTCTCAATCTGCTGGTGTTCCTCGCCCTGCTCCTTGGCTTGGCGCAAACCCGCCACACCACCTGGAGCCTGGCGAAAAAAGTCCTGCTCGCACTGGTGCTGGGCGTGGCGTTCGGCGTGGCCTTGCACACCGTTTACGGTGCCGGCAACCCGGTCCTCAAAACCTCGATCGGATGGTTCGATCTGGTGGGCAACGGTTATGTGCAACTGCTGCAAATGATCGTGATCCCGCTGGTGTTCGCCTCGATCCTCAGCGCCGTGGCCCGCCTGCACAACGCCTCATCGCTGGGCAAGATCAGCTTCCTGACCATCGGCACGCTGCTGTTCACCACGGCCATCGCGGCCTTGATCGGCATCGGTCTGACCAACCTGTTCGGCCTGAGCGCCGAAGGCCTGGTGGCCGGTACCCAGGAAATGGCGCGCCTGCAAACCATCCAGACCGACTACGCCGGCAAGGTCGCCGACCTGAATGTGCCGCAGCTGTTGCTGTCGTTCATTCCGCAAAACCCGTTCGCCGATCTGGCGCGGGCCAAGCCGACGTCGATCATCAGCGTGGTGATCTTCGCCGCGTTCCTCGGTGTCGCGGCCCTGCAATTGCTCAAGGATGATGTCGAGAAAGGTCAGAAAGTGATCAACGCCATCGACACCCTGCAAGCCTGGGTGATGCGCCTGGTGCGCCTGGTGATGAAGCTGACCCCGTACGGTGTTCTGGCGCTGATGACCAAAGTGGTCGCCGGTTCGAACCTGCAAGACATCATCAAGCTCGGCAGTTTCGTGGTGGTGTCCTACATCGGCCTGGGCCTGATGTTCGTGGTACATGGCGTGCTGGTGTCGGCCGCCGGGATCAATCCGCTACGCTTCTTCCGCAAGATCTGGCCGGTGCTGACGTTTGCCTTCACCAGCCGTTCGAGCGCTGCGACGATTCCATTGAGCATCGAAGCGCAGACCAGTCGCCTGGGTATCCCGCAGTCCATCGCCAGTTTCGCCGCTTCGTTTGGCGCAACCATTGGCCAGAATGGTTGCGCCGGCCTGTACCCGGCGATGTTGGCGGTGATGGTGGCGCCGACCGTGGGCATCAACCCGCTGGACCCACTGTGGATCGCGACGCTGGTGGCGATTGTCACGCTGAGTTCGGCCGGTGTGGCCGGGGTTGGCGGCGGTGCGACCTTTGCGGCGTTGATCGTGTTGCCGGCGATGGGCTTGCCAGTGTCACTGGTGGCGTTGCTGATTTCGGTCGAGCCGCTGATTGATATGGGGCGTACGGCGTTGAACGTCAGTGGCTCGATGACGGCGGGGGCGATTACCAGTCAGGTGATGCAGCAGACTGATAAAGAATTGCTGGATGCGGATGAGCATTCGGCGTTGGCTCACGCGTAGGAGCTGCCGCAGGCTGCGATCTTTTCGTGGCAAAGAAAGATCAAAAGATCGCAGGCTTCGCCAGCTCCTACAGTGAATGCGCTGATCCTGTAGGAGCTGCCGCTGGCTGCGATCTTTAGGCTTTTTCCCAGACTTCGAAGTTGTACGCCGGTTTGTCGCCTTCGGCCGGGTTCGGCACATTCGACACCAGTTTCCACTGGTTCAAATCAAACTCCGGAAACCACGCATCCCCTTCCGGGCTCAGCGCCACGCGGGTCAGGTACAACCGATCAGCCTGCGCCAACCCTTGCGCATACAACTGCGCCCCGCCAATCAGCATCAGCTCATCAACGCCCTGTTCCTTCGCCCATGCTTCGGCGCGAACCACAGCGGCTTCGAGCGACGGATAAACCTCCGCGCCTTCCAGCACCAGATCCGCCTGACGGCTGACCACGATGTTCAAACGGCCCGGCAACGGGCGACCGAGGGAATCCCAGGTCTTGCGACCCATGATGATCGGCTTTCCGAGCGTCGTGGCCTTGAAGTATTTGAAGTCCCCCGGCAAGTGCCAGGGCATGCTGTTGTCGACGCCGATCACACGGTTTTCACCGAGGGCTGCGATCAGGCTGAGGGGGAGTGATTTAGTCATGCCGGCGAGGATACCAGAGCCTCGCTTTCGCCGATAAGCGCCACAGCGGTTATGCTCACTGCTCAATTAAGCGACGGGATGCCGCGTGACTGAACTCAATACCCTCTGGCTGACAGAAACCATCCGCCTGCGCGAAGAGTACGCCGGCCCTCTGGAAGACCTTGAAGCCAACCGACTGGCCCGCAGCACCGGCGGCGATTTACCGTTGCGCATTCAACGCCGGGCCCTGTGGCTGGCTGAACGCGATGGCCTGGTTACGGCCCTCAAACACTGGCTGCAAGGCGCGCGACTGGCGCTGATCGTCATGGCGGTGCTGGCGGTGATCAGCGGGGCCGGCCTGGCCTTTGCCGCCATGGGCGACGGCCTGCACCCGGTGAATGTGTTCTGGGCCTTGGGCAGCTTGCTCGGGCTCAATCTGATCCTGCTGCTGAGCTGGGCCTTGGGCCTGGTGTTTGCCGGTGAACACGGCGCCAGCCTCGGACGCCTGTGGCTGTGGCTAAGCGAAAAACTCGCCCGGGACGCCAAAGCCGCACAACTGGCGCCGGCTCTGCTGCTGTTGTTGCAACGGCAGAAACTCAACCGCTGGGCAATCGGTGTGCTGGTCAACAGCTTGTGGTTGCTGGCGATGCTCAGCGCGCTGGTGATCCTGCTGGCGTTGATGGCGACCCGGCGCTACGGCTTCGTCTGGGAAACCACCATCCTCGGCGCCGATACTTTTATTGCCGTGACCCAGGCCCTCGGCGCGCTGCCGGCCCTGCTCGGCTTCAGCGTGCCCACCGAGGAGATGATCCGCGCCAGTGGCGACGCCGCCCTCAACATCGAAAGCGCCCGCCAGGCCTGGGCCGCGTGGCTGGTGGGCGTTCTGCTGGTCTACGGCGTTTTGCCGCGCCTGCTGCTCGCGCTGTTTTGCCTGTGGCGCTGGAAATCCGGGCAGGCGGCGCTGCGCCTGGATTTGAACCTGCCTGGTTACGCAGAACTGCGCGAACGCTTGATGCCCACCAGTGAGCGCCTCGGCGTCAGCGATGCAGCACCGGCCCAACTGCATCGCGTGGAAAGCGGCGTCAGTGAACAACAAAGTGATGGTGCTCTATTGGTCGCCATCGAACTGGACGACGACCGCCCGTGGCCACCGCAATTGCCGAAAACCGTCAGCAACGCCGGCATCCTCGACAGCCGCGAATCGAGACACAAACTCCTCGAACAACTGAGTCGCTTTCCCCCCGCGCGCCTGGCCATTGCGTGCGATCCACGGCGTTCGCCGGATCGCGGCAGCCTGGCCTTGATTGCCGAACTGGCGCGCAGTGCCAGCGCCACCCGCGTGTGGTTGTTGCAGGCACCACCCGGAGAAGCACTGGACGCTGAACGCCTGGGCGACTGGCACGTGGCGCTGCAACAGCTTGAGCTGCCGTTTGCCGATTGTGCACCGATGAACTGGCTGGAGACGGGTCATGACTGATACCTGGAAGCAGCCGCTGAAACTCGCCGTGGTCGGCCACACCAACGTCGGCAAAACCTCGTTGCTGCGTACCCTGACCCGCGACGTCGGCTTCGGTGAAGTGTCCCATCGCCCCAGCACCACGCGGCACGTCGAAGGTGCACGGTTGTCGGTGGACGGCGAGCCCTTGCTCGACCTCTACGACACTCCCGGTCTGGAAGACGCCATCGCCCTGCTCGACTACCTCGAACGCCTGGAGCGGCCTGGCGAACGCCTCGACGGCCCGGCGCGGCTGGCTCGTTTCCTCGATGGCAGCGAAGCCCGGCAACGCTTCGAACAGGAAGCCAAGGTGCTGCGCCAGTTGCTGGCGTCGGACGCCGGGCTCTATGTGATCGACGCCCGGGAGCCGGTGTTGGCCAAGTATCGCGACGAACTGGAAGTGCTGGCCAGTTGTGGCAAACCCTTGCTGCCGGTGCTGAACTTCGTCAGCAGCGCCAACCACCGCGAGCCGGCATGGCGTGAAGCACTGGCGCGGCTTGGCTTGCATGCCTTGGTGCGCTTTGACAGCGTCGCGCCGCCGGAGGATGGCGAGCGTCGACTCTATGAAAGTCTCGCCCTGTTGCTGGAATCCGCCCGGCCGCAGCTCGAACGCCTGATCGCCGACCAGCAAGCCCAGCGTCTGGCTCGCCAGCAAAGTGCGGCGCGGTTGATTGCCGAATTATTGATCGATTGCGCGGCCTGCCGACGCGGTGTGGTCAGTGAGGCCGAGCAGGAACAACAGGCGATCAGCGAACTACGCAAAGCCGTACGCCAGCGCGAGCAGCGTTGCGTCGAGGCCCTGCTCAAGCTCTACGCCTTCCGCCCACAGGATGCCGCCGCCAGTGATTTGCCGCTGCTCGACGGCCGTTGGGGCGACGACTTGTTCAATCCGGAAACCCTGAAACAATTGGGCGTGCGAGTCGGTGGCGGAATCGCAGCCGGCGCGGCCGCCGGGGCCGGGGTTGATCTGCTGGTGGGTGGCATCACCCTGGGCGCGGCGGCACTCGCCGGGGCCATCGCTGGCGGCGCCCTGCAAACCGCGCGCAGTTACGGCAGCCGTTTGCTCGGTAAAATCAAGGGCCAGCGTGAATTGACGGTGGATGACAACGTGCTGCGCCTGTTGGCCTTGCGCCAACGGCAATTGCTGCAAGCGCTCAATGCCCGGGGGCATGCGGCGATGGACAGCATCCAAGTGGCCACCCCCCAGGACAAGAGCTGGCGCGAAGGCAAGCTGCCCGAAGCGTTGAACAAGGCCCGGGCGCACCCGCAGTGGTCGTCGCTCAACCCTCATCCAAAATTGAATCAGGCGGAGCGGCAGGAACAGATTGAGGTTTTGGCGCAGCGACTTTAATGCGCTTTATCGTCAACGCCATTTGAATTTCAGGTATGTAGTGCTCAGCAACGAAACCAGTTTCTGGTCCACCGCATCCTGATCACCGTCGTTATCCATGTCGAAATGGATCAACCAATCCAGTTCGCCGTCATTGTTGGTGTCGTAGGCCGAAGCGGTGTAGGCGATGGTTTCATCCTGCGGTTTACCGACGCCGTCATGAAAGTGCAGGCGTACGGTGTCTGGCGAACCATCCTTGGCAAAGTCTTCGACGAATATCTTCAGATAGCGTGCCCAGATGTTCCCGCAATTGAACCAGTTGAGCCGCAAAAAGGCGTCCGCAAACGACTTGAGCAAACGCTCGTCCTTGGTGTTTTCCTTGCCGTCGTTGTTTACATCGCCAGCCTGGAAATCGACCTTGCCATCGGCGGTGATATCCAGCGCGTAAGCCTTGTGGATGAGCTTGTCTTCGCCGCCGTGGGTTTCCTCGAAAAAATGCAGGAGTACGGTATCGGCCCGGCCGTTCGCGCTCCGGTCCTGCGCGGTGACTTTCAAATAACGCATAGGGATAGCTCTCTTCAATTTGGGGCCGATCAAGCTATCCCGTCTCACTGAAACACTCTGCGCGAATGGTCTCCTTTTCCCGTAGGGAGTTTCATCTGCACTGGTCGTTTAAGCCGCCTGAGGCAAAAGGGCCAAAGCCTTGCGCTTCAGAATGTCGAGATCCAGAAGCGATACGTTCGTCTCCTTGGCCAGCTCATCCCACTGGCGCATGCGCAAACTCACCGCGCACAACGGGTCTTTTTCGAACGCCTGCGCCTCGGCCTCTGTCATCACCCCGCCCTGATATTCCAGGGTTCGGCGACTGGCTTCACTCAGACGCTCGTAGTACCCCGGCTCTTTCAGCGTCAGATAACGCTTGGCCTGCACGTGGTATTCGACCAGACGCGCCATGCGCTCGCTGAAACCGGCGCGGCGCAGATAATCCGCACCCAGACGCTCATGACTGACCACGCCTAAGCCGCCCATGTTCTCCGCGCTTTCAGCGCAGATATGCCCGATGTCGTGAAAGAACGCCGCCAGAATCACTTCATCATCGAAGCCTTCGGCAATGGCCAGCTCAGCGCCCTGGGACATGTGCTCGATCTGCGACACCGGTTCACCGATGTAATCGCTGTCACCAAAACGCTCGTACAGACTGAATACTTCGGCGACGACTTGTTCATTGCGCGCCATCAGATTTCCCCCAACACAGCTGCGATGTTTCGTTCAGCCATCGCTGGCCCGACACTCATGCCGACACCGGTATGCATCAACGCCACGCTCAGGCCTTTTGCCGGGCGCAGAAACGAGAACGGTCCCGGTCCCCGTGAACCATAGACCCCCTGCCAGCGCTCGACCACTTGTACCTTGCAGCCCAGGGTCTGCTCGGCCAGCTCGATCATCCAGTCGTCAATCTGCTCGGCATTGAAGGGTGACGGATCGCTGCCGTAATGGTGCGAATCACCAATGATCAATTCACCATAGGGCGTCGGGCTGATCAGCAGGTGGATACCGTTTTCGTGCAGATGCGGTGCGTACCGCAGAATTTCTGCCTGTACCGCCCCGGCCTCCGGCAAGTCGGCGAAGGCGCCGTAGTGCACGCAACTCAAACCGGTGAGCAGCGCGTGTTGCAGGTTGAGGTTGATTTGCGGGCGCGCGCGAAGCATTTGCAGGCGACAGATTTGCGGCTCGAGTTCGGCGATCTGTTCGGCCAGCAGCGTCTGATAATCGTGGCCGGAGCAGACGATGATCTGCTCGGCACTGAAGCTGCCGGCGGTGCTGTGCAGGCGACCCGGCTCGATATCGCGCACCAGGGTAGAGAAGTGAAACTTGACGCCCAGGTCGCGACGCAGGAAGTCGATCAGCGCCGGAATCGCTTCGCGGGAATACAGCTGCTGATCGTCCATACCATGCAAGGCCGCGCGGTGATGGCGGAACTGACCGCCGTACAAATCGCGTAGCGCGGCGCCGCGCAGCAGGTGGACGCGGTAACCGTGTTCGACGGCGCGGCCGTCGCAGAAAGCTTCCAGCAACTGCTCTTCCGCCTCGTTGCGGGCGAACAGGTACGAGCCATTGCGCTTGAGTTGCAGGCCGGCGAGCTGCGCCCAGTCGCCCCAGATTCCGCGACTGGCGCGGGCCAGTTCCAGCATTGGTCCTGGCGGTTGGCCGGTGACCAGTGCCTGGCCGAAGTTGCGCACCGAAGCGCCAACAGGCGTTTCGCTGCGCTCGAAAACCCTGACCTTCAGACCGCGTTTGGCGGCGGCATAGGCGTGGGACAAACCCAGGATGCCGGCGCCGACGATCAGCATGTCGTTGTGTTGTGTCATGGAGGCAGTCCCGCTGTTTGTGGCGAGGGAGCTTGCTCCCGCTGGAGCGCGAAGCGGTCCTCGCAATTTAGCGACTGCTGCGCAGCCGAACGGGAGCAAGCTCCCTCGCCACAAGGTTTGAGTCAGTTATTTGGCCGCCACTTTCTCTGACTTGCCGTCATAGCGCTTGCGCCATTCGGTCAGGATCTCGTCGCGGTTCTTCGAAGCCCAGGCGAAGTCGTTCTTGATCAGGCGCTGTTCGTAGTCAGCCGGCAGTTCGGTCTGCGGCTTGGCGATGCCAGGCTGGGCGAGCACGGCGAAGTTTTCCTTGTAGAGCTCCATCGCCTCTGGACTGGCGGAGAAGTCAGCCAGTTTCTTCGCCGCTTCTTCGTGGGCAGTACCCTTGATCACCGCAGTCGCTTCGATCTCCCAACCCAGGCCTTCCTTCGGCAGGATGATGTCCAGCGGTGCGCCCTGGCGTTTCAGCTGAACGGCCGGGTATTCAAAGGAAATACCGATCGGGAATTCGCCAGCCGCCGCCAGTTTGCAAGGCTTGGAACCGGAGTGAACGTACTGGCCGATGTTCTGGTGCAGGCCGTCCATGTAGGCCCAACCCTGCTTCTCGCCGAAGGTTTGCAGCCAGGCGCTGACGTCGAGGAAACCGGTGCCGGACGAGGCAGGGTTCGGCATGACGATCTTGCCTTTGTACTCAGGCTTGGTCAGGTCCTGCCAGCTCACGGGTTTGCTCAGGCCCTGCTTCTCGGCTTCGACGGTGTTGAAGCAAATGGTCGCGGCCCAGACGTCCATGCCGACCCAGGCTGGTGGGTTGGCCGCGTCGCGGTAGTTGGCGCCGATCTTGCCCAGGTCTTTCGGTGCATAGCTTTGCAGCATGCCTTGCTGATCAAGGATCGCCAGGCTGGAAGCTGCCAGGCCCCACACGGCGTCAGCCTGCGGACGGGCTTTTTCGGCCAGCAGTTTGGCAGTGATGATGCCGGTGGAATCACGCACCCATTTGATTTCGACGTCCGGGTTGGCCTTTTCGAAAGCTTCTTTGTAGGTCTTCAGTTGTTCGGCTTCGAGGGCGGTGTACACCGTCAACTCGGTTTTCGCCGCAAAGGCGTTCAGGCTGAAAGCGGTGAGGACAGCAGCGGCCAGGGCCATAGGCTTGAACATGATCTTTTCCTGTTTTTGAGTTGAGGGGTTGTGCAGATTCAATGACCGGGCGCCGTCTGCCGCCAGGCTTGGGAGCGGCGCAGCAAACCGCGCGAGGCCCAGGCCAGCAGCAGAGACACGCCCGCCGAGGTAATCAGGATCAGCGTCGACATCGCTGCCGCACCGCCGACGTTGCCGGCGTCGTCCATGTTCAGTACCGCCACCGCCGCGAGGATGGTGTCGGGGCTGTAGAGGAAGATCGCCGCCGAAACGGTGGTCATGGCCGAGACGAACAGGTAGCGCACGATGTCCAGTAGTGCCGGCAGGCAGATAGGCACGGTGACCCGCAGGTAATGGCGATACAGCGGCGCCTTGAGCGACAGCGCGGCGGCTTCGAACTCGGCGTCGAGCTGACGCAGCGCGGTGGTGGCGGTCATTTGTGCGGTGGTCAAATAGTGAGCAATGGTGCAGACGATCAGCAGGGTCATGGTCCCGTACAGCACATGCAGCGGGTTGCCAGTGAGATTGAAGAAGAAGACGTAACCCAGCCCAAGCACCAGTCCCGGTACCGCCATCGGGACGAAACTGAGCATGCGCAAGCTCAGGTTCAGGCCGCGCTGGCCCTTGGTTTTTTCCATCAGGTAGGCGCCGGTGAAAATCAGCAGGCTGCCGATCAACGCCGTGCCCAGGGCCATCTTCAGGCTGTTGCCGTAGGCCAGCCAGCCACCGCCGGCGGTTTCGTTGAACTGATAGTGGTTGAGCGACAGCGACAGGTTGTACGGCCAGAACTTCACCAAGGACGAGAACACCGCCATGCCGAACACCAGCAGCAACGCGGCGCAGATCAGCAGGACGATGACCAGGTAGCAGCTGTCGCGCAGCTTCGACGGCAAAGGCTTGAACACTTGGGCGCGACCGCTCATGGAGTCGCCATGGCGCCGACGCAACCAGGCATCGACCCCGAAACTGAAGAGCGCCGGCAGCAACAGCACCATGCCGATCAACGCCCCGCGACCGAACTGTTGCTGGCCGACCACCGCCTTGTAGGCTTCCAGCGCCAGCACTTGATAGTCGCCACCAACCACCACGGGCACGCCGAAATCGGTGATGGTCAGGGTGAACACCAGGCAGAACGCAGCGAACACAGCCTGTCGGGTCGCCGGCCAGGTGATGCTGCGGAAGGCTTTGGCCGGGCTGGCTCCCATGCTGGAGGCAGCATCGAACAGTCGCGCATCGGCCAGGGACAGGGCCGACAGCAGAATCATCAAGGCGTGTGGGAAGGTGTAGATGACTTCGCCGAGCACAATGCCCCAGAAGCCGTAGATGTTGTCCGAAAGCAGGCCACGCAACATGCCCTGGTTGCCGAACAGGTAAACCAGCGCAATCCCCGGCAGCATCGACGGCGCCATCAATGGCAACAGCGAAATACCGCGCCAGATGCCTTTGGCCGGAATCAAGGTGCGTTGCAGGGCGTAGGCAAACAGGTAGGCAAGCGGTACGACAATGGCCGCGACGCTGAGGGAAACCTTCAGGCTGTTACCGAGCAACCAATGGAAGTTCTCGCTGCTCACCAGCTCTTTTGCTGCGACCCAGCCACCGCCCTGCCCGGCTTCGGCGCTGAAACCGCGCCAGAAGATCGCCAGCAACGGCATCAATACGGCAACGCCCAACAACACCAGCATGAGGACTTTGCCACCGACCACGAACAACCGGTCACCAACCTCGGCGCGGGTGGTTTGCCGAACCTGCTTGTGCGGCAGCGGCAGGGCGATGTTCGCGCTCATCAGGCAAATACCTGCAGGCTGCGCGGCGGCAAGGCGACCATGATCTGCTGGGCGCCCAGGCGCGGCATGGCTTCCGGTGCCAGTTCAGCCAGCAAGGCGTGGCCCGGCAAATGATCGAGTTCAAAGCTCATGCGGCAGCGGTTGCCGAGGAAGGTGATCTCGCGAACCTTGGCCGGGAACAGGTTTTCCTCGTGCACCAGCGGGTTGACGTTGATCGCTTCCGGACGGCAGAACAAGCGGCCCGACGCGGTCTTGGCGCTGCCATCGGCCAGACGCATGTTCATCCCGCCGACCTGGGCGTGGCTGTCGCCGCTGCGCTGGAAGGGTAGCCAATTACCCTGGCCGACGAACTCCGCCACAAACGGCGTGGCCGGGCGGTTGTAGATTTCCTGCGGCGTGGCGTACTGCTCGACCTTGCCGTTGTTCATCACGGCGATGCGATCGGCCATCAGCATGGCCTCGTCCTGATTGTGGGTGACCATCAAGGTGGTGATGCCAAGGTTGCGTTGCAGTTGGCGCAACTCGGTACACAGATGCTCGCGCACCCGGGCATCGAGGGCCGACATCGGCTCGTCCAGCAGCAACAGCGAAGGTGCCGGGGCCAGGGCGCGAGCCAGGGCAACCCGCTGCTGCTGGCCGCCGGACAATTGACCGGGATACTTTTTCTCGCTGCCACTCAGGCCAACCAGTTCCAGCATCTGGCCGACACGACGGCGCACCTCGTCGCGACCGCTGCCGGCGAGGCCGTAGGCAATGTTCGCTTCGACGGTGAGATTGGGAAACAACGCGTAGGACTGGAACAGAATGCCGTAGTCCCGCGCCTGGGGCGCCAGGTGGGAAACGTCACGATCACCGAGGTACAACTCGCCGCTGTCCTGCTTTTCCAGACCGGCGATGCAACGCAGCAACGTGGTCTTTCCGCAACCCGACGGGCCCAGCAAGCACACCAGTTCGCCAGCCGCCACGTCGAGGGACACGTTATCCAACGCGGTGAAGGCGCCAAAACGCTTCTGTACGCCGCGCACTTTCATCGGTGCACCGGGGTTGGTCAGGGCAGTTGCAATCGAGTTGTTCATGGACGGACCTCATCTGGCAGATGGGGGCCATCCTAGAGTTGTAATGAGTCCGTCATGTGGCAGTAAGGCAAAAACTGCCGATAGTGGTATTCAAGGATTTTGGTTGGAAAAAAGATCGCAGCCTTCGGCAGCTCCTACACAGAACACATTCCCCTGTAGGAGCTGCCGAAGGCTGCGATCTTTTAATTCAAGCCGGAGCCATTTCCTGCGCCAACCCCAGAAACGCCGCCGGCAGCCGCGCGTTTTTGCGCTCCTTGAGGCAATACAGGTATTCGGGTATCTGCGGTGCATTCTCGATGGTCAGCACTCGCAGTTGCGGATCATGGGGCACTTCCTGTCGGGCAATGATGCTGATACCGATGTTGCGCAGCACCGCTTCGCGAATCGATTCGCGGCTGCCGATCTCCAGCAGCGGGCCGAAACACACGCCAGCGCTGAGCAGCAACTCTTCGGTCAAACGACGGGTGGTCGAGCCCGGTTCGCGCATCAGCAAGGTGTGCCCGGCCAAGGCGCCGAGCGGCACGTGATCGTGAACCGCCAGCGGATGATCGCGATGCACCGCCAGCACCAGCGGATCGCTACCGAGCACCCGGCGAACCAGTCGCGCGTCGTCAAGTAACTGCGACGAGGCCGCGACATCGACCCGGTAATCCTCCAGCGCTTCAAGCACCTGTTGGGAGTTGCCGATTTCCACCGAAACCTCAACCTGCGGCAGGCGTTCGCGGAAGGTTTTCACCAGGTCGAGAATGTAATACGGCGCCGTGGCGGCTATGCGCAACGTGCCCTGGACCTGACCGCAGTTACGCAGGAAAAACTCGATGTCGGCTTCCTGCTGCATCAGCTCCTTGACCATCGGCAGCAGCCGCGCGCCCTCCTCGCTGACGCTGAGACGCCGGCCGCCACGGTAGAACAGCTCGACCGAATATTGACTTTCGAGGTTGCGGATCTGCGTCGTCACCGTCGGCTGGCTCAGGCCGAGCTTTTTGGCAGCCTGGGTAATGCTGCCCAGGCGGGCCACCATGTAAAACGCCTTCAGCTCGGCACTCAGCACACCCGCCCCTCATCCTTTACTTGCGCAGCAGGCGCAAACCGTTGAACACAACCAGCAGACTCACGCCCATGTCGGCGAACACCGCCATCCACATGGTAGCGACCCCGGCGAAGGTTACCCCAAGAAAGATCGCCTTGATCACCAAAGCCAGGGCGATGTTCTGTTTGAGGATGGTCGAGGTCTGCCGAGACAGTCGAATGAACGCCGGGATTTTGCGCAGATCGTCGTCCATCAGGGCGACATCGGCGGTTTCTATTGCGGCATCGGTACCCGCGGCGGCCATGGCGAAGCCGATTTCGGAACGCGCCAGGGCCGGGGCGTCGTTGATGCCATCGCCGACCATGCCGACCCGATGCCCTTGGGCGTAAAGAGCCTCGACAGCCTGCAATTTGTCGCCTGGCAACAGGTCGCCCCGGGCTTCGTCGATGCCGACTTGCACGGCAATGGCTTGCGCGGTGTGGACGTTATCGCCGGTGAGCATCAGGGTCTTGATGCCCAGGTCATGCAACTGCCGGATAGCCTCGCGGCTTGACTCCTTTACCGTGTCCGCCACGGCAAACAGCGCCAACGGGCCGGACGAATCGAGCAGCAACACCACCGATTTTCCCTGTTTTTCCAGGGCAAACAGCTTTTCCTCCAGCGCCGGCGAACACAGGCCCAGATCTTCCACCAGTCGATGATTGCCCAAATGGTAGAGCTGGCCGTTGATCTCGCCGCGCACCCCGCGCCCGCCAAGCGCTTCGAAGTTATCCACAATCAGCATCGCGGTCTGGTTATCCACAGCCGCTTTGGCGATGGCCAGGGAGACCGGGTGATCCGAGCGCCCGGCCAGCGCGGCGGCAATGGCGGGCGCCGAGTCGTCGGCGGTCGGGTCCAGCGACAGGTAGTCGGTCTGCACCGGTTTGCCGTGAGTGATGGTACCGGTCTTGTCCAGGGCCAGGTAATCGAGCTTGTAACCGCCCTCCAGATAGACGCCGCCCTTGACGAGAATGCCTTTGCGCGCCGCCGCCGCGAGGCCGCTGACGATGGTCACCGGCGTGGAAATCACCAGCGCACAGGGGCAGGCCACCACCAGCAGCACCAGCGCCCGGTAGATCCAGTCGAACCACAACTCGCCCATGAACAATGGCGGGATCACCGCCACGGCCAGGGCCAGGACAAACACCGCCGGGGTGTAGATTTTCGAGAAACTGTCGACGAAACGCTGGGTCGGCGCCCGCGCCCCTTGGGCCTGCTCGACGGCGTGGATGATGCGGGCCAGGGTCGAGTTATCCGCCACGGCGGTCACCGCGTACTCCAGCGAACCTGCCTGATTGATGGTCCCGGCGAACACTTTGTCGCCGACGGTTTTTTCCACCGGCAGGCTTTCACCGGTGATTGGCGCCTGGTCGATGGTCGAGCGACCGGACAGCACTTCACCGTCCAGGCCGATACGCTCACCGGGGCGCACCCGTACCCGCGCGCCAAGCCCGATGTTTTCGACATCCTGCTCAAGCCAGCTCCCGTCAGCCTGCAACACCGTTGCCGTGTCCGGGGTCATTTGCATCAAACCGCTGATGGCATTGCGCGCACGGTCGAGGGATTTGGCTTCGATCAACTCGGCCACGGTGAACAGGAACATCACCATCGCCGCTTCCGGCCACTGGCCGATCAGCACCGCGCCGGTCACGGCAATGCTCATCAGGGCGTTGATGTTCAGGTTGCGGTTTTTAAGGGCAATCCAGCCTTTTTTGTATGTACCAAGGCCACCGCTGAGGATCGAGACCAGCGCTATAACCGCCACCACCCAGTTCGGCGCGAAGCCGGTGAAGTGGATAACTTCTGCCAGCAATGCACCAACACCGGATAACGCCAAGGGCCACCACGGCTTTTTCCCAGGCGCCGGCGTCGGGGCTTCAGCACCCTGTTCCAGCGGTTCGGCCTGCATGCCCAAGGACTTGATGGCCTCGACGATCGGCTCGACTCCAGGAAAATCGTGGGTCACGCCGAGCACCCGATTAATCAGATTGAACTCCAACTGGTGCACGCCGGTCAGTTTGCTTAGCTTATTCTGGATCAGCGTCTGTTCGGTTGGACAGTCCATCGCCTCGATGCGAAAACGGCTCAGTCGGGCCCCGGGCGTCGGCAATTCGCTCAGTTTTACCAGCGCAGGCGCTGCCGCTTTAGATGAACAACAGGCGTCGCCATGACCGCCGTGGTCATGTTTTTTCACGGGTTTGAGCTTGTGGCTGTGCTCGTGTCCAGCCTCGGGTTTGTGGGAATGCAGGGAATCGCTCATTGGTTGCGTCCATAAGAGTGCCTGTTGCCAAGTAAAGACCCTGTAGCCACTATAGGGTCAAGCACCCATTCCGGAGTTTTGGAGATTGGCGTCATGAAAATTGGAGAATTGGCGAAACTCACGGACTGCGCCGTGGAAACGATCCGCTACTACGAGCGCGAGAGCCTTCTGCCGGAACCGGCCCGCAGTGACGGCAATTATCGCGTCTATACCCAGGCCCACGCCGAGCGCCTGACATTCATCCGCAACTGTCGCACCCTCGACATGACACTTGAAGAAATCCGCAGCCTGCTGGCGTTTCGCGACAGTCCGCAGGATCAGTGCGAAAGCGTTAATGCGCTGATCGACGAGCACATCCACCATGTGAAGGCGCGGATCGACGGCTTGCTGGCCTTGCAGACACAGCTGCTCGACCTGCGCCAACGCTGCGGCGAGGGGCCGGGTATCGATCAATGCGGGATTTTGCAGCGCCTGGAAGTGAGCGGCGGGGTGGCGGCGACGGAGGTGGAGCATTCTCATGTTGGCCGTAGTCACGGCCACTAAGCACACCGCAAAACCCAATGTGGGAGCGGCGGTGCGACGATTCGACTTGCTCGCGAAGGGGCCGTGTCAATTGATATAGATTTCACTGACAGACCGCTTTCGCGAGCAAGCCCGCTCCCACATTGGTTAAGCGTCGTATTTCAGACCGCCATCGGCGCGGTCATCGGCGCATGGTGTTCGTACCCTTCCAGCGAGAAATCCCCCGGTTCCACCAGCTCCAGCCATTCCGGCTGGTAAACACCCGTCTTGGCAAACTCCGGCACACGGTCGGAAATCACCAGTTTCGGCATCGGGAACGGCTCGCGCTTGAGCTGTTCGTTGAGCATGTCCAAGTGGTTTTCGTAGACGTGGGCATCACCGATGAAATAGGTGAACCAACGCGGCGTGTAGCCCGTCAGGCGACCAATCAGGCTCAACAGCGCAGCACCTTCGGTGAGGTTGAACGGCGTGCCCAGGCCCAGGTCGTTGGAGCGGATGTAGAGGGTCAGGGAAATCTCCCTGGTCTCGACATTCGGGTGGAACTGGTAGAGCAGGTGGCACGGTGGCAAGGCCATTTCATCTAGCTGCGCGCAGTTCCAGCCATGGAACAGGATGCGGCGGCTGCCCGGGTCCTTGATGATGGTGTCGACGCACTGGCGAACCTGATCGATGGCCTTGTAGAGCACCACATAGGCCTGGCCGTCTTCTTCGCCTTCGGCAATCTGGCGATAGCCTTGCTTCAGGGTCTGCTCGATGGCAGCCGGGTTGCTGACCGGGATCTGCTTGTACGCAGGCCATTTGCGCCATTGCACGCCGTAGATTTCGCCGAGGTCGTCTTCGCCCTGACGGAACGGGTTGGCCAGCCACTGGGCGTTTTCGTTGGCGTTCTGGTCCCAGACCTTGCAGCCCAGGGCGCGGAATTCGGCAGCGTTGTTCACGCCACGCAGGAATCCGCACATTTCGCCGATGGCCGACTTGAACGCCATCTTGCGCGTGGTAATCGCCGGGAAACCTTCCTGCAGGTCATAACGCAGCATCGCACCGGGAAAGCTGATGGTGTTCACGCCGGTACGGTTGGCCTGTTTGGTGCCGTTCTTGATGACGTGGGCGACCAGTTCGAGATATTGCTTCATGAATTACCTGTGTCCTTGAACCCGGGACCGTAGCCCCGGGGTTCGAATTTTATACGGCTGCCGCTGGAGTTGCCGGGGCGCGGTGATACGCCAGCCAGATCAGGAACAGCCCGCCGACGATCATCGGCACGCACAGCACCTGGCCCATAGTCAGCCAGTTCCAGGCCAGATAGCCCAACTGGGCGTCCGGTACGCGGACGAACTCGACGATGAAACGGAAGATGCCATAGAACAGCGCGAACATCCCCGATACCGCCATGGTCGGCCGTGGCTTGCGCGAGAACAGCCAGAGAATCAGGAACAGTGCCACGCCTTCGAGGGCGAACTGGTACAGCTGCGACGGATGACGCGCCAGTTGCGCCGGATCGGTCGGAAAGACCATCGCCCATGGCACATCGGTCGCCTTGCCCCACAACTCGGCGTTGATGAAGTTGCCGATACGCCCGGCGCCCAGGCCAATCGGCACCATCGGCGCAACGAAATCCATCAGTTGGAAGAACGACTTGTTGTTCTTCTTGCCGAACCACAATGCCGCCAGCATCACGCCGATGAAACCGCCGTGGAACGACATGCCGCCCTTCCACACTTCGAAAATCAGCATCGGGTTGGCCAGGTAAGCGCTCAGATCGTAGAACAGCACATAACCCAGACGTCCGCCGACGATCACCCCCATCGACATCCAGAACACCATGTCGGAGAGTTTCTCCTTGGTCCAGGTCGGGTCGAAGCGGTTCAGGCGGCGGGACGCCAGCAGCCAGGCGCCGCCAATGCCGATCAGGTACATCAAGCCGTACCAGTGGATTTTCAGCGGACCGATGGCCAGGGCCACCGGGTCGATCTGCGGGTAAGGCAGCATTGCGACTCCTCGTTAGAGTTCAAATCTTAAAAATTCCCGGGCGACGCTGCCACCTCAGGATTAAGCCAGGATTGCGCTGCCCGTCAGAGCAGATGCTTCAGACTAGAAAGTTCAGGCCGACGCAGAACAGCAAAGCGGCAAACAGCCGTTTCAGCAACTTCGGCGACAACCTGTGGGCCAATCGCGCGCCCAAGCGGGCGAACACCATGCTGGTCAGGGCAATGCCCAGCAACGCCGGCAAATAGATAAAACCGAGACTATGGGCCGGGAGCAACGGATCGTGCCAGCCCAGAATCATGAAACTTAGTGCACTGGCCAGGGCAATCGGCAGACCGCAGGCCGATGAAGTGGCCACCGCTTGCTGCATCGGCACGCTGCGCCAGGTCAGGAATGGTACGGTCAACGAACCGCCGCCAATGCCGAAAATCGCCGAAGCCCAGCCAATCACGCTGCCGGCCACGGTCAGACCGAGTTTGCCCGGCACGGTTCGGCTGGCCTGGGGTTTGATCTCCAGCGCCAGCTGAGCGGCGATCACCAGGGCGAATACACCAATGAGCTTCTGCAGGTTGGGGCCGGAAATCGCTTCGGCCGTCAGCGCGCCGAACCCGGCTCCGAGCAGAATACCGACGGTCATCCACATGAAGATCGGCCAACGCACGGCGCCACGGCGATGATGCTCGCGTACCGCGTTTACCGAGGTAAAGATGATCGTCGCCAGGGACGTACCCACTGCCAGGTGCGTGAGGATCGACGGATCGAACCCTTGGGCCTTGAAGCTGAACACCAGCACCGGGACTATGATAATCCCGCCACCCACGCCAAACAGCCCGGCGAGTACACCTGCACAGGCGCCGAGCGCCAGATAGAGCAGAAATTCCATGGTCGTCCCGCCCGCATCCCCAAAACCGGAGCGGCATGGTAACGGATGCATGGCCTCAAGCTCCACTGCGCAAGGCGATGGATCGATGAGCGATGTCTGCGTAGAGTGAGCAAAAAACACACAAGGACAGCCTGATGTGCCTGATTGTTTTTGCCTGGCGACCGGGTCATGCCCAGCCGCTGGTCGTGGCGGCCAATCGCGATGAATTCTACGCCCGCCCCAGCCTGCCTCTGGCGCCATGGCCCGAAGCGCCGCACGTACATGCGGGGCGCGACCTCGAGGCTGGTGGCACCTGGCTCGGTGTCGGTGCCAACGGCCGTTTTGCGGCGCTGACCAACATCCGCGATCCCCATCGGCCACCGGGGCGCAAGTCTCGTGGGGAGCTGGTCGCGCGATTTCTCAATGGCGACTGCTCGATTGATGACTATTTGGCCGACGTTGTCCGACGTTCGCTTGAATATGGCGGTTTCAATCTACTGGTTGGCAACAGGAACGAGCTCTGGCACTTCAACGCCCGGGAAACGCAAGCCGTGATGCTGCAACCGGGAGTCTACGGCGTGTCGAACGCCGGGCTGGATACGCCGTGGCCGAAGTTGCTCAAGGCCAAGGCTGCATTGAGCGAGGTGCTGGATGATCCGCAGCCGCAGGCGCTGCTGGCGTTATTGAGCGATGCACAGACCGCGCCGTTTGCCGAGTTGCCGGATACCGGTGTCGGACTGGCCACCGAGACGTTGCTGTCGAGCGTGTTCATTGCCAGCCAGAGCTATGGAACGCGGGCGAGTACGGCGTTGATTGTGCAGGCGGATGGGGCGCTGCATATGGTCGAAAGGAGTTTCGGGCCGTTTGGTGGGCATCTTGGAGAAGTGGAACTCAAAATTTGATCTGACGTGGCCCTGTGGCGAGGGTGCTTGTCGGATCGCCGCACCGTCCCGCTCGGCTGCGAAGCAGTCGCAATCCAGCTACCACAGTTTTTCTGAAAAACCGCATTAGCCGGAGTTAGGAGCGCTTCGCACTCCAGCGGGAGCAAGCTCCCTCGCCACAGGGGCCGTCAGCGTTTTAGAGGGGCTTGATTGCTGCCGGATTGATCATCCGCGCCAACCCGAGGTTCTTCAGCGCCAGCTGCAACGAGCTGTGAATCACTTGCGGGTTGTCGATGGTCATCAGCTCTGCCAGCAGTTCCTTGGCCTTGCTCAGGTTGATCTGGCGCAGCATCCACTTCACTTTCGGCAAGTTGGTGGCGTTCATCGACAAACTGTCGAACCCCATCGCCATCAACAGCACCGCCGCCGCCGGATCACCGGCCATTTCACCGCAGATACTCACTGGCTTGCCTTCGGCGTGGGCATCACGCACCACATTCTGCAGCGCCTGAAGCACCGCCGGGTGCAGGTAATCGTAGAGGTCGGCCACCCGCGGGTTGTTGCGGTCCACGGCCAACAGGTACTGGGTCAGGTCGTTGGAGCCGACCGACAGGAAGTCCACTTGCCGCGCCAGTTCCTTGGTCTGGTACACCGCCGCCGGAATCTCGATCATGACGCCAATCGGCGGCATCGGTACGTCGCAGCCCTCGTCACGCACTTCACCCCAGGCACGGTGGATCAGGTGCAGGGCTTCCTCCAGCTCGTGGGTGCCGGAAATCATCGGCAGCAGGATGCGCAGGTTGTTCAGGCCTTCACTGGCCTTGAGCATGGCGCGGGTCTGCACCAGGAAAATTTCCGGGTGATCAAGGGTGACGCGAATGCCGCGCCAGCCGAGGAAGGGGTTGTCTTCCTTGATCGGGAAGTACGACAGCGATTTGTCGCCGCCGATGTCCAGGGTTCGCATGGTCACCGGTTGCGGGTGGAACGCGGACAGCTGTTCGCGGTAGATCGCCAGTTGTTCCTTTTCGCTCGGGAAACGCTGGTTGATCATGAACGGCACTTCGGTGCGGTACAGACCCACGCCTTCGGCACCGCGCTTCTGCGCGCGCGCCACATCCGCCAGCAGGCCGGTGTTGACCCACAGCGGCATGCGGTGGCCATCGACTGTCACGCACGGCAGGTCGCGCAGCGCATCCAGCCCCAGGGCCAGTTGTTTCTCTTCCTCGACCACCTCGGCGAACTGCTTGCGCAGCACTTCACTCGGGTTGGTGTAGACCTCGCCGTGGTAGCCGTCGACGATCATCTGGATGCCGTCGACCTTGGAGTACGGCAGGTCGACCAGGCCCATCACGGTCGGAATGCCCATGGCGCGGGCGAGGATGGCGACGTGGGAGTTACCGGAACCGAGCACCGACACCAGGCCGGCCAGCTTGCCTTCCGGCACCTCGCCGAGCATCGCCGGCGTCAGTTCTTCGCTGACCAGAATAGTGTTGTCGGGGTAGACCAGGGTTTGCTGGCGCTCTTCCTGCAAATAAGCCAGCAAGCGACGGCCGAGGTCCTTGACGTCGGAGGCACGCTCACGCAGGTAAGCGTCGTCCATCAATTCAAAGCGGTTGACGTGATCGGTGACCACCTGGCGCAACGCGCCCTGGGCCCACTGGCCGGTCTTGATCACGGTGGTGACTTCGCTGCCCAGCGCGGCATCGTCGAGCATCATCAGGTAGACGTCGAACAAGGCCCGTTCTTCGGGGCGCAGCTGGGTGGCGAGCTTGGCCGACAACGCGCGCATGTCGGCGCGTACGCCTTCGATGGCGGTCTTGAACAGCTTGAGCTCGGCGTCGATGTCAGAAATGGCCTTATCCGGCACCACGTCCAGATCGGCCGGGGGCAACATGACTACCGCCGTACCAACCGCGGCACCCGGCGAACCCGGCACGCCGACGAACTTGGCTTCCTGGATGCCCTTGCCCTGGCGACCGAGGCCACGGATCGAACCGGTGGCTTCGGCGTGGGCGATAACACCGGCGAGCTGCGCGCTCATGGTCACGAGGAAGGCTTCTTCACCCTCATCGAACTGGCGACGTTCTTTTTGCTGGATGACCAACACGCCGACGACGCGGCGGTGGTGAATGATCGGCGCACCGAGGAACGAGGCGTAGCGCTCTTCACCGGTTTCGGCGAAGTAGCGGTAGCGCGGGTGGTCCGCGGCGTTTTCGAGGTTCAGGGGTTCTTCACGCGTGCCGACCAGACCCACCAGACCTTCGTTGGGCGCCATGCTGACCTTGCCGATCGAGCGCTTGTTCAAGCCCTCGGTGGCCATCAGCACGAAGCGGTTGGTCTCCGGATCAAGCAGGTAGACCGAGCAGACCTGGCTGCCCATGGCCTCTTTGACGCGCAACACAATAATCCCCAACGCCGCCTTGAGATCCTTGGCGGAGTTAACTTCCTGGACGATCTTGCGCAGCGTATTGAGCATGGCTCGGGGTCGAACTCCGTCGTCAGTCGCGCGCTAAAAGGCGCGGGGCAAGCTCTTTGAGAGCGCGTCGATACACCTCGCGCTTGAATGTCACCACCTGGCCCAACGGATACCAATAGCTGACCCAGCGCCAGCCATCGAATTCCGGTTTACCGGTCAAATCCATCCGCACCCGCTGCTCGTTGGAGATCAGGCGCAGGAGAAACCATTTCTGTTTCTGGCCGATGCACAGCGGTTGGCTGTGGGTACGTACCAGACGTTGCGGCAAACGATAGCGCAACCAGCCCCGGGTGCAGGCGAGAATTTCAACATCTTCGCGTTCAAGGCCCACTTCTTCGTTCAGCTCGCGGTACAAGGCGTCTTCCGGCGTCTCTTCGGGGTTGATTCCCCCCTGCGGAAACTGCCAGGCATCTTGATTGATTCGGCGAGCCCATAGCACCTGGCCGGCGTCATTCGTCAGAATGATCCCGACATTGGGGCGAAAACCATCGGGGTCGATCACGGCAACAACCTCGCAAACGCATGTCGCCGCATTGTTCCACAAAGGTTGTGAAGGCGGCAACGAAGGTTCCTACCTTATGTGCACTCTTGTGAAAAGACCGTATTCTTGTCGCCTTTTTACTGACTTTTCAGCGGGTAACTGTAATGCGCCTGGCTTTATTCGATTTGGACAACACCCTTCTGGGCGGTGACAGCGATCACGCTTGGGGCGATTACCTGTGCGAGCGCGGCTTTCTAGACGCCGTCGCCTACAAGGCACGCAACGATGCGTTCTACCAGGATTACCTGGCCGGCAAACTGGATAACGCCGCTTACCTGAACTTCTGCCTGGAAGTCCTCGGCCGCACCGAAATGGCCACGCTGGCTCAATGGCACAGCGATTACATGCGCGACTGCATCGAACCGATCCTGCTGCCCAAAGCCATCGAGCTTTTGGCCAAGCACCGCGCGGCCGGCGACAAACTGGTGATCATCACTGCGACCAACCGCTTCGTCACCGGGCCGATTGCCGAGCGCCTGGGTGTCGAAACCCTGATCGCCACCGAATGCGAAATGGTCGACGGCCGCTACACCGGGCGCAGCACCGACGTGCCGTGCTTTCGCGAGGGCAAGGTGACGCGCTTGAATCGCTGGCTGGAGGAAACCGGGTTTACGCTGGAAGACAGTTACTTCTATAGCGACTCGATGAATGATTTTCCGTTGCTGGAGCAGGTGACTCATGCGGTGGCGGTTGATCCGGACCCGAATCTGCGAGCCGAGGCCGAGAAGCGGGGTTGGCCGGTGATTTCGTTGCGCGATTGATAAATCAAAAGATCGCAGCCTTCGGCAGCTCCTACAAGGTATCGCGCGCACACCTGTAGGAGCTGCCGAAGGCTGCGATCTTTTTGGGTCAAACAGGCTTGGCACCCATCAACCCGGCAATGGCCACAAGACAGACAAAACTGAACAACGCCAAGGCAAAGGTGAATTTCCCCACACCACCCGGCGTCTTGCGCAGCTTGTTCAGCCGCACCAGCAGCCAGAACCACGCCAGCGCCGCCACGGTGTACAGCACGCTCGACACCAGCAACCAGGCTTGCCCCAGCGGCCAGCCCACCAGGTGCACCATCCACCAGCCGGTAAACGGCATGCTCAGCAGCGCCAGGCCCATCAGCAGCCAGACAAATACCCTTGGCCGCTGCAAGGTTCGACTACCCGCCGTCGCGTCACCCTTGCGCCGCGCAAGCAAAACCCAGGCTCCCAGCCCCAGCGCACAGGCCAGCAGTACAACCGTTGCCACCATGTGCGCCGCTTTCAGGGCAGTTAACGTTTCCATTGTCAGATTTCCTTATTTCCTTGCCCGTCAGCGTAGCCGTTCAGCCAAGAAACAGCTGATAAGCCGGGTTGTCGCTTTCGTCCCAGTATGGGTAACCGATTTCTTCCAGCGCCGCCGGCACCAGGTGGCGCTCGTCGTGAGGCACTTGCAGGCCCGCGACGACACGGCCATCGGCCGCGCCATGGTTGCGGTAGTGGAACATCGAGATGTTCCAGCGCCCGCCGAGCTTGTTGAGGAAGTTGAACAGCGCACCCGGACGCTCCGGGAATTCGAAACGCAGGATCACTTCATCGACCACATGCGCCGCACGCCCACCCACCATGTGGCGGATGTGCAGCTTGGCCAGTTCGTTGTCGGTCAGGTCCAGCACCGGGAAACCCTGCTCGCTCAGGCTGGCGATCAACGCGCTGCGCGGGTCGTTTTCCGGGTGGGTCTGCACGCCGACAAAGATGTGCGCTTCGCTGCCGGTGTTGTAGCGGTAGTTGAATTCGGTGATCTGACGCTTGCCGATGGCCTCGCAGAACGCCTTGAAGCTGCCCGGTTTCTCGGGAATGGTCACGGCGATGATTGCTTCGCGGCCCTCACCCAGCTCCGCACGCTCGGCAACATGGCGCAGGCGATCGAAGTTAACGTTGGCCCCGGAGTCGATGGCCACGAAGGTCTGGCCGCTGACGCCGCGCTGCTCGACATACTTCTTGATCCCGGCCACGCCCAAGGCGCCGGCAGGTTCGGTGATCGAGCGGGTATCGTCGTAGATATCCTTGATCGCCGCACAGATTTCGTCGGTGCTGACGGTGATCACTTCGTCGACATGGTCTTTGCAGATGTCAAAGGTGTGCTGACCGATCTGGGCCACCGCCACGCCGTCGGCGAAGAGGCCTACGGTCGGCAGTACCACACGCTCACCCGCCGCCATGGCGGCTTGCAGGCAATTGGAGTCATCCGGTTCGACGCCGATGACCTTGATGTCCGGGCGCAGGTACTTCACGTAAGCGGCGATGCCGGCGATCAGGCCGCCGCCGCCCACCGGGACGAAAATCGCATCCAGTGGCTGCGGATGCTGGCGCAGAATCTCCATCGCCACGGTGCCCTGCCCGGCAATGGTGTGGGGGTCGTCGTACGGGTGAATGTAGACGTAGCCTTTTTCGTCGACCAGTTTCAGCGAGTAGGCCAGGGCTTCCGGGAACGAATCGCCGTGCAGCACCACTTTGCCACCACGGGAGCGCACGCCTTCGACCTTGATCTCCGGGGTAGTCTTGGGCATGACAATGGTCGCTTTCACGCCCAACACCTTGGCCGCCAGGGCCAGGCCCTGGGCATGGTTGCCCGCCGACGCGGTGACCACGCCGCGAGCGCGTTCTTCGTCGCTCAACTGGGTCAACTTGTTGTAGGCGCCGCGAATCTTGAACGAGAACACCGGCTGCAAGTCTTCGCGCTTGAGCCAAATGCTGTTGCCCAGCCGCTCGGAGAGCTGGCGGGCAGTCTGCAGCGGGGTTTCTACGGCAACGTCATAAACGCGCGAGGTGAGGATCTTTTTGACGTACTGTTCAAGCATCGGAAAGCATCACTGAGCGGGTTGGGCAGGACCAAGGAGTCTAACCCGGCTTTCAACTGTACGACCATACGAATGCAGAGGTTTTAGCCCCGCTTAGGGCTATAATGCCGGCCTTTCGTCCCCTCCTCGGCACCCCGGAGCCCGCATGAACCAGGATCAACTCAAACAGGCAGTGGCTCAGGCCGCCGTCGACTTCATCCTTCCGAAACTCGACGACAAGAGCATCGTCGGGGTCGGCACCGGCTCCACCGCCAATTGCTTTATCGACGCGCTGGCCAAGCACAAGGGCGCATTCGACGGCGCTGTCGCCAGCTCCGAAGCCACCGCCGCACGCCTCAAGGGCCACGGGATTCCGGTGTACGAACTGAACACCGTCAGCGACCTGGAGTTCTATGTCGACGGCGCTGATGAAAGCGACGAGCACCTGAACCTGATCAAGGGCGGCGGCGCGGCCCTGACCCGCGAGAAGATTGTCGCGGCCGTGGCCAAGACCTTCATCTGCATCGCCGACGCCAGCAAACTGGTGCCGGTCCTCGGTGCTTTCCCGCTGCCGGTGGAAGTGATCCCGATGGCCCGCAGCCACGTGGCCCGCGAACTGGTGAAGCTCGGCGGCGACCCGGTTTACCGTGAAGGCGTGCTGACCGACAACGGCAACATCATCCTCGACGTGTTCAACATGCAGATCACCAATCCGGTGGAACTGGAAACGCAGATCAATGCGATCGTCGGCGTGGTCACCAACGGTTTGTTCGCGGCACGTCCGGCGGATCTGTTGTTGCTGGGTACGAGCGAAGGCGTGAAGACACTGCGCGCCGAGTAAGCCAGTTTGCCCACCTGTTTGCGGGCAGACGAAATACCTGTGGGAGCGGCGGTGCGGCGATCCGACCTGCTCGCGAAGGGGTCGTGTCAGTCGATAGAGATGTCAACTGACAGATTGCCTTCGCGAGCAAGCCCGCTCCCACATTTGTTTTGGGGTGCTGGTTAGAGTTGCGTGGGTTTCTTGAACACGTAGAACAGGTTTGGCTCACTCACCAGGTACAACGCACCGTCGTCGTCCACGGCGAGCCCCTCCGCTTGCGGCACGGTTTTTTGCAGGCCATGGCGCCCCTTGCTCAATGACATTGTGCTCAGCGGACGCCCGCCCACATCCAGCTCCAGAATCAATCGCGACTCATCCGACAGCGCCAGCAAATGCCCGCTGCGCTCGTCGTATTGCAGGCTCGACAGATCCCGCACGAACATCCCGGCATCACGTTTGGGGTCGTTGATCACGTGCACCGAGTAGGATTCTTCAGGATTGAAGCGCGGAAAACCGTGCACCTCGTAGATCAGCATCGGGTTGCGCTCCTTGGCGACGAACAGGCGCTTGCCCACAGAGTCGTAGGCCAGGCCCTCGAAGCCCTTGTTGCCGCCCATGTGTACGCCAATGGTCATCTGCTCGGCGTCTGCCGCATCGACGAAGGTGGTGTCCTGCTCCAGACGAATCTTGATCAGCCGCTGCTGGCTTTCATCAGTGACCACGTAGATGTCTTCGCTGATGAACTCCACCGCCTCCGGATCACCGAAACCGACCAGCGCCACACGACGCAAGATCCTGCCGTCGAGGGACAACTCGACCAGCTCGCTCCGTTTGTTGGTGACGGTGAACAGGCTTTTGCGCACGGGATCGTAGGTCAGCGCCGAAACGTTGTCGGCCAGGCCATCGATCACCTGCGCTTCGGTCACGACCTGGTACTGGTCCAGCCCCATGGACCGGGAACTCACCGGCTGCCACAGCGTATGCAGATTGAACCAGGTGCGCTCGAACAGGCGCATGTACTGGGCGATCGCTATCAACGCGATCAGCAAGACCACCAACAGAATCAGAATCAGGGATTTGGGACGGGCAAATCGACGCATTCGGGTGGGCTCGGGTCAAAACAGGCGGATGAAATATCACGCCCGTCTGAACTGAAGCTTAATGGCCGTTGGCCTTTTACGTACAGGCCATCAGCGCAGGCGCTGGTTACTTCTGTTTTTCGAAGCGATAAAACAGGTTCGGTTCACTCACCATGTACAGCGTGCCCGCTTCATCCATGGTTACGCCTTCGGCACGGGGAATGGTATTTTTCAGACCGTTGAAGCCACGCAGCAGGGTAATGAAACTGACCTGCTCACCCTTCTTGTCCAGCTCCAGCAGCAGGTGCGAGTCAGCGGACAACACCAGCATGTGGCCGGTCCGTGGATCGACGGCCAGGGCAGACAGGTTGCGCATATCCAGTGCATGGCTGGCCAGCTTCAGCTTGTCGCCGGTCAGAACCTTGCCGTCACCTTTCCAGGCAAACAATGCCGGCGGGCGCTCTTCGCCCAGCAACAGTTGCTGATTGCTCGGGTCCCAGGTGACAGCCTCGAACGCCTTGTTCTGGTCTTTGGAAGGCCCGAGGTCGTATTTCGGGAAGTCGGCCATATTCAATTCACGGGTATCGGCATCGACCTTGACGATAGCGATCAGATGCTCTCGCTCATCGACAATGGCCAGCCGGCCGTCGCCCAGCACGGTGATGCCCTCAGGGTTGCTCCAGCCGACCAACGGCATTTTGCGCAGCACATCGCCCTGCAAGTTCAATTCGACCAGGAACGGGTTCTTGCCCATGACCGAAAACAGGGTCTTGGTCTGAGGGTCGTAGGCCACGTCCGATGCTTCATCCTTCTCCATGCCCGGCAACGGCTTGGCATCGATCACCGCCCGATAGCCCGGAAGCCAGATACTCGCCTGACGCTCGGCCGGACTCTTGAATTGCTCTTTCACCCAGAGCACGCCACGAGAATCCCAGTGCATGGCAAATGCGACGCCGTAGGCAACAACCGCCACCAGCAGCAGCCAGGTGTGCCAGCGCAGGGCGAAGCGCGAACGGCGAACAGGTTCAAGCGTGGAAAGAGGAGGAGTGGCCATCGAGGAATGCGTTCCAGAAATTCAGGCTAGGGTAATAGCACAGTTTGGGGCCGGCTCAGAGGCCAATAGCCCTGAAATTATCCAGACTGGATGTGAAAAAAACGGGAAATGCCAGGGTGAGCCTTTTGAAGACCACGGAAAAATCAATGTGGGTTTGGCGGTGCCTGGACTAGCGAACGCTGCTGGTGAAACTGCTGGCGCCGGGCAATTCCAGAACGATCTCGTCACCGACGTTCAGCGGACCAACGCCCACTGGCGTGCCGGTGAGGATCACGTCACCAGCCTGCAGCGAGAAGCAGCCGGCCATGTGCTGGATCATCGGCACGATCGGGTTGAGCATCGCGCTGCTGTTGCCGTCCTGGCGCACTTCACCGTTGATGGTCAGGCGAATGCCGATATCGGTCAGGTCGGCAAAGGTGCTGCCGGACACGAACGGAGCAAGCACTGCCGCGCCGTCGAAGGACTTGGCGATTTCCCAGGGCAAACCCTTGGATTTCAGCTCGGCCTGCTTGTCGCGCAGGGTCAGGTCCAGGGCCGGAGCGAAACCGGAGATGGCGTCGAGCACTTCTTCACGGCTCGGCTTGGTCGACAACGGCTTGCCGATCAAGACCGCGATTTCCGCCTCGTAATGCACCGAACCGCGCTCGGTCGGAATGCTGAAACCGCCTTCCAGCGGTACCACGCAACTGCCCGGCTTGATGAACAGCAGCGGCTCGGTCGGCACCGGATTGTCCAGTTCCTTGGCGTGTTCGGCGTAGTTACGGCCGATGCACACCACTTTCCCCAACGGGAAGTGAATGCGCGTACCGTCGACATACTGGTGCTGATAGCTCATTACCGACTCCTGCTTCGTTGGCTCTTAAAGTTCGAAAATCAAACAGCGAAAATCTTGCCCGGGTTCATGATGCCGTTCGGGTCGAACACCGCCTTGACCGCCTTCATGTATTCGATCTCGACAGGCGAGCGGCTGTAGGTCAGGTAGTCACGCTTGGTCATGCCCACGCCGTGCTCGGCGGAGATCGAACCGTTGTACTTCTCGACGGTTTCGAACACCCACTTGTTGACTGTCGCGCACTTGGCGAAGAACTCATCCTTGCTCAGGTTATCCGGCTTGAGGATGTTCAAGTGCAGGTTGCCGTCGCCGATGTGGCCGAACCAGACGATTTCGAAATCCGGGTAGTGTTCGCCGACGATGGCGTCGATTTCCTTCAGGAATGCCGGGACTTTCGATACGGTGACCGAGATGTCGTTTTTGTACGGTGTCCAGTGGGAAATGGTTTCGGAGATGTATTCGCGCAGCTTCCACAGGTTCTGCAGCTGGGTTTCGCTCTGGCTCATCACACCGTCCAGTACCCAGCCCTGCTCGACGCAGTGCTCGAAGGTTTCCAGGGCGTGGTTGGCCACTTCCTCGGTGGTCGCTTCGAATTCCAGCAGCGCGTAGAACGGGCAATCGGATTCGAACGGCGCCGGCACATCGCCACGAGCCATGACTTTGGCCAGGGCTTTGTCGGAGAAGAATTCGAAGGCGGTCAGGTCAAGCTTGCTCTGGAAGGCGTGCAGCACCGGCATGATCGAATCGAAATCGGCGGTACCGAGGACCATTGCAGTGAGGTTTTTCGGTGCGCGGTCCAGGCGCATGGTCGCTTCGACCACGAACCCGAGGGTACCTTCGGCACCGATGAACAGCTGGCGCATGTCGTAGCCGGTGGCGTTCTTGATCAGGTCGCGGTTCAGTTCCAGAACGTCACCCTTGCCGGTGACCACTTTCATGCCGGCGACCCAGTTACGGGTCATACCGTAGCGAATCACCTTGATCCCGCCGGCATTGGTGCCGATATTGCCGCCAATCTGGCTCGAACCCGCCGAAGCGAAGTCCACCGGGTAGTACAGGCCTTTCTCTTCGGCGACGTTCTGCAGGTGCTCGGTGACCACGCCCGGCTGGCAAACGGCCGTGCGGTCAGTGAGGTTCACGTCGAGGATCTGGTTCATGTAGTCGAAGGACACCACGACCTCACCATTGGCCGCCACCGCTGCTGCGGAAAGACCGGTACGACCGCCGGACGGCACCAGCGCCACCTTGTGTTTGTTCGCCCACAGGACAATAGCCTGGACCTGCTCGGTGGTCTTGGGGAACACGATGGCGGTCGGGGCCGGGGCGAAATGCTTGGTCCAATCCTTTCCGTAAGCATTCAGGGAGTCGGCATCGGTCAGCACCTTGCCAGGCTCAACCAGGGTCTTCAGCTCTTCAATCAGGGCAGGATTGGTCATCGACAGAACTCTCGAACAATTCATGGTCATCCTGAGAACGCTTCACGTCGCAGGAATGAGTGTTTAGCGGGGTGCATATGCTAGCATAACGACCCCGCAGGATAGTGCCCAAGGGCTGTTCTGCGGTGACGGCTTTCCTGCCGTCCGGGTCAGCATCTGCTGGCTACTTCCTGCCATTTTTTCTCCGGGACACAGGTTTACGCAGATGAGCAAGACTTCTCTCGATAAGAGCAAGATCAAGTTCCTTCTTCTCGAAGGCGTCCACCAATCGGCTGTCGACGTCCTCAAGGCGGCGGGCTACACCAGCATCGAGTACCTCACGGGTTCTCTGCCGGAAGCCCAGCTCAAGGAAAAGATCGCTGATGCTCACTTCATCGGCATTCGCTCCCGCACTCAACTGACCGAAGAGATCTTCGATCACGCGAAGAAGCTCGTGGCTGTAGGGTGTTTCTGCATCGGCACCAACCAGGTCGACCTGGACGCGGCCCGCGAACGCGGCATCGCGGTGTTCAACGCACCGTACTCCAACACCCGTTCCGTAGCGGAGCTGGTGCTGGCCGAAGCGATCCTGCTGCTGCGCGGCATCCCTGAGAAGAACGCTTCCTGCCACCGTGGCGGCTGGATCAAGAGCGCGGCCAATTCCTTCGAGATCCGTGGCAAGAAGCTGGGCATCGTCGGCTACGGCTCGATCGGCACTCAACTGTCGGTCCTGGCGGAAGGCTTGGGCATGCAGGTGTACTTCTACGACACCATCACCAAGCTGCCATTGGGTAACGCCACTCAGGTAGGCAACCTGCACGAGCTGCTGGCGATGTCCGACATCGTTTCGCTGCACGTTCCGGAAACCGCCGCCACCCAGTGGATGATGGGCGAGAAGGAAATCCGCGCCATCAAGAAAGGCGGCATCCTGATCAATGCCGCCCGCGGCACCGTGGTCGAACTGGACCACCTGGCGGCAGCCATCAAGGACAAGCACCTGATCGGCGCGGCCATCGACGTATTCCCGGTGGAGCCACGCTCCAACGACGAAGAGTTCGAAAGCCCGCTGCGTGGCCTGGACAACGTGATCCTGACCCCGCACATCGGCGGTTCCACCGCTGAAGCCCAGGCCAACATCGGTCTGGAAGTGGCGGAAAAACTGGTCAAGTACAGCGACAACGGTACTTCGGTATCGTCCGTGAACTTCCCGGAAGTGGCCCTGCCGGCTCACCCTGGCAAGCACCGCCTGCTGCACATCCACGAAAACATCCCGGGCGTGCTCAGCGAGATCAACAAGGTCTTCGCCGAAAACGGCATCAACATCTCCGGTCAGTTCCTGCAGACCAACGAGAAAGTCGGTTACGTGGTAATCGACGTCGACGCCGAGTACTCGGATCTGGCGCAAGAGAAGCTGCAACACGTCAAAGGCACCATCCGTAGTCGTGTGTTGTTCTGATCACGACCTGAGCGACAAAAAAGGGAGCCTTCGGGCTCCCTTTTTCATTCACGCCACAACGTTACTTGACGTTGACGGTGATCTTCTCGGAAACGATCGGCGGATCGAACGGCATGTGGTTGCTATCGCCCAGTTCCAACTGCAAGGTGTGCTTGCCCGGCGTGAGCGTTACTTCAGCCTGGGTCTGCGCGTTGCCGAAATGCATGTGGTTGGCATCCTTGGGAATCGGCGCACCGGCGGCGGGCAGCTCGTCGACATCGATCAGCAAGTGGTGGTGACCGGTGTTCTTGGTGGTATCGCCCGCCGGTGCCAAGGCAACGTTCTCGACCGCGAACTTGACCACGACCGTCTGGGGAACCGTCGCGCCATCCTTGGGAGACACGATGGACACTTCGGCGCCTTTCGGAGCCGGCGTTGCAGCACTGGCCAGCACCGAAACACCCATCAACAGGCCAGCCAAAGCAGCACGTGACATAAAGGTTTTCATTCTCTTCTCCAGTTTTTCCGTAAAATCCGCGTGACCATGACAACTTCATGGCCATTCGTTGTCGAAGGCACTCGACAACCATAGCAAAGCGAGCCTGAATCAGAGGGTCGCGATAATAAATTCAAAGGAGTGACCATGCGCTTTCTGCCTGGCCTGATCTGCCTGCTACCCCTTCTGAGCCCTTTGGCTCATGCCGAACTGATTGATGACGTCAACGACCGGGGCGAATTGCGCATTGCCGTTGAAGCCAACACTCCCCCGTTCAATTTCAAGGATGACGATAAGCTCACCGGCTTCGAAGTCGAGCTGGGCCAACTGCTGGCAAGTGAACTCGATGTCCGGGCCGACTTTGTCGTCACCGACGGCAGCGATCTGCTGACCGGCGTCGAAAGCGGCAAATACGACATCGCTATCAACCACATAGCAGTGACCCCGGATCTCAAGGATCGTTTCGACTTCAGCGAGCCTTACATTCAAACCCATGCGCAACTGATCGCGCAGAAAGAAGAGCCGCGCTCCATTTTACTGGTGCAATCGCTGACGCAAGAGACGCCCAAAACCAACCCGGCCGTGAGCCTGGCGATTCCGTTCCAGAAGGGTAATCCGGCGTTCCATGCCAGCCTGGAAAACGCCTTGCAGCGGATCAAGGATGACGGACGACTGCAAGCGCTGGAGCAGAAGTGGTTGGGGGCGGATGCGGGTGTGGTGCCGAAGCCTTGAGCCCACCTTGAAGCCCAAGTGAATGCAAAACCTGTGGGAGCGGGCTTGCTCGCGAAGGCGGTGCGTCAGTCAGCATCTCTTTCGACTGACATTCCCCCTTCGCGAGCAAGCCCGCCCCCACATTTGGTTTTGTGTCGGCTGTCAGTTCAGCGTTGCCAACGCCTGCGCCGCTTGCGGCAACTCCAGCTCACTGAACACCTGCACCCCGTGGCGTTTGAGCAGTGCCGCCGTCACGCCCTCGCCACTGACCTTCACACCGCTGAACGTCCCGTCATAGGTCAGCAGATTGCCGCAGGACGGGCTGTTGGCCTTGAGGACGGCGATGCGGATGCCGTGCTTTTGTACCAGCTCCAGTGCCTGATACGCCCCCGACAGAAACTGCGAACTGACGTCCTCACCCTCGGTGGTGATCACCAACGCCTGGCCATCGAGGACTTGCACGCCCTGCCCGCCTGGAATTTCCGCTGCCGCCCGAGGTGTTGGCAATCCACCGGCCACCTCGGGGCACAACGGCACGACCCGCCCCTCATCAAGCCACTGCTGAAGCTGATCGAACGGCCCGCTGGCCCCGCCGTCGTAACGGACGCGGTGGCCCAACAGGCAGCGGCTGACGAGAATTTTCTGCATGATCAGAACGGCTCGTTGCCGCGCCGGCGGAACCAGCCGGTCAGCGACAGGCGATCCCGGGTCGCGGGCAGGACTTCATGGGGCACCTCTCCGGAGAGAAACACCACCAGGCAGCCGCCTACAGGTTGCACGTCGTGGACGCGATCATTGTCGAGGTACATGCGCAACTGGCCGCCGAGTTCGGGAAGCCAGGCGTCATTGAGGTAAACCACCGCCGAAACCATACGCCGGTCGTCATCGCGAAAGCGGTCGACGTGCTTCAGGTAGAACGCACCGGGCGGGTACATCGCAAAATGGCTTTCGAAATCCTCCAGGCCGAGAAACAGACCGCGATTGATCGCCTCGCGCAGGCTGTTCATCAAACTCAGGTAGCTGTCGCACGCCTCGGCCTGGCCGGGGTCGATCCACTGGATATGGTCGCCACGAATCCCTTCGCGGATCTCCGAAAACGGTCCACGGCCGACGGCGGCCGGAGCCAGTTCACCCTCGGCAGCACGTTTGCGACACTCGGCCGCCAGCGCCCGGGTCAGATCCAGAGGCAGGAAAATATTCTGCTGCGACCAGCCGTGCTCGGCCAGGTCGTCGACGATTCGTAGCAGCAGCGGGTGATCAGAGGATATTTGCATGGCGCGCATAGTATTCCTGTGCCCGGAAATCCGACAGCGCCGCGCAGCGGGTTGATACGAATTCTCGACAAGCAGGAGTGCCGCACGGAGAATAGTCGCCTGCTGACAGGAGTCCCTATGCGCCGTTTGCTTTTATCACTGCTGATGTTCTGCGTTATGCCCGCCTGGGCAGACGGCCATGACCTGTTGTACAAGGTCGCCGGCTGGCCGGAACAACGCGCGCATTTCAGCGACGCCCTCTCGGCCGCTCAGCAACGCTACCAGGGCAGCCTGCCTCCAGCGGTATTTCAGGCACTGGTCAGTAACAGCAATCAGCGTTTTTCCGCCCAGGCCATGGACCAGCGCGCCGAAGCGCAATTGCGCAAGAACCTCGCCAACCCCAAGCCCGCGCTGACGTTTTTCCAGTCACCCCTGGGCAAGAAAGTCGTCGCCGCCGAGCTGCTGGCGACCCGTCGCGACCAACTGGCGAAAAACGCCAAGGGCCTGCCGAAGATGCAGGCCAGTGACAGCCGCATGCTGATCATCGGCCACCTGGCACAAGCCCTGCCCGCACGCGAGGCCGGCGCGGAAGTCAGCCTGGCGATTGCTGGCGTCGCCGCCGACAGCTTGAGTTCGATGATCCCCGGGTTGCTCGGTGCCGGTCAGGCCCAAGGCATGCTCAACGGCCAACGCCAGCGCCTGATGGACCAGATCGGCAGCGACCTGAACAACACGCTGCTGTATGTCTATCGCGACCTGTCGGACAACGAACTGGAAGAGTTCGCGACCTTTGCTGAATCTTCGGAAGGCCAGGCTTATTATCAAGCCGCATTGGCAGCAATCCGGGCAGGGTTGGCGGTGGGGCAGAGCAATTCGAACCTGACCCAGTAAAAAAGATCGCAGCCTTCGGCAGCTCCTACAAACGCTCGGTAGGAGCTGCCGAAGGCTGCGATCTTTCGATCTTGACTCATCGATATTGCCGGCTCATCCGCCTGGTCAAGAAGCCGAAATACTCCTCTCGCATCACCAGCGTCTCATTCGCCAGATGATGCCGCGCCTCGGGAAGCATCAGCACCTGCGGCCGATCAAACTTGCCCCGCAACACTTCCAGGTTGTGTTCCCAATCCACCGTCATGTCGGCCTGTCCCTGCACGATCAGCGGCCGGCGGGCACTCACGGGAGCGGCCTCGATGCGCTTGATCCAGCGCGCCAATGCGCCCACCCAGGCCGTCGGCAGACGCAGCGGCTGCAACGGATCGGCTTGCAGGAACGGCAGAAAGGCCGGGTCGCTGGAGTTCTCGCTGAAACGTCGGGCGATGGCTTTGACGAAAGGCTTGAGCAGGTAATAACTCAGCTGCGACCAACCCCACGCCCGCGGCCGCACCAGCGGCGACAGCAGAATCACCTGCCCCTGGGCCGGGCTGCTCGCCCCCGCATTCAACACATGATCGATCACGATCGCCCCGCCGGTGCTCTGCCCGCACAGGTGCCACGGCTGCGGCAGGTCGAGAGACTGCGCCTCACTGAACAGACCTTGCAGCGTGTCCTGGTACTCGGCGAAATCCTTGATGCTCGCCCGTTCGCCACTGGACAAGCCATGCCCCGGCAAGTCGCAGGCAATCACCGCAAAGCCCTGGTCCAGCGCCCATTCGATCACATGCCGGTAGAGCCCGGTGTGGTCGTAGAAACCGTGGATGACAAACAACGTCGCCTTTGCCCGCTCGGGCCACCAGAACTGGCTGACCAGCTCATAACCGTCGACCTCGAATCGCCCAAGGCCACTGCGCACCTGACGCGAGGCAAAATCCAGCCCGTAGAATCGCTGGTAAGCCAGCGCCTGCGCCGACAACGGCTGCCCGGCCGCCAATGGCAGCAGGCTTGCACGTAGAAAATCAGGGTCGAAAGTAGCCGGCATGGACGATTCCAGAACGTGAAACGGACTTTATAGGCCTGCGATATTCATCTGTCGCGGCAAGCATGGCAAGCTAGCCGACCTTCGAGGATTGAACCGATGCGCTCGCCCCTTCGCGCCACCCTGTTTGCCAGCCTGCTCGCCGTGGTGTGTGCCGGCGCATTGTGGGCGGCCTACGACTGGTTCCAGGGGCGTTACCTGCGGGCGTTCAGCGAGCACACCGCGATGTTTTCCGGCGATCCGCTGCGCCTTCCCGAATCCCTCGCCGGCCCTGGCGCCATCCGCCTGGTGCACTTCTGGGACCCGGCCTGCCCGTGCAATGTCGGCAACCAACAACACCTGACCGAACTGGTCGAGCGCTACATTCCCCAAGGCGTGGAATTCTATGCCGTGCAAAAACCCGGTAGCCATGGCCAATTGCCGGGCACCTTGAACAGCCTGAAAACCATCGACGTCCTGCCCGGCTCCGAACAGATCCCCGCCAGCCCGGCCGTGGCGATCTGGGATCGCAGCGGCAAACTGGCGTATTTCGGCCCCTACAGCGAAGGCCTGACCTGCAATTCGAGCAACAGCTTTATCGAACCGATCCTGCAAGCGCTGGATGAGGGACGTGCGGTGAGTGCCACGCACACACTGGCGGTGGGGTGTTACTGCCCGTGGCTTGTCGAGCCAAGCAAATAGGGAAAGACGCAGTAATACGAATCCCTCCTATGGGCGATGCGCCAAATCGGCGCAACGTGTTACACATTGGCGCCAGGAATCACAATAACAACAAGGAGTCTCCATGAAACGCAGCCTGACCGCTTTCGCTCTGTTGATCGTCATGCTGGCCGCCGGGGCCGGTTGGTACCTCTACAGCAAGCAGCCGTCACGCCAGGGCATGGTGGAACTGCAACACCTGCAAGGCTCCGTCACCGTGCGCTACGACGAGCGCGGCGTCCCGCACATCCGCGCCGACAATGAAACCGACCTGTACCGTGCCCTCGGCTATGTGCATGCCCAGGACCGCCTGTTCCAGATGGAAGTCCTGCGTCGCCTGGCCCGTGGCGAACTGGCCGAAGTGCTGGGGCCGAAACTGCTCGATACCGACAAACTGATGCGCAGCCTGCGCATTCGCGAACGTGCCGAAACCTACTTGGCGAATCTCGACAAGCAGTCGCCCTCCTTCATCGCCATGCAAGCCTATCTGGACGGCATCAACCAGTATCAGGACAGCCACGCCAAACCCGTGGAGTTCGATGTGCTGGGCATTCCAAAACGCCCGTTCACGGCCCAGGACACCATCAGCATCGCCGGCTACATGGCCTACAGTTTTGCCGCGGCATTTCGTACCGAACCCTTGCTGACATTCGTTCGCGATCAACTGGGGCCTGAATACCTGAACATCTTCGATCTCGACTGGCAGCCAAAGGGCGTGCTCAACGGGACCGGCACCCCCTTGGCCAGCGCCGACTGGAAAGACCTCAACGCCCTCGCCCGCCTGAGCGAGCAAGCCCTGGCTGACAACGGCCTGCCACAGTTCGAGGGCAGCAACGCCTGCGTCGTCGCGGGCAGCCGGACCCAAAGCGGCAAGCCGTTGCTGGCGGGTGATCCGCATATCCGTTTTTCCGCGCCGTCGGTGTGGTACGAAGCACAGCTCTCGGCGCCGGGCTTTGAACTCTACGGCCACTATCAGGCCCTGATGCCGTTTGCCTCCCTGGGCATGAACAGCGACTTCGGCTGGAGCATCACCATGTTCCAGAACGACGACCTCGACCTGATCGCCGAGAAGGTCAACCCGGACAACCCCAATCAGGTCTGGTATCGCGGCAAATGGGTGGACATGACGACCAGCGAGCAGCAGATCGCGGTCAAGGGCCAGGCGCCAGTCACCCTGGTGTTGCGCCAGTCGCCCCACGGCCCGATCGTCAACGATGCCTTGGGCAGCGGCGCCGGAAAAACGCCGATTGCCATGTGGTGGGCGTTTCTCGAAAGCCAGAACCCGATCCTGGAGGGCTTCTACCAGCTCAATCGCGCCGACACCCTGGCCAAGGCCCGCAATGCCTCGGCAAAAATCCAGGCCCCGGGCCTGAACGTTGTCTGGGCCAATGCCAAGGGTGACATCGGCTGGTGGGCGGCGGCGCAATTGCCTAAACGCCCGACGGGTGTACGCCCGTGGTTCATCCTCGACGGCAGCACCGCCGAGGCGGACAAGGACGGCTTTTACCCGTTCACGGCCAACCCCCAGGAAGAAAACCCGGCCCGGGGCTACATCGTCTCGGCCAACTTCCAGCCAGTGTCGCCGACCGGCATGGAGATTCCCGGCTACTACAACCTTGCCGATCGCGGCCAGCAACTCAATCGCCAGCTCAGTGACAAAGCGGTCAAATGGGACCTGGAAAACAGCCAGAAGCTGCAACTGGGCACCACCACCGCCTACGGCCCGCGCCTGTTGGCACCACTGTTGCCAGTATTGCGCGAAGTGGTGAGCGATCCCGCCGAGCTCAAACTGGTGGAGCAACTGGCCCAGTGGCAAGGCGATTACCCCCTCGACTCGACCAGCGCCACGCTGTTCAACCAACTCCTGTTCAACCTGGCTGACGCGACGATGCGCGATGAACTGGGTAACGACTTCTTCGAAACGCTGCTCTCGACCCGGGTGATCGACGCCGCGCTCCCCCGCCTGGCCGCCAGCGCCGATTCACCGTGGTGGGACAACCGCAGCACCCTCGGCAAGGAAACCCGTGCCGATACGGTGAAGGCCGCCTGGCAAGCCAGCCTCGCGCACCTCAAGAGCACACTCGGCGCCGACGCCTCGCAATGGCAGTGGGGCAACGCGCACACGTTGACCCATGGCCATCCGCTGGGGCAGCAAAAGCCGCTGGACCTGTTCTTCAATGTCGGCCCCTTCGCCGCACCGGGCAGCCATGAAGTGCCGAACAACCTCTCGGCGAAAATTGGCCCGGCACCCTGGCCCGTCACCTATGGCCCCTCGACCCGACGCCTGATCGACTTCGCCGACCCGACCCACAGCCTGACCGTCAACCCGGTCGGCCAGAGCGGCGTACTGTTCGACAGTCACTATGATGATCAGGCCGAGGCCTACATCGAGGGGATGTACTTCCAGGCGCATCTCAATGATGAAGAAGTCACGGCCAACACGCGCAGTACGTTGAAGCTGTTGCCGGCGCGGGCTGTGCCATAGATTTTTGCTGGCTGGACTGGCCTCATCGCGAGCAAGCTCGCTCCCACAGGGATCTGTGTCGAACACAAATTGTGTGAACACCAGAGAACCCTGTGGGAGCGGGCTTGCCCGCGAAGGGTCCCTCACAGGCAATAAAAATGTCAGCTCAAACCATCGCCGCAAAATTCAACCTGAACTGCTGCGGCGTCACCCCCAATCGGCGATTGAACACACTGCGCATGTGCTGGGCATCGCGAAATCCGCATTGATAGGCCACGGTCTTGAGCGGCGCGCGGGTACTTTCCAGCAGCGTCCTCGCCGCATCCACTCGCGCACGCTCGACGAACTCGGCCGGGGTGATTTTCGCTTCCCTGGCAAACACCCGGGAGAAGTTCCGCGCGCTCATGTTGGCGGCATTGGCCAGGTCGGCGATCGTCAGGTCGCCCGTCAGGTTGGCCAGCACGTAATGCTGCACCATCGCCACCACTGAATCCGTTTCGGCGTGCGGCGTGAGGAACGGACTGAATTGCGACTGCCCGCCCGAACGCTGGGTAAACACCACCAGCCGCTTGGCGACATTCAGCGCCACTTCCGGCCCGTGATCCCGACCCAACAGATACAGCGACAGATCGATACCCGCGGTGACCCCGGCCGAGGTGAACAGCTCGCCGTCCTCGACATACAGTCGATCCGCCTCCACCCGGGACGTGGGACACAACACCGCCAGATCCGATGCGTCCTGCCAGTGCGTGGTGACCGTGCGCCCCTCCAGCAATCCGGCCCGGGCGAGCATGAACGCGCCATTGCAGATCGAGCCAAAGCGCTTGGCCCGGGCACAGGCATCGCGCAACCAGCCATCGAATGCCATACCGAAACTCATGAACGGCAACTGCGGCCCGCCGGCCACCAGCAACAGGTCGTATGGCTCCAGCGCCTCGCTGAAATGCCGATGGGCATTGAGTGCCAAACCGTTGGAGCACGCCATCATCCCGCGCTCGACGCCGATCACCTCCAGACGATAGTGATCCTGCGGGGCAAGGAAGCGATTGGCCTCGGAAAACACATCCATGGGACCGGTGACATCCAGTGACTGGACGCCGGCGAACACCACGATGGCTACGGTTTTCTGCATGGTTCAAGTTCATCCTCAACGTTGAAAAAAGATCGCAGCCTTCGGCAGCTCCTACAGGTGAGCGCAATGCCATGTAGGAGCTGTCGAAGGCTGCGATCTTTTCTAGCTGCTCACCAGCAACCCTAGCCAATCCACACATAACAAGCGAGGTTGGCGCGATATGCACGCTCATTGGCCGGGATCGCAGCCATGGATCGATTGTCCGGCTTCGGGGGCCGGAACAGACTGAAACCCTCAGCGCCGCCAAGGCGTTCACGACGAGGAAAACTCCATGAGCAGCACCATCGCCGGCATCCAGATCCCCGACAGTGCACTGGCCAGGGCCACCACCGAATACATTCGCGACATCGAATCCGACCTGCTTTACCACCACTCGCGCCGGGTCTTCCTGTTCGGCGCACTGAGCGGTGAGCGCAAGCGACTGGCCTACAACCCGGAGTTGCTGTACGTCGGCGCGATGTTCCATGACCTGGGCCTGGTACAAGGTTATCGCAGCGACAACGAGCGCTTCGAAGTCGATGGTGCCAACGCCGCAGCGGCGTTCCTCAAGCCCTACGGGTTAAGCGATGACGACATCGAACAGGTCTGGCTATCGATTGCCCTGCACACCACGCCGGGCGTGCCCCGGCATTTGCGGCCCACCGTGGCGCTGGTCACGGCTGGCGTCGAGATGGACGTGCTGGGCATGGACTACGCAGCGTTTTCCAGCTCGCAGCGCGAAGCGGTGGTGCATGCGCATCCACGGGGCGAGGGGTTCAAGGAGTGCATCATCTGCGCGTTTGCCGACGGCTTGCGCCATCGTCCGCAGACCACGTTCGGCAATGTGAAGACCGATGTGCTGGTGGATCAGGAGCCGGGGTTCAAGCCGATGAACTTCGTCGAGGTCATCCGCAAATCTCCTTGGATTTCCTGACCGCCAAAGAACCTGTGAGAGGTCCGGGTAGACCACAGAACTGTGGCCTACCCGATTTCAGGCTCAAGCCGCTTCCGGTGCCTGTGCGCGACGCACGTCCGGTTGCTTCCACGAGTCGGCTGCCGCTTCTTCGATCGCCTGCTGGATCGCACGACGACGGCTTTCTTCGGCACGACGGCTGAAGAACCAGACCATGAAAGTCACAATGGACACCGCCAGCAGGATCAGGCTGGCCACGGCGTTGATCTCGGGTTTGACCCCAAGACGGACCGCCGAGAACACTTCCATCGGCAGGGTCGTGGAACCCGGGCCCGACACGAAGCTCGCCAGCACCAGGTCATCGAGGGACAACGCGAACGACATCATGCCGCCCGCCGCCAACGATGGCGCGATCATCGGGATGGTGATCAGGAAGAACACCTTCCACGGCCGAGCACCGAGGTCCATGGCTGCCTCTTCGATGGACAGGTCAAGCTCGCGCAAGCGCGCCGAAACCACCACCGCCACATAGGCCGCACAGAACGTGGTGTGGGCGATCCAGATGGTGACGATGCCGCGTTCCTGCGGCCAGCCGATCATCTGCGCCATGGCCACGAACAGCAGCAACAGCGACAGACCGGTGATCACCTCAGGCATCACCAGCGGCGCGGTGACCAGGCCACCGAACAGGGTACGGCCCTTGAAGCGCGTAATGCGCGTCAGGACGAACGCCGCCAGTGTGCCCAATGCCACCGCCGCCACCGCCGTGTAGCAGGCAATTTCCAGCGAACGCACCACCGAACCCATCAGTTGGCTGTTGTCGAGCAGGCCGACGTACCACTTGATCGACCAGCCGCCCCACACCGTTACCAGTTTGGAGGCGTTGAACGAGTAGATCACCAGAATCAGCATCGGCAGGTAGATGAACAACAGACCCAGTACCAGCATCAGGCTGGAGAAACGGAAGCGCTTCATTCTTTACCCTCCATTTCCTTGGCCTGACTGCGGTTGAACAGGATAATCGGCACAATCAGGATCGCCAGCATCACTACCGCCAGGGCAGACGCCACCGGCCAGTCACGGTTGTTGAAGAACTCTTGCCAGAGCACTTTACCGATCATCAGGGTTTCCGGACCGCCGAGCAGTTCCGGGATCACGAACTCGCCCACCACCGGGATGAACACCAGCATGCAGCCGGCGATGATGCCGTTTTTCGACAGCGGCACGGTGATTTTCCAGAAGCTGTTGAAGGTGCTCGAACCCAGGTCCGACGCAGCTTCCAGCAGGCTCTGGTCGTGCTTCACCAGGTTGGCGTACAGCGGCAGGATCATGAACGGCAGGTAGGAATAAACCACGCCGATGTAGACCGCCAGGTTGGTGTTGAGGATCTGCAGCGGCTCGTCGATCCAGCCCATGCTCATCAGGAACCCATTGAGCAGGCCGTTGTTGCTGAGGATGCCCATCCACGCGTAAACGCGGATCAGGATCGCAGTCCAGGTCGGCATCATGATCAACAGCACCAGCACCGTCTGCACTTCCTTGCGGGCAACGGAGATGCCGTAGGCCATCGGGTAGCCGATCACCAGGCAGAGGATGGTGCTGAACAGCGCCATCTTCAGCGAGCCGAGATATGCGGCGATGTACAGCTCGTCACCGGCCAGCATCGCGTAGTTGCCCAGGTTAAGCAGCAACTGCAGCTTCTGCTCGGCGTAGCTGTAGATTTCGGTGTAGGGCGGAATGGCCACGTCCGCTTCTGCGAAGCTGATCTTCAGTACGATGAAGAACGGCAGCATGAAGAACAGGAACAGCCAGATGAAGGGAACCCCGATGACCATTTGACGGCCACCGGGAATTATTCGATTGAGTCGACGCTTGAGTTTGCGCATGTTCATGAGCGAAGCACCACGCCGCTGTCGTCTTCCCAGTACACGTAGACCTGATCACCCCAGGTCGGACGCTGCCCGCGACGCTCGGCGTTGGCCACGAACGACTGCACCAGCTTGCCGCTTGGCAGTTCGACGTAGAACACCGAGTGCCCGCCCAGGTAGGCGATGTCGTGCACCTTGCCGCTGGACCAGTTGTACTGGCAGGTCGGCATGTCGGCGGTGACCAGCAGTTTTTCCGGACGGATCGCGTAGGTGACCGACTTGTCCTGCACCGAAGTGCTGATGCCGTGGCCGACGTAGATCTGGCGATCCAGATCTTTGCAGGTAATGATCGCGTGGCCTTCGGCGTCGTCGATGACTTCGCCCTCGAAGATGTTCACGTTACCGATGAATTCGCAGACCAGGCGACTGGTCGGGGTTTCGTAGATGTCGATCGGGCTGCCGATCTGGGCGATCCAGCCCAGGTGCATGATCGCGATGCGCTCGGCCATGGTCATGGCCTCTTCCTGGTCGTGGGTCACCATGACGCAGGTCACGCCGACGCGCTCGATGATCTCCACCAGCTCCAGCTGCATCTGCGAACGCAGCTTCTTGTCCAGTGCGCCCATCGGTTCGTCGAGCAGCAGCAGCTTCGGACGCTTGGCCAGGGAACGGGCCAGGGCCACACGCTGACGCTGACCGCCGGACAATTGATGCGGCTTGCGCTTGGCGTACTGGCTCATCTGCACCAGCTTGAGCATTTCGGCCACGCGGGCGTCGACTTCTGCCGCGGGAATCTTGTCCTGCTTGAGGCCGAAAGCGATGTTCTGCGCCACGGTCATGTGCGGGAACAGGGCGTAGGACTGGAACATCATGTTGATCGGCCGCTCGTAGGGCGGCATGTCTGTGATGTCTACGCCATCGAGGAAAATGCGTCCCTCCGTGGGCCGTTCGAAACCTGCGAGCATGCGCAGCAAAGTGGATTTGCCCGATCCCGAACCGCCGAGCAGGGCGAAAATTTCGCCTTTCTTGATTTCCAGGGACACATCGTCCACGGCAATCGTCTCGTCGAACTTCTTCGTGACCCGGTCGATTTTGACCAGCACCTGTTTAGGTTGCTGGTCGCCCTCGAGGGCTTTCTTATAGGCGCCGGAGGCAACTGCCATTTACGAAACTCCCAGAAAAAAGAGTGCAGTTCGCTCAAGGTGAGCCAACCTTGGATAGTTTGAGCCTTGAGGCTATTTACCCGACTTGACCTTGGTCCAGCTGCGGGTCATCAAACGTTGAATATTCGGCGGTAACTCGATCGACACGTAGGTCTTGTCGAGCACCTCTTGCGGTGGATAAACCGCTTCGTCGGTGCGAATGGACTGTTCCATCAGTTTGTCCGACCCCGGGTTAGGGTTGGCATAGCCGACGTAATCGCTGACCTGGGCAATCACCTCAGGCTTGAGCAAATAGTTGATGAAGGCGTGGGCTTGTTTGACGTTGGCCGAGTCCTTCGGAATCGCCAGCATGTCGAACCAGAGTGCACCGCCCTCTTTCGGAATCGAGTAGGCAATGTTCACGCCTTTCTTGGCTTCTTCGGCGCGGTTCTTGGCCTGGAAGATGTCGCCGGAGAAACCGATCGCCACGCAGATATCGCCGTTGGCCAGATCCGCGATGTACTTGGAGGAGTGGAAGTAGGTCACGTAAGGCCGTACTGCGAGCAACTTCTCTTCGGCCTTTTTGTAATCTTCAGGGTTGGTGCTGTTGGCATTCAGGCCCATGTAGTTGAGCACTGTCGGCATCATTTCATCGGCGGAATCGAGAAACGCGACGCCACAACTTTGCAGCTTCTTGATGTTCTCCGGCTCGAACAGCACGCCCCACGAATCAATCGTATCGACGCCCAGCACAGCCTTGACCTTGTCGACGTTGTAACCGATGCCGTTGGTGCCCCACAGGTACGGCACGGCGTACAGGTTGCCCGGATCGTTCTGCTCCAGGCGCTTGAGCAGCACCGGGTCGAGGTTCGAATAGTTCGGCAGCTGCGACTTGTCGAGCTTCTGGAATGCCCCGGCCTTGATCTGTTTGCCGAGGAAGTGGTTCGACGGCACGACCACGTCGTAGCCGGTACGCCCGGCCAGCAATTTACCTTCCAGGGTTTCGTTGGAATCGAAGACGTCATAAACCGGCTTGATACCGGTTTCTTTCTGGAAGTCGGCCAAGGTGGTCTCGCCGATGTAGTCCGACCAGTTATAAATATGCACGGTACCGGCGGCCTGGGCACTGACAGCCAGCGTCAACCCGGCGCCCGCCAGCATGGCATTGCGCAACAAAGAAAAAATAGGCAAGTGGAGGTCCTCTGAAATTAGTTGGGCCCAAGTTGCCCCGCGTTACATGACAACCGTGGTTGCCCGGCAACAAAACCGGCGCGCAACTTACCCTCGAAAAACCGTTCCAGCAAAACTTTCTGTCATTTAATTACACCTGTTGTCGACACCGCGCGGGTGGCGACAACAGGTTGTTGCATAAAACCGGCTTATTTACCGGATTTGATCTTGGTCCAGCTGCGGGTCATGATCCGCTGGGTCGCGGCCGGCAAGTCGGCAATCGCGTACAACTTGGCGAGCACGTCCGCCGGTGGGTAAACGCCCGGGTCGCTGGTGATGTCTTTATCGACCAACGCAGTTGCAGCCGCGTTACCGTTCGGGAAACGCACGGCGTTGGTGATTTCAGCCATGATTTCCGGCTTCTGCAGGAAGGTCATGAACTTGTAGGCGCCTTCGACGTTTTCGGCATCTTTAGGGATGGCGACCATGTCGTAGAAGCTGCCGGCACCTTCTTTTGGAATGTTGTAGCTGACTTTCACCTTGCCACCGGCTTCTTCCGCGCGGGACTTGGCCTGGTAAATGTCACCCGAGTAACCCACAGCCACGCAGATGTTGCCGTTGGCCAGGTCGGAGATGTACTTGGACGAGTGGAAGTAACCTACCGAAGGGCGGATTTTCAGGAACAGCGCTTCGGCTTCGGCCAGTTGTTTCTTGTCCTGGCTGTCGGTTGGATAGCCCAGGTAGTGCAACGCCACCGGAATCATCTCGGTTGGCGAATCGAGGAAGCTGATGCCGCACGACTTCAACTTCGCGGCGTTTTCAGGTTTGAACAGCAGGTCCCAGGAGTTGGTCGGCGCGTCGGCACCCAGCGCAGCCTTGACCTTCTCGGGGTTGAAGCCGATACCGATCGAACCCCACATGTACGGGAAGGCGTGTTCGTTGCCCGGGTCGCTCACGGAAACGGCCTTGAGCAGGTCGGTGTTCAGGTTCTTCCAGTTAGGCAGCTTGGACTTGTCCAGCTTCTGGTAGACGCCAGCCTTGATCTGCTTGGCCAGGAAGTTGTTCGACGGTACAACGATGTCGTAACCGGACTTGCCTGCCAGCAACTTGGCTTCCAGGGTTTCGTTGCTGTCGAAGACGTCATAGACAACCTTGATGCCCGACTCGTCTTCAAACTTCTTGACGGTATCCGGTGCGATGTAGTCGGACCAGTTGTACACGTGCAGTACTTTGTCATCGGCCTGAACCGCGCCCGCCATCAAACCCATCACGGACATGGCAAGCAGAGTCTTGCCAGCGAGCTTTTTACCTAGTGCCTTCATGCGTAATGCTCCAAATTTTTCTTTTTTGAACCACTTGTTCAGCGACCGAACCCGGGCAACTGGAACCGCGGCTAGTCTGGCAAGATCCACATCGGTCTTTCAAGGAACGGCCACGCTTTCTGACCAGTTCCGAGCGAAAGTTCCTGGTTCATTTGCAGAACTTTGGACTTCCGCTCAGAGCCTAGCACTTAGCCCTGCAATGCACTCAGGGTCAGGTCAAGACACTTGCGAGCCTTGGTCACCAGTTCATCGATTTCCGCCGGTGTAATCACCAGTGGCGGAGCGATGATCATGGTGTCGCCGACGGCGCGCATGATCAGGCCGTTATCGAAGCAGAACTGACGGCAGATCATGCCGACGCCCTTGCCTTCGTAGCGCTTGCGCGTGGCCTTGTCCTGGACCAGTTCGATGGCCCCCAGCAGACCCACGCCACGAACTTCACCCACCAGCGGGTGATCGTTCAGTTCCCGCAGACGCTTTTGCAAATACGGTGCCGTTTCTGCATGTACACGCTCGATGATCTTCTCGTCGCGCATGATGCGGATGTTTTCCAGCGCCACCGCAGCGGCTACCGGGTGACCGGAGTAAGTGAAGCCGTGGTTGAAGTCGCCGCCTTCGTTGAGCACATCCACCACTTCATCACGCACGATCAGGCCGCCCATCGGGATGTAGCCCGAGGTCAGGCCCTTGGCGATGGTCATCATGTCTGGCTTGAGGTCGTAGAAATCGGCACCAAACCACTCGCCGGTACGACCGAAACCGCAAATCACTTCGTCAGCCACGAACAGGATGTCGTACTTGGCGAGGATTTCCTTGATGCGCGGCCAGTAGGTCTCTGGCGGAATGATCACGCCACCGGCGCCCTGGATCGGCTCGGCAATAAAGGCACCGACGTTGTCGACGCCGACTTCCAGAATCTTTTCTTCCAGCTGGTTGGCCGCCCAGATACCGAATTCTTCCGGGGTCATGTCGCCGCCTTCGGCGAACCAGTACGGCTGGGCGATGTGTACGATACCCGGGATCGGCAAGTCGCCCTGTTCGTGCATGTACGTCATGCCGCCCAGGCTCGCGCCGGCCACGGTGGAACCGTGATAGCCGTTCTTGCGGCTGATGATGACTTTCTTGTTCGGCTGGCCCTTGATCGCCCAGTAGTGACGAACCATACGCAGCATGGTGTCGTTGCCTTCGGAGCCGGAGCCGGTGAAGAACACATGGTTCATGCCTTCTGGCGCAATGTCGGCGATGGCCTTGGCCAGTTCCAGTACCGGTGGGTGCGCAGTCTGGAAGAACAGGTTGTAGTAAGGCAGTTCACGCATCTGTTTACTGGCGGCATCGGCCAGTTCATCGCGACCATAACCAATCGCGACGCACCACAGGCCGGCCATGCCGTCGAGGATCTTGTTGCCTTCGCTGTCCCAGAGGTAAACGCCCTTGGCGTTGGTGATGATCCGCGGGCCTTTCTCTTTCAGCTGCTTGAAGTCGCTGAACGGAGCCAGGTGGTGATCATTGCTCAGGGTTTGCCATTCACGGGTTTGCGGATTGTTGCTGGTCATACGAATCTCCTAAAACAATCAGGTGAAGGCGCCGCCAGGCAGCGGCGGCGCCCGGCGTATCAGACGGCAAAGAGCAGGAATTCCCTTTCCCACGAACTGATCACGCGCTTGAAGTTTTCATGCTCGGCCCGCTTGACCGCAACGTAGCCAGTGATGAAATTTTTGCCCAGGTACCGCTCGATGGTCGCGCTGTTTTCCATGCGTTCCAGTGCGTCTTCGATGGTTAGCGGCAGGCGCAGGTTGCGGCGTTCATAGCCTCGCCCCACCACCGGCGCACTCGGGTTCAGGCCTTCGACCATGCCGATGTAACCGCAGAGCAGGCTCGCGGCAATCGCCAGGTACGGGTTGGCATCGGCGCCGGGCAGGCGGTTTTCCACCCGTCGGTTTTGCGGCCCCGCATCCGGTACCCGCAGGCCCACGGTGCGGTTCTCTTCACCCCACTCCACGTTCACCGGCGCCGAAGTATCCGGCAGGAAGCGGCGGAACGAGTTGACGTTGGGTGCGAACAGCGGCAACAGTTCGGGAATGAGCTTCTGCAGACCACCGATGTGGTGCAGGAACAACTGGCTCATGGTCCCGTCTTCATTGGAGAAGATGTTCTTGCCGGTCTCGATGTCGATGATGCTCTGGTGCAAGTGCATGGCACTGCCCGGCTCGCCGGTCATCGGCTTGGCCATGAAGGTCGCGGCCACGTCGTGCTTGAGCGCGGCTTCGCGCATGGTGCGCTTGAACACCAGGATCTGGTCGGCCAGGGACAGGGCATCGCCGTGACGGAAGTTGATTTCCATCTGCGCCGTGCCGTCCTCGTGGATCAGGGTATCGAGGTCCAGTTCCTGCAATTCGCACCAGTCGTAGACGTCTTCGAACAGCGGGTCGAATTCGTTCGCCGCTTCGATGGAGAACGACTGGCGACCGATTTCCGGACGACCGGAACGGCCGATCGGCGGTTGCAGCGGGTAGTCCGGGTCGTCACTGCGCTTGGTCAGGTAAAACTCCATTTCCGGCGCCACGATCGGCTGCCAGCCTTTGTCGGTATAGAGTTTCAGGACTTTCTTGAGCACGTTGCGCGGCGACAGCTCGATCGGGTTGCCTTGCTTGTCGTAGGTATCGTGGATGACGATGGCGGTCGGCTCGATGGCCCACGGCACCAGGTACACCGCGCCCTGGTCTGGACGGCAGATCATGTCGATGTCGGCCGGGTCGAGCAGCTCGTAATAGATGTCGTCTTCGACGTAATCGCCGGTCACTGTCTGCAACAACACACTTTCTGGCAGGCGCATGCCTTTTTCGGCGATGAATTTGTTGGTCGGCGAAATCTTGCCCCGGGTAATCCCGGTCAAGTCGGCGATCATGCATTCGACTTCTGTGATCTTGTGGTTTTTCAACCAATCGGTGAGCTGGTCGAGGTTGTTACTCATAAATGCCTCTAGGCTTGAGTTGTCTGACCCTTTTAAGGTCAGGCGTTGTTTGACGCATCGGCGTCGCGTTGTAGAGCGTTTGCGCGGCAGATTATCGTGCTTGCCGACACGGCTGCAGAAGCCGGGCGTGCAGAATCGCGAGCGGTGCCCTGAACGATGGTCAGGCCGCTATTGTGAATCGGTTCTATATTGAATGGAGTAACCGTAATGGGGGTGCCATCACGACCGTCCAGAATATCGGACGGGGACGGTTGAACCGTCACGGATGGGAGGATCACCAGAACCGCTGAGACCACGCAACGGACGGACGTGTCATCACTGATGTGATAAACATGCCGACCGACCTGTCTTGAGCAGTCGGTGACGCCGATTATCGGCAGGCGAGACATGAAGCACCCCGGTATTATTGCTGTTATGGGTTTGATTCGAGCTTAGCCTTGTTCATTTTTTTACACAACACCCCCGTAAAAAATACAACACGGCCCGCTCAAGCCTGCGGGCGCCATGGAGGCCAAAGGCATAAAAACGCCCCAAAGTGCCTCAAAAAAGCCACACGGGCGCTTTTTTAGGGCAAAAAAGGCCTCGCTTGACTTCGGCATGCCGTTCGGGTTGACTGGAATCTGAAAAGATCAATGATTGATATTTTTAACAACAAAGGTGTTGCATCATGTCGGTACCCCCGCGTGCCGTTCAGCTTAACGAAGCGAACGCGTTCCTTAAGGAACATCCTGAGGTTCTGTACGTTGACCTTCTGATTGCGGATATGAATGGTGTGGTGCGCGGCAAGCGCATCGAACGCACCAGCCTCCACAAGGTTTACGAGAAAGGCATCAACCTGCCGGCCTCTCTATTTGCTCTGGATATCAATGGCTCGACGGTGGAAAGCACCGGCCTGGGCCTGGACATCGGTGATGCTGACCGAATCTGCTATCCAATCCCCGATACCCTATGCAACGAGCCATGGCAGAAGCGCCCGACCGCGCAACTGTTGATGACCATGCACGAACTCGAAGGCGAGCCATTCTTCGCCGACCCGCGTGAAGTGCTGGCCAATGTGGTACGCAAGTTCGACGAAATGGGCCTGACCATCTGTGCCGCGTTCGAACTGGAGTTCTACCTGATCGACCAGGAGAACGTGAACGGTCGTCCGCAACCACCTCGCTCGCCGGTTTCCGGCAAACGTCCGCACTCGACTCAGGTCTACCTGATCGACGACCTCGACGAATACGTCGACTGCCTCCAGGACATTCTGGAAGGTGCAAAAGAGCAAGGCATCCCGGCCGACGCCATCGTCAAGGAAAGTGCCCCGGCGCAGTTCGAAGTGAACCTGCACCACGTGGCTGACCCGATCAAGGCCTGCGACTACGCGGTCCTGCTCAAGCGCCTGATCAAGAACATCGCCTACGACCATGAAATGGACACCACCTTCATGGCCAAGCCTTACCCAGGCCAGGCGGGTAATGGTCTGCACGTCCACATTTCGATTCTCGACAAAGACGGCAAGAATATTTTTGCCAGTGAGGATCCCGAGCAGAACGCCGCACTGCGTCACGCGATCGGCGGTGTGCTCGAGACCCTACCGGCGCAGATGGCTTTTCTCTGCCCGAACGTCAACTCCTACCGTCGTTTCGGCGCACAGTTCTACGTGCCGAACTCGCCGTGCTGGGGCCTGGATAACCGTACTGTGGCGATTCGCGTACCGACCGGTTCTTCCGACGCCGTGCGCATCGAGCATCGTGTAGCCGGCGCCGATGCCAACCCGTACCTGCTGATGGCTTCGGTTTTGGCGGGTGTGCACCACGGCCTGACCAACCAGATCGAGCCTGGCGCCCCGGTCGAAGGCAACAGCTACGAGCAGAACGAGCAGAGCCTGCCGAACAACCTGCGCGATGCACTGCGCGAGCTGGACGACAGCGAAGTCATGGCCAAGTACATCGATCCGAAATACATCGATATCTTCGTCGCGTGCAAAGAGAGTGAGCTGGAGGAGTTCGAACACTCCATCTCCGACCTCGAGTACAACTGGTACCTGCATACCGTTTAATCGGTTGCAGTAAAAAGGAAACGCCGCCGGCTGTAAAAACCGGCGGCGTTTTTTTATGGGTGCCATCAAACCCCGTGGCGAGGGAGCTTGCTCCAGCTGGAGGCCGAAGGACTCCCTTTAATCCGCAGTCGGTTCTGTCAGGCACACCGCATCGGCCGTTTTGGGGCCGCTTCGCGACCCAACGGGAGCAAGCTCCCTCGCCACAGGGGATATGGAACATCTGCCCGCTCTGCGTACAATGCCCGCTGCCCCGCAGGAGACTCCAATGACACGCGTAGCCACCCCCCGCAAACCCCGCGCACGCAGCCAGGCCCGGATCGATTCGATACTCGATGCCGCCCGCACGCTGCTGGCTGCCGAGGGTGTGGCCAGTCTGTCGATCTACAGCGTCGCCGAGCGCGCGGAGATTCCGCCCTCCTCGGTCTACCACTTCTTCGCCAGCGTGCCGGCTTTGCTCGAAGCCTTGACCGCCGACGTCCATGCGGCCTTCCGCGCCTGCCTGCAAGCTCCCATCGACCATCTCGCCTTGAATGGCTGGCGCGATCTGTCGCGACTGGTGGAACAACGCATGCTCGACATCTACGCAGAAGACGCCGCCGCCCGCCAACTCATTCTGGCCCAGCACGGTCTGACTGAAGTCACCCAGGCCGACCGCCAGCACGACATCGAACTGGGCGACCTGATGCACAAGCTGTTCGACCATCACTTCGAGCTGCCGACGTTGCCCAGTGATGTCGATGTGTTTGCCCTGGCCATGGAACTGGGCGACCGGGTGTATGCGCGCTCGGTGCAGCAGCACGGGCAGATTACGCCGCGCATGGCCGAGGAAGGGATGCGGGTGTTTGATGCTTATGTGGGGTTGTATTTGCCGCCGTATTTGCCCAAGCGTGTGGCGCTTTAAAAGATCGCAGCCTTCGGCAGCTCCTACATCGGAATGCGTATTCCAGTAGGAGCTGCCGAAGGCTGCGATCTTTTGATTTTAACGAATAAAAAACCCCGAAGGGCTCAAACCCTTCGGGGTTGTTGTTTACGCATCTGCCTTACAACTTGGCGATCGACACCTCGGTGGATTTCACAAACGCGATCACTTCACTGCCGACCGCCAGTTCCAGCTCTTTCACCGAACGCGTGGTGATCACCGAAGTGACAATGCCGGACGCGGTCTGCACGTCGATTTCCGACAGCACGTCGCCGAGGACGATTTCCTTGATGGAGCCCTTGAACTGGTTGCGAACGTTGATGGCCTTGATAGTCATGATGTTGATTCCTGTCGTTGGGTAAGACTTGAGTTATTGAGCCCAGCGCAATTGCGTAGGCAAGGGTGAAACAGGTTCCGGTTCCGGCGGTTGGCCGGGCAGCGCCAGCACGCGATTTAGCACTTCGGTTTCCAGCGCCGCCAGCCGATGGGAACCACGAACCCGAGGGCGCGGCAGTTCCACGTGCAGGTCGAGGCCGACTTCGCCGTCTTCGATCAGGATCACCCGATCGGCAATCGCCACGGCTTCACTGACGTCATGGGTCACCAGCAACACCGTGAAGCCGTGCTGCTGCCAGAGCCGTTCGATCAGTTGCTGCATTTCAATTCGGGTCAGGGCATCCAGCGCACCCAAAGGTTCGTCGAGCAACAGCAGGCGCGGCTGATGAATCAACGCACGAGCCAATGCCACGCGTTGCTTCTGCCCACCGGACAGCGCGGCCGGCCACTCGTGGGCACGATCGGCCAGGCCCACCGCTTCCAAAGCTTCAAGCGCCTGCGGCCGCCAGTTCCCCTTGAGGCCCAGACCGACGTTGTCGATGATCTTTTTCCAGGGCAGCAAACGCGCTTCCTGGAACATCAGCCGCGTATCCTCCCGCGCATCACTCAATGGCGCGGCACCAGCGAACAACTCACCGCCGCTTGGTTGATCGAGGCCGGCGAGCAAGCGCAACAGGGTACTTTTGCCGCAACCACTGCGACCGACCACAGCGACAAACTGGCCCGCCGGAATGTGCAGGTCGATCTCGCGCAGCACCTGCCGCGCACCGAAGGTTTTTTGCAACTTGCGCACCACCAGCGGAGTCCCGCGCAGCAGGCGTGGAGGCTGTTGGGCAGTCATACCGAACCTCCCCTCGCAACCTGATACGCCGGATGCCAGCGCAGCCACACTCGTTCAAGTCCACGGGCCGCGAGGTCTGCCAGTTTGCCGAGCACCGCGTACAACAGAATCGCCAGCACCACCACGTCGGTCTGCAAGAACTCCCGGGCATTCATCGCCAGATAGCCGATGCCGGAACTCGCGGAAATGGTTTCCGCGACGATCAACGTCAGCCACATGAAGCCCAGCGCGAAGCGTACGCCAACCAGAATCGAAGGCAGCGCCCCCGGCAAAATCACCTGCCAGAACAGGCTGAAACCGCTCAGGCCATAGCTACGCGCCATCTCTACCAGCGCCGGGTCGACATTGCGGATGCCGTGATAGGTGTTGAGGTAAATCGGGAACAAGGTGCCCAGCGCCACCAGGAAAATCTTTGCCGACTCATCAATGCCGAACCACAGGATCACCAGTGGAATCAGCGCCAGGTGCGGCACGTTGCGGATCATCTGCACCGAACTGTCGAGCAAGCGCTCGCCCCACTTCGACAGACCAGTGATGAAGCCAAGGGTCAGGCCGATGCCACCACCGATGGTGAAGCCCAGCGCGGCACGCCAGCCACTGATCGCCAAGTGCGTCCAGATTTCGCCACTGCGCACCAGGCTCACGCCGGCCTCGATGACGGCGATGGGTGCCGGCAGGATTCGTGTCGACAACCAGCCCGCCGACACACTCAACTGCCACACCGCCAGCAACAACACCGGCAACGCCCAGGGCGCCAGGCTGTGGATGATTTTCTTCATGATCGCGCCTCAGCTCTGGGACGCGGCTTTTGGCAGAATGTCGTTGGCGACCATCTCGCCGAACGGGCTGACGTAACCGGCGCTCTTCGGCAGTTCAGGACGCTCGACATCGAGGTGCGGGAACAGTAACTCCGCCACCCGGTACGACTCCTCCAAGTGTGGATAACCGGAGAAGATGAAGGTATCGATGCCCAGGTCCGCGTACTCCTTCACGCGGGCGGCCACGGTCGGACCATCGCCCACCAGCGCCGTACCGGCACCGCCGCGCACCAGACCGACGCCGGCCCACAGGTTAGGACTGACTTCCAGGTTGTCACGGCTTCCGCCATGCAGCGCAGCCATGCGTTGCTGACCGACCGAATCGAAACGCGCCAGCGAAGCCTGGGCACGGGCGATGGTTTCGTTGTCCAGATGCGAGATCAATTTGTCCGCCGCTTGCCAGGCTTCGGCGTTGGTTTCACGCACGATCACATGCAGGCGAATGCCGAAGCGTACGGTGCGACCAAGCCTGGCGGCCTTGGCACGGACCTGTTCGATTTTTTCCGCAACGGCGGCCGGTGGTTCGCCCCAGGTCAGGACCATTTCCACCTGTTCGGCGGCCAGATCCTGGGCGGCTTCAGAGGAACCGCCGAAGTACAGCGGCGGACGCGGTTGCTGGATCGGCGGATAGAGCAATTTCGCCCCCTTCACGCTGATGTGCTGGCCGTCGTAATCGACGGTTTCGCCTTCCAGTACCCGACGCCAGATGCGGGTGAATTCCACCGAGGCCTGATAGCGCTCTTCGTGGCTCAGGAACAGACCATCGCCCGCCAACTCTTCCGGATCCCCACCCGTCACCAGATTGAACAACGCACGACCGCCGGACAGTCGATCCAGGGTCGCAGCCTGACGCGCCGCCACCGTCGGGGAAATGATCCCCGGGCGCAGGGCAACCAGGAACTTCAAGCGCTGGGTCACAGGAATCAGCGATGCCGCCACCAGCCACGAGTCTTCGCAGGAGCGACCGGTAGGAATCAGCACACCGCCGAAGCCCAGACGATCCGCCGCTTGCGCCACTTGTTGCAGATAACCGTGGTCAACGGCGCGAGCGCCTTCGGCGGTGCCAAGGTAATGGCCGTCGCCGTGGGTAGGCAGGAACCAGAAAATATTGAGGCTCATGGAGTGGTCTCCTTGGGGAATCGAATTATTGGGCTTTGGTTACTGAGCTTTGGGCAACGGCAGCCGGCGGCGTCCAGATCACGTCTTTAATGCTCAACTGCTTGGGAATCAGCTTGAGCTGGTAGAAGCTGTCGGCGATTTTCTGCTGTGCGGCGACCACTTCCGGGGTGAGGAACAGCGCGCCATAGCCCTGGCGTTTCACCGAGGTCAGGGTGATGTCCGCTGGCAGGCCGAGCAGCGGTGAAACCTGTTGGGTCACCTCTTGCGGGTTAGCCTTGGACCACTCGCCTACCGCGCGCACTTCTTCCACCAGTGTCTTGATCACCTCGGGATTTTTCTGCGCATAAGGCTTGGTTGCCAGGTAGAACTGATGGTTGTCGACGATGCCTTGGCCATCGCGCAGGGTGCGCGCTTGCAGCTGTTGTTCGGCAGCGGCCTGGTACGGGTCCCAGATCACCCAGGCGTCGACACTGCCACGCTCGAACGCGGCGCGGGCATCGGCCGGCGGCAGGAATACGGTCTGGATGTCGGTGTATTTGAGGCCGGCATCTTCCAGCGCACGCACCAGCAGGTAGTGCACGTTGGAGCCCTTGTTGAGCACGATTTTCTTGCCCTTGAGGTCCGCCACCGACTTGATCGCCGAGTCCTTCGGCACCAGGATCGCCTCACTGTGCGGCGCTGGCGGTTCATAGGCGACGTAGAGCAGATCGGCACCCGCTGCCTGGGCAAACACCGGAGGCGTTTCGCCGGTAACACCGAAGTCGATGGAGCCGACGTTCAGGCCTTCAAGCAGTTGCGGGCCACCGGGGAATTCCGTCCATTGCACGTCCACACCTTGGGCGGCGAGACGTTTTTCCAGGGTGCCCTTGGCTTTGAGCAGCACCAGGGTGCCGTATTTCTGATAGCCGATTCGTAGCACGCCTTCCCGGGTAGAAAGCGCCTGAGCTTGAGTAATGGCGCCGAAGGTCAAAGCCGCAGCAAACAGAGCGACCAGACCACGACGCAAAATGACAGGGCGCATGGCGCTCTCCTTTTTGCAGTTGGGTTTTGGCTGCACCTGCTTGCCCGTTGGCGGGCGAGTAAGGCCAGTACTTCAATTTTTTGGTGAGGTTCAAATGCTCCAGCGAGCACTCAACAAACGATCATTCAACAGGTTCGGGTCGAGCGGCTTGGGCCGTCGCGCCATGGCGCTGAAAAACAGCTCCAGCGATTCATTCAGTCGTTGTTCCAGCTCCGGTGCCAACTGCGCCTGGGCGCTGCCTTCGCCGTAGGCGATCTGGCTGTCGACGGCGAAAATGCCTTGCAGCATTTCCTGGGCCTTCAATGCCGACAGCACCGGCTTGAGCGCGTAATCCACTGCCAACATATGGGCGATGCTGCCGCCAGTGGCCATCGGCAGAACCACCTTGTGGCTCAAGGCGCGTTCGGGCAGCAGATCCAGCACGACTTTCAGTGCTCCGGAAAACGATGCCTTGTAAACCGGTGTGGCGATCAGCAGGCCATCGGCATTTTCAATCTGTTGCAACAAGTCGATCACCTTGGGGCTGTCGAAGCGTGCGTGCAGCAAGTCCTCGGCCGGGAAGTCCCGCACCTGATAACTCACTACTTCCACGCCCTGCCCTTGCAACCAACGCTGGGAGCGATCCAGCAGCACCCCGGAACGAGAGCGCTGACTGGGACTGCCACCGAGTGAGACAACCAACATTCAGACGATTCCTTGCACGGTGTTGGCGATTCGCGGTTTGCGATCTCGCTTCGATGGAGTGACCTTAACAGCTGATTAATATATCCATAAATCATATTTATTCATTTGGTTATGCATAAAAGAAATATATAAACCGGTTTCTTCCAGGCAAAAAAACAGGCCGTCGAAACGGCCTGAAATCCCCTGCTTTGTGGGTGCCTTGAAAAGATCGCAGCCTGCGGCAGCTCCTACAGGGATCGACGTATGCACGTAGGAGCTGCCGCAGGCTGCGATCTTCTGACCTTCAACGATTGGGCTGCGGCGTCAGACGCAGGTAAGGCTTGACCGCCCGATAGCCCTTGGGAAAGCGCTGTTTGATTTCATCTTCATCCTTGAGCGACGGTACGATCACCACCTCATCACCGTCTTGCCAGTTGGCCGGCGTGGCCACCTTGTAGTTGTCGGTGAGTTGCAGCGAGTCGATCACCCGCAGGATTTCATTGAAGTTGCGGCCGGTGCTCGCCGGGTAGGTAATCGTCAGCCGGACCTTTTTCTTCGGGTCGATCACGAACAGACTGCGCACGGTCAGGGTGTCGTTGGCGTTGGGGTGGATCAGGTCGTAGAGGTCCGAGACCTTGCGGTCGGCGTCATCCAGGATCGGAAAGTTGACCACGGTGCCCTGGGTTTCGTTGATGTCCTCGATCCACTTGTGGTGCGACTCCACCGGGTCCACTGACAAAGCGATGGCCTTGACGTCGCGCGCGGCGAACTCATCCTTGAGCCTCGCGGTGAAGCCCAGCTCAGTCGTGCACACCGGTGTGAAGTCCGCGGGATGGGAAAACAGCACGCCCCAGCTATCGCCCAGCCACTGATGGAAACGGATGGTGCCTGCGCTGGAGTTCTGTTCGAAATCGGGGGCGATATCGCCAAGTCTGAGACCCATGGTGCTGCTCCTTGTAAGTGCTTGATGGGTTCAACTGTGCCTGTGTTTTTTATCTATTAAAAAGAATAAATATCGATTTATTTAGATCATAAAGAAATATTAAATATCTGTTCACTGGACGTGCCCGCGCAACCGGCCGAACATCGCCCCCAAGGTTCGAGAAGGCCTTGAGTTGCTGCAAAGAGGGAAGTTCAAGGCGGGATTACGGGGGTGAACCCGTCTTGAAAATGTAAAAGCCCCGCCCGGTGCAATACCGGGCGGGGCTTTTTTGTCTCGGTTACGCGAGCGCTTATTACAACAGCGGGATCGAGTAGCTGACGATCAGGCGGTTTTCGTCCTGCGAACGGGTGTTCGGCAGGTCGGTGCGCCACGTGGCGTTTTTCCACATCAGGCCGAGGTTCTTCAGCGCGCCGGACTGAACGACGTAACCCACGGTCAGGTCGCGCTCCCACTCAGAGGCACCATTGGCCGCCTCGCCCCCCTTGGCGTTAACGGTATCGATATTGTCACCGCGCAGGTACACCAGGCCAGCCGTCAGGCCAGGTACGCCGACCTTGGCGAAGTCATAGGAGTAGCGTGCTAGCCAGGTACGCTCGCCAGCACGGCCGAACTTCTGGATTTGCGAATCGGTGATGGTGTAGTTCGACGAACCGTCGCCCTGGTTCAGCCAAGGGAAATCGCTGCTGCCGTTGCTGACCTGATAACCGCCACCGAAGGTGTGACCGGCAACGGAGTACAGGAACAGGCCGCTGTACAGGTTGTTGTCGACCTTGCCCTTGCCGTTGGCTGCACCGCTGTAGTTGCCAGTGGTGTAGTACAGAGGATCGTGACCGTTGGCACCGTCGTCGGAGCTGTTGAAGTAACGCAAGTCAGACTTCAGCACGCCAGGGCCGATGGCCCAGTTGTGCACCAGACCCAGGAAGTGTTGCTTGTAGAACTCTTCCAGGGTGCCGTAGTAGTACTGGGCCGTCAGGTCCTTGGTGATCTTGTAGTCGCCACCGGCATAGATGAACTTGTTGCTGTCGCGGCCTGCAGCGGAACGGCTGTTGGCGCCAGAGATAGACAACTGTTCATTGTTGCTCGAGTTACGACCTTTTACCTGCTCGATCTGACCGCCGATCAAGGTCAGGTCCTTGATGTCGTTCGAGGAGATCTGGCCACCCTGCCAGGTTTGCGGCAACAGACGACCGTCGTTGGTCACGATCACCGGCAGCTTGGGCTGCAAGGTACCCAGCTTCAGCTCGGTCTGGGAGATCTTGGCTTTGGCAGTCAAACCCAGGCTGGAGAAGTCATCAACCGCTTCGCCGTTGGACTTGCTCGGGAACACGGTGCCGCCATACGAGTTGTTGCTCGCGCCGTTGGTGCCGCCACCGGAATCCAGTTTGACGCCCAACAGGCCGATCGCATCGATACCGAAGCCGACGGTGCCCTGGGTGTAACCCGAGATGAAACGTAGATCGAAGCCTTGGCCCCATTCTTCGTTTTTGTTCGGGCCAGTACCGTCACGGTAATCGGTATTGATGTAGAAGTTACGCAGCCCCAGTGTTGCCTTGCTGTCTTCGATAAAACCCGCGGCGCTTGCCTGCTGGGTCAAAACCCCGACGGCCACAGCCATGGCCAAGGTGGACTTGTTCATGTTTCGCTCCTCTCGTTTCTAGTTCTGATGTTCCTGGTCCCGAATCGATTGCCCGGGATCCTGAATGCATTAATTCGCGGCAAACCGTCTAGGCCGGTCGTTTTGCGGGCCGCAGGATACATGGCCTTAAAGCCAAAAAGAATTTTTTGATAGTTTTTAATTCCGCTTAGGAATATGGCTTCCCACGACAGATCCGAGGTATCGGCGGCAAGGCCGAATCCTGAACCTGAGCAAATATCGAGGGACGAAACTGCCAAATCCGGGCTCAGGGATGAGTGGCGGACAGGCGCACTTTAAGCGGGATATTTAAAAACCAAAAAGAATAATAAATAATCAGCAAAGATCTTTATGGAATATAAAAGAACGAACAAAAAAAACCTCGCCAGCGGGCGAGGTTTTTTTCTCAAGGCTTGTTACAGGAAGCTGTAGGTGTAGTTGAAGATCAGACGAGTCTGGTCAACATCAGGGTTGTTGGAGACTTCACTGCCACGGTAGACGCCATTACGCAGCGTTACGCCGAAACCTTTGAGCGTGCCCTGCTGGATGGTGTAGTCGATCCGCATGTCGCGTTCCCACTCGGAGCCATCAGGGCCGCTGCCGTTGGTAGCCTTGATGTTGTCGCCATGCAGGTAGGCGATCGAAGTTTTCAGGCCCGGCACGCCCAGTCCGGCGAAGTCATAGGAGTATTGACCGAAGGTGGTGTTTTCACCGGCACGAACAAACCCGTTGATCATGGAATCGGTGAACAGGTAGAAGCTGGCGCCGCCGTTCCCTTCCGGACGGCCATTGCCATCGACCACGTTGCCCTGGTTCAGGTAGACAAAACCACCGTCATCGCTGACGCGCTGATGACCGACCAGGAAGGCATTGCCACCCAGGGTGTAGGTGAACATGGCGCTCCAGGTCTTGTTGTCGACCTCGCCCGGGGTCTTGGCGAAACCGTTGTTGTTGTTGAAACGGAAACCCGGATCACCGTTCTTGCCGTCGGAGCTGCTGTCGAAGTAGCGAATATCAGTCTTGAAGGACTGCTTGGCGTCGATCGTAAACACGTGGACCAAGCCCAGGAAGTCCTGCTTGTAGTAGTCCTTCAGATTCGAGTGGTAGTACTGCAGGGTCAGGTCCTTGGTGACCTTCCAGTCAGCACCACCGTAGTAGAACTTGTTGCTGTCCTCTGTACCGCCAGCCACGGCCAGGCCGGTGGAGTTCGAAGAAGCGCGACCCGCCGAATGCTCCAACTGACCTGCGTTGAAGGTCACGTTGTCGATTTCTTTCGAAGTGATGGTGCCGCCTTCAAAGGTCTGCGGCAGCAGACGGCTGTCGTTCGCGACCAGGATCGGCAAGTTGGGTGCCAGAGCGCCACCCAGGTGGGCTTCGGTCTTCGAGAAGCGCGCCTTGACGTTGGCCGCCGCACGGCTCCATTCGTGCACGGCCGAACCATCGGTGTCGCTTGGGAAGAAGGTGTTGTTGTCCGGGTGGTGACCCTTGCCGCCGTCCAGGTGGATACCCAGCAGTGCCTGGGCGTCGATACCGAAACCGACAGTGCCTTGGGTGAAACCGGACAGATAATCGAATTTCAGGCCTTCCGCGGACTCTTTCTGATCCGCACCGCCTTCACGGTTATCGTTGTTGTAATACATGGTCCGGGAACTGATGGACGCCTTGCTGTCTTCCAGGAAACCTGCGGCGCCTGCCTGCTGCGCCAAAACCCCTACGGCCACGGCCAAAGCCAAGGTGGACTTGTTCATTGTGTAGCTCCTCTCGATTCTAATTCTTGTATTCCTGGTCTCGAGTCGTCGCCCGAAATCCTAAGATTCGCGATTAGCGCCAGACCGTGACCCACAAGTCAATCGTAACCATGTGTGTCTACGACCATAGTCTAATCCCCGTTTTTTGGTCCCTGCCGGGTCATGAGTTCGTCATGAACCTGAAAAGAATTACCCGATTCTTTTCTAATACCGTTTAGGAATTTAGCGCCCGATTTACAGATCCCCCAGAACAGAGGGTTCGGCTCATAAGCTAATTCCTAAAAAGTATTTATTTTTTTTTTTTTAGATCGATTAGTTTTTTACGCAATTCGGAAACAAATCCTTTACCGAAAGGCGGCCCCATGACGACCAAACGCGCACTATCCGGACCAATTGTTACAGTTTGTGTATCTCTCGCATTTTCTTTCGCCGCCCAGGCAGCAAACCTCACTGTCGGCTATCAAACCGGAATCGACCCCAGCAAAGTCCCCCAGGCCGATGGCCTTTATGAAAAAACCATTGGCCAGCCCATCGACTGGCGACGCTTCAACAGCGGCCCGGAAGTGGTCACGGCGATTGCCTCCGGTGATGTGCAAATCGGCAATCTCGGCTCCAGTCCGCTGGCCGCTGCCGCCTCGCGCAACCTGCCGATTGTCGCGTTCATCGTCTCGGCCCAGATCAACGCGGCCGAAGCGTTGGTGGTGCGCAACGGCAGCGGCATCGAGAAACCGCAAGATCTGATCGGAAAGACCATCGCCACGCCTTTCGTTTCAACCTCCCACTACAGCCTGCTTGGTGCGCTGAAGCACTGGGGCCTGGACAGTTCGCAAGTCAAAGTGGTGAACCTGCAGCCGGCGGAAATCGCAGCAGCCTGGAAGCGTGGTGATATTGATGGCGCGTTTGTCTGGTCGCCCGCCCTGGGAGAAATCCGCAGGACTGGCAAGACCCTGACCGACGCTGCGCAGGTAGGCCAATGGGGTGCACCCACCTTTGAAGTCTGGGTGGCGCGCAAGGATTACGCCGAGAAGCACCCGGAGGTGGTGGCCAGATTCGCCAAGGTCACCCTCGACGCCTTTGCCGACTACGCAGCGCATAAAGCCGACTGGACGGTGGACTCGGAGCCCGTGCAGAAAATCGCCAAACTGACCGGTGCCAATGCCGCCGATGTGCCGGAGTTACTGGCCGGATCCGCATTCCCGGATGCCAAGGCGCAACAGAGCACCGCGCTACTGGACGGCGGCACGGCCAAGGCCATTGGCGAGACGGCGAAATTCTTGAAGGAGCAAGGGAAGGTGGAGACGGTGCTGGCGGACTATTCGCCGTATGTCAGTGCGAAGTTTGTGCAGGAGTAACACAAGGTTCCTGTAGGAGCTGCCGCAGGCTGCGATCTTTTGATATTGAAAAAGCAAAATCAAAAAGATCGCAGCCTGCGGCAGCTCCTACAAAAGTCGTTCAAACCTCAAAGGGCTTTTTCGAAGATCTTCGAATTACGCTGATAGTTGTACAGCGACGCCCGCGCCGACGGCAGACGGTCAACGCTGCTCGGCACAAAACCACGCTCGCGGAACCAGTGAGCGGTACGGGTGGTAAGGACGAACAAAGTCTTCAAACCCTGAGCCCGGGCGCGGGTCTCGATGCGCTCCAGCAATTCATCACCGCGACCGCCATGGCGATACTCCGGATTCACCGCCAGGCACGCCAGTTCACCGGCATCCGAATCGGCAATCTGATACAGCGCCGCACAGGCGATGATCATGCCTTCGCGCTCGACCACGCTGAACTGCTCGATCTCGCGCTCCAGCACCTCGCGGGAACGGCGCACCAGGATGCCCTGCTCTTCCAGCGGGCTGATCAAATCCAGCAGTCCGCCGACGTCTTCGATGGCCGCTTCGCGCACCACTTCGAACTGCTCCTGGGCCACCAGCGTACCGCCGCCGTCACGGGTGAACAGTTCGGTCAGCAGTGCACCGTTCTCGGCATAACTGACGATATGACTACGGGCCACACCGCCACGACAAGCTTCGGCAGCGGCATCCAACAGTTCCGCCTGATAGTTACTGCCCAGGCGCTGCAAATGCGCCGGCACCTGTTGCGGACGCAATTCGCGCACCAGGCGCCCGTTTTCGTCGATCAAGCCCAGTTCGGCGCCAAACAGCAGCAGCTTGTCCGCGCCCAGATCAATGGCCGCGCGGGTGGCGACGTCTTCGCAGGCCAGGTTGAAAATTTCCCCGGTCGGCGAATAGCCCAGCGGCGACAGCAGCACGATGGAGCGCTCGTCCAGCAAACGGTTGATGCCCTTGCGGTCGACCCGGCGCACCTCGCCGGTATGGTGATAGTCGACGCCTTCAAGCACGCCGATCGGCCGTGCCGTCACCAGGTTGCCGCTGGCCACCCGCAGGCGCGAGCCCTGCATCGGCGACGAAGCCATGTCCATCGACAGGCGAGCCTCAATGGCAATGCGCAACTGGCCAACTGCGTCGATCACGCACTCCAGGGTCGCGGCATCGGTGATACGCATACCGTGGTGGTAATGCGGGGTCAGGCCGCGGGCCGTGAGGCGCGCTTCGATTTGCGGGCGGGAACCGTGAACCAGTACCAGACGCACACCCAGGCTGTGCAACAGCACCAGGTCGTGGACGATATTGCCGAAGTTCGGATGCTCAACGCCGTCGCCGGGCAGCATGACGACAAAGGTGCAATCGCGGTGGGCGTTGATGTAAGGCGAAGCGTGACGAAGCCAATTGACGTATTCGGGCATGAACCTGGGCCTGTAATAAATAGCAGCCGAAAAAAGGGCGAAACAGAAAAACGCACAGCGGGCTGATGGTTATCGTCGGAACAGGCTTGGCGACACGCGCGCTCTCCTCATGAATACGGGTTGGGGTACCGGCAATTTAAATGCCCGCCCTTTATACGAACGGCGCCGGTGCCAGGCAATAGTGTTCGATCAGTTGCCTTAATAGATGCACCGTAGGCTGCAAACGTGACATTTCGAGGTATTCTCCCGGCTGGTGGGCGCAAGCGATATCACCCGGGCCAAGCACCAGCGTTTCACAGCCAAGGCGCTGAAGATAAGGTGCTTCGGTGCCGAACGCCACTGCTTCGGCGCTGTGACCGGTGAGCTTTTCGGCAAGGCGTACCAACTCGGCGTCCTCAGCCTGCTCGAACGGCGGCACTTCAGGGAACAACGGCGCGTAATCGATCTTGACCTGATGCCGCTCGGCAACCGGCTTGAGCTTCTGCAGGATCTCGGCGCGCAGGACTTTGGGGTCCATGCCGGGCAGCGGGCGCAAATCGAATTCCAGCGAACACTGGCCGCAGATGCGGTTGGGGTTGTCGCCGCCATGGATGCAGCCGAAATTCATCGTTGGCATCGGCACGCCAAACTGCGGATTGCGGAATTCGCGCTGCCACAACAGGCGCAGGCCACGCAGTTCACCGATGGCATCGTGCATGGCTTCCAGGGCGCTGTGGCCCAGGCGCGGGTCGGAGGAATGACCGCTCTGCCCGAGAATGTCGATGCGTTCCATCATGATGCCTTTGTGCATGCGGATCGGCTTGAGCCCGGTCGGCTCGCCGATCACCGCCGCCCGCCCCAGCGGTCGCCCCGCTTCGGCCAGCGCGCGGGCACCGGACATCGAACTTTCTTCATCGCAGGTGGCGAGAATCAGCAACGGCTGTTTGAACGGTTGATCGAGCAGCGGTTTGACCGCCTCGATGGCCAGGGCGAAAAAACCCTTCATGTCACAACTGCCCAGGCCAATCCAACGACCGTCGACTTCAGTCAGCTTCAACGGGTCGGTTTGCCACAGCGCGCCGTCGAACGGCACGGTGTCGCTGTGCCCGGCCAGCACCAAGCCGCCGGGGCCGGAGCCGAAACTGGCCAGCAGGTTGAACTTGCCAGGGCTGACCTGCTGGATCTCGCAGGTGAAACCCAGCTCACCGAGCCACGTCGCCAGCAGATCGATAACCGGGCGGTTGGTTTGATCGAGACTGGGCTGCGTGCAACTGACCGACGGTGCGGCGATCAACGCAGCGAATTGTTCTTTCATCGATGGCAATGGCATCGCTGACTCCCGGCACCCGAATTGAGGTCCATCATAGAACCAACCGATGACAGGAATAAACCGTCTCGGCGCGTACTAACCGTGAGTCCTGTACACTGCACGACCTTGGCAGCCACACATTCCCCCGGCTGCGCTCCCGATCCTGGATTTTCCGGCCATGCAGAAAGAAACCGAAATCAAACTCCGCGTCAGCCGCGAAACCCTCGCCGCCCTGCGCGAGCACCCGTTACTGAAAAAACGCAACAAAAGTGGCTGGGAACGCCGTGAGTTGATGAATCAGTACTTCGACACGCCCGAGCGCGACCTGGCCCAGGCCAAAGTCGCCCTGCGCCTGCGCAAGGATGGCGAAGAAGTGATTCAGACCCTCAAGACCCGCGGCCAGAGCGTCGCCGGCTTGTCCGAGCGTAATGAATTCAACTGGCCCCTGCCCAAGGCCAAGCTCGACTTGAAGAAACTCGACGGCGAATGCTGGCCCGAGGAACTGGCCGAGCTGGACAAGAAGACCCTGAAGCCAATCTTCACCACCGACTTCGTCCGCGAACGCGCGGAAATCGCCTGGGGTCGCGGCAAGACCAAAGTGGTCATCGAAGCCGCGCTGGACCTGGGTCACGTCGTGGTTGGCAAGCAGAAAGAAGAAATCTGTGAGCTGGAACTGGAACTGCGCGAAGGCGAGCCGGCAGCCCTGCTGGAACTGGCCGCCGAGCTGGCCGAGAAACTGGCCCTGATGCCTTGCGACATCAGCAAGGCCGAGCGCGGTTATCGCCTGTACGACGCCCACAGCTATTCGTTGAGCCTGCCGGCGCCGCAGATCACCGCCGAAACGCCGCTGGACGACGCGTTCGCCGCGCTGAGCTGGCATTTGCTGGGCAGCAGCCAGCGTCTGGCCGAGCAGTATCGCTTCAATGGTCACTGGCGCCTGTTGCAGGACTGGATCGAATGTCTCGCGGAAATGCGCGCGCTGATCAGCAGCCTGGGCCAGGCCGCTCCGCGTCAGTCGACCCACGACCTGCGTATCGCCCTTGATGCCTTGCTGGAAGACTGGCGCCCGCTGGTCCAGGCCGGTCTGGAAGATGAAGACGTGCGCAAAGCCGCGCCCGAGCAGTTCCTCGAAGAGCTCGAAGACCCGCGCTGGGGCCTGTTCTCCCTGACCAGCTCGCGCTGGCTGCTGGCCCGCACCTGGGCCGCCGACCGCAACACCCGTGGCAATCGCCAGGGCGCTGCGCAACTGGGCAGCTGGTTGCCGCGCCTTTTGGGCGAAGAGGCCACTTCGTTGCAATTGCAACGTTACCAGCAACAACCGGAAGACCTGGCCGAGCAACTGCCGCGCATCGAACGCATCCAGGTCTGGCTGCACCATGCGCGTAACGTGCTGGAGATCCCGGAAATGGATCGCCTCTACGGCGAGCTGAACAAACTGGCGCAACTGGCTAACGAATCGATCACCGACGAAGTCCTGGATGCGCGCAAGCAGCAGGCGATTGCGGTGTATCAGAACCGTGCCTGGAAAATGTTACTGCGCCTGTAATACCGAAAAGATCGCAGGCTTCGCCAGCTCCTACGGGTGTACTCCATCCGAATGTAGGAGCTGCCGCAGGCTGCGATCTTTTTGCTTTATCGCACCACCGGCAAACTGGTCGTCGACTTGATCTCCGACAACGCCACGATCGAATTCACCTCCTGAATCCCCGGCACCATCGACAGTTTCTCGAAAAAGAAACGCTCGTAGGCCTCGATGTCCGCCGTGACAATCCGCAGCAAGAAATCCACCGCCCCCATCAGCACGTAACACTCCAGCACCTCCGGAAAGCCGCGAATCGCCTCGGTGAATTCGGTGAAGTTCGAACGCCCGTGGGCATTGAGTTTCACCTCCGCGAAGATCTGCGTGTTCAGGCCGATTTTCTTGCGGTCGAGCAAGGTCACCTGAGCGCGAATGATGCCCTCCTCTTTCATCCGCTGAATCCGCCGCCAGCACGGCGATTGCGAGAGCCCCACCTGTTCGGCGATCTGTGCGCTGGAAAGCGAAGCATCCTCTTGCAGCAAGGCGAGGATCTTGCGGTCGTAGCTGTCCAGTTCGCTTTGCATAAAAAAACCCTTAATCGACTGACAAGTGAATTGATTTATTCTTCAATTCTGCAATACAGCCAATCATAGAGAAGAAATACCCGGCACAGGATGTAAACATTTCTCCAATGATTTTGGAGCCAGACCATGCCGTATCTCGAAGCCGTAAACACCCCACCTGCCCGTTCCGATGTCTGGAACGTCGGTAACGCCCATTGCCGGGTTCGCTATCAAATGCTGGCCGAGGCAGAACCGGACCTGCTGTGTCGTGCCCTCAATCTGTTCGCTTTGCAACTGCTCACCCCGGAACAGGTCAACGCACAGCGCCAGGACGACTGGCTGAACATCGAGATCGTCATCGACGGTTTGAGCTGGCACCGCGCGCAAGTGATTGCGGAAAAACTTCGTAACCTGATCAGCGTTTGCTCGGTGGAGCTGCAAGAAGCTGATTCCCCATGGGCCGAAGCGGCTCAAGCGGCGGGCTGAAAAACGCCGAAACGGCTTTGTCGGGTAGTGGCCCAGCTGTCAGCCGGGCCACGGCTATCCTTTGCGCACTGTCGTTCAAAAGGAGCCCGCATGTCCGTACATCTCGCCTTTCAGGACCGCTGGCTGGATCTCAATGACCTGCTGCGCGAACTGGTCGCCCAGAGCTTTATCAGTCAGGATTCGGCCGAACACGCGCTCAATGCCCGTCGCCGCAACGCTTCCCTTGGCCAGATGCATCCGCTGGAGTTCATTGCCAGCCAACAGCTGGACGATCTCAGCCGTCCCGGCAAACCGCTGGACCTCGAGAGCCTGACCTTGTGGCTATCCCGGCAGGCCGGCCAGCCTTACCTGCGCATCGACCCGTTGAAAATCAATGTCGCTGCCGTGACCCCGCTGATGTCCTATGCCTTCGCCCAGCGCCACAAGATCCTCGCGGTATCGATCGACCGCGAGGCGGTCACCGTGGCCAGCGCCCAACCTTATGTCAGCGGTTGGGAAGCTGACCTGACCCATGTGCTCAAGCTGCCGATCAAGCGCGTGGTGGCCAACCCGGTGGACATCCAGCGCTTCAGCGTCGAATTCTTCCGCCTGGCCAAATCGGTCACTGGGGCGAACAGCGCCGACCCGCAAGTCAGTACCCTCGGCAATTTCGAACAGTTACTCAACCTCGGCGCCAGCGACCAGGAGCCCGACGCCAACGACGCACACATCGTCAACATCGTCGACTGGCTGTTCCAGTACGCGTTCCAGCAGCGTGCCAGCGACATCCACATCGAGCCCCGGCGCGAGCAAGGCACGGTGCGTTTTCGCATCGACGGCGTGCTGCACAACGTCTATCAATTCCCGCCCCAGGTCACCATGGCCATCGTCAGTCGCCTGAAAACCCTGGGGCGCATGAACGTCGCGGAGAAACGCAAACCCCAGGACGGCCGGGTGAAAACCAAGACCCCGGACGGCGGAGAGGTCGAACTGCGCTTGTCGACACTGCCCACGGCCTTCGGCGAAAAAATGGTCATGCGGATCTTCGATCCGGAAGTATTGCTCAAGGATTTCGACCAGCTTGGTTTCTCCGCCGACGACCTGCGCCGCTGGCAAGACATGACCCGCCAGCCCCACGGCATCATCCTCGTCACCGGGCCGACGGGTTCGGGCAAGACCACCACCCTCTATACCACCCTGAAAAAACTGGCGACGCCGGAGGTCAACCTCTGCACCATTGAAGACCCGATCGAAATGGTCGAGCCTGCGTTCAACCAAATGCAGGTCCAGCACAACATCGACCTGACCTTCGCCGCCGGCGTGCGCGCGCTGATGCGGCAAGACCCGGACATCATCATGATCGGCGAGATCCGCGACCTCGAAACTGCAGAGATGGCGATCCAGGCCGCGCTCACCGGGCACCTCGTGCTGTCGACCCTGCACACCAACGACGCACCCAGCGCCATCAGCCGCCTGCTGGAGCTCGGCGTGCCGCACTACCTGATCAAGGCCACGGTGCTTGGCGTCATGGCCCAGCGACTGGTGCGAACCCTGTGCTCGCACTGCAAGGCGCCGCTGACGCTGGGCGAAGACGACTGGCAAACCCTGACCCGCCCCTGGCAAGCACCCTTGCCGACCAATGCCCAGCGAGCCATCGGTTGCGTGGAGTGCCGCGACACCGGTTATCGCGGTCGCGCCGGGGTCTACGAAATCATGCAGTTGAGCGATGGCATCAAAGCGCTGATCAGTCCTGATACCGACCTGCTGGCCGTGCGGCGCCAGGCATTCAAGGAAGGCATGCGCAGCCTGCGGCTGTCAGGAGCGCAAAAAGTCGGCGCCGGGCTGACGACCATCGAGGAGGTTCTGCGCGTGACACCCCAGAGCGAGCAGAACTGAGACCCGGCTGTACTTATCCGGCATCGGCACAGCTACACTCCAGCGATTGAAACTCCACAGATCCACACATCAACAAGGAATCGTTATGCAGATCGGTAGTGTGCTTTTGCTTTTTGTCGGCCTGGTGGTCGCCATTCTGTTCATGGGTTTCAAGGTCGTGCCCCAGGGCTTTGAATGGACAGTCGAGCGTTTCGGTCGCTACACCAACACGCTCAAGCCGGGTCTGAACGTCATCATTCCGGTCATGGACCGCATCGGCCGCAAGATGAATGTGATGGAAAGCGTGCTGGATATTCCGCCGCAGGAAGTCATCACCGCCGACAACGCCACGGTGCAAATCGACGCCGTGTGCTTCTTCCAGGTGGTCAACACGGCCCAGGCGGCCTATGAGGTCAACAACCTCGAACACGCCATCCGCAACCTGCTGCAAACCAACATCCGCACCGTGCTCGGCTCGATGGAACTCGACGCCATGCTCAGCCAGCGTGACGGGATCAACGAAAAACTGCTGCGCACTGTCGACGAAGCGACCGCGCCGTGGGGCATCAAGATCACCCGGATCGAGATCAAGGACATCAGCCCACCCGCCGACCTGATGGCGGCGATGTCGGGGCAGATGAAAGCCGAACGGATCAAGCGTGCACAGATCCTCGAAGCCGAGGGCCTGCGCGCCGCAGCGATCCTGACCGCGGAAGGCAAGAAGCAGGCACAGATCCTCGAAGCCGAAGGCAGTCGCCAGGCCGCGTTCCTGGAATCCGAAGCCCGCGAGCGGCAAGCCGCGGCAGAAGCACAGGCGACCAAAGTGGTGTCCGAAGCCATCGCCAGCGGCAACGTGCAGGCGGTCAACTACTTCGTCGCGCAAAAGTACATCGATGCGCTGGGCAAGCTGGCTTCGGCCAACAACAGCAAGGTGATCCTGATGCCGCTGGAGGCCAGTTCGATGATTGGCGCGGTGGGCGGCATTGGCGAAATCGTCAAGGCCACTTTCGATAACAAGAAAGCCTGAGGCGCGCCATGTGGGCATTTTTGCAGCACCTTTCGTTCTGGGACTGGTTGGCGCTGGGCACGGTGCTGTTGATTCTTGAGGTGTTCGGCGCCGGCGGTTACCTGCTGTGGATCGGCATGGCTGCGGCCGCCGTGGGCGTCTTGACCTTCCTGCTGCCGGACCTGTCCTGGGAATGGCAGTTTCTGCTGTTCGGCCTGCTGTCGATCACCACCGCGTTGTACTGGTGGCGACGTCAGCGCACGGCGGCGCGCCCGAGCGATCAGCCGCACCTGAACCTGCGCGGTCAGGATCTGATCGGCAGAACCTTTGTGGTGCATGAAGCGATTGTCGACGGTCGCGGCAAAATCAAGGTGGCCGACGGCGTGTGGATGGCCCGAGGGCCGGATGCTGGCATTGGCAGTCGCGTGCGGGTGGTCGGCCAGCAAGGCGCAATCCTGCTGGTCGAAGCGGCGGATTAGGCGACCACGGAACTCGATTGGGGGTTGGCAATCCAACCGCGTAGTCAACCCAGTGGAGTCACCCTGTCATGCGTTTCAAACTTGCTGTCGCTACCGTCGCGCTGTTGTCTTTGCCTGTCGGTTCGGCGATGGCCGATACTTTTTGGCGTAACGTTCTCACCTCCGGCGCAACCACCGGTTCGAGCTATCTGACATCCAAGGATAACAAGCTGGTTGTCGCAGCCCAGGACGATGCCAGCAGCTTCGTCGCCAGTGATGGCAGTATCCGCGGCCCGTACCTGGAAGCGGCCATGCAGAAAGTCCGCGCCGACAACCCGGGCCTGCAAGCCACGGACATGGAGCTGGCAAACGCGATCCTGGCGAAGAATGCCGTGGCTTCGGAGTAAGCGTTGCGAATGAAAAATGCCGCTCATATGAGCGGCATTTTTTTTGCTTTGCGAACACAACCTCATGTTCACTGATACCCCTGTGGGAACAGCCTGAAATGTCAGCGGTAATCATCCACCGGCACACAGGCACAAAACAGGTTCCGGTCTCCATACACGTTGTCCACCCGGTTCACCACCGGCCAGTATTTGTGCGCCTTGGTGTGCGCGTCTGGCGTGACCGCTTGCACGATGCTGTATGGCCGCTCCCACACGCCGGTGATATCGGCCAACGTATGCGGCGCACCTTTCAACGGGTTTTCTTCAGCCGGCCAATTGCCGTTCTGCACCTCGTTGATTTCCGCGCGGATGCTCAGCATTGCCCCGATGAACCGGTCCAGCTCCGCCTTCGACTCACTTTCGGTCGGTTCAACCATCAGCGTCCCCGGCACCGGAAACGACATGGTCGGGGCATGGAAGCCGTAATCCATCAAGCGCTTGGCCACGTCCTCCTCGGTAATGCCGGTCAACGCCTTGAGCGGACGCAGGTCGAGGATGCATTCATGGGCCACCCGCTCGTTGCGCCCGGTGTAGAGCACAGGAAAGGCACCGGACAAATGCCGCGCCAGGTAATTCGCGGCGAGGATCGCCACTTCGCTGGCGTCCGCCAACTGCGGCCCCATCATCGCGATGTACATCCAGCTGATCGGCAGAATGCTTGCGCTGCCCCAGGGTGCTGCGCTGACGGCGCCATTTTGTGGAAGCGGGCCGTCGATCGGCACCACCGGATGGTTGGCCACGAACGGCGCCAGATGCGCCCGAACACCAATCGGCCCCATGCCCGGCCCACCGCCACCATGGGGAATGCAGAAGGTCTTGTGCAGGTTCATGTGCGAGACATCGGCGCCAATATCTGCCGGTCGTGCCAACCCGACCTGAGCATTGAGGTTGGCGCCATCCATGTACACCTGCCCCCCGTGATGGTGGATCACTTCACAGATTTCGCTGATTCCCTCCTCATACACGCCATGGGTCGAAGGATAGGTCGCCATCAGGCAGGCGAGTTTGTCTGCGGCCTGTGCGGCTTTTTCCTTGAGGTCATCCAGGTCGACGTTGCCCGCCTCGTCACACTCGACGATCACCACGCGCATCCCGGCCATCTGCGCCGACGCGGGATTGGTGCCATGAGCCGACGAAGGAATCAGGCAAATATCGCGGCCGCCCTGTTGCCGGCTCTCATTGTATTTGCGGATTGCCAGTAGCCCGGCGTATTCACCCTGGGCACCGGAGTTGGGTTGCATGCAGATCGCGTCGAAACCGGTGATCGCACACAACCAGCGCTCCAGCTCTTCGATCATCAGCCCATAACCGGCGGCCTGTTCCTTGGGCACGAACGGGTGCAGGTTGGCGAACTGCGGCCAGGTAATCGGGATCATCTCGCTGGTGGCATTGAGCTTCATGGTGCAGGAGCCCAGCGGGATCATCGATTGATTGAGCGCCAGGTCCTTGTTTTCCAGTTGCTTGAGGTAGCGCAGCATCTCGGTTTCGCTGTGATGGGCGCTGAACACGGGATGGCGCAGATAAGGCGAAGTTCGCACCAGCCCTTCGGGAATACCGCCAGGCAAGACCTCGGCATCCAGGTCATCGACGCTGAGCCCGTGATCGGCCCCCAGGAACACATCGAACAGCTTCGCCACGGTGCCTTCGTCGCAGGTCTCGTCAAGGCTCAAGCCCAGTTGGCCGCGCCCGAGAATGCGCAGGTTGATCTGTGCGGCCCGGGCACTTTCGATGATCGCGGTCTGGGCTCCGCCGACTTCCAGCGTCAGGGTGTCGAAGAAGTGCCGGTTGATCCGGGTGATACCGTTGCGCTCTAGCCCGGCGGCCAGGATGCAGGTCAGCCGATGAACCCGCTGGGCGATCCGCTTGAGCCCTTCGGGGCCGTGGTAGACCGCATAGAAACTGGCGATATTGGCCAGCAGCACCTGGGCCGTGCAGATGTTGGAGTTGGCCTTCTCCCGGCGGATGTGTTGCTCGCGGGTTTGCAGGGCCATGCGCAAGGCGGTGTTGCCCCGCGCATCTTTCGAAACACCGATGATCCGCCCGGGAATTGCCCGTTTGTATTCATCGCGGCTGGCAAAAAATGCCGCGTGAGGCCCGCCGTAGCCCATGGGCACGCCAAATCGCTGGGACGAACCGAACACCACATCGGCACCCAGTTCACCTGGCGGGGTCAGCATCAACAGGCTCAGCAAATCCGTGGCGACGCAGGCCAGGGCCTGTTGCGCGTGCAGATGATCGATCAGCGGCCGCAGGTCGTGGATTTCACCGTGGGTGTCGGGGTATTGCAGCAATGCGCCGAACACCTGGTGCTGCTTCAAGTTATCCACAGCGTCAACGATCAGCTCGAAGCCGAAACCTTCAGCACGGGTCTGCACCACGGAAATGGTTTGCGGGTGGCAGTTTTCGTCGACAAAGAACAGGTTGCTTTTGGACTTGGCGACCCGCTTGGCCAGGGCCATGGCCTCCGCCGCGGCGGTGGCCTCATCAAGCAGTGAGGCATTGGCCAGCTCCAGGCCGGTCAGGTCAATGGTCAGTTGCTGGAAGTTAAGCAGCGCTTCGAGCCGCCCTTGGGCGATCTCAGGTTGATAAGGGGTGTACGCGGTGTACCAGCCGGGATTTTCCAGCACGTTGCGCAGAATGACGGCCGGTGTGAGGGTGCCGTGGTAGCCCATGCCGATCAGGCTGGTCCAGACCTGGTTCTGTTCGGCATAACCGCGCAGCTTGGCCAGCGCGGCCTCTTCATCGAGTGCCGGGGGCAGATCCAGCGCCCGGTTGAGACGGATGCCCGGCGGCACCGTCTGCTCGATCAATTCGACCCGACTGCCCAGGCCGAGGCTGTCGAGCATCGCCTGCTGCTCGGCGGCATCGGGCCCGAGGTGGCGGCGCAGAAAGGCATTGGGGTCGCGTAACTGGCTCAGGGACGGCAACTGGGACATGACGGGCTCTCTCTTGACTGGCGCTCAGCGTCGATGCAACACGGTCAAACCAGCATAGCAGTCGATCTCCCGGTGGATGGCGTAGCGCGCTCGAGCAATCCGGATCATCATGTCCGCCGCCTGCCCAATGTCCGCTGATCGGTGACTGTATCCATGAGCCAACTGCCTTTCCTGCCGTTTTCCAAACCTACTATCGATGAAGCCACGATTGCCGCCGTCGGCGACGTATTGCGCTCGGGCTGGATCACCAGCGGCCCAAAGGTCCAGGCCTTCGAAGCGCAACTCTCGGAGTATTTTGGCGGGCGCCCGGTGCGCACCTTCAATTCCGGCACCTGCACCATGGAAATCGCCTTGCGGATTGCCGGGGTCGGGCCGGGCGATGAAGTGATCACCACGCCGATTTCCTGGGTGGCCACCGCCAACGTCATCCTGGAAGTCGGCGCCACCCCGGTGTTTGCCGACATCGACCCGGTAACCCGCAACATCGATCTCGATCAACTGGAAGCGGCGATTACCCCCCGCACCAAAGCCATCATCCCGGTGTACCTCGCCGGTTTGCCGGTGGACATGACGCGGTTGTACGCCCTGGCGAAAAAGCACGGCCTGCGGATTGTCGAAGATGCGGCCCAGGCATTGGGCTCCAGCTGGAACGGTCAACGCATTGGCTCGACGGGGGATTTCGTGTCCTTCAGTTTCCAGGCGAACAAAAACGTCACCTCATCCGAGGGCGGTTGCCTGGTGCTGAATACGGCCGAAGAAGTACGACTTGCAGAGAAATACCGGCTGCAGGGCGTTACCCGCAACGGCTTCGATGGCCTGGATGTCGACGTGCTGGGTGGCAAGTTCAACATGACCGACGTCGCCGCGGCCATTGGCCTGGGGCAATTTGCTCATATCGAAGCCATCACCGCTCATCGCCGTGACCTGGCCCGGCACTATTTCGCCTGTTTTGGCGAGGATTTCGAAGCGCAGTACGGAGCGCAACTGCCGCCAGCGGATTTCGAGAACAGTAACTGGCATCTGTTCCAGCTGGTATTACCGGAACGCACGGATGGCAAACCGGCGCGGGCGACTTTCATGGAGCAGATGCAGGCATTGGGTGTCGGGATCGGCTATCACTACCCACCGATTCACCTGTTGAGCCTGTACCGCGAGTGCGGCTTCAAGGAGGGCATGTTCCCGGTCGCTGAGCGGGTCGGTCGGCTGATTGTCTCGCTGCCGATGTTCACGGCGATGAGCAAAGCGGATGTCGAGCGTTCGGTGGCGGCCGTGAAGGCCATCTTGCGGCCTTGACTCAACCTTGATTCGGCCTTTGTAGGAGCTGCCGAAGGCTGCGATCTTTTGATGTTAAAAACAAGATCAAAAGATCGCAGCCTTCGGCAGCTCCTACGGGGCGAGCATTACTCGCCGATGGCAGCCTTGTAGCCGGCGGCATCCAGCAGTTTTTCCAGGTCTGCAGCGTTGCCTGGCTTGAGCTTGAAGATCCACGCGCCGTACGGGTCGCTGTTGAGCAGTTCCGGCGAAGCGCTCAGTTCTTCGTTGACCGCGATCACTTCACCGGCAATCGGGGAGTAGATGTCGGAAGCGGCTTTAACCGATTCAACGACACCCGACTGATCACCGGCAGCAAACACGTTGCCGACTTCAGTCAGCTCGACGAACACCACATCACCCAGCGCTTCCTGCGCGTGATCGCTGATGCCCACGGTGACGGTGCCATCGGCTTCCAGACGTGCCCATTCGTGACTTTCGGCAAAACGCAGGTCGGCAGGGATATTGCTCATGTTCTGTGTCCTCAGGAAATTGTCAGCGGTCGTTAACCGCTGGAAAAGATTAGATCAAGGTTTTGCCGTGGCGTACGAAGGTCGGCTTGACCACCCGGACCGGGTACCACTTGCCACGGATTTCCACTTCAGCGCGGTCGGCTGTTGCCATCGGCACGCGCGCCAGTGCAATCGACTTGCTTAGCGTAGGAGAGAAACTACCACTGGTGATCTCCCCTTCGCCAACATCAGCGATACGAACCACCTGATGAGCACGCAAAACACCGCGCTCCTCAAGGACCAGCCCTACCAGTTTGTGCTGTATGCCGGCGGCCTGCTCGGCTTCCAGCGCCTTGCGCCCGATGAACTTCCGGGTGGCGGGCTCCCAGGCAATGCTCCAGGCCATATTGGAGGCCAAGGGTGAAATATCCTGCTGGATGTCCTGACCATAAAGGTTCATGCCGGCTTCGACCCGCAAGGTATCCCGCGCGCCAAGGCCGATGGGAGAAATCCCGGCACCGACCAGATCGTTGAAAAAGCCTGGCGCCTGATCGGCCGGCAGAATGATTTCCAGGCCGTCTTCGCCGGTATAACCGGTGCGCGCGATGAACCAGTCACCATCGGGCAGGCCTTCGAAGGGCTTGAGGAGCTGGATCAGGTTGCCGCGGGACTGGCTGACCAGTTCGGCAATTTTCTGCCGGGCGTGAGGGCCCTGGATGGCCAGCATCGCCAATTCGGAACGCTCGCGAAGTTGCACGTCGAAACCGTCGAGATGCGCTTGCATCCAGGCCATGTCCTGATCGCGGGTGGAGGCGTTGACCACCAGGCGATAACCCTCATCGAGACGGTAGACGATCATGTCATCGACGATCCCGCCCTGCTCGTTGAGCATGGTGCTGTACAAAGCACGGCCGGGGCTGTGCAGGCGTTCGACATCATTGGCCAGCAAATGCCGGAGCCAGGCTTTGGCCTGGGTGCCGCCGACATCGATTACGGTCATGTGGGATACATCGAAGACACCGCAATCGCGGCGCACCTGATGGTGCTCCTCGACCTGCGATCCATAATGCAGAGGCATGTCCCAACCGCCAAAATCGACCATCTTCGCGCCGAGTGCGAGATGAAGGTCATACAGAGGCGTACGCTGTCCCATGGGTTTCTCCTTCCGGGCGTGGCGAAGGCGCGGGCAGGTGCTGCACGGACTGAATGCCTTGAAACAAAGGGCCTTCAGCCGATTTCAGCTACCTGGTCTGTCAGACTGACCGCACCGAATGCCGCGCATTGTAGCCGCAAGGTGTAGGACTGACACCTAGCTGTTTCGATGCGCCGAGCGCCGGATCAATCCGATGACCGGCAACAGCCCGACCAGCACCAGGGTCAAGGCCGGCAAAGACGCCCGCGCCCATTCGCCTTCGCTGGTCATTTCGAAGATTCGCACTGCCAGCGTGTCCCAACCAAACGGGCGCATCAGCAAGGTCGCGGGCATTTCCTTGAGCACGTCGACGAACACCAGCAGCGCGGCGCTCAACGTGCCGGGTAGCAATAATGGCAGATACACTTTGAAAAACAGTCGTGGCCCACTGACGCCAAGGCTACGTGCCGCTTCGGGCAAAGATGGCCTTATACGCGCCAGGCTGCTTTCCAGCGGACCGTAGGCCACCGCAATGAAACGCACCAGATAGGCCAGCAACAACGCCGACAGGCTGCCCAGCAGCAGTGGCTTGCCCGCGCCACCGAGCCAGCTCGAGAACGGGATCACCAGCTCGCGATCCAGGTAACTGAACGCCAGCATGATCGACACCGCCAGCACCGAACCAGGCAAGGCATAACCCAGATTGGCCAGACTGATCCCGGAACGAATGACCCGGGTGGGTGCCAGTCGTCGGGCAAACGCCAGTAACAAGGCGACGCTGACGGTGATCAACGCCGCCATCGCCCCCAGGTACAAGGTATGGACGATCAACCCGGTGTAGCGCTCGTCGAGATCGAAGCGCCCGCGCAACCAGAACCACACCGCCAATTGCAGCATCGGGATAACGAAGGCGCAGGCGAACACCAGACCGCACCACGTCGTGGCCGCCAGTGCCTTGATGCCTCGCAGGTGATACAGCGCCTTGACCCGTGGTCGCTCGTTGCTCGCCCGGTTGGCCCCACGGGCACGCCGTTCGCCGTAGAGCACGAGCATCACCACCAGCAGTAACAGGCTGGCCAGTTGCGCGGCGGACGACAGGCTGAAAAAACCGTACCAGGTCTTGTAGATGGCCGTGGTGAAGGTATCGAAGTTGAACACCGACACGGCGCCGAAGTCCGCCAGGGTTTCCATCAAAGCCAATGCCACGCCCGCACCGATGGCTGGTCGCGCCATGGGCAACGCCACCCGCCAGAACGCTTGCCAGGGCGACTGGCCAAGGACTCGCGCGGCTTCCATCAGGCCCTTGCCCTGGGCGAGGAAGGCGGTGCGCGCCAGCAGATAGACATAGGGATAGAAAACCAGCACCAGCACCACAATCACCCCACCCGTGGAGCGCACGCGCGGCAGCCGCAGACCACTGCCAAACCACTCGCGCAGCAGGGTTTGCACGGGGCCGGCGAAATCCAGCAGGCCGACGAAGACGAAGGCCAACACATAGGCAGGGATCGCGAAGGGCAGCATCAGCGCCCAGTCCAGCCAGCGCCGGCCGGGGAATTCGCAAAGGCTGGTGAGCCAGGCCAGGCTGACACCCAGGGCGGTCACGCCGACACCGACGCCTAGCACCAGGGTCAGTGTATTGCCCAGCAACCGCGGCATCTGTGTGTCCCAGAGATGGGACCAGATCTGTTGATCGATGGTTTGCCAGGAAAGCAGCAGGACGCTCAGGGGCAACAGGACCAGCGCAGCGATGGCGAAGACGACGGGATACCAGCGGCGTTGGGCGGGATGGGCCAAGGAAGTTCTCTAGAAAATACAGTTTGTGGCGAGGGAGCTTGCTCCCGCCGGGCTGCGTAGCAGCCCCAAAACGCGGAAACCCGCGCAGATTTTGTGAGTGCTGCGCACTGGAGCGCCAGCCCGGTCAAGCGGGAGCAAGCTCCCTCGCCACAGGGATAGTGCTCGGCCTTACTTTACCAGCAACAGCCTATGAACTCAGTTCCAGCCAGCCTTGTCCATCAGGCGAATCGCCTCGGCCTGGCGCTTGCCGGCGATTTCCACAGGCAAGGTATCAGCGATGAACTTGCCCCACGCGGCGACTTCAGCCGATGGCTGCACGGCCGGGTTCGCCGGGAACTCCTGGTTCACGTCGGCAAAGATTTTCTGCGCTTCAGGAGTGGTCATCCACTCCACCAGGGCCTTGGCCGCTTCCGGGTGTGGCGCGTGTTGTGTCAGGCCGATACCCGACAGGTTGATGTGTACGCCACGGTCAGCCTGGTTCGGCCAGAACAGCTTCACCGGCAGGTCTGGCTTCTGCTTGTGCAGGCGGCCGTAGTAGTAGGTGTTGACGATACCGACGTCGCACTGGCCGGCGTTGATCGCTTCCAGCACGGCGGTGTCGTCGGAGAACACGTCAGTGGACAGGTTCCTGACCCAGCCCTTGAGGATTTCCTCGGTCTTCCCGGCGCCGTGCACTTCGATCATGGTCGCGGTCAGGGACTGGTTGTAGACCTTCTTCGCCGTGCGCAGGCACAGGCGGCCTTCCCATTGCTTGTCGGCCAGCGCTTCGTAGGTGGTCAGTTCACCCGGCTTCACCCGATCAGTGGAGTAGGCGATGGTCCGCGCCCGCAGGCTCAGGCCGGTCCAGGCATGGGAGGCAGCCCGGTATTGCAGGGGAATATTGGTGTCGATGGTTTTCGAGGTGAACGGCTGGAGGATGCCCATCTGCTCGGCTTGCCAGAGGTTACCGGCATCGACGGTCAGCAGCAGGTCGGCCGGCGTATTCGCGCCCTCGGCCTTGAGCCGCTGCATCAGCGGCGCTTCCTTGTCGGTGATGAACTTCACTTTCACGCCGGTCTTGGCGGTGTAGGCATCGAATACTGGCTTGATCAGCTCGTCGATTCGCGAGGAGTAGACCACCACTTCGTCAGCGGCCTGGGCGGCGGTGCTGCCGATCAGGGTCAAGGCCAGTGCAGTCAGTAGACGCTTCGGTGCCAACATGGGAGCGGTCTCTCGATTGAAAAATGAGGACAAATGATAAGGACTCACATTTAGCTTCTCAATCGAAGCTGGCCGTGGAGGAGTTACCAGATGTTGCTTGAGCTGGAATATGAGGTGACTGAACTGCCGCCATCGCGAGCAAGCTTGCTCGCGATGAGGCCATAAGCCTCAACGAAAATCTCAGAGCTTGGCAAGCGCCGGCAAATCCCCGGTCAACCCCAGCGCTTCACGCACGAACAACGCCTTGGCTTCCGGCATCTTCTCCACAATTTTCAACCCGGTATTACGCAACCAGCGCACCGGCAACGGATCGGCCTGGAACAAGCGCTCGAAGCCTTCCATCGCCGCCATCAGCGCCAGGTTGTGGGGCATGCGCCGACGTTCGTAACGGCTGAGGACCTTCACATCCGCCAGGCGTTCGCCACGTATTGTCGCTTGCAGCAACACTTCGGCCAGCACGGCGGCATCAAGGAACCCGAGATTCACCCCCTGCCCGGCCAACGGGTGAATGGTGTGGGCCGCGTCGCCGATCAATGCCAGGCCTTCAGCCACATAACGCTTGGCATGCCGCTGGCGCAGAGGCACACACAGGCGCGGGTCAGCGCTAAGCACCTCGCCGAGCCGACCTTCAAAGGCCCGCTCCAGCTCCTTGCGGAAACCTTGTTCATCCATCGCCATCAGGCGTTCGGCTTCGCCGGGTGTGGTCGACCAGACGATCGAACACCAATCCTGTTGGCCGTCGCGCTCAAGGGGCAGAAACGCCAACGGACCGTTATCGGTGAAGCGCTGCCAGGCCGTCATCTGATGCGGCCTGGCGCAACGCACGCTGGTAACGATGGCATGGTGCAGATAATCCCATTCGCGGGTCGCCACACCGGCCAGGCGTCGCACCGCCGAGTTGGCGCCATCCGCCGCGATCACCAGCGGCGCGCGCAGGGTGCGGCCGTCGGCCAGGGTCAGCAGCCAATCATCGCCGGAGCGGCGCATCTGCTCCAGGCGAGCATTGGCCAGCAACCCCAGGTCGCAATCGTGCAGGCGCTCGAGCAAGGCATCCTGCACCACGCGGTTCTCGACTATATGTCCCAGTACCTCGGCATGCACGCTGGTCGCCGAGAAGTGGATTTGCCCGGTGCCGCTGCCATCCCAGACCTGCATGTCGGTGTAGGGGCTGCTGCGCCGCCCGGCGATGCCGTCCCACACACCCAGTCGCTCGAGAATCCGCTGGCTGGCGGCCGACAAGGCGCTCACCCGCGGTTCAAACGCAGCCTGAGCGTTGAACGGTTTGACGCTCATGGGGCTGCCGTCCAGCAGCAGGACTTCCAGCCCGCTGTCCTGCAACGCCAGCGCCAGGGCGCTGCCGACCATTCCGGCCCCGACAATCAGCAGATCTGCGCGCATTTCCATGCTTTAAGCCTGTCTCTCTTGCGGCTTGAGCCGCACGTAAAGGGTTTTCCCGACCCGCGCCACCCAGTGGCAAGAGCCGTCATGAATGCCGAACCTGCAGGCAGGTATTTTTATCGATCGTGCCTTGCCGAATCCGCGGATCAGCCAGTCACGCATCCGGTCGCGTACCCAACCCCATCGCCTGCCGGGCAAACCAGCGTTTGGCCGGTGGCAGCAGATCCAGGCCGAGCAAGCCGATGTTGCGCCCCAGGGACACCAGCGGCTGGGTGCTGCCGAACAGGCGCGTAACCTGATCGGAGAAACCCACGGTGAGGTCCTGATCGAGTCGCTGGCGTTCGCGATAGGCCTGCAACGTGGCGAAGTCGCCCAAAGGGTTTTCGCTGGCGAGCAAGGCATCGGCCAAAGCCTGGGCATCGCGCAGGGACAGGTTGAACCCTTGGCCGGCGATCGGATGCAGGCTGTGCGCTGCGTTGCCGAGAATCGCCAGATGCGGGCGCACCTGTTCTTCAGCCTCGACCAGCGTCAGTGGATACAGATGCCGCGCACCCACCTGCTTCAATGTGCCGAGGCGATAACCGAACACACCCTGCAACTCGCTGAGGAAGCTGCGCTCATCCAGGGCCGCCAGGCGTTGCGCGTCCATGCCCAGGCGGGTCCAGACCAGTGCGCAGCGATTATCCGGAAGCGGCAGCAACGCCATCGGGCCTTCGTCGGTGAAACGCTCGAAGGCCATGCCGTTGTGGGCTTCGCTCGGGGTGATGTTGGCGATCAGCGCGCTCTGGTTGTACGGACGCTTGCGGATACCGATCCCCAACTGCTCGCGCAAGCCGGAACGGCCGCCATCGGCGAGCACCGCGAGGTCGCATTCCAGGGTGGTTTCATCATTCAGGGTCAGGCGATAGCCATCGGTCAGCGGCTCCATGCGGGTGACTTCCGCCGGGCAGCGCCAACTGATCACGTCCTTGTCCAGGCCTTGCCACAGGCATTGGCCGAGCCAGGCGTTTTCAACGACATAACCCAGCGCTGGAACACCCTCTTCCATCGCCGACAGCCGCGCCGTCGAGAACCGACCACGGTCGGAAACATGAATCTGCTTGATCGGCTCGGCGCGGCGCGAGACTTCCTGCCAGACGCCCAGCCGTTGATAGATCTGCCGCGAGCCGAAGGACAACGCCGAGGAACGGGCATCGTAACTCGGTTGATAGCTGTCGCCAGGGGCGAACGGTTCGATCAACACGATCTTCCAGCCCCGGGCCTTGGCCCCGGCCTGAAGCGCCAGCGCCAGGCTTGCACCGACCAGCCCGCCACCAATGATTGCCAGGTTGACTCGACTCATGCTGCCTGTGTCCGCGCGGCGGCCATCAGGGCCTCGATCTCGGCGACGGTTTTCGGCACGCCGTTCGTCAATATTTCACAGCCGGTTTTGGTGACCACTACGTCGTCCTCGATGCGCACGCCAATGCCACGCCATTTCTTCGCAACATTCTGGTTGTCCGGGGCAATATAGATCCCCGGCTCCACGGTCAGCGCCATGCCGACTTCCAGTACGCGCCACTCGCCGCCGACCTTGTATTCGCCGACGTCATGCACATCCATGCCCAACCAATGGCCGGCGCGGTGCATGTAAAACGCCTTGTAGGCTTCGCTGGCGATCAGTTCATCAACGTCGCCCCGCAGCAGGCCCAGTTTGACCAGCCCGGCGGTAATGACCCGGACCGTTGCTTCGTGTGCCTGATTCCAGTGCTTGTTCGGGGCGATTTCGGCAAAGGCGGCTTCCTGGGAAGCCAGCACCAATTCGTAAATCGCTTTCTGTTCCGCAGAATACTTACCGCTGACCGGAAAGGTCCGGGTGATATCACTGGCGTAGCAGTCGATCTCGCAACCGGCGTCGATCAGCACCATATCCCCATCCTTGAGCAACGCGTCATTCTGCTGGTAATGCAGGATGCAGCTGTTACGCCCCGCCGCGACGATCGACCCGTAGGCTGGCATCTTCGCCCCGCCCTTGCGAAATTCGTAATCGAGCTCGGCTTCCAGGCTGAATTCGTGCAACCCGGCGCGACAGGCCTGCATGGCCCGTACATGCGCCTGGGCGGAAATCCGCGCCGCCTCGCGCATCACTTTCACCTCTGCCGCCGATTTATACAGGCGCATGTCGTGCAGCAGATGATCCAGGGCAACGAATTCGTTCGGCGGCTGGGCACCGAGGTTGGCCTTGGAGCGGATCACGTTGATCCACTCCATCAGGTGGCGATCGAATTCGGGGTTGCTGCCCATCGCCGAATACACCCGGTCACGGCCTTCGATCAGGCCTGGCAGGATGTCGTCGATATCAGTGATTGGAAAGGCGTCGTCGGCGCCGAAGTCGCGAATTGCGCCTTCCTGCCCGGCACGCAGGCCATCCCACAGCTCGCGCTCGGCATTGCGTTCGCGGCAGAACAGGATGTATTCGCCATGCACGCGCCCCGGCATCAGCACCAGTACGGCCTGAGGCTCGGGAAAACCGCTGAGGTACTGGAAGTCGCTGTCCTGGCGGTAGACGTGCTCGACGTCGCGGTTACGAATTGCGACCGCGGCGGCGGGCAGGATGGCGATGCTGTTGGGTTCCATCTGCGCCATCAGGGCCTTGCGGCGACGGCTGTATTCCGATTTCGGGATATGAATCATGGGCAGATGGTTTTCCCTGTCTTACGATTAGTGCAAAGACGGTTTGGCAGCGACCTGCACGTCTTTTTTGGTCTCGGAGAACAGCAGCAGCGGTGCGACGCGCAGGTACTCCATGACTTCCATGTAGTCGTTTTCGCCGTCGTCGGACTCTTCCAGGGCATCTTGCACCTGGGAAATGGCCGCCAGATCCTGCAACACCTCGGTGGCCTCGGTGCTCAGGGCGCTGCTGTCACGGCAGTTCAAGCCAAAGCCACTGAGGAAGCCCTGGCACCACTCGCCCAGTGCAGCGGCACGCTCGGTGAGCGGGGCGTCGTCAGTCGGCAGCAGCAGAACGACGGTCACGTCATCGCCGGTGAGTTCGCCTTTTACCATCTCTTGCAGGCCGGTCAGGGCGTTGCGAACGTTGTCCTGCGGCTCGCTTTCGAGCAGTTCAGCGGCGTCGATCAGCCAGCCTTCGGCGTCGAAACCGGCGCCGGCGCAGCTGCGGCCGAGCAACAGCCCGTGCAGTTCAGCGGGCGAGACGTTGTGACCGCTGGAAGTCAGCAGGGTGGCGAAGGCTTGGTACGGGGAATTCTGAATGGTCATGGGCAGCTAGGCGCCAGACGGCGCTATGTCTAGAATGAAGGCCTTGTATCCTACATCGACAGACTCGCCAAGACTATTAAAGGCTGTCCGCCAGCTACCCCGTCAGACACAGTGGACAATATGGAAGACACCGACCTGCAAGCGCTGATGGCCAGACTCGAGCTGCTGATTACCCGAGTCGAGCAACTTAAGAGTCAAAACGCACTCTTACTAGCTCAGGAAAAGACCTGGCGCGAGGAACGCGCGCACCTCATTGAAAAAAACGAAATCGCCCGGCGTAAGGTCGAATCGATGATTTCGCGCCTCAAGGCCCTGGAGCAAGACTCATGAGTTCAAGCAATAGCGTCACCGTGCAGATCCTCGACAAAGAGTATTCGATCATCTGCCCTCAGGAAGAGCGCAGTAACCTGGTCAGCGCAGCCCGTTATCTGGACGGCAAGATGCGCGAGATCCGCAGCAGCGGCAAGGTCATCGGTGCCGACCGTATCGCCGTGATGGCCGCGCTGAACATCACCCACGACTTGCTGCACAAGGAAGAACGCCCGGATATCCAGGCCAGCGGATCGACCCGCGAACAGGTGCGTGACCTGCTCGATCGCGTCGATCTGGCGCTCGCCACCGATCCGGACGTCACCAAAGGCTGATTCGCGCCGCCGCTTGCGGTATAATCCCCTCACTCCCTGGGGTGCTTGCCAGTTGGCGATGTCCCTGAGCCGATTTGCTATACCCTGGAGGTTGCACGTTGGGCTGGTGTGCATGTCCGCTAGACGGAAAGCCTTAAAGCCTACTGCATCTTCCACCTTGAACTTTCGGGTTCAAGGGCTAAGTCGACAGCGGCACATTCGGGGAGCCTGATTTCAGTCCAATGCCGGTTTTGATACCGGCATTGGCGTTTTTACGGGTACGCTTCACGTATCCGCATTGTTGAAGCCCGAATACATGACCGAACCTGCGCTGCTCCCCCGCCCGCAACTTCGACGCATGCTGCGCAAGGCCCGCCGCGCACTGACTCCCAGTCAGCAACGCCAGGCCGCTCGCGGACTGTACAAGCAATTGGCCCAGCAACCGCTGTTCCGCCGCGCCCGGCACATCTCGCTCTACCTGCCCACCGACGGTGAAATCGATCCGCGCCTGTTGCTGCGCGCCGCGCAACGCCGGGGCAAGGCCACCTATCTACCGGTGCTGAGCGCCTGGCCGCGAACCAAAATGGTGTTCCAGCGCATCCGACCCGGGGAAAAACTCAAACCCAACCGCTTCCGTATTCTCGAACCACGGGCCAACCTCGCCCGGCAGCGCAAGATCTGGGCACTGGATCTGGTGCTGTTGCCATTGGTGGGTTTTGACGATGTCGGCGGGCGCCTGGGGATGGGCGGTGGCTTCTACGACCGCAGCCTGGCCTACCTGGCGCGACGAAACGACTGGCGCAAGCCGACGCTGTTGGGGCTGGCCCATGAATGTCAGAAAGTGGCGCGATTGGCTCAGGCGAGCTGGGATGTGCCGCTGCAAGGAACGGTGACAGACAAGGCCTGGTATTACGCAGGCTAGACGCCACTTCGATCAGTGGCGCCGAGGCAACAGGATCAGCGCTTGAAGGCGGTCGACTGTTGCTGCAATTGGGCGAGTTCGACCGGTGCATCGGTCTTGTTGGCCCACAGGCTTTGGGCATAGCCAGTGGTCACGACGCCAAGGCCAAACAAAATGACCAAAATCCATAGTAAATCCGGTTTGCGTTTCATCGATTGCCCCCCAAAGGCACATCAACACGATGACAGCAGCGGTTTCCGTTTGTAGGCCGTGCAGCAGCGTCAAGCTCTAAAGGCCGGCATTTTGCGACAACGTGAACCGCTGCGCAAATGCTGACGTCAACCGACTGTCGGTTTGTCATAAAATCGCCTACAAGCTGCTCAATCACCACGCAAGGAGCAACAGACATGGCCTATTGGCTGATGAAGTCCGAGCCCGACGAACTCTCGATCAAGGGGCTGGAAAAGCTCGGCAAAGCGCGCTGGGACGGGGTTCGCAACTATCAGGCACGCAATTTCCTGCGGACCATGGCGGTGGGGGATGAGTTCTTTTTCTATCATTCCAGCTGCCCTGAGCCGGGCATCGCCGGAATCGGCAAGATTGTCGAAGCCGCGTACCCGGACCCGACGGCGCTGGAGCCAGAGAGCCATTATTTCGACCCTAAGGCCACCCCGGACAAAAACGCCTGGAGCGCGATCGATGTCGAGCATGTCGAGACCTTTGCCCGGGTGCTGAAACTGGATTATCTGAAACAGCAGACGGCGCTGGCCGGCTTGCCGCTGGTGCAGAAAGGCTCGCGGCTGTCGGTGATGCCGGTGACGGCGGAGCAGTGGGCAGCGGTGGTTGCGCTCAAGCCGTAGGATTTGCAGCGTCTTTCAGAACGCCTTCGCGGGCAAGCCCGCTCCCACAGTGGATTTGTGTTGGAACATGATCATAAGTCCACCACGGAACCCTGTGGGAGCGGGCTTGCTCGCGAAGAGGCCCGTCAGGACAGCGAGAGTCTTATTGGATGATCAGGTTGTTGAACAACAAATCCTCAACCACCGGCTTACCGGTTTCATCACTCATGATCTGCTGGGTCTGCTTCAGCGCTTCCTGACGCAGCTTTTCCTTGGCCTCGACATTGTTCATCGTCTCGGTGGTCTGCTGGGCGAACAGCGCGACCAATTGATTGCGGATCAACGGCTCATTGGCCTTCACCGCCTTGGCGGCTTCGTCACCGGTTACCCGCAACGCCACATCGGCCTTGTAGACCTTCAGTTTCGGCGTGCCATCCAGCCCGTAGTTACCCACGAACGGCGGGCTCAGGGTGATGTAACTGACTTTCGGCGCTGCATCTTCCCTGGCTTCTTCGGCCACCGCTGCCACAGGCAGAGACAGGGCCAGCATCAACATGATCCACGCTTTCACAATTCGCTCCTTATCCGGTTAGCGGCCTAGCATAACGACCCGCCACGCCAGCACAAGCTTATGGCTGACTATCAGGGTCGGGCATGCTCGTTGACCCATCGACCCACACACCTACACTTATCGGCCATCACTCCCAAAGGAATAGCCCTGATGAAAGCCGTGCTGTGCAAAGCCTTCGGCCCTGCCGAATCGCTGGTGCTGGAAGACGTCGCCAGTCCTGTCGCAAAGAAGAACGAAATCCTGCTGGACGTGCACGCCGCCGGGGTGAACTTCCCCGACACGTTGATCATCGAGGGTAAATACCAGTTCAAGCCGCCCTTCCCGTTTTCACCGGGCGGTGAAGCAGCCGGCGTGGTCAGCGCAGTGGGCGAAAAGGTCAGCCACCTGAAAGTCGGTGACCGGGTCATGGCCCTGACCGGCTGGGGCAGCTTTGCCGAGCAGGTCGCTGTGCCGGGTTACAACGCGCTGCCGATCCCGCCATCGATGGACTTCAACACTGCCGCCGCCTTCAGCATGACCTACGGCACCTCGATGCACGCCCTCAAGCAGCGCGGCAACCTGCAGCCGGGCGAAACCCTGCTGGTGCTTGGTGCCTCCGGTGGTGTCGGCCTGGCGGCGGTGGAAATCGGCAAAGCCATGGGCGCCCGGGTGATCGCCGCGGCCAGCAGCGCAGAGAAACTCGCCGTGGCCAAGGCCGCCGGTGCCGACGAACTGATCAACTACAGCGAAACCAGTCTCAAGGACGAAATCAAGCGCCTGACCGACGGCCAGGGTGCCGACGTGATCTACGACCCGGTCGGCGGCGACCTGTTCGACCAGGCGATCCGCGCCATCGCCTGGAACGGCCGCCTGCTGGTGGTCGGCTTCGCCAGCGGGCGCATTCCCGAATTGCCGGTCAATCTGGCCCTGCTCAAGGGCGCGGCGGTGCTCGGCGTGTTCTGGGGCTCGTTCGCCCAACGTCAGCCGCAAGACAATGCGGCAAACTTCCAGCAGTTGTTTGGCTGGTTTGCCGAAGGCAAGCTCAAGCCGCTGGTGTCTCAGGTGTATCCGCTGAGCAATGCGGCGCAGGCGATCAATGACCTTGGCCAGCGTAAAGCGGTGGGGAAAGTGGTGGTGCAGGTTCGCTGAATCTCTATCTGCAATAAAAGCGCGGCCATTTAGCCGCGCTCTTTCTTGCCGTCAAAGCAACACCCGAATCTCCTCCGGCAAAAACCGCACATACCGACTCGCCGGATGTGCGCTACACCGCTGCACAATCGAACGCACGCTGGCATTGAGCCTGGCGATCAGAGCCAGACGTTTCTCTTCCGGCAATTGCGTCGGTGAAAGCGAGTGGGTCAGGTAACTGCGAGTCCAGCTGAAAACCGGCAGGTCCACCCACGAGGAAGTGGCGATGTTCAACGATGCCCGTGCGATAGCACTGCATTTCAGCCGCTCCAATTCCTTGTTGACGTGGAAGGGATGATCTCTGTCCAGCCTGTACTCCATAGGTGCGACCACGATGATTTGTGCAGGCTGATCCTTGGTAATTGTCCACGGCTTGAATCGCCATTGGTTGACTGCGGCCAATGACGCCTCTTCGAGTTCGGGATGCGCACTTTGCGCAATCACGGCATTACTGACTGATCCATCGGCCTTCACAGTCATGCTGATACGCACCATGCCGGTGACACCCGCCCTATGCAGCGCCATTGGATAAACCGGCTTCGGATTATTCTCGGGTATCAGGAACACCTCCCCGGCCCTGACATCCAGGGACACCACCAACAACAGCACGCATACCCACCACCGCATGTCCCTCTCCCTTCGCCTGCAACGCCAGACCTGGCAACAGCACAAAGGTTAAGGCGCTGAGTCATTCGGCATAACGCCATGACTTCTGCTTTAAACGAAGGGCCTTTCCTAAAGACCTGCCCTATTTCAGGCACATCAAGCGCCTGCCAACCAAACAGGTAACGCTTCCTACAACGCCCCTCACTTACATCTGACCGACATGTTCATAAAGGAACGCGCGATATCCAACATTTCCGCTGTTTTGCCGATGAGAACCGGTGCTATTTTCGGTAACGAAACTGTAACATTCGTATCCGCAGTCAAAACAAGAAACCTGGAGCTCTTGAATGTTTGCTTTCTTTCGTCCTGCCGCACATCAGGCTCCATTGCCTGAAGAAAAAATAGACAGCACCTACCGACGCCTGCGCTGGCAGATTTTCGCCGGTATCTTCATCGGCTATGCCGGTTACTACCTGCTGCGCAAGAACTTCTCCCTGGCCATGCCGTACCTGATCGACGAGGGTTACTCCCGTGGTCAGTTGGGCCTGGCGATGTCTGCCATCGCGATTGCCTACGGCCTGTCGAAGTTTCTGATGGGCCTGGTGTCCGACCGTTCCAACCCGCGCTTCTTCCTGCCGTTCGGCCTATTGGTGTCGGCCGGAGTGATGTTCATTTTCGGTTTCGCACCCTGGGCGACGTCCAGCGTGACCATGATGTTCATTCTGCTGTTCATCAACGGCTGGGCGCAGGGCATGGGTTGGCCGCCGAGTGGTCGAACCATGGTGCACTGGTGGTCGCAGAAGGAACGTGGCGGCGTGGTGTCCGTATGGAACGTGGCGCATAACGTCGGTGGTGGCCTGATCGGCCCGTTGTTCCTGATCGGCATGGGCCTGTTCAATGACTGGCACGCCGCGTTCTACGTGCCGGCAGCCGTGGCGCTGGCAGTAGCGGTGTTTGCCTTTGTGACCATGCGCGACACCCCGCAATCGGTTGGCTTGCCCCCGATCGAGCAATACAAGAACGACTACCCGGAAGGCTACGACGCCAGCCACGAAGAGGAATTCAGCGCCAAGGAAATTTTCGTCAAATACGTGCTGCGCAACAAAATGCTCTGGTACATCGCCCTGGCCAACGTTTTTGTCTATCTGCTGCGTTACGGTGTGCTGGACTGGGCGCCGACCTACCTCAAGGAGGCCAAGGGCTTCACTGTGGATAAAACCTCGTGGGCGTACTTCTTCTACGAGTGGGCAGGTATCCCGGGCACGCTGCTGTGCGGCTGGATGTCGGACAAGATCTTCCGGGGCAACCGTGGCCTGACCGGCATGGTGTTCATGGCGCTGGTGACGGTTGCGACGCTGGTTTACTGGCTCAACCCTGCCGGTAATCCGATGGTCGACATGATCGCGCTGCTTTCCATCGGCTTCCTGATCTACGGCCCGGTAATGCTGATCGGCCTGCAGGCGCTGGAACTGGCACCGAAGAAAGCTGCCGGTACGGCGGCGGGCTTTACCGGTCTGTTCGGCTACTTGGGCGGTTCGGTCGCGGCCAGTGCAGCGATGGGCTACACCGTGGACCATTTCGGCTGGGACGGCGGCTTCGTGCTGCTGGTCGGCGCCTGCCTGCTGGCTATGGCCTTCCTGGCCCCGACGCTACGGCACAAACAAATCGCCAGTCAGGGCCGCGAAGCACTCGCTTGATCGGCCGTTGATTTACAGCGCTTGAGCCGCGCCTCCAGATTCCGGTCTGGCATGGCGTGGCTGCGCAGGGCGTGCGCGGTCTGCTCGACATAATCGCGAGTGGTGCCGTAGCGCCCGCAGGCGTTTTCGAACACATGGCTCAGCACATGGTCCGGCAGGTTGCCGGCATAGCTGGGCAGGTGTCGCTCCAGAACGAATCCCAATGCCTGAACCTGACTGCCATCTTCGAGACGGCAGTTGAGCCAGTGCGGGCGGTAGGAAGGGAAAGGCATCTCGCGCTGCCATAGTGCGTAGAGCGAGGCTTCGAGTTGCTCTTCGGGCAAGCGATAGGCGAAACCGCTGCAAGAACCGCCGCGATCCAGGCCAAACACCAGGCCAGGCATTTCCGGTGTGCCGCGATGTTCGTGGGACCACAGGTACAACCCGCGATGGTAGCCATGCACCCGGCCGCGAACCCGCTCAACCGCCGTGCACTCAGGGCGCCAGATCAGCGAACCATACGCAAACAACCAGACCGGCCCACCTTTGTGGCGCGCCATGGTCGATTGCATCGAGCCGAGCAGTTGTTCGTGCGTGAGCTGCGGCCCCAGATCGAGCCGCGGAGGGTAAGCCAGATTCAAAAAAGCAGATTCAATGGCGCTCATGGCGAATAGCGTTCAGCTCCCCGCGAGTGAAGAATTACTTAATAGAACGCACAGCTGTAACAATAAGGCACATAAGTTTTAAGGCAATTTGAATGCCATGGCACCGTACTTATTTAAATGCCTGTACGACATATAACCTACCGACATTTATAAAAGTTTATAAATGCCGATTGGCTATATATAGAGTTATAACGAAAGAGCGCGGCTCAAGACCGCGGCGCATACGCAAAAACGTCGGCGCGCATCTGGTGGGCGTCCATCCCCGCTTCCACCAGCGCATCCAGCGTGCCGTAGACCATGGCCGGAGAGCCGCTGGCGTACACGTGCAGCGGCTTGAGGTCAGGGAAGTCTTCACAGACCGCTTCATGCAACATGCCGCACCGCCCTCCCCAACCGCATTGATCGCTGACGACCTTGTGCAGGAACAGGTTGGGCAGCTTCAGCCATTCGTCCCAATGCTCGATTTGATAAAAATCTTCAGGACGACGCACGCCCCAATACAGATGCACCGGGTGCTTGAACCCCGAGGCCCGGCAATGCTCGATCAGACTGTGGATCTGGCCCATGCCGGTACCAGCGGCGATCAGCACGAGAGGACCGTCCGGCAACTCCTCCAGGTGAGTATCGCCAAACGGCAATTCGACCCGCACCATGCTGTTGCGCTGGAGCTGTTCGATCAGGCTCAGCGCACTGGATTCGCGCGCCAGTACGTGGATTTCCAGGTCGCGCCCCGCATGCGGGGCCGAGGCGAGGGAGAAGGCGGACTTTTCGCCGTTCTCGCGCTCGATCATCAAGTACTGGCCGGCGTGGTAGCGCGGTGGTTTACCGGCCGGAGCCCGCAGACGCACGCGCCAGGTGTCGCCGCCCACTTCCTTGCACTCAATGACCTGACACGACACGCTGCGCACCGGCAGTTCTCCCAGCGCGAGCACGCCATCCCACAGCACGATGCAGTCTTCCAGCGGCTCCGCTATGCAAGTGTAGAACTCGCCATGGTCGCGCACATCGCCGGTCTGCTCGACCCGGCCTTCCACCAGCAGCGCCGCGCACACATGGCAATTGCCGTTGCGGCAGCTTTGCGGGCATTCGTAGCCCAGACGTCGTGCGCCATCGAGAATCCGCTCGCCGGGCAATATCTCAAGCACTGCTCCGGAGGGCTGCAAGGTTACACGCATCAATCTATTCCTAACTGATTCCAGATGGCATCGATCCGCTGGGTCACGGCATCGTCCTTGACGATGACCCGGCCCCATTCGCGGGTAGTTTCGCCCGGCCATTTATGCGTGGCATCGAGGCCCATTTTCGACCCCAGGCCGGACACCGGCGAGGCAAAGTCCAGGTAGTCGATCGGCGTGTTGTCGATCATCACCGTGTCGCGCTTGGGATCCATGCGCGTGGTGATGGCCCAGACCACGTCGTTCCAGTCCCGGGCGTTGATATCGTCGTCGGTGACGATAACGAACTTGGTGTACATGAACTGTCGCAAAAACGACCAGACACCCAGCATTACCCGCTTGGCGTGGCCCGGATACGACTTCTTCATGGTCACGATGGCCATGCGGTACGAGCAGCCTTCGGGTGGCAGGTAGAAATCGGTAATCTCCGGGAACTGCTTCTGCAGGATCGGCACAAACACTTCGTTCAACGCCACGCCGAGGATCGCCGGCTCATCCGGCGGACGGCCGGTGTAGGTGCTGTGATAGATCGGCTTGATCCGATGGGTGATGCGCTCGACGGTGAACACCGGGAAGCTGTCGACTTCATTGTAGTAACCGGTGTGGTCGCCGTATGGGCCTTCATCGGCCATCTCGCCCGGATGGATTACGCCTTCGAGGATGATTTCGGCGGTGGCCGGCACTTGCAGGTCGTTACCGCGGCACTTCACCAGCTCAGTGCGGTTACCGCGCAACAGGCCGGCGAAGGCGTATTCGGAAAGGCTGTCGGGCACCGGGGTCACGGCACCGAGGATGGTCGCCGGGTCCGCACCCAGGGCCACGGAAACCGGGAACGGCTGGCCCGGGTGCTTCTCGCACCACTCGCGGTAATCCAGCGCGCCGCCACGGTGGCTCAGCCAGCGCATGATGACTTTGTTGCGACCAATCACCTGCTGACGATAAATGCCGAGGTTCTGGCGATCCTTGTTCGGGCCCTTGGTGACGGTCAGGCCCCAGGTGATCAGCGGGCCGACATCGCCCGGCCAGCAGGTCTGTACCGGCAGCATGGCCAGGTCGACGTCGTCGCCTTCGATGACCACTTCCTGGCACACCGCGTCCTTGACGACTTTCGGCGCCATCGAAATGATCTTGCGGAAGATCGGCAGCTTGGACCAGGCATCCTTCAAGCCTTTCGGCGGCTCGGGCTCCTTGAGGAACGCAAGCAGCTTGCCGATTTCGCGCAGCTCGCTGACCGACTCGGCACCCATGCCCATGGCGACCCGCTCGGGGGTGCCGAACAGGTTGCCGAGCACCGGGATGTCATAGCCTGTCGGCTTTTCGAACAACAGCGCCGGGCCTTTGGCACGCAGTGTGCGATCACACACCTCGGTCATCTCCAGCACTGGAGAGACGGGGATCTGGATGCGTTTCAACTCTCCGCGCTGCTCAAGCTGCTGCACGAAATCCCGAAGATCCTTGAATTTCATTTGATGATGGCACCCGAAAAATAGGCGTACATCCTACCTGCTCTGCTGGCCGCTGGCAGCTTATCGCTGCTTATCTGGATGCATTACCCCGGGTTTGCCCCGGCTGCAGACTGACAAACAGCGGTTCGAGGATCGGCGCCACGAACCGCGCACCGACTTCCGAGAGGTGATTGTCATCGGTGTACAACGAGTAGCCGCTGCGTTCGGCGCGGCACAGGCCGCTCGCGTCACACAGCCTTGGCGCCGGGTCCACCACCTGTACCGCCGGGTCTTGCGCCAGTTGTGCAAACAATTGACTGATGAATGCCTGGCGCTTGTGGTGCTCTGCGAGCGCCAGCCCGACATCGTCGACCGGGCGGTCCAGCATTGCCAGGCGGGTGAGGCGATACGGAGGGCTGAAGGCCTGCAACGGCACCTCTTTTACCAGCCAGACCCGATGCCCGCCTGCACGCAATTGCGCGACTCGTGCACGCAAGCCATCGGCCAGACGTTGTTCGGCGCTGGCGCGGTCGTAGTGCCCGTCAGCGCTTTTCAGTGCGTGGCCCAAGTCACCTTTGCCGTCGCCATAGAGGTACAGGCTCCAGTGCGCGACCAACACCACATCGCCGACAGCTTGCGGCATCAAGGCCTGTTCAACGCGCCGGTTGAACCGCGCACAACGCGCATCGTGCTCCAGGCCATCGACTGGCAAACAACCAGCAGAACTGGCGAGGATCACGTTGACGCCATGGGCCTTGGCACCCTCGTCGAAAACCGGAATCAACGCCGTGGCATGGCTATCGCCCCAGACAAGCGCTGGGGGCAGGCGATTTTGTGCGCCATAACGGCAGAACAACTTGTCATCCGGCGTCTTGTCATCGGCCAGGCAGGCCATCAGCTCCGGTCGCCATTCGCGAGCCTTGGCGTATTGCAAGGCCTGGTCAGACAGACGCCACGGCAAGCCGTCGGTCCAGCGCAAGGTCTGCCCGGCCAGGCCGAGCACCAGGACACCGCATGCGCTGGCGAGCAGGATCTGCCGGCGTCCGGCAAGCAGGCGACGCTCACGAAACGGGGTTTCGACAAATTTCCAGGACAGATAACCCAGCAACAGCGTCAGCAGAATCAACCCGGCACTGTCGAAAGCACTCGGCTCACCGACGCTGGCATAGCGGGAGAATACGAACACCGGCCAGTGCCACAGGTACCAGGAATAAGAAACCAGGCCGAGGCCGACCATTATCCGACTGCTCAAAAACTGACCAATCCAGGTTTCACGATGACCGTTGGCCAGAATCAGCAGCACCACACCCAGCACCGGCAACAACGCAGCAACGCCCGGGAATGGCGTGGCCTTGTCATAACCGAACACCGCCAGCAGGATCAGCACCATGCCCAGCAGGCTCAGCCACTGCGCCGCCATCGGCTTGAGACGCCACGCAGACTTGGGCGCGACCGCCAGCATCGCTCCGGCCAACAGCTCCCACGCACGCATCGGCAACAGGAAGAAGGCTTTTTCCGGATGATGGGCGACGGCCCACACGCTCAAGCCAAAGGACAGCAGCAATACGCCGAACAGCGTCAGTCGCCGATGCTTGAGACGGCTCGACAGCAGTGTCAGCAGCAACGGGAAGACGATGTAAAACTGCTCCTCCACGGCCAGCGACCAGGTGTGCAGCAGGGGTTTGAGATCGGAGGCGACATCGAAATAGCCGTCCTGGCGCATGAACAGGATGTTGGACACGAACATCACCTGGTAACGCACCGATCGCCCCAGCTCTTCGTAATCCTTCGGTGCCAGCAAAAACCAGCCGACCGCCAGCACCGCGATGATCATCGCGAACAACGCCGGCAAAATCCGCCGCGCACGCCGGGCCCAGAAATCGACAAAGCTGAATTGCCCGGCCTGGCGCTGATTCCAGATGATCGAGGTGATCAGGTAACCGGAAATCACGAAAAACACGTCCACGCCGACAAAGCCGCCGGTAAACCCCGGAACACCAAAATGAAACAGCACGACAGCGATCACCGCCACTGCGCGCAAGCCGTCGATATCCCGTCGATAAGCCAGTGAGCTCATAAACATTAAACCATTCAGGTCGTTGTTTTCAGCGCGCTTGGGCATCGTCCCCGGAGATGACTGCAAACGCGCCTGGTTGAATTGCCAAGTAACTGACCTTGGCCAATCAAAAACCTCTCATGGCCCGGGCAAAAAAGTGCGGGCAAAAAAAATGGCGCCCCACCGGGGCGCCATTCTCTTGAACTCAACGGGCGATGTTACTTGCGTTTCATCGACAGGAAGAATTCGTCGTTGGTCTTGGTCGTTTTCAGCTTGTCGACCAGGAACTCGATGGCAGCCACTTCATCCATCGGGTGCAGCAGCTTGCGCAGGATCCACATGCGCTGCAGCTCGTCGTCGGCAGTCAGCAACTCTTCGCGGCGGGTGCCGGAACGGTTGATGTTGATGGCCGGGAAGACGCGCTTTTCAGCGATACGGCGATCCAGCGGCAGTTCCATGTTGCCGGTGCCTTTGAATTCCTCGTAGATCACTTCGTCCATCTTCGAGCCGGTTTCAACCAGCGCGGTGGCGATGATGGTCAGCGAGCCGCCTTCTTCGATGTTCCGCGCGGCGCCGAAGAAACGTTTCGGTTTCTCCAGGGCGTGGGCATCGACACCACCGGTCAGTACCTTGCCGGAGCTCGGGATCACGGTGTTGTAGGCACGGGCCAGACGGGTGATGGAGTCGAGCAGGATCACCACGTCTTTCTTGTGCTCGACCAGGCGCTTGGCCTTCTCGATCACCATTTCGGCAACCTGCACGTGGCGGGTTGGCGGCTCGTCGAACGTCGAGGCAACCACTTCGCCGCGCACGGTGCGCTGCATTTCGGTCACTTCTTCCGGACGTTCATCGATCAGCAATACGATCAGATGAACTTCAGGGTTGTTACGTGCGATGTTCGCCGCGATGTTCTGCAGCATGATCGTCTTGCCGGCTTTCGGCGGTGCAACGATCAGGCCGCGCTGGCCTTTGCCGATCGGGGCGCACAGGTCGATGACACGACCGGTCAAGTCTTCGGTGGAGCCGTTACCGGCTTCCATCTTCATGCGCACGGTCGGGAACAGCGGGGTCAGGTTCTCGAAGAGAATCTTGTTCTTCGCGTTTTCCGGACGGTCGTAGTTGATCGTGTCGACCTTGAGCAGCGCGAAATAACGCTCGCCTTCCTTTGGAGGGCGGATCTTGCCAACGATGGTGTCACCGGTGCGCAAGTTGAAGCGACGGATCTGGCTCGGCGAGACGTAGATATCGTCTGGGCCGGCGAGATAGGAAGCGTCAGCGGAGCGCAGGAAGCCGAAGCCGTCCTGGAGAATCTCCAGCACGCCATCACCGGAGATTTCCTCACCGCTTTTCGCGTGCTTCTTGAGCAGGGAGAAAATCACGTCCTGCTTGCGCGAACGGGCCATATTTTCTATGCCCATCTGTTCGGCCAATTCGAGCAGTTCGGTAATCGGCTTTTGCTTGAGTTCAGTCAGATTCATATAGGAATGACGTAATCATTTATGGAGGGGGGAAATTAAGCTTTTGGCTTAATGAGGCCGCGCCGCAGAGAAGGCGACAGGATCGCGTACTTATTCGAAAAGGAGTGCGTCGGCGACGGCTAGCAGGGGGCAATGGAGAAACCAGTGCGGGGCCGAATGTACCACCTGAGTTTAGGAGCGTCTAGCCCTGAATACGCAAAAAGCCCCGCTATTTGCGGGGCTTTTTCAGGACACTTTGCAGCGACGCTTAGATGTTGGCGTCGAGGAAGGCAGCCAGTTGCGACTTCGACAGTGCGCCGACCTTGGTCGCTTCAACGTTGCCGTTCTTGAACAGCATCAGGGTCGGGATACCGCGCACGCCGTGCTTGGCCGGGGTTTCCTGGTTCTCGTCGATGTTCAGCTTGGCAACGGTCAGCTTGCCTTTGTAAGTCTCGGCAATTTCGTCCAGAACCGGAGCGATCATTTTGCAAGGGCCGCACCATTCAGCCCAGTAGTCGACCAGTACAGCGCCTTCGGCCTTGAGTACGTCGGCCTCGAAGCTAGCGTCGCTAACGTGTTTGATAAGATCGCTGCTCATGGAATTCTCCAGGTTGTAAGCAAAAAAACGTGGCCCATCATAGCGGTCCTTCCCTCGTTCAGGAAGGTGCAGATGATTGAGTCTCGCTATGGTGATTCATGAGTTTGGGTATAGCTCAGGTCATGAAGCGACGGGAGCGATGAACGCGATTCCGGTACGCAGCGCGGCATTGCGTACGTGCTCTTGCATAGCCTTTTGCGCGGCGCCAGACGCTCGACGGGCCAGCGCACGAAGGATTTTACGGTGTTCCTGCCAGGTTTCCATGGCACGTTCGACCCGGATGAACGGTAGCTTCTGACTCTCCAGGAAGATGTCGGCGCTGGCAGTCAGGATGCTCAGCATCGCCTGATTGCCGCTGGCCAGCAGGATGCGGCGGTGGAATTCGAAATCCAGGCGGGCCGCGGCTTCGAAGTCGCCGGACTTCAGTTCGTTACGCATGGCGGCGACATTCTCTTCCAGCGCATCCAGTTCGTCGGTGCTCAAGGTTACGGCCGCCAACCCCGCCGCAAACCCTTCCAGCGCATAGCGCAACTGGAAGATGTCCAGCGGCGCAGCCTGCGCCGCGAACGGCCAGCCCGGCGCTGCATCGCCACGCGGCAGCTCCACCGGCGACTGCACGAATACGCCTTTGCCCGGCTGGATGCTGATGACCCCCAGCGCACTCAGCGATGACAACGCCTCGCGCAGCGACGCCCGACTGACCCCCAGTTGCACCGCCAGGTCCCGTTGCGAAGGCAAGGCATCCCCCGGCCCGAAGCCCTGTTCGGTAATCAGTTTACGGATGGCTTGCAGCGCCACTTCAGGTACGGCGCGGGAGATCGAGTTCATGGTTTTCCAGACGAACCAGGCCAATGTGCGCTCAGTTGTAAAGCTATTCGAGACGCCCGGCAAGTCGTGCCCCATGGGGGTTCGGTGATTTTCACGGCTGCGCCATCGGGGTGCGAAACGCAACCCGACTGTTCAGACCAGTAAGACCGTACGACACCAGCAAAACCGCGCCCTGGCGCCCTCAAGACCCCATGTTGGCATGGCCCATGCTCTGTCGATCCGCAGAAATCACTTCTTGCCGATCCGGAGATTTGCCATGACCCAGCGTTACAGCGCCCTCCTCGCCGCCCTGTTTGCCAGCCTGATGCTGAACCAGGCACCCGCCCACGCCGACGGTCTGGAGGATGTGGTCAAGCGCGGCGTCCTCAAGGTGGCCGTGCCCCAGGACTTCCCGCCCTTCGGCTCGGTCGGCCCGGACATGAAACCCCGCGGCCTCGATATCGACACCGCGAAACTGCTGGCCGATCAGCTCAAGGTCAAGCTCGAACTGACCCCGGTCAACAGCACCAACCGCATCCCGTTCCTCACCACCGGCAAGGTCGACCTGGTGATCTCCAGCCTCGGCAAGAACCCGGAGCGCGAAAAAGTCATCGACTTCTCCCGTGCCTACGCACCGTTCTACCTCGCCGTGTTCGGTCCGCCAGACGCCGACATCAAGGGCCTGGACGATCTCAAGGGCAAAACCATCAGCGTCACCCGTGGTGCCATCGAAGACATCGAGCTGACCAAGGTCGCCCCCGAAGGCGTGGCCATCAAGCGTTTCGAAGACAACAACTCGACCATTGCCGCGTACCTGGCCGGGCAAGTCGACCTGATCGCCAGTGGCAACGTGGTGATGGTCGCGATCAGCGAGAAAAGCCCGAAACGCGTGCCGGCGCTGAAAGTGAAGCTCAAGGATTCGCCGGTCTACGTCGGCGTCAACAAGAACGAGCCGGCGCTGCTGGACAAGGTCAACCAGATCCTCGTGACCGCCAAGAGTGACGGCGCGCTGGAAAAGAACGCCCTGACCTGGCTGAAAGAGCCGTTGCCGGCCGATCTCTGATTCGGCGTGCTGGAGACGTTTTATGGCTTATCAGTTCGATTTCCTGCCGGTGGTGAACAACACCGACCTGTTGCTGCGCGGTGCGTTGTTCACCCTTGAGCTGACCGCCATCGGCGCTGTGCTCGGCGTGGGACTGGGCATCGTCGGGGCGCTGGTGCGGGCGTGGAACATTCGGCCTTTCGCGGGAATTTTCGCGGTCTACGTCGAGTTGATCCGCAACACGCCATTCCTGGTGCAGTTGTTTTTCATCTTCTTCGGCTTGCCGTCCCTGGGCGTGCAAATTTCCGAATGGCAGGCGGCGGTGCTGGCGATGGTCATCAACCTCGGCGCCTATTCCACCGAGATCATCCGCGCCGGCATCCAGGCGATCCCCCGGGGTCAGCTGGAAGCCGCGGCGGCACTGGCGATGACGCGCTTCGAGGCGTTCCGCCATGTGGTGCTGCTACCGGCCCTGGGCAAGGTCTGGCCGGCCCTGAGCAGCCAGATCATCATCGTCATGCTCGGCTCGGCGGTGTGTTCGCAGATTGCGACGGAGGAGCTGAGCTTCGCCGCCAACTTCATTCAATCGCGCAACTTCCGCGCCTTTGAAACCTATGCCCTGACTACCTTGCTCTATCTGTGCATGGCGCTGCTGATCCGCCAGTTGCTGAACTGGATAGGCCACCGCTTCATTGCAAGGAGCAGCCGATGAGCGACTTCACCTTCTGGGACATCGTGCGCAACCTGCTCATGGGACTGCAATGGACGCTGGCGCTGTCACTGGTGGCGTTCATTGGCGGCGGGCTGATTGGCTTGCTGATCATGGTCATGCGTATCTCGAAAAAATCCCTGCCGCGTAGTTTCGCCCGTACCTACATCGAACTGTTCCAGGGCACACCGCTATTGATGCAGCTGTTCCTGGTGTTTTTCGGCGTGGCATTGGCCGGGATAGAGATTTCGCCGTGGATGGCGGCGGCGATTGCACTGACGTTGTTCACCAGCGCTTATCTGGCGGAGATCTGGCGCGGTTGCGTCGATTCGATTCCAAACGGCCAATGGGAAGCCTCATCGAGTCTGGCGCTGACCCCTCTGGAGCAATTGCGCCATGTGATCCTGCCTCAGGCCCTGCGCATCGCCGTGGCGCCGACAGTGGGGTTTTCGGTGCAGGTGGTCAAAGGCACCGCCGTGACCTCGATCATCGGCTTCACCGAGTTGACCAAGACCGGCGGCATGCTCGCCAACGCCACCTTCGAACCCTTCATGGTCTACGGCCTCGTCGCCCTCGGCTATTTCCTGCTCTGCTACCCCTTGTCGCTCAGTGCGCGCTACCTGGAAAGGAGACTGCATGCCTCTGCTTAGAATTTCCGCCCTGCATAAATATTATGGCGATCACCATGTGCTCAAAGGCATCGACCTGAGCATCGAGGAAGGCCAGGTGGTGGCGATCATCGGTCGCAGCGGCTCGGGCAAGTCCACTTTGCTGCGCACCCTCAACGGCCTGGAGTCGATCAACGACGGCGTGATCGAAGTCGACGGCGAGTACCTCGACGCCGCCCGCGCCGACCTGCGCAGCCTGCGGCAGAAAGTCGGCATGGTGTTCCAGCAGTTCAACCTGTTCCCGCACCTGACCGTGGGTGAGAACGTCATGCTCGCGCCGCAAGTGGTGCAGAAAGTGCCGAAAGCCAAGGCCGCCGAATTGGCGCGGCAGATGCTGGAAAGGGTCGGGCTGGGGGAAAAGTTCGATGCCTTTCCTGATCGGCTGTCCGGTGGGCAGCAACAGCGGGTGGCGATTGCCCGGGCACTGGCGATGTCGCCGAAGGTTTTGCTGTGCGACGAAATCACCTCGGCGCTGGACCCGGAACTGGTCAATGAAGTGCTGAGCGTGGTCCGACAACTGGCCAGCGAAGGCATGACGCTTATCATGGTCACCCACGAAATGCGCTTCGCCCGGGAGGTTGGGGACAAGTTGGTGTTCATGCACCAGGGCAAGGTGCATGAGGTTGGGGATCCGAAACTACTGTTCGCCAACCCCCAGACGGCGGAACTGGCGAATTTCATCGGGACGGTGGAAGCAGCAGGCTGAAGGATATTGAATGCCTTTGAGGCCGCCTTCGCGGGCTTGCCCGCGAAGAGGCCATCTGCAACGCCACGAATGCCCCTGAGGTAAAAGATCGCAGCCTTCGACAGCTCCTACGCGTTGGCGCCAGCCTTTGATCGTGGCACGATGTCGAGGTTATCGACCGAGACCCCAGACCATGCCGCAATCCAAAGCCAAGAATCTGTCCCTGATCGCCGCAATCGACCTGGGCTCCAACAGTTTTCACATGGTCGTGGCCAAGGCCCAGAACGGCGAGATCCGTATTCTCGAGCGTCTCGGGGAGAAGGTTCAGCTGGCCGCCGGCATCGACGAAGAGCGCCATCTCAACGAAGAATCGATGCAGCGCGGGCTCGACTGCCTCAAGCGCTTCGCCCAACTGATCAGCGGCATGCCCACCGGCGCCGTGCGAATCGTGGGTACCAACGCCCTGCGTGAAGCCCGCAACCGCGCCGAATTCATCCGTCGCGCCGAAGAAATTCTCGGCCACCCGGTGGAAGTCATTTCCGGCCGTGAAGAAGCGCGCCTGATCTACCTCGGCGTGTCCCACACCCTCGCCGATACCCCCGGCAAGCGCCTGGTGGCCGACATCGGTGGCGGCAGTACCGAATTCATCATTGGCCAGCGCTTCGAGCCGCTGCTGCGCGAAAGCCTGCAGATGGGTTGCGTCAGCTACACCCAGCGCTATTTCAAGGACGGCAAGATCACTCCGGCCCGTTACGCCCAGGCGTACACTGCGGCGCGGCTGGAGATCATGAGCATCGAGCACGCCCTGCACCGCCTGACCTGGGATGAAGCCATCGGCTCCTCGGGCACCATCCGCGCCATCGGTCTGGCGTTGACGGCCGGCGGCCATGGTACCGGCGAGGTCAACGCCGAAGGCCTGGCCTGGCTCAAGCGCAAACTGATCAAGCTGGGCGACGTCGAAAAAATCGATTTTGAAGGCATCAAACCGGATCGCCGGGCGATCTTCCCGGCGGGCCTGGCGATCCTCGAAGCCATCTTCGACTCCCTCGAACTGCAACGCATGGACCACTGCGAAGGCGCCCTGCGCGAAGGCGTGCTCTATGACCTGCTGGGCCGTCATCATCACGAAGACGTGCGCGAACGTACGCTCACTTCGCTGATGGAGCGCTACCACGTCGATCAGGAACAGGCGGTACGGGTCGAGCGCAAGGCACTACATGCGTTCGACCAGGTGGCCGAGGATTGGGACCTGGAAGACGGCGTCTGGCGCGAACTGCTCGGCTGGGCGGCCAAGGTCCATGAGGTGGGCCTGGACATCGCTCACTACCAGTACCACAAGCACGGCGCCTACCTGATCGAGCACTCGGACCTCGCCGGGTTCTCCCGCGAAGACCAGTTGATGCTCGCACTGCTGGTACGCGGCCACCGACGCAACATTCCCAAGGACAAGTTCGCCGATTTCGGCGATGACGGCATCAAGCTGATTCGCCTGTGCGTGCTGCTGCGCTTTGCGATCCTGTTCCACCACATCCGTGGCACCCAGCAAATGCCCCAGGTGGAGCTGAACGCCCACGGCAATAGCCTCGAAGTGGTGTTCCCGGAGAACTGGCTGGACGAAAACCAGCTGACCCAGGCCGACTTCGAAATCGAAGCGCAATGGCTGACCCGCGTCGACATCGTGTTGACCGCTCGCTGAAATTGAAAAAGGCCTTCTTCGGAAGGCCTTTTTTGTGCCGCTCCCACAGGTTCCGAGTTAACGAACCGCCAGGATCGGACTGCCCAAACGCTCCAGCAACGTCGCCTGGGCGCTGCGCGGGTTCTGGTTGCCGGTCGGTGTGTTACGGATGTAACGACCGTCCGACTGCAGGCTCCAACTGTGGGTGTTATCGGTCAGATACAACTCCAGCTCTTTCTTGACCCGCATGATCAGCTTCTTGCCCTCCACCGGGAAGCAAGTCTCGACGCGCTTGTCGAGGTTGCGTTCCATCCAGTCGGCACTGGACAGGAACATCTGCTCGTCGCCACCGTTGAGGAAATAGAAGACCCGGGTGTGCTCCAGGAAGCGGCCGATGATCGAGCGCACATGGATGTTGTGGGAAACCCCGGCGATGCCCGGCCGCAGGCAGCACATGCCACGCACCACCAGATCGATGCGCACGCCTGACTGGCTGGCCTTGTACAGCGCGCGGATGATCTTCGGATCGGTCAGCGAGTTGAACTTGGCAATGATGTGCGCCGGTTTGCCGTCGAGGGCGAACTGGGTTTCCCGGGCAATCATGTCGAGCATGCCCTTCTTCAGGGTGAACGGCGCGTGCAGCAGTTTCTTCATGCGCAGCGTCTTACCCATGCCGATCAACTGGCTGAACAGTTTGCCGACGTCTTCGCACAAGGCGTCGTCGGAGGTCAGCAGGCTGTAGTCGGTATACAGGCGGGCGTTGCCGGCGTGGTAGTTACCGGTGCCGAGGTGCGCGTAACGCACGATTTCACCGGCCTCGCGCCGCAAAATCAGCATCATCTTGGCGTGGGTCTTGAAGCCGACCACGCCGTAGATCACCACCGCACCGGCCGCTTGCAGACGGCTGGCCAGTTGCAGGTTGGATTCCTCGTCGAACCGCGCACGCAATTCGATCACCGCCGTGACTTCCTTGCCGTTACGCGCAGCATCCACCAGCGCATCGACGATTTCCGAGTTGGCGCCGGAGCGGTACAGGGTCTGGCGCACCGCCAGAACGTGTGGGTCCTTGGCGGCCTGGCGCAGCAGGTCGACTACCGGGGTGAACGACTCGAACGGGTGCAGCAGCAGGATGTCCTGCTTGCTGATCACACTGAAAATGTTCTCGCTGTTCTGCAACAGTTTCGGAATCTGCGGGGTGAACGGCAGGTATTGCAGCTCGCGCTGGCTGTCCAGGCCAGTGATGCTGAACAGTCGCGTCAGGTTCACCGGACCGTTGACCTGATACAACTCCGACTCGCTCAGGTTGAATTGCTTGAGCAGGTAATCGGACAGGTGCTTCGGGCAGGTGTCGGCCACTTCCAGACGCACCGCATCGCCATAGCGACGGGAGAACAGTTCGCCGCGCAAGGCGCGGGCCAGGTCTTCGACGTCTTCGGAGTCCAGCGCCAGGTCGGCGTTACGGGTCAGGCGGAACTGGTAGCAACCCTTGACCTTCATGCCCTGGAACAGGTCATCGGCGTGAGCGTGGATCATCGACGACAGGAATACATAGTTGTCGCCAGCGCCGCCAACTTCTTCCGGCACCTTGATGATGCGCGGCAGCAGGCGTGGCGCCGGGATGATCGCCAGGCCGGAATCGCGGCCAAAGGCATCGATGCCTTCGAGTTCGACAATGAAGTTCAGGCTCTTGTTCACCAGCAACGGGAACGGGTGCGTCGGGTCGAGGCCGATCGGGGTGATGATCGGTGCGATCTCGTCACGGAAATAGCGGCGGACCCAGGTCTTGAGCTTGGTCGTCCAGTTACGGCGACGGATGAAGCGGACCTGATGTTTTTCCAGTTCCGGCAACAGAATGTCGTTGAGGATCGCGTACTGGCGATCGACGTGACCGTGGACCAGTTCGCTGATGCGCGCCAGCGCCTGATGCGGTTGCAGACCATCGGCGCCGGCCTGTTCACGGGCGAAGGTGATCTGCTTCTTGAGGCCGGCGACCCGAATTTCGAAGAACTCGTCCAGGTTGCTGGAGAAGATCAACAGAAACTTCAGCCGCTCCAGCAATGGATAGGACTCGTCCAGCGCCTGCTCCAGCACGCGGATGTTGAACTGCAGTTGCGAGAGCTCGCGGTGGATGTACAGGCTGCTGTCATCCAGGCCGGGAATGGCCAGCGCTGGCGCTGGCGCTGTCACGGCGGTTTCGACGACCGCCGCGGGCGGAGCTGGCTCCAGCTCCGGCGGGGTCTCGTCGACTTGCTCCACCACAGGTTGAGCGTCTTTTACGGCAACTTCAGTGAGTACTTCGGTATTCATCGAATGTTCCTGGGAGGGCTATTTTTGCTCTCGTAACAATTGAGCGGCACGAACGGCAAAGTACGTCAGGATGCCATCAGCCCCTGCACGTTTGAAAGCGGTCAAGGACTCGAGGATAACCCCTTCGCTCAACCAGCCATTCTGGATCGCCGCCATGTGCATGGCGTATTCGCCGCTGACTTGATAAACAAACGTCGGCACTTTGAATTCTTCTTTTACCCGGCACAGGATGTCCAGGTACGGCATGCCCGGCTTGACCATGACCATGTCTGCACCTTCTGACAAGTCCGCCGCCACTTCGTGCAAGGCTTCGTTGCTGTTGGCCGGGTCCATCTGATAGGAGGCCTTGTTGGCCTTGCCCAGGTTCAGCGCCGAACCGACCGCATCGCGGAACGGGCCGTAATAGGCACTGGCGTACTTGGCCGAGTAGGCCATGATCCGCACGTTGACGTGACCGGCCACTTCGAGGGCTTCGCGGATCGCCTGGATGCGACCGTCCATCATGTCCGATGGCGCCACGACCTGAGCGCCGGCTTCGGCGTGGGACAGGGCTTGCCTGACCAGTGCGTCGACGGTGATGTCGTTCTGCACGTAGCCTTCTTCATCAAGAATGCCGTCCTGGCCGTGGGTGGTGAACGGGTCCAGGGCAACGTCGGTGATCACGCCCAGCTCAGGGAATCGCGCACGCAGCGCACGGGTCGCGCGCTGGGCGATGCCTTCGGGGTTCCACGCTTCGGCGGCGTCCAGGGACTTGAGTTCCGCGGGTGTCACCGGGAACAGCGCCAGCGCCGCAATCCCCAGCTCGACCCACTTGGCCGCTTCTTCCAGCAACAGGTCGATGGTCAGGCGTTCGACGCCCGGCATCGAAGCCACCGCTTCGCGACGGTTTTCACCGTCCAGTACGAACACCGGCAGGATCAGGTCATCGACGGTCAGGACGTTTTCACGCACCAGGCGACGCGAAAAGTCGTCACGACGATTGCGGCGCAGGCGGGTTGCGGGGAACAAACGGTTGGCGGGGGTAAAGCTCACGGCAGACTCCTGAGCCCGCAGACGTGCGAGCGTGACAGTTATAAGCGGCCATTATGACGAACGCGTGACAGTTATGTGCACGCTGCGACAGGTAGCCGCATTCCATTGTCGTTGTAGGAAATGTTCACGTCGAGACACATTTGGACACTTTCCTGAATGTGCCCGAAGGGTTAGGCTGCGCGTTCATTTCGCCAGCACCCAGACAATGCTCCAACAATTTCTGCATGACTTCGGCTACTTTGCCCTTTTTCTAGGCACGTTCTTCGAAGGCGAAACCATCCTGGTACTCGCGGGCTTCCTCGCGTTCCGTGGATACATGGACATCAACCTGGTGGTGGTCGTGGCCTTCTTCGGCAGCTATGCCGGCGACCAGCTGTGGTATTTCCTGGGGCGCAAGCACGGCCGCAAACTGCTGGCGCGCAAACCGCGCTGGCAGATGATGGGTGACCGGGCGCTGGAACACATTCGCAAGCACCCGGACATCTGGGTGCTGAGCTTCCGCTTCGTCTACGGTTTGCGCACGGTCATGCCGGTGGCCATCGGGCTGTCAGGTTATCCGCCGGGCCGTTACCTGCTGCTCAACGGCATTGGCGCAGCGATCTGGGCCACAGCCCTGGCGGCCGCCGCATACCATTTCGGCGCCGTGCTCGAAGGCATGCTCGGCAGTGTGAAGAAGTACGAGCTATGGGTACTCGGTGCGCTGCTGGTCCTGGGCTTCGTGCTGTGGCTGCGTCGGCGCTTCAAGAATGCCCGCCTGGCCAAGCAGGTCTACGCCGACGAACAAGCCCTGAAAGCTGTGCGAACCAACACCGAAGGCCCTACGACGCCAACCGAGTGATGCGGCTCCTGCAACAGTAGAGACCGACGCCGCTCAACAGGCTGTAACTGAGCAGGCCGACCCAGCCCAGCGCGCTGGCCGGCCACAGCCCCACCATCGGGGCCAGCCATGCCAATGGCAGATTCGACGCCAGCCGCACCAGTTCCAGCTTCAACGCCCACGGGCGATTCTCCAGGGCCACGCCCAGCACAAACAGACCGAACGCCACCGTTCCCCAGCCCGACACCAGGGCGGCGACTGGCAGCTTCGACTCAAGATTCATCAGGTAACTGCCCAGCGCGATGTAGATGCAGAACTGCAAGAGGACGTAGAGCTGCTGACGCCCGTCCAGTGCTACCTCGAATTTGCGAAACTGGCTCAGGTCCGGCTTGTTCATCGGGTATCTGGCCGCCACGTCCGCCGGGCGCCAGCCGGTGCGCATGAACCAGATCCGCAGCTTGTCCCAGGTGCTTTCGGCACGCCGCGCATCGGCCCACAACTGCGCGTAGAACTGCACGTTCGCCCACACGGGGTTCCAGCTCGCCAGCGGCGTGGTCACGCCGAAGATCACCGGCTCGTTTTCGTCTTCTTCCTGGAACGAACCGAACAGACGGTCCCAAATAATGAACACACCGCCGTAGTTGCGATCCATGTAGAGAGCGTTCTGTGCATGGTGGGCCCGATGATTGGACGGTGTGACAAAGAACCATTCGAACCAGCCAATCTTGGGAATGTGCCGGGTGTGCACCCAGAACTGGTACAGCAGGTTCAGCGCCGCGACGCTGACGAACACCAGCAGCGGCACGCCGGACACCGCCATCGGCAGATAGAAGATCCAGCCCAGCAGGAAGCCGGTACTGGTCTGGCGCAACGCCGTGGACAGGTTGTAGTCCTCGCTCTGGTGATGCACCGAATGGGCGGCCCAGAGGATGTTGCGCTCGTGGCCCATGCGGTGCAGCCAGTAGTAGCAGAAATCGTAGAAGACAAAGGCAAACACCCAGGTCCAGGCGCTGTCGGCCGACAGCTCGAACAGTGCCAGGTGCTTGAGGGCAAACCCATAGGTCACCAGCCCCACCCCCTTGGTCAACAGACCCGTGGTGGTCGACAGCACGCCGGTGCTGATGCTGTTGATCGCGTCCGCCACCCGATAATTGCTCACCCCGCGCCAACGGTCGGCCAGCAGCTCGGCAGCGATCAGCACAAAGAAAAATGGCACCGCATACAGAATGAAGTCCATGACGCGCCCTGATCGGAATCTTGAGGACAGATGCTATGTGCAGCCGTGAATTAACCCTATGGCAACGCAGGACAAATTAGTGGACATTTAACGCCATGAATCTGGAGAAAAGCCCATGAGCAAAAAAGTTGCAGTGATCCTTTCCGGTTGTGGCGTGTACGACGGCGCCGAGCTCCACGAGAGCGTCATCACCCTGCTGCGCCTGGACCAGCGCGGTGCCCAGGTGCAGTGTTTCGCACCGAACATCGCGCAGTTGCATGTGATCAACCACCTGACCGGCGAAGAAATGCCCGAATCGCGCAACGTGCTGGTGGAATCGGCGCGGATTGCCCGGGGCAACATCAAGGATATCCGTGACGCGAACGTCGATGAGTTCGATGCGCTGATCGTGCCCGGCGGCTTCGGCTCGGCCAAGAACCTGTCCAACTTCGCCATCGAAGGCGCCGGCTGCAGCGTTCAACCGGATGTCCTGGCACTGACCGAAGCCTTTGCCGAGGCTGGTAAACCGGTGGGGTTGATGTGCATCTCCCCTGCCCTGGCGGCAAAGATCTACGGCCCTGGCGTCACCTGCACCATAGGCAACGACACCGACACGGCAGCTGCGATGAACAAGATGGGCGCGACCCATACCGATTGCGCGGTCAGTGACATCGTCGAGGACAAGGCACGTAAACTGGTGAGCACCCCGGCGTACATGCTGGCGCAATCGATCAGTGAGGTGGCATCGGGGATCAACAAGCTGGTGGACCGGGTACTGGAACTGACCCACGAAAACGATGCGTAAAAACAAGATCAAAAGATCGCAGCCTGCGGCAGCTCCTACAAGGGGCGGTGTATACCTGTAGGAGCTGCCGCAGGCTGCGATCTTTTCAGGCGTTGCGGGATAACCTGGTCAAAATCCGGTCCAGCGCATTGGCAAACGCCTGCTTCTCACGCTCGCCAAAGGGTGCCGGGCCACCGCCCATTTGCCCCTGTTCGCGCAAATCAGTGAACAGGTTGCGAACCGCCAGCCGCTCGCCCATGTTCTGCGCATCAAACTCCTTGCCCCTCGGGTCAAGCGCTGCCACGCCCTTCTTCACCAGACGATCGGCCAGCGGCACATCGCTGCAGATCACCAACTCACCGGGTACGGCGTGTTCCACCAAGTAGTCATCGGCCGCATCCGGGCCGCTCGGCACCACGATCAGCTTGACCAGGGCCAGCCCCGGCTTGGTCTGCGGCTGCCCGGCCACCAGCACCACTTCGAACTGGCGCTTGAGGGCGAACTTCACCACCAGATCCTTGGCTGCCCGCGGACAGGCGTCGGCATCGATCCACACACGCATTGGTTTTTCCTCTGTTTAAAAGCATCGCCGGAACGCCGCCCGAGGCAAGCCACGCTCCCACAGGTTAACGCTAAACCTGTGGGAGCGTGGCTTGCCCGCGAAAGTGAGCGAAGCGAATGCCGTTTAAGAAACCTGCACCCGCTGCCTCTCAACCACCCGGCTACGACCGTACAACACGACAATCGCAATGATCGCCACAGCCTGGGCACTCAACGAATAGGCGTCGGCATGGATCCCCAGCCATTCAAAGTCAAAGAACGGTACCGGCCGCGTACCGAAGATCCCGGCTTCCTGCAGCGCTTTCACGCCATGCCCGGCAAACACCACCGACAAGGCGCACAAAAGGCCGGCATTGATGCTGAAGAACAGCGCCAGCGGCAGCTTCGCCGAACCGCGCAAAATTACCCAGGCCAGGCCTATCAGCAACACCAGCGCCGTGGCCCCACCGGCCAGCACCGCGTTGTGCCCCGCGGGCCCCGCCTGCAACCACAGGGTTTCGTAGAACAGAATCACTTCGAACAGCTCGCGATACACCGAGAAGAACGCCAGGGTTGCAAACCCGAAACGCCCGCCGCCGCCCACCAGGCTGGTCTTGATGTAATCCTGCCAGGCCGCCGCGTGACGACGGTCATGCATCCACACGCCCAGCCACAGCACCATGACGCTGGCAAACAACGCCGTCGCACCTTCCAGCAATTCGCGTTGTGAACCGCTGACATCAATCACATAGGCTGCCAGCGCCCAGGTGCCCAGCCCCGCCACTAACGCCAGGCCCCAACCGACGTTAACGCTGCGCACTGCCGCCTGTTGATCCGTGTTACGCAGGAAAGCAAGGATCGCCGCCAGCACCAGGATCGCTTCCAGACCTTCGCGCAGCAGAATCAGCAGACCGGAAATGTAACTCAGCGACCAGCTCAAACCCTCGTTGCCCAACAGGCCGGCCGATGCCTTCAACTTGTCCTTGGCCACTTCCAGGCGCTGCTCGACCTCGCTCACCGGCAGGCCATCCTGCAACGACTGACGGTAGGCCATCAGGGATTTTTCAGTGTCTTTACGCACGTTGGCGTCAATGTTATCCAGCGAACTCTCAACCAGCTCAAAGCCTTCCAGATACGCTGCTACCGATAAGTCATAAGCCTGATCATGCTCACCGGCACGATACGCCGCGATGCTTTTGTCCAGAGTGGCTGCAGTGTAGTCGAGCAGTTGCCCCGGGCCACGCTTGACCTGCGGCGGTTGCGCCCGCTGGGCACGGAAGGTCGCGGCGGCTTGCGGGCCTTCGACGGCCTGTACTTCGGCCGGGGTCTGACGAGCCAGGTCGGCGATGTTGTAGGTCTTTTCAGCCTTGACCGTCGCCGGGTCGACGCTGAAGCTGGCGATATAGGTGGCCAGGTCCCAACGCTGACGATCATCCAATTGATCGGCAAAGGCCGGCATGTCAGTCCCTTCGACGCCCAAGCCCAAGGTGCTGTAGATCGCGTAGAGGCTCAGGCGATCCAATCGTGTAGTGTCACGCAGATCAGAAGGCGGCGGCGTCATGCCGACACCTGCCGGGCCATCGCCGGCCCCTGCATCGCCATGGCAGACCGAGCAGTGCTGAGCATACAGCGGCGCGCCACGCGCCGGGTCCGGCGTAATCACCGGGGCCTGGCTGACTTCATAGGCCACGGCCAGCTTCGCGCCCAGTTGCCTGGCCTGGCGAGTGACCTCGGTACCCTCCTGCCGGGCGCCGATGGAATTTCCCAGCGCGGCCAGGCTTTGCTCCAGCGCAGCTTTTTCCGGCTTGGCCGGCATGGCTGTAATCAGACTTCCCAGCGTCTTGACCGATTCTTGCTGCGCGCGAAATCCGGCCTGGTCCGTGATGCTGCCCGCCTGCACCGTGTCCGGGTAATCGGTGCCGATGTAATCGAGCAAGTGCAACGCCTGCGGTGCACCCTCGGCGGGTGCGGCCAGCAGTTGAAAGCTGCACGCAGCCAACAGCGGCAGCAACAGCCAGGCCAGGAAACGTGGGGGGGCAATCATGAATGAATCTCAATTGGAAATACGAAGTTACATATTGTTAACGCCAGACGGGTTTCGCTCAAGCTTTGTTGATACTTCTTCGTAATTGCATTGGTTTCTGGAATTGCCCCCAAACGAAAAAGGCGACCTCCAGGGTCGCCTTCCTTGTAAGTCGCCGTTTTAAACGGCAGCCCTGCGCAACGTCGCCATGAACGCCGCCGCCCCGATGAACAGCCCGGCAAAGGTGCGGTTCATGCGTTTTTGCTGTTTCGGCGTTCGCAACATACGAAGCACTTTAGACGCCAGGCCGGTGTAGCCGGCCATGACAATCAGGTCGACGCAAACCATGGTCACGCCGATCACCAGATACTGAATCAGCAGCGGAGCATGGGGGTCGATGAACTGCGGCAGCACCGCCAGCATGAACACCAGCGCCTTCGGGTTGCTGATGTTCACCAGAAACCCACGGAACACCAGGGCCATCGGCTTGCCGATCTGGCGCAGGGCCGCGTCATCGCTCATATCGCTGGGCAGCGCACGCCATTGCTTGATCGCGAGGTAAACCAGATACGCCACGCCAAACCACTTGATGGCGTAGAAGGCCGTGGCCGAAGCCGTGAGAATGGCGCCGACACCGGCACCGACGATGGCGATCTGCAAAGCCAGGCCCAGTTGCAGGCCCAGGGCGTTCCAGTAGCCGCGCCAGAAACCGTATTGCAGGCCGCTGGACATCGACGCAATGGCGCCGGCACCGGGAGACAGGCTGATGACCCAGCAGGCGGCAAAAAACGCCAGCCATGTTTGAAGCTCCATTGCACACCTCGACTCAGATTCGTGACAGACGTCTAAGCTAATGCGGCTTTGGGCCAATGACTACCGATTTTTTGTAGGACATGGCGACTGCCGACTTGCTCGCGATCGCGGTGTATCAGGCAGCAGAAGCCTTACTTCTCAAACCCGCTGGAAGGAAACACATCCGTCCCGCGCCAGCGCCGTACCGAACGCTGGAAGAACAAACTGTTGGGCACCTGCACCATCGCGCTGCCGGTGCCGAGCTCTTCGGCCTCGACCAGCGTGGTGTAAAGAAGATTGATCGCCACCACCCGGCCTTTGACGCCGGGCTTGTCGGTGGTGTCCACCAACTCGACCACGTCACCGATGCGAAACGGGCCGACGGTGAAGATCAGGATCGCGCACAGCAGGTTCGACAACACGCTCCACATGGCGAAAAACGCCACCGCCGCGACCGCGACGAAACCAGACAACGCGGTCCAGAGCACCGTAGCCGAGACACCGAGTCGCTCCAGGACGAAAATCAGCGCACTACCCATGATCAGCCAGCGCAGACCACCGCGCAGCGGCATCAGCAACTGCGGCGGAAACGGATAGCGCTCACCGAGACGGGTCAGGCATTTGGCGACGAAACGCTGGGCGATGTAGCCGGCCAGAAGGATCAGCAGGATTTGCACCCCAAGCCAGATCGGCTCGGCCCACACCGCCGGTAGCGGCATCTTGAAGGCGTCCATCAGGACAGTGCCTCCAGCTCCGCCTGCATGCTTTCCAGCAATTCCAGGGCTTCCATCCACGCTTCTTCCAGCTCTGCCTCACGCACCTTCAGCCTGGCCTGTTCGGCCAACAGGTCACGCAATTCGTTCTTGCGCGCCGGCTCGTAGATGTCACTGTCGCCGAGGCTGGCATCGATCTTCGCCAGCTTTTCGTGGAGCTTGCCGAGTTCGGCTTCGAGCTTGTCAGCCTCGCGCTTGTGCGGCGCCAGTTGCTGACGCAACGCAGCAGCGGCCTGACGCTGGGCTTTCTTGTCGGTCTTGTCCGGGTTGACCGGCGTGTTGCTGACCGGGGCGTTGCGCTGGCGATACTCCACCAGCCAGCGGGTGTAGTCCTCCAGGTCGCCGTCGAACTCCTCGACCTTGCCGTCCGCCACCAGATAGAAATTGTCGGTGGTGCTTTTGAGCAAGTGGCGATCGTGAGAAACCACCAATACCGCACCACTGAACTCTTGCAGGGCCATGGTCAACGCCAGGCGCATTTCCAGGTCCAGATGGTTGGTCGGTTCGTCGAGCAGCAACAGGTTCGGTCGGTCCCAGGCAATCAAGGCCAACGCCAGGCGGGCTTTCTCGCCACCGGAAAAATTCAGTACCGGCTCGTCGATTCGCGCGCCACGGAAGTCGAAACCACCGAGGAAGTCGCGCAGGGTCTGTTCGCGCTCGGTTGGTGCCAGGCGCTGCAGGTGCAGCAACGGGCTGGCCTTGGAGTCCAGAGAATCGAGTTGATGCTGGGCGAAGTAACCGACCACGGTGTTCTCGCCACGGGTCAAGCGGCCGGCCAGAGGCGAAAGCTCACCGGCAAGGTTCTTGATCAGGGTCGACTTACCGGCACCGTTCGGGCCGAGCAGACCGATTCGCGCACCCGGGGTCAGTTGCAGCTTGACCTTCTCCAGCACGGCTTTGTCGCCGTAACCCAAGCGGGCATCGGACAGGTCGATCAGCGGGCTGGAAATCTTCTGCGATTCACGAAAGACAAAGTCGAACGGCGAATCGACATGGGCAGCGGTCAGCTCTTCCATCCGCTCCAGTGCCTTGATCCGGCTCTGGGCCTGACGGGCCTTGGTGGCCTGGGCCTTGAAGCGGGCGATGTAGCTTTCCATGTGCGCACGTTGCACCTGCTGCTTCTCGTACGCCTGCTGTTGCTGGGCCAGGCGTTCGGCACGGGCGCGCTCGAAGGCGCTGTAGCCACCGCGGTACAGGGTGATCTTGCGCTGATCGACGTGGGCTATGTGGTCGACCACGGCATCGAGGAAATCCCGGTCGTGGGAAATCAGCATCAAGGTGCCGGGATAACTCTTGAGCCACTCTTCGAGCCAGATGATGGCGTCGAGGTCGAGGTGGTTGGTCGGTTCGTCGAGCAGCAGCAGGTCCGACGGGCACATCAAGGCCTGCGCCAGGTTCAGGCGCATCCGCCAGCCACCGGAGAAATCCCCGACCTGGCGATCCATCTGCTCGTTGGTGAACCCGAGGCCGGCCAGCAACTTGCGCGCCCGGGCGTCGGCGGTGTAACCGTCGGCGCTGTCGAGCTCCGAGTGCAGGCGGGCCTGTGCGGCACCGTCATGGGCCGCTTCGGCTGCCGCCAGGTCGCGTTGCACCTGGCGCAGGCGCAGGTCGCCATCGAGCACGTAGTCGACCGCCAGGCGCTCGAGGGGGTCGACCTCCTGGCGCATGTGGGCGATACGCCAGTCGGCCGGCAGGAAGCAATCACCCGAGTCCGGGTGCAGTTCGCCCCGAAGCAAGGCGAACAGGCTCGATTTGCCGGCGCCGTTGGCACCGATGAGGCCGGCTTTCTGGCCGGCGTGCAGGGTCAGCTCGGCGTCTTCTAGCAGACGTTGCGGGCCACGCTGTAAAGTCAGGTTCTGAAGTCGAATCATAATGGCGGCGGAGTCTACCAGCTTCGCTCGCAACTGGCGCGAGTAGCACTATGTCCTCTGACCTGTGGAGCTTTTCCCTGAACACTTACGCTCGACCGGGTATTGAGCAGGCATGCCTGCAATTGCAGTCGGCGGGTATCAACGTGTGTCTGTTGCTGTGTGCTGCCTGGTTGGGACAGCGAGGCGTGGCCTGCGATGAGCAGCGCTTGCAACAACTGCGAAGTGTGGCCGTTCCTTGGGACGCCGATGTCGTGCGGCCGTTACGCGCCTTGCGCACACACTGGAAGGCCGCTGCCACGGCAGACGCCGATTTGCACAACCTGCGTGAACAAGTGAAGGCACTGGAGCTGGAAGCCGAGCGGCATCTGTTGTTGCGGCTCGAGAGAGCAGCGCAGAGTTGGCCGCAAGATGCCGAGACCGATCTATCGGCCTGGCTGGAAGGTGCGGCGGCGGGTGCCGCCCACCTGCACCGCGACGCGCTGCATCAGCTGCGCGTCGCGGTAACCGGCACTTAGGAAGCGCTGGTTGGGGTGGTTGCTGCGATCGATGCGGCGGCCGGCGTTGGCGCTGGCGTGGCTGTCGAGGTGGCTGCTGCTAAAGCAGACGTTGCTGCCGGAGCCGGGTTGGCTGGCTTGGCAACCGGTGCGGTGGCTGGCTTGGCGGCAACCGGCTTTTTCACTGCAGGTTTGGCCGCTGGTTTTGCAGCGGGTTTTGCCGCAGCAGGTTTGGCGGCAACTGGCTTGGCAGCGGCCGGCTTGGCGGCGACTGCTGGTTTCGCTGCAGCTGGTTTGGCGGCTGGTTTGGCAGCCGCTTTTACAGCAGGTTTGGCAGCCGCTTTTACAGCAGGTTTGGCAGCGGGCTTGGCTGCTGGTTTTGCAGCGACGGGTTTGGCCGCCGGCTTGGCAGCAGGTTTCGCCGCAGCGGTCCGGGCAGCTGGTTTAGCGGCCGGTTTTGCAGCTGCTTTGGCTACTGGTTTTGCAGCCGGTTTAGCTGCTGGTTTAGCTGCTGGTTTTGCAGCGGCGGTTTTAGCTACGGCTGGTTTGCCAGCACCGGTTCTTGCAGCGGCAGATCGTGCGGCGGCTGGTTTGGCAGCCGTGGTTTTAGCCGCAGGTTTTGCAGCGCTGGCAGCAGCCGGTTTTCTCGCAGCCGGTTTGGCCGCGGCAGTTTTAGCGACTGGCTTGGCAGCTGCAGGTTTTGCAGCAGCAGGCTTGGCCGGTGCTTTTGCAGCAGCCGGTTTGGCAGCGGCTTTCTTCGCAGGTGCCGCAGCAGGCTTGGCCGCACGCAGGGACAACACCTTGCCGACAGCCTCTTGTACACGACCGACGCCCTGGGCCAGTTTCAGGCTTTCCTGAGCATCGCGCTTGAGTTGCAGAATGTAGCCGCGGGTTTCCGATTGACGATCCTTGAGGGCATCGAGCAGTTCCTCAAGATCGGCCACTGCGCCCTTGGCCTTGGCTTGCGCCTTGGCTTTTCCGGCTGCCGCAGCGTCCTGCAATTTAGTACGGGACTTGTGCAGTTTTTCTTGCGCTTTTCCGCGCTGCTTTTCCAGTTTGGCGAGCAACTTTTCAGCATCAGCCAAGGCTTCGGAACAAGCGGTTTCCAGATGCTCGAGCAGGCTGCTCGAGAGTTGTTGGAGCAAGTGCAACGGAGTGTTTACTGGCTTCTTGGTGGCCGACATGGTTTACCTCCTGGCTGAAGTGAGTGCGGCTCATACTAGACCTCTGCAGCAACCGCCGCTAGGGCATGTTGACACTATCGAAAGCGCTGTGTTGCAAAGGTTTGAAAAACTTCTGCCTCGGCGCAAAAGCAGTTCACCGTTGCGCATATTCTCGCTGGCATAATCGCCCGCAATTCAGGTCGGAGAGAGCTCATGTCGCGCTACCTTTTTTTATCGCTGTGTGTGTTTTTTTCGGTGGCCCAGGCCGCCGAAAAAACGCAGGAAAATGAAGCCCACGATCTCGCTTACAGCCTGGGCGCAAGCCTTGGCGAACGCTTGCGCCAGGAGGCTCCCGACCTGCAGCTCCAGGCACTGGTCGAAGGATTGCAGCAGGCCTATCAGGGCAAGCGGCTAGCGCTGAAGGACGAGCAGATCCAGCAGATACTGAACGAGCATGAAGCCCGGATCGCCATGCAGTCAGACGAGCCGCAAAGCGAAATGGCACTGGAAAAAGAACAGCGATTTCTCGCCACGGAAAAAGCCAGACCCGGCGTGCGCGAACTGGCCGATGGCGTGTTGCTGACCGAGTTGACGCCAGGCACTGGCGCCAAGCCCGGACCGAACGGCAAGGTGCAGGTGCTGTACATCGGTCGCTTGCCCGACGGTACGGTGTTCGATCAGAGCAGTCAGCCACAATGGTTCAGTCTCGACAGCGTGATCGCCGGATGGCGCAGCGCGCTGCAGAACATGCCGGTTGGGGCGAAATGGCGACTGGTGATTCCATCGGCTCAAGCCTATGGCGCCGACGGTGCCGGCGACGTGATTGCTCCGTTCACTCCACTGGTGTTCGAAGTTGAATTGCGCGGAGCCACCAGCTGACAACGCAAACAGAAAACGGCGTGCCTTGGCACGCCGTTTCGGGATCTTGCAGGGAAGTGTTTCAGGCCTGAACCGAATCAGTTTCCTTGTGGGCGGTATGCAGCACTTCGATCAGGCAGTCTTCCAGTTCAAAGCGCTCATGCAACAGTCCGCCGAGTGTCTTGAACTCTTCGGCAACACACTTTCCTGCATCACACAGGTCATTGAAGGCGAGCAGCTTTTCGGTGATGACGTCGATACGCGGATAGATCGTCTCGGCGAGCTCCAGGCCACGCTGGTCGTTGAAGGCCTTGGCCTCCCCCGTCAGCTGCTCGTAGATCTCGAAATGCCCGGCCGATACATAATCGACAAGCACGCCGCAGAATTCCTGCAAGGGCTTGCGGTTCTCACCCAGCGCCTCAGGCTTTGCGCCGAGAGCGTCATAGGCCCCGATCAGTTCGTGTCGTTCCTGCAACCAGCGATCAATCAGCAGGTGCACTCCGCCCCAGCGTTCCTGAGCATTCTGACAACTTTCGAGCATGGTGATCTCTCTTCCCTTGTGGGTCAGCTGCTCTATGCCCGCTCGCCTCTTGTAACATCGGTGGGCGGTCAGGCAGAGCGTCATCGAGCAACATAATTCCAATGACACGTGCGGGCCAGATTATGCCCGCGCGACACTGGCTTCAAGGTACGCAGGCGATAAAGTTCATACAAGTGTTTAATCGCCCGCAAAGGCCCGGTGCGACGACTCGCCGCTGAGTGGTCGCTGATAGCCGCTCCAGACCAGTCGCAGCGACTGGTAAATGGCCAGAATCATCATCGCGACGAAGAACAGCAGGCTCCACTCAGTGAGACTCAGATCGAACAGCGTCCAGGAAATTTCCACACAATCGGCAGCGCCCTTGAACATTTGCTGTACGACCGATAGCCACGGCGAGTTGGACAACAGGTCCGCCAGATGCGTCGAGCACACTGCGACCTGTTCCGCCGGCAGGGTTTGCAGCAGGACTTGTCGCCATGCCGTGACAGTGCCGGCCAGGCTGCAACAAAGACTGAGCAACCAATACAGAACGTTTCCGATGCGACCGGGGCCATGGACCGAAGCCATCAGGCAGACGCCGGTAAGGAGCGCCAGGCAAAACCGCTGCACAAGACACAAGCCACAAGGTCGCAGGCCGACTGCATATTCCAGGTAGTAGGAAACGCCCATCGCCAGGGCACCCGCAATGAAAGCCATGAAAAACAAGGAGCGTGAGCAGGCCAAAGACATGGCTTTTCCGTAAAAGTAGTGACAGACCATTACGGTAGAGGAAAGCGCGACAGCCTTTCAAGGCAAGTGCCCACAGAGACTTCAGCACAGGAGTAGGGAAATCCCGACGCAGGCGAGAGGATAAAATGTAGCCCGCTGTAGGACTTTTCCTGCGACGAAATTTGGCGACTGAATTTCAACTGATCATCGTACTGCGGCGAGGGCGATTGCTCCCTCGCCACAGGTCATCGCTCAGGCGCCGGAGCCCGGCGCCAACGAATGGCTCAAGCGCGGACCGGCGCTGGCAGAGGGGCCGCGAGCAAGCGCTCATCCAACAACCCCAGGCCTTCCTGAAACAGCTGGTTGCTACGCTCGGCATCGCCCATTTGCGCCAGCAAGCGTGCCAGCTCGGCACAGGCTTCCGGATTGCGTTGTACACGCAGGCTGCTTTCCAGATAGTCCCGGGCCTTGCCCCACAAACTGTTTTGCAGGCATAGACGCCCCAGAGTCAGCAGCAGGCCCGGATCAGCCGGATGGTCCTTGAGCCAGCCTTCGGCGGCCTGCAACTGGCGGACCGGATCATTGCCGCGAACCAGTCCGTAGAGTCGTGCCAGATGACTGTCGTAGCTGCGCTTGAGCGCAGTGCGCAGCACTTCTTCGGCCTCGACCTGAGCCCCCAGTTGCCGCAGCTGTTCGGCATACGCGAGCACCAGTTGCGGCTCCTGACGCTGTGCCGAAGTCAGTTGCTGCCAGGCACGTTCCAGCGATTGCTTCCCCACAGTTCCGTCTGCTTCCCGTTGCGCCGCCAGGGACAGGTTCGCCCCCCAGGCCCGACGCTCCAGCTCGGCGAGTTCGGCAGCCGGCAGGATTTTGTCCTTGCGCAGTTCCGGCAACAGGCGAATCACTGCCGACCAGTCACCACGCTGCGCAAGCAGGCGCTGCAACTGACGCAGGGTCTGTGCGTTATGAGGATGGCGTTCACGCATGGCTTGCAGGGTGGCGAGGGCGCCTTCGGTATCACCGCGGTCGGTCTGCAACTGGGCGTGGCTCAAGGCAATCGCCAACTCGGCCTGAGGCTGACGCTCCAGGGCGCGCTCCAGCAAGTTGTCGCTTTCTTCGTAATTACCCAGTTCGTTCGCGGCACGGGCAGCGCCGAGGTAGTAAAGCAGCGGCTGGCGCTCGGCTTCGGCAGCCCGATACAAGTGCCGTTGCGCGTTGGCCCAGCGTCCCTCGGCCAGGTCCAGCTGACCGTGTTCGATCGCCACCTGCACCCGACGGCTGCGGTTGCGCCGCGACCACGGATTGACCACGCCACTGGAAGCCATCACCAGTTCGACCAGCGACTTGATGCCCCAGATCACCAGCCAGAGCACAGCCACCAGCGCCAAGGTAGCCCACAGGCTCGACTCGTAACGGAAGGTCTTGTAGGCAATCAGCACATAGCCGGAGTGTTCGGCAATCGCCAACCCGAGCGCAGCGGTAGCAGCGATCACGAAGAACACGATCACATAGAGGCGTCTCATGGCGTGGCCTCCGGCGCGGCGTTCGCGGCAGGCCTGGCCAGTGGCTTGACCGAATCTTCAGCGTTGACGTTGCGCCGCTCCAGATACCCCTGCACCGCGCTCAGGGTGCCGGTCATGTCCGGAGTGACGACGGTGACAGGTTGCTTGCTCAACTCGGCGACCTGCTCAAGCATGACTTTGCTTTGCGCGTTGTCCGGGTTGAAGTTGCCCTTGAGGATGTCCCGCGCCTCGTCCAGCACCTGGGAGTAAACCGCCGCCTGGCCATTGAGTGCGGCCCACTGCGCCTGCTCCAGCGCCAGGCTCAGGGCCAGGCGTACCTGACTCAGGCTCTGGCCGGCCAACAGTGGGCGAACGTTTTTGTCAGCATTGAAATCGATGCGGATGTAGCGCGAAATCTGATCCCACCATTGCGCCCAGCGACTGGCACCGTCGCCATCGGCAGTCAGGCCCAGTAACGAATCACCTCGGTCCTTGTACTCCGGTGCCAGCTCGGTGAGGCTGGCCACTTGATCACGCAGCGCGCCAAGACGCAGGAACAGCCCGGTGCGATCCGGTTGTTCGGTGCTGCGCAAGGCGATCAGGGTCTTGGCCACCTGCTCGCGAGCGGCAAAGGAGCCCGGGTCGTTTTGCTCGCGCAGTATCTCGTCGGCACCCTGAACCAGTGCCTGGGCACTGCTGATGTCCTGCAACGCGGACAGTCGCAGGCTGGCCAGACGTAGCAGGTGCTCGGCCTCGGCCAGACGCCAGTCCTTGCGGCTGGCGCCGAGAACGGTTTCCAGCCGTTGGTTCAACCGCTGCTGATCACCTTGCAGCTGAATCACCAGGCGACTGCGTGCTTCCAGCTCATCGGCGGGAGGCAATTGCGCCAGGCGTGCGCTCAGGCGCTCTTCGTTGAGCTTGAGGCTTTGCGCCTGGTCATTCAGCGCCTGCACCTGGCTCAGTTGCTGCTGATTATTGGCCTGCAGGTGACGCACCTGCCAGACACCCCAACCGCCCACGGCTACACCGGCTGCGCCCAACAGCAGCGCGATGATGGCCAGACCATTGCCTCGACGCTGCTCGGCAGCAGGTGGCGGCGGCGACACTTCATCAACAGGAGCATCAACAGGTGCATCAAGCACCGGTCGCGAGTCATCTTTAGGCAAGGCTGTTTCGCTCACGTATCCATCCTTTGCATCAGAAAACGGGTACGGGATGCTCCCGCAACGCCGTCAGCAAGGCCGCGGCACTGGCGCCGCGACAATCCACAACTGTTTTGGCCCCGGCGGCACGCGCCATCTCGGCAACCCTGGGGCTCGGTACAAACAACGGCAACCGCGCCAACTGCGGCCAGGCATCGCCGGCCAATTGGTGCAGGTGCTCAAAACCTTGTCCACTGCTGACCACCAACCCGTTCAGGCGTTCCGCCTGGATCCGTTGCGGCAGCAGTGTCGGCGGATAAATCGGCACCCCCCGGCGGTACAACTCCAGATACTCGACACTAGCACCAAGCTCACGCAAACGCTCAGCCAGCAACTCGCGCCCGCCCTCCCCGCGCAGGATCAGCACTCGCGCATCGGGTTGTGCGATAGCCTCGCGCAGACGGGAAAGTTCGAGCAAGGCTTCACTGTCATCGCCTTCTGCCGGGAAGCTCACGTCCAGCCCGTGATCCTCGAGGATCCGCGCAGTCGCCGCGCCGACGCTGAACCACTTCACACCGGGCGGTGTTGGCCAATACCGCTCGAGCAGTTCGACGCCGATCCGGGCTGCCGGCTTGCTGACCACGATGACGGCGCAGAACTGATCCAGCGCCTGAATCACCTGGCGCATTGTGTCATTGGTCGCAATGGGCATGATGTCCAAAAGCGGCAGGCTGTTACTGAATATCCCCTGCTCGGCCAAAAGGCTGCTCAGCGCCGCCGCTTCTTCGGCGGGACGCGTCAGCAGCAAGCGCCAGCCGATCACTCGTGACCAGCCTCGCCATAGACCGCCTTGAGGATGGCGCCGGCACCCTGGCTGAGCAGGTCTTCGGCGACTCGCACACCCAGCGCCTCGGCATCGTCGCGAGGAGCCCGGGCCTGTGCGCTGAGCAGCAGGCCACCGGCCGGATCGCCCACCAGCCCGCGCAACCAGACTTGCTCGCCCTCCAGCACGGCGTAGCAGGCGATCGGCACCTGGCAGCCACCATTGAGGTGCTTGTTGAGGGCTCGTTCAGCGGTCACGCGAGTGGCGGTATCCTGGTGATGCAGGGGTGTCAACAACGCATGGATTTCACTGTCGCCGCTGCGGCATTCGATACCCACCGCGCCCTGGCCACCGGCCGGAAGGCTGTCGTCGACGCTGATGGCCGAGCTGATGCGATCTTCGAATCCCAGGCGGATCAGGCCGGCGGCGGCGAGGATGATGGCGTCGTATTCGCCGGCATCGAGCTTGGCCAGGCGAGTGTTGACGTTGCCGCGCAGGAAACGGATTTCCAGGTCCGGGCGGCGGGTCAGCAATTGAGCCTGGCGACGCAAGCTGGAGGTGCCGACGATGCTGCCTTGGGGCAACTCATCCAGACGGGTGTAGGTGTTGGAAACGAAGGCATCGCGCGGGTCTTCCCGCTCGCAGATGCAGAACAGGCCGAGGCCTTCGGGGAAGTCCATCGGCACGTCCTTCATCGAGTGCACGGCGATGTCGGCTTCATTTTCCAGCAGCGCGGTTTCGAGCTCCTTGACGAACAGGCCTTTGCCGCCGATTTTCGACAGCGGTGAGTCAAGCAGCTTGTCACCACGGCTGACCATGGGGACGAGGGTCACCAGCAGGCCCGGATGAGCCGCTTCAAGACGGGCTTTGACGTATTCGGCCTGCCAAAGGGCGAGAGCGCTTTTGCGGGTGGCGATGCGGATCTGGCGAGAGGACATGGATCAATCCGTACTGAATAGATACGGCGGATAATAACAGCTCAGCCAAATCCACTTTGACTTGTATCAGATACTACTCGGCCTCCCTGGCCCCGGATGTCCGGCAATCGGGTGTAAAATTGGCCTGCGAACAGCTGTTTAAAGCTGTTGCATCATTTTGCGTACCCCAGCCACATGACGACGGCTGACGATCAGCGCATCACCGTTGAGGCCTTTCAGGAATAGCTGAAAATGTCCCAAGGGTGTGCGTTGCAATCGCTCGATACGCTCACGGGCGACCAGTGCATTGCGATGGATACGCACGAAACGGTCACCGAATTCATCTTCGAGGGCCTTGAGCGGCTCATCGAGCAGCACTTCGCCGCTTTCGTGGCGCAAGGTCACGTATTTGTGGTCGGCAATGAAATACACCACCTGATCCAGCGGAATCAGCTCGATCCCCTTACGGGTTCGGGCGCTGATATGGCTGCGCGGGCCGTTGCCGCTTTCGGCGGCAGGGCGGGTCAGGGCGGCGAGCTGGGCACGATTGGGGCGCTCGGCTCTCTTTAATGCGTCATGTAATTGTTCAGTTCTCACAGGTTTCACCAGATAGCCTACGGCGCTGGCCTGTAAGGCTTCCACGGCAAATTCATCGGGCCCGGCGCAGAACACCACGGCGGGCGGAGTTTCGCGTTCGCATAACCGAGCAGCCACTTGCAGGCCATCCAGGCCGGGCATGCGGATATCGAGCAGCACGATATCCGGCTTGTGGCTGTCGATCAGTGCCAACGCCTCTTCGCCATTCGTGGCACTAGGCTCCAGGACACTGTATCCCTCGAGTTCGCCAACCATGCGGCTCAGGCGCTCTCGGGCCAAGGGTTCGTCATCAACGATCAGGACATTCATATTGCGCTGGATTCCTGCGTGAGTCTCGCACAAGGATAGCGTAGACAGGTGAAGTGACATCCGTCACCGCGATCCACGCTAAGACTAGCGCGAGCGCCAAAAAGTGCCGTTGGTCCGGCGGCTAAATTTTCATCTGCCGGGCGATTGGCGGCCCAGGCCCGCGTTGGCGATGCATCGCCACAGGGTTTGCTGATACGCAATATGAACACCCCACTCTTCTTATAGCCAGCGGCTGCACCGAGAAGTGCGCTGATCCTACTGTCCAACTGTAGACGGTTGCCGGGACGATATTGCTCAATTGGAAAATATCGTTCTGCAAAAATACGCGGATATTGCCCGGGCCCGGGCTCTCGCCCCCCAAAAAAACGTATCGACCAGTGTCAGCGACAGGATTGGCAACCCTGTTATTATCCGCGCCAGCGTTCCACGCCTTCTTACTTCAAGCCGATACGAGCGAATTCATGAGCACTGACAAGACCAATCAGTCCTGGGGCGGCCGCTTCAGTGAACCCGTCGACGCCTTCGTCGCCCGCTTCACCGCCTCCGTCACCTTCGACCAGCGCCTGTATCGCCACGACATCATGGGCTCGATCGCCCACGCCACCATGCTGGCCAAGGTCGGCGTGCTGACCGATGCCGAGCGCGACAGCATCATCGATGGCCTGAACACCATCCAGGGTGAAATCGAGGCCGGTCAGTTCGACTGGCGCATCGACCTCGAAGACGTTCACATGAACATCGAGGCACGCCTGACCGACCGCATCGGCGTGACCGGTAAAAAGTTGCACACCGGCCGCAGCCGTAACGATCAGGTCGCCACCGACATCCGTCTGTGGCTGCGTGACGAGATCGACCTGATCCTGGCCGAAATCACCCGCCTGCAAAAAGGCCTGCTGGAGCAGGCCGAGCGCGAAGCCGCCAGCATCATGCCGGGGTTCACCCACCTGCAGACCGCACAGCCGGTGACGTTCGGGCATCACATGCTGGCCTGGTTCGAAATGCTCAGCCGCGACTATGAACGCCTGGTCGACTGCCGCAAACGCACCAACCGCATGCCATTGGGCAGCGCGGCGCTGGCCGGCACCACCTATCCGATCGATCGTGAATACACCGCCCAACTCCTGGGTTTCGACGCGGTTGGCGGCAATTCGCTGGACAACGTCTCCGATCGTGATTTCGCCATCGAATTCTGCTCGGCGGCCAGTATCGCGATGATGCACCTGTCGCGCTTCTCCGAAGAGCTGGTGCTGTGGACCAGCGCGCAGTTCCAGTTTATCGATTTGCCCGACCGTTTCTGCACCGGCAGCTCGATCATGCCGCAAAAGAAAAACCCGGACGTGCCGGAGCTCGTGCGTGGCAAGACCGGTCGCGTGTTCGGCGCACTGATGGGCCTGCTGACCCTGATGAAAGGCCAGCCCCTGGCCTACAACAAGGACAACCAGGAAGACAAGGAACCGCTGTTCGACGCCGCCGACACCCTGCGCGACTCGCTGCGGGCCTTTGCCGACATGGTGCCGGCGATCAAGCCAAAGCACGCGATGATGCGCGAAGCAGCCCTGCGCGGTTTCTCCACCGCCACCGACCTGGCCGACTACCTGGTGCGTCGCGGCCTGCCATTCCGTGATTGCCACGAAATCGTTGGCCATGCCGTGAAGTACGGCGTGGACAGCGGCAAGGACCTGGCGGAAATGAGCCTGGAAGAACTGCGCAAGTTCAGCGACCAGATCGATCAGGACGTGTTCGCCGTGCTGACCCTGGAAGGCTCGGTCAATGCCCGTAACCACATCGGCGGCACCGCGCCGGCGCAGGTGAAGGCTGCCGTGGCTCGTGGTCAGGCGCTGCTCGCCAGCCGCTAAATCGCCAAAAACTTCGCGAGCAGGCTCGCCCCCATACTGGATAGTGTTCGCACATCCAATCCTGTGGGAGCGAGCCGGCTCCGGGCGGCGTTCCGACGATGCCTGACTTCAAAACCCCACAGAACTACTTCTTGGCAGCGATCATCGCCATGAACGCTGGCATCGCCGCCTCCCGGTCCGCCGCAATTCGCTGAACGTTGGGGTTCTGTCCCAGACGTTCCAGCAACGCCCTGGCCGCCGGCATTTCTGCCAGCAGATCAATCCCGAACACCTTCTGCCCGACCGCACTGGCCAATGACACGCTGTACTGGAAGTACAGATCGGCAATGCTCAAGCTTTCTCCAGCCACATAAGGGGCGAATTTGCCGTGCCTGGCAAGGGAGGCAAACCCCAGTAGCAACTCAGCCTTGCTCTTTTCCTTGATCGCCTCCGACACCGTCATGCCAAAAAATGCTTCCGGGAAGCAGGCACGCGCCGGCAGTTCGATGTACAGCTCGATTTCCTTGGCTAACGCCAGCACCTGCGCGCGCTCGAACGGCTCATTCGGCAGCAGTGGCTTGCCCTTTTGGGCTTGTTCGATGTACTCGAGAATCACGCTGGTTTCGTTGATGTAGCCCTGCTCGACACCCAGCACCGGGACCTTGCCCCGCGGGCTGATCGCCAATGACTCCGGGGTCTGGGTCGGGACGAACATGACCTCCTCGAATGGCAGGCCTTTTTCCAGCAACGCCAGTTTGACCATGTTGTAGTAGTTGCTGACACAAAATCCATAAAGTTTAAACATCACATAGCCTCCAGGCCGTGCGGGGTGGGCAGTGCCTGTTTATAGAACGCTGCCGGGATTCTTGCCAGCAGCATCACGCCGCTGAATGCGGGTAAACTGGCCGCCTTTCCCTTAGGAGCCTGCCATGAGCGAGCCAACCGATATCGACAACGACGAAGAAGAGTTCGCCGAAAGCACCCTGATCCAGGCCATCGAAAACCAGATCGAAAGCGACAACCCGCCGGCTGCCAAGGCGACGTTCAACAAGCTGACACTGGTGGGTTACGAACGCGAAGAAATTCTCAACCTGATGGCTCACGTTTTGGCGGTAGAAATCGACGCGATCCTCGAAGAAGACCGCGCGTTCAACACCGAATGGTACGAAGCTGCCCTGCGCGCCTTGCCTGAGTTGCCGCCGGAAAAGCAGTAAGCATCGAAATCGATTCTTGTGGCGAGGGAGCTTGCTTCCGCTGGGTCGCGAAGCGGCCCCAAAAGCTTTGCGACTGCTTCGCAGCCGAGCGGGACGGTGCGGCGATCCGACAAGCTCCCTCGCCACAGGAAAGCAAGCTACACACATTTTGTTGCCAATCCTGCCTGCCGTCTCCCGACACCTGACTACACTGGAAACACCCCGCTGCCCCACCATCCGCCGGGGGAAGGCTACCCGAGGCAAAAAACCCTGTCGCGAGCACTGGACATGCCGCGCAAGTGGGATCACCTTAGGGGCGCTGTCGTCCAATTCCTAGAAAGTCTGGAGTCCTTATGTCGCTTACCCCTGAGTTGGTTGCCGAACTGGAAGTCCTCGCACTCTTCAACCTGGACAGTTCCCAGGAAGGTCTGAAAATTCATCAGACCGCTGCCCCGAAACACATTGCCGCCGCCAAACGCCTCTTTGAAAAAGAACTGACCGACCAACCTGACGGCGGTTACCTGACCAGCCTGGGTCGTGACGCCGCGCAAAATGTGCAATCCGTGCTGACCATTCTTAACGCCGAAGTAACAGCCTGAATTCTGCCGCATCGCCCACGGAGACCCCGACCCAGGGATTTCCGCGGGCACATTCCCCTGATGCCTGCCCCCAATCGTTAGAAATCTGACGCCAGAAAAACAAAATCAGCTTAAAAGTCCTCGCCCCAAGGCGCTAAACTGCCCCACATCCGAAGAGCCCCACGTCCGAGCCCTGCGAGCCGGTTTGAGCTGACATGACGCGCACCCACGAAATCCGCCCTGATCTGGACGAGGGAATCGATCGCAAGGTTCTCAGCCAGCTGCGCGCACGCTTTCTGAAACTCAACGAAGGACGCATGGCTCGCGCCATGGAAGGGTTGTCGACCCGCCAGCAAGGGGTCCTGACCTTGCTGCCGCTGTTTTTCCACGTTAATCATCCGCTGTTGCCCGGCTATGTTTCGGGCGGTACGCCGGCCGGGCTGTCGAATTTCGAACCGGATGCCAATGTCCTCGCTGAAGCCCAGCGCCTGACCCGCTCGTTTTCCTATAAGCCGCGCCACGGCAGCAACCCGCCAAGACCAATTCATGGTCTGTTCCTGATGGGCAGCCTCGGCACCCTGGCGCAGGCTGACCAGAGCGACATGGATGTGTGGGTCTGCCATGGGCCGGACCTGAGCGAAAACGAACTCGTCGAGCTGCGCAAGAAATGCCAGTTGCTGGAAGCCTGGGCCGCCAGCCAGGGCGCCGAAGCGCATTTTTTCTTGATCGATCCGAGCCGTTTCGTCCGCGGTGAGCGTGATACCCAACTGAGCTCGGAGGATTGCGGCACTACCCAGCACTACCTGTTGCTGGACGAGTTTTACCGCACCGCGATCTGGCTCGCCGGGCGCACACCGATCTGGTGGCTGGTGCCGGTCTACGAAGAGTCGAGCTACGACCGCTACACCCATGCCTTGATCTCCAAACGCTTCATCCGTGCCGATGAAACCCTCGACCTCGGCAACCTGGCCTACATCCCTCCCGGCGAATTTATCGGTGCCGGGCTCTGGCAGCTGTTCAAGGGCATCGAGTCGCCCTACAAGTCGGTTCTCAAGCTGCTGCTGACTGAGGTTTATGCCAGTGAACACCCCAGGGTCCATTGCCTGAGCCTGCGCTTCAAGCAGGCGGTGTTCGCCAACCGGCTCGACCTCGACGAGCTGGATCCATACGTCGTGGTGTACCGGCGCATCGAGGAATACCTGATTGCCCGCAACGAACCGGAACGCCTGGAACTGGTGCGTCGCGCGTTGTACCTGAAGGTCAATCGCAAACTCACCGGCAACAGCCGCACCCAGAGCTGGCAGCGCTCTTTGCTCGAGCGCCTGGCCCATGAATGGCACTGGGACCAGCGCCAACTCACCCTGCTCGACAGCCGCAGCCAGTGGAAAGTCCGCCAGGTCGGCTCCGAGCGGCGGGCACTGGTCAACGAGCTGAACTACAGCTACCGCTTCCTCACCCAGTTTGCCCGTCACGAACAAACGGTCAGCCGTATCAACAAACGCGACCTGAGCGTCCTCGGCCGTCGCCTGTATGCCGCTTTCGAGCGCAAGGCCGGCAAAGTCGAATTCATCAACCCTGGCATCGCCCCGGATCTGGCTGAAGACACCCTGACGCTGGTGCACGCACCGAACAAGAAAGAACCGGGGCAAAGCCAGTGGGGCTTGTACAACGGCAGCCTGACGGCACTGGAGTGGGAACATTTCGCGCCGATCAAACGCAGCCGTCACCTGCTCGAACTGCTGACCTGGTGCCACCGCAATGGCGTGATCGACAGCAGCACCCGCCTGGCCTTGCACCCCGGCACCAGCGACTTGAGTGAATTCGAACTGTTCAATCTGCTTGGCAGCCTGCAACAGACCATCGCCCTGCCCTTGCCCACCGTCGCCGAGGAACCTCTGTTGCGCGCAAGCGTACCGAGTGAAGTGCTGATCCTGGTGAATGTCGGCATCGATCCGCTCAAGCACCATCGCGACCTGAACATCCTCATGACCACCGAACGCACCGACTCCCTGAGCTACGCCGGTGTCCGGGAAAATCTGGTGCTGACCCTGGACCAGGTCACGCTCAATAGCTGGAACGAAGTCCTGGTCGGTCGCTACGACGGTCCCCACGCCCTGCTCGACTGCATCCGCGACTACCTCAACAACCTGCCAACCGGATCACAACAGCCGAAGCTGAGGGTGCGCTGCTTCTGCCATAACCGCGCGCAGTTCATTGCCCAACGGGTCGAGGAAATCCTCGATACCGCGCAGAACCTGCTGCTGAGCCGGCTCAATCATCGCTACCTGATCCAGGTCCAGCAGCACTACCACGTGCTGGAGTTGGTGCCAGGCCAGGTCCAGCACATAGCACTGGCCACTCTGCCGGCACTGATCGATTACCTGGGCAAGGAAATGGCTAGCTACAGTCCGTTGCACCTCGATCCGAAGGCACTGGAAGACCACGACCTCGCGCTGTTCCTGCCAACGGGCCAGCCGGACTGCATTCAAGTGTTCTACCGGGTCAATGAAGATCAGGCTGATCTGTACGTGCTCGATGAGTTCAACGCCCTGTGGCAGCAACGCCTGCCCTGGCACGATGAGCAAAGCCTGCTGGTGCCGCTGCAGCGTTTCCTGCAATCGATCCAGTACCGTCGCGATGCCCTGTTGCCGATGGACGCGGCCCACCCCTTGAACCTCGACACCCTGTATTGCCAGCTGCTGCCGTCAGGCCCTGGCCGGGCGCGCCGCATCGAAGCCCGGCCGGCACCGCAGACGCCGGTGAACAAGCCGTTCTACGACGTGCAGGCGATCGTCGGCAAAGCCGCACCGGGTCAGGTGCAGGTGACGTTGTATTGCAATCAACGGGAGTTTTCCGAGCTGGAACATGGCGACCAGTTGTTCCGCGTGGTCGCCCGGGAAATCGTCGGGCAGCGCCGGGAAACCGAACGCTACCGCTGCTACATCACCGATCTCGACCTGTCAGGCCTGCTGGGCGAAGGGCAGAGTTCCACCCATCTGTACCTGCGCTACAAGGCAGACCTGGAGCACGCGTTGAACGAGGCGCTCGATCAGGCCTGAGGGGTCTCACTCCGGGAACGCGCCGCCATTGGCCGGCTGCGATTCGACTTCCAGCAACGTCAGCTTCAGGGTCTTGCCGCCCGGAGCCGGCCAATCGATGTGCTGGCCAACCTTCAGGCCCAGCAACGCGCTGCCCACGGGCGCCAGGATCGAGACCTTGCCTTCGTCGGCATTTGCATCCTTGGGGTACACCAGGGTCAGGTGGTAGTCCTTGCCACTGCCTTCTTCGCGGCAATGCACTCGGGAATTCATGGTCACGACATCCGCCGGCACTTCATCGTGGCCGACCAGGGTATCGGCGCGATCCAGTTCGGTTTGCAGCGCAATAACGCCCGGCAGCGTGTCGTCCAGGCTGTCGATCAGACGCTCCAGACGCTGTACGTCCAGACGGGTAAGGGTGATGGAAGGTGCGGTCATGATCTGGGCAGACTCCTTTCTTCTGCACGAAAAAAGCAAAACCCCGCCAGAAAAAGGCGGGGTTTTCATCAGCCTCGATGGGTTGAGGCGTTTCTGGACACTATCACAGCTCAAAAAATATACAAGCCGCCACACGGCGGCGTAGGAGCTGCCGCAGGCTGCGATCTCTTGATCTTGTTCTTCGGCAATCTTCAGCGCTGCCAAAAGATCGCAGCCTTCGGCAGCTCCTACAGAGCGCCAGCCTTGCGATTCGAGGCCTGCACGCAAATCACCCGCCGACGTTCGTCATCGGCCGAACGCCATTCGCGGATGTCTTCGACGTGACGGAAGCAGCCCAGGCAGACTTTCTGCTCGTCCAGCCGGCACACACCGCTGCAGGGCGATGGCACCGCCGGACTGACGTTACTGTAGAGCGGCTTGGGAGCACGAACAGGCGCAGGCTGGGTCACGATCTCACAGGCCTTCGAAATCGAGCTCGACACCGGCCTGCTGCTGGACGATACGCTCAAGCATTTCACCCAACTGCTCTTCGCTCTTGTCGCACATCCAGCGCTCGCTTTCTTCGTCATAGTCGAAGTGAAAACCACCGGAAACCGCCGCCAGCCACAGCTGACGCAGCGGCTCCTGGCGACTGAAGATCAACTGGCTGCCGTTCTCGAACTTGACGGTCAGCACACCGGCCGAGCTTTCGAGGTCGATATCCAGGTCGCTCTCGTCAAAGATGTCCTCCAGGGTTTGCTGGGTGGCATCGACAAGATCATGGAAACGCGCTTCGGACAAACTCATTACGGCAACCTCAAAAAGTGTCTGATCAGGCTCAAGCGCCGCAAGATACGACCGAGCCCCGTCGATTGCAAAGGATAACGACCAGTTGCCCTACCCGTGGGTTCGATGTGCTTGCGGCCAAGCCCCGCCGGACGGGCGGTCCGTTGCATAGGCAAGCTGCCGGGTGGCCGGTATACTCCGGCGCAATTAATGCATTTTCAAGGATTTCGCCATGAAGCGCCTGATCTCTTCCCTTGCTGCGCTCCTCGCGGTTGCCTGCCTTGTGTCGGCCTGCGGTCAAAAAGGCCCGCTGTACCTGCCCGATGAAGACCAGGACCCTGTCGAGCAAGCCAAGTCGTCGCAGCAGCAGCCTGCCTCCAAAGCACACAAGCACGACGTCTACCAATAATAAGGGAACCTCATGGACGCTTTTAACTACCGTGACGGTGAACTGTTCGCGGAAGGTGTTGCCCTGTCTGCCATCGCCGAACGCTTTGGTACACCGACCTACGTTTACTCGCGCGCGCACATCGAAGCCCAATACCTGGCTTACGCCGATGCACTGGCCGGCATGCCGCACCTGGTGTGCTTTGCTGTAAAGGCCAACTCCAACCTAGGCGTACTGAATGTCCTGGCGCGCCTGGGCGCCGGTTTCGACATCGTCTCCCGTGGCGAACTGGAACGTGTACTGGCCGCTGGCGGCAGCGCCGACAAGATCGTGTTCTCCGGTGTCGGCAAGACCCGTGACGACATGCGTCGCGCCCTGGAAGTCGGCGTGCACTGCTTCAACGTCGAATCCACCGACGAGCTGGAACGCCTGCAAGTGGTCGCCGCCGAACTGGGCGTTCGCGCGCCGGTTTCGCTGCGCGTGAACCCGGACGTCGATGCCGGTACCCACCCGTACATCTCCACCGGACTCAAAGAGAACAAGTTCGGCATCGCCATCGCCGACGCCGAAGATGTGTACGTGCGTGCCGCGCAGCTGCCGAACCTGGAAGTGGTCGGCGTCGATTGCCACATCGGCTCGCAACTGACCACCCTGCCACCGTTCATCGACGCTCTCGACCGCCTGCTGGGCCTGGTCGACCGCCTTGGCGATTGCGGCATCTACCTGCGCCACATCGATCTCGGTGGTGGCCTGGGCGTGCGATACAAGGACGAGGAGCCGCCACTGGCTGCCGACTACATCAAGGCCGTGCGCGAGCGCCTCGACGGCCGTGACTTGGCGCTGGTGTTCGAACCGGGCCGCTTCATCGTCGCCAACGCCGGTGTATTGCTGACCCAGGTCGAATACCTCAAGCACACCGAGCACAAAGACTTCGCCATCGTCGACGCGGCCATGAACGACCTGATCCGCCCGGCGCTGTACCAGGCCTGGATGGACGTCACTGCCGTGCGCCCGCGCACCTCCGCTGCCCGCGCCTACGACATCGTCGGCCCGATCTGCGAGACCGGCGACTTCCTGGCCAAGGACCGTCAGCTGGCGCTGGAAGAAGGTGACCTGCTGGCCGTGCATTCGGCCGGTGCCTACGGGTTTGTCATGAGCTCCAACTACAACACCCGCGGCCGTACCGCAGAAGTGTTGGTGGACGGTGATCAGGCATTTGAAGTGCGTCGCCGTGAAACGGTAGCCGAGTTGTTTGCTGGCGAAAGCCTGCTGCCGGAGTAAAACCATGCTGCTGCGTTTTACCAAGATGCACGGCCTGGGCAATGATTTCATGGTCCTCGACCTGGTCAGCCAGCACGCGCACATCCTGCCCAAGCATGCCAAGCAATGGGGCGACCGGCACACCGGCATCGGTTTCGACCAATTGCTGATCGTCGAGGCGCCGAGCAACCCGGACGTGGATTTCCGCTATCGGATCTTCAACTCCGACGGTTCCGAAGTGGAACAATGCGGCAACGGTGCGCGCTGTTTCGCCCGCTTCGTGCTCGACAAGCGCCTGACCGCAAAGCGGCTGATTCGCGTCGAGACCAAAAGCGGCGTCATCGAGCTCGACGTGCGTAACGATGGCCAGATCAGCGTCAACATGGGCGCCCCGCGCCTGGTGCCGGCGGATATTCCGTTCCAGGCACCGGAGCAGGCCACGAGTTATCAGGTCGACGTCGACGGCACCCCGGTCGATCTGGCTGCTGTGTCCATGGGCAACCCCCATGCCGTGCTGCGGGTCAGCGATATCAACAACGCGCCGGTGCATGAACTGGGGCCGAAAATCGAACATCACCCGCGCTTCCCGGCACGGGTCAATGTCGGTTTTCTCCAGGTCATCGACCGGAGCCGCGCGCAGTTGCGAGTCTGGGAGCGTGGAGCCGGGGAAACCCAGGCTTGCGGAACCGGCGCCTGCGCCGCCGCAGTGGCCGCGATCAGCCAGGGGTGGATGGATTCGCCGCTATTGATCGACCTGCCTGGCGGGCGCTTGTCCATAGAGTGGGCAGGCCCTGGCCAACCGGTGATGATGACCGGCCCGGCAGTGCGCGTATATGAAGGACAAGTGCGTCTTTGAGTGAGCGAAACCTATGACCGACAAGCCTCAGGTACCCGCGCGACAAGCTGACGAATCACCGGCCGAAAGCCTGGAGGCGGCGGCTATTGCCGCTTACCTGGAGGCTCATCCGGACTTCTTCGTCGAGCACGAAGAGCTGCTCCCGTCCCTGCGTATTCCCCATCGTCGCGGTGATACCGTGTCGCTGGTGGAGCGTCAGATGACCATCCTGCGCGACCGCAACATTGAACTGCGTCATCGCCTGTCGCATTTGATGGACGTGGCCCGGGACAACGACCGATTGTTCGAAAAGACCCGTCGCCTGATCCTGGCGCTGATGGACGCCGCCAGCCTGGAAGATGTGGTGATGTGCGTCGAAGACAGCCTGCGCCAGGAATTCCAGGTGCCCTTCGTCAGCCTCATCCTGCTCGGCGACAACGCCATGCCGGTGGGCCGCTGGGTCACTCACGCGGAAGCCCAGGTGGCCATCGGCGGTTTGCTCTCGGAAGACAAAAGTGTCAGTGGCAGCCTGCGCGAGCATGAGCTGGACTTCCTGTTCGGCGAAGAACAGCGCAAGCAGATCGGCTCCACCGCGGTCGTTGCCATCAGCCATCAAGGCATCCACGGCATCCTGGCCATCGCCAGCCGTGATCCGCAACACTACAAAAGCTCGGTGGGCACTTTGTTCCTGAGCTACATCGCTGAAGTCATGGGTCGCGTGCTGCCACGGGTCAACAACTCCCTGCGCTCGGTACGCTGAACATGGAACGACAACTGGACGCTTACTGCGAACACCTGCGCAGTGAGCGGCAGGTGTCGCCACACACGCTGTCGGCCTACCGCCGCGACCTCGATAAAGTGCTGGGCTGGTGCATCAAACAGAACATCGGCAGCTGGACGGCGCTGGACATCCAGCGCCTGCGCAGCCTGGTTGCCCGCCTGCATGCCCAAGGCCACTCGTCCCGTAGCCTGGCGCGATTGCTGTCAGCCGTTCGCGGGCTCTATCACTACCTGAACCGTGAAGGCCTGTGCGACCACGATCCAGCCAATGGCCTCGCGCCGCCCAAAGGCGAACGCCGCCTGCCGAAAACCCTCGATACCGACCGCGCCCTGCAACTGCTGGAAGGTGGTGTGGAGGACGACTTTCTCGCACGCCGGGACCAGGCGATTCTGGAACTGTTCTACTCCTCGGGGCTGCGCCTGTCGGAGCTGACCGGACTCAATCTCGATCAGCTCGACCTGGCCGACGGCATGGTCCAGGTGCTCGGCAAGGGCAGCAAGACCCGACTGTTGCCGGTGGGTAAAAAGGCTCGCGAAGCACTGGAACAATGGTTGCCGCTGCGGGCGATGGCCAACCCGGCAGACGATGCGGTGTTTGTCAGCCAGCAAGGCCGCCGCCTCGGCCCCCGGGCGATCCAGGTGCGGGTCAAGGCTGCCGGCGAGCGCGAACTGGGGCAGAACCTGCACCCGCACATGTTGCGGCACTCCTTCGCCAGCCATTTGCTGGAATCCTCCCAGGACCTGCGCGCAGTACAGGAACTGCTCGGCCACTCGGACATCAAGACTACGCAGATCTACACCCACCTGGACTTCCAGCACCTGGCCACGGTCTACGACAACGCCCACCCAAGGGCCAAACGCATTAAGGGCGACGATTCATGAGCATTCAGTTGATCACCTTCGACCTCGACGACACCTTGTGGGACACCGCCCCCGTCATCGTCAGCGCCGAAGCCGTTTTGCGTGAATGGCTGACCGAGTACGCACCCAACCTTGGGGCGGTGCCGGTGGAGCATCTGTGGACCATTCGTGAGCGCGTGTTGAGCAACGAGCCTGGCCTCAAGCACCGCATCAGCGCATTGCGTCGGCGGGTGCTGTTCCATGCACTCGAAGAGTCTGGCTACACCCATGCAGAAGCCTCGGATCTGGCGGACAAGAGCTTTGAAGTGTTCCTGCATGCCCGGCATCAGATCGAAGTGTTTCCAGAGGTCGAACCGACCCTGGAAATTCTCGCCAACCATTACGCTCTCGGCGTGATCACCAATGGCAACGCCGATGTGCGTCGGCTGGGCCTGGCGGATTACTTCAAGTTTGCGTTGTGCGCCGAAGACATCGGCATCGCCAAACCCGATGCGCGATTGTTTCAGGAGGCCTTGCAGCGCGGTGGCGCGACTGCTGAAACGGCGGTGCACATTGGCGATCATCCGGGCGATGACATTGCCGGTGCGCAGCAGGCGGGAATGCGGGCAATCTGGTTCAACCCGGCGGGCAAGGTCTGGGAAGCCGAACGGTTGCCGGATGCGGAGATTCGCAGCCTGACCGATTTGCCGGCGCTGTTGGCGCGGTGGAACAAGGCCTCAGCCTGACACAGAACCAATGTGGGATCGCCGCACCGCCGCTCCCACAGGGATCACCACAGGTTTCATTTTTTTGTTTCAGGCATGAAAAAGCCCGCAGCGACGGCGGGCTTTTTCAGCAAGCGGGTAGCAGGCTCAGATAGGCCGGCTGCCGTACTTGTTGTCCGGTTTCTTGGGCGGATCGGCGACCACATTGGCCTCCACTTCCTGCACCTTGCCACCCTTGGCCAAAAACTCCTCCATGGCCCGCGCGAGAGCATCGCGTTCCTTGTTCTTGGCTTCGACGCTTGGCAATTCATCGACCGATACCGCTGCCTTGGCCTTGCCTTTGGCAGCCGGAACCGGCGCATCACCGCCGTCGTCTTCAGCGACGTCTTCCGCCGCTGCTTCCAGACCTTCTTCGGTTTCGTCGTCGTCGCCTACTTCGAGGTCGTCGTTTTCCAGATCATCGTCGCTCATGTTCTACCTCATGACTTGCGAAAAGCAGATTAGTTATAGCCCAGCTTTGCCCTCTGTCGAAGGCAGCAGGAAAAAATTCAACAGCCGCTGCTGACCAGCGGCTATGCCTCTTCACCATGTACGGTGGCGAGGACTTTACGGGCACCGCCATGATCACGGTGCTCGCCCAGATAAACGCCTTGCCAGGTCCCCAACGCCAGCTGGCCTGCCGAAATCGGCAAACTGAGCTGACAGCCAAGCACGCTGGCCTTGAAGTGCGCCGGGAGGTCGTCCAGGCCTTCGTCGTTATGCTCATAGCCGTCTGTTCCTTGTGGGATCAGACGATTGAAAAATCGTTCGAAGTCGCGACGTACCGCCGGATCGGCGTTCTCGTTGATGGTCAACGACGCCGAGGTATGCTGCAGCAACAAATGCAACAGACCGACCCGACACGCCTTGAGTTCAGGCAGGCCGGCGAGTAACTCGTCCGTTACCAGATGAAAGCCCCGGGGCCTCGCCCGCAAGGTAATCAGAGTCTGTTGCCACATACAGTTCTCCGCACGTTCGGGGCGCATTCTAGCGCGCTCTGGGAAAAAACAAAGGCCCTAATATTCCTTCAATCCTGTAAGCCTTTGGCTGCACAAAAACACCCGACGTAAACATCGTAAAACCTGTAGGAAAAAACCTTTCAGCCCAGCCTTCAACGACAAATTCCAGACAAAAAAATGCCCGGCAAGCCGGGCAGTTTTTTTAGCGCTTGCTTACAAGTTGTAGCCGCGTTCGTTGTGAAGCGCCAGATCGATGCCGACCGCCTCTTCTTCTTCGTTGATACGCAAGCCCATGACCGCATCCAGCACCTTGAGGATGATGTATGTAGCGATCGCGGTGTAGATCACCGTGAAGCCCACGCCTTTGCACTGAATCCACACTTGCGCGGCAATGTCGGTCACGGTGCCGAAGCCGCCCAGGGACGGAGCAGCGAACACACCGGTCAGGATTGCGCCGAGGATACCGCCGATACCGTGCACACCGAAGGCGTCCAGGGAGTCGTCATAGCCGAGCTTGCGCTTGAGGGTGGTGGCGCAGAAGAAGCACACCACGCCAGCCGCCAGACCGATTACCAGCGCGCCCATCGGGCCGACAGTGCCGGCAGCCGGGGTGATTGCCACCAGACCGGCAACCACGCCCGAAGCGATGCCCAGTGCGCTAGGCTTGCCGTGGGTGAGCCACTCGGCAAACATCCAGCCCAGTGCGGCAGCGGCGGTAGCAATCTGAGTTACCAGCATCGCCATGCCGGCGGTGCCATTGGCCGCAGCGGCGGAACCGGCGTTGAAACCGAACCAGCCAACCCACAGCATGGCCGCGCCCATCAGGGTGTAACCGAGGTTGTGCGGAGCCATCGGCGTGGTCGGGAAGCCCTTGCGCTTGCCCAGCACCAGGCAGGCAACCAGACCAGCCACACCGGCGTTGATGTGCACCACTGTGCCACCGGCGAAATCGAGCACGCCCCAGTCCCACATCAGGCCGCCGTTGCCGGACCAGACCATGTGCGCGATCGGCGCATACACCAGGGTGAACCAGATGCCCATGAACACCAGCATCGCGGAGAACTTCATCCGCTCGGCGAACGCACCGACGATCAGCGCCGGGGTGATGATCGCGAAGGTCATCTGGAAGGTGACGAATACCGCCTCAGGGAACAGCGCCGCAGGGCCGGTCAGGCTGGCTGGCGTGATGCCGGCGAGGAATGCCTTGCCCATGCCGCCGAAGAACGAGTTGAAGTTGACGACGCCCTGCTCCATGCCCGTGGTGTCGAACGCGATGCTGTAGCCATAAATGACCCACAGGACGCTGATCAGACCGGTAATGGCGAAGCACTGCATCATCACGGAAAGAATGTTTTTCGACCGAACCATGCCGCCGTAGAACAGCGCGAGGCCGGGAATGGTCATGAACAGCACCAAGGCCGTCGAGGTCATCATCCAGGCGGTGTCGCCGGAGTTGAGGACTGGGGCCGCCACTTCGTCTGCCGCCAGAGCAAGGCTGGGCATTACGATGGACAACAGGGCTCCTAGCCCTGCGAATTTACGCAGAGTCATATTGTTTTCTCCTGGGGCGTTGGGTTTGTGGCGGCTTAGATTGCGTCGGTATCGGTTTCGCCGGTACGGATGCGAATCGCCTGTTCCAGATTGACCACGAAGATCTTGCCGTCACCGATCTTGCCGGTGTTGGCAGCCTTGGTGATGGCCTCGATTACCCGGTCCAGATCCTTGTCGTCGATGGCGACGTCGATCTTCACCTTGGGCAGGAAATCGACCACGTATTCCGCGCCGCGATACAGCTCGGTGTGACCCTTCTGCCGACCAAAGCCTTTGACTTCAGTGACGGTAATGCCCTGCACGCCGATCTCGGACAGCGACTCGCGTACGTCGTCCAGCTTGAACGGCTTGATGATGGCAGTGACTAGCTTCATGAAAACTCTCTCCCGAATTGGTGGACTTGCCCCAGGAAAACAAACCCGACTCAAGTCTAAGCGCAGTGCCTGGCTTTGTAACGCATCGTCGGCCCTGACCTGCCCGTCCGACGCTCCTCACGAAACACTCCCCCGCTTCGCTTGGCGCACTGCGTTCGTCACAGTGACTGCATCAGTGCATGGGTCACCAGCATCTAAGCAGAAACCTTGCCATCTCCACAAAACTCATAGTTTTCAATCTTTTGCCGGCAGATGTCCGCCATATCGCAACAACACTCGCCGGGTTACGCACAACAACGGTGCGGCACCGTCCGTCCCAATGCGCGAAAAGTGTGCATCCCTTGCCCGCGCAAATGACTATAGACACTGCGTGATACACTGCCCGTCATTGTTTCCAGGACATTGCCCATGCTCGCGCCAAAAGACTTCCTCGACGCCCTCACCGGCACCGCCTCCCGCCTCTTCAGCGGCGATACGCCTCTGCCGAAAGCTGAAATCGAAAGCCAGTTCAAAATGCTGCTGCAGAGCGGCTTCAGCAAACTGGATCTGGTGAGCCGGGAAGAATTCGATAGCCAGATGGTCGTGCTGGCACGCACGCGGGCTCGGCTGGAGAGCCTTGAGGCGAAGGTGGCGGAGCTGGAAGCGAAGCTGAATCCGCCGACTGAATAAATTCTGATGTGAAATGCAGTCCCCCTGTGGGAGCGAGCCTGCTCGCGATTGAAGGTCGGCACGACCTTGCACTTCACCTGTAGGAGCTGCCGCAGGCTGTGATCTTTTGATCGCAAGCCCCGCAACAATCCCGGCAACGTCCTACAAACATCACACCGCCGTCCGATTGCGCCGCAGATCTCCGGTTCCTAAGCTCACCCTCAGCTGAATGTTCAGCACTGGGTTTGGCGACCCGGAAGCTAAAGGAGCATGACGACCATCGACGCAAGTCATGGCGGTTGTGCGTGGGAGATCTCCGGGTCTGCCGGGTTCCTTTTGCTCCGGTTCGCCAACCCGCGTACAACTGCCACCCAATTGTTTGGCGACAATTGCCGGCAGCCCTTAAGCAAAAGGAGCTGTATCAATGAATCGAGATGATGCTTACCTGATTCCGCAAGTCTTCACCCGCCACAAACTCCACCTCCACGCCCTCCTGATACAAAACCAACCCTGGTTCAGCGCCCGCGACCTAGGGCGACTGCTACGCATCTACCTCAACGACCGCCAAGTCCGAAAACTCGACCCCGACCAATACCAAACAGCCAAAACCCTCATCCACGGACATATCGAAAACACCCTGCTGGTCAGCGAATCCGGCGTCTACGCATTACTGGTCTACCACTACTGCCCCGAGTACCGAGCTCTGCGTGAATGGCTCACCCACGAAGTTGTTCCCGCCCTGCGAGATGCCCAATACCCCACCACAACCGAACGCCCGCAACTGAGCCTGCTCAACTGGCCGGAAATGTCGTTGAGCCTGCTGCACTGGAACAACCAGCCGTGGATTCGGTTGCAGGATGTGCCGCAGATGATGACAGAGCAGGAGCAGGCAAGACGCCCGGTAAAACCGTGGTGGAAGCGGGCTTCACTCGTCTTGCAGTCGCTTTGAATATTTAACGTTCAACCACGCTCGATCTGGGCCGAGCGCAACTCGTAGGTCGATTGCAGATTCAGCCAGAACTCGGGCGTGGTGTTCAGGTTGATGGATAGCTTTTGCGCCAGACCAACACTGACACCGCTCCGCTGATTCACAACATCGCTTATTTCCGCCTCCGGGTCGTTCAACGAGCGAGCCAGAGCATCGGTTGTAACGCCCAGTGGCTTCAAAAACTCCTCACTGAGAATTTCGCCAGGATGAATCGGGCGCATCCCATTCCTGTTCATTCACGCCTCCTAAGGCTGCATTCAGCGAGATCATAAGCAGCAACCTTCATCCGGCAAGACCATCCACGCTCTTTCACCGACGTCCTTCATCTTTCTCGGCAGGGTCCTACAAAAAGCGGCGCTCCGGCCTGATTTATCAGTCCTCACCCTTTTCTTTACGCTTTTCGCCTTGTTACTCGATAGACGCCAGCAATGAGAAGAAAAGGAAAAGGCACCGAACTTCGAAACCAGACTTACAAATCAGATGCACGAAAGCTCGCATATAAAATGTTCGTCAAGGACTGTAAATCTCGGGCCAGGAAACTCAACACCGAGGCGGTTAGGTTCGACCCAATAACTCCAGCTGCGATTACTGCCTGCCTCCCGTGGTTGGAAGCTGCACTCTTCCCATGGGAAAGCGTGTCGAACTGGAAGTGCAAAGATGCCAAGGGACTGGATTTGGCCATCTGGTACGAACAGAAACTATGTGGTCTGTGTTATGCCACTCCGCGTAAAAGCGCTATTTGCATAAAGATCATTCTTTTGCAGGGTCACCCAGACAGGTCTCATCCTCTTCGTGGCTTGATCGCTCCGATGGCACTGCTGGCTACAGATACCTATGCACGAATGCTGGGGTGCAAAGAAATAGAGATTCAGGATCCTGGCCCAAATGTCGTCCCCTACTACCAGAACCTCGGATTCAGCTTCGACCAGAACAATCGACTTGTCATTTACCTGGACGATTAATAGTATCGATCTCACTCCAAGGCACAGGAGGTGTCCATGATTCAAAGAAAGCGAAAAGCCAAGCTTTTACTCATTATTCAATATCATGCTGAAGCACTTCGGCTAGGCGGCAAGATTTCAGCCAATCAACAACGATTTCTTGATGTCGCTGCGGCTCACGGCAAAGACCTTGAACCTCCGGGCTTACTTGCCGGTAAAAGAGTCTGAAACTGTTTACCAAAGAACCGCTTGAATGGCGGTTTTTTGCTGCCCGCCCGTCCGGCGATAGCTCGCAACATCCTGCGAAAATTCACCTTCCCTGACACCACGCGAAATGCTCATCTCCTGACTACCCTTGAAAAACCGCAGGAAGCGGCTCCCCGTAATTTCAAGGAACGACCATGTCCCTCTCCATCGTCCACAGCCGCGCCCAGGTGGGCGTGGAAGCGCCTGCCGTTACCGTAGAAGTTCATCTGGCCAACGGCTTGCCGTCGTTGACGATGGTCGGTCTACCTGAAGCCGCAGTGAAGGAAAGCAAAGACCGGGTGCGCAGTGCGATCATCAATTCGGGGCTGCAGTTTCCTGCGCGTCGGATCACGCTGAATCTGGCGCCCGCTGATTTGCCCAAGGATGGCGGGCGATTCGATCTGGCGATTGCCCTGGGGATTCTCTCGGCCAGTGTGCAGGTGCCGACGCTGACGCTGGATGACGTGGAGTGCCTGGGGGAGTTGGCGCTTTCCGGTGCAGTGCGGCCGGTCCGTGGAGTGCTGCCGGCGGCATTGGCGGCGCGCAAGGCCGGGCGCTGGTTGATGGTGCCGCAGGCGAATGCCGAAGAGGCCTGCCTGGCGTCAGGGTTGAAGGTCATCGCAGTGGACCATCTGCTGCAGGCGGTGGCGCATTTCAATGGGCACACACCCATCGAGCCTTACGCCTCCAATGGTTTGCTCTACGCCAGCAAACCCTATCCCGACTTGAATGAAGTCCAGGGGCAAATGGCAGCCAAACGCGCACTGCTGATTGCAGCGGCGGGTGCGCATAACCTGCTGTTCAGCGGGCCACCGGGTACAGGCAAGACGCTATTGGCGAGCCGATTGCCAGGGCTGCTGCCACCCCTGGCCGAGAGCGAAGCACTGGAAGTCGCAGCAATTCAATCCGTCGCCAGTTGTGTACCACTGAGCCACTGGCCACAGCGCCCCTTCCGACAGCCACACCACTCCGCCTCAGGACCGGCACTGGTGGGCGGTGGCTCGAAACCGCAACCGGGCGAAATCACCCTCGCTCACCATGGCGTGCTGTTCCTCGATGAACTCCCGGAATTTGATCGCAAGGTATTGGAGGTGTTGAGAGAGCCACTGGAATCCGGCCACATCGTGATTTCTCGCGCCAAGGACCGCGTACGCTTTCCGGCGCGCTTTCAACTGGTCGCCGCGATGAATCCCTGCCCCTGTGGATATCTTGGCGAACCGAGTGGCCGTTGTTCCTGTACGCCCGACATGGTTCAGCGCTATCGCAACAAACTGTCGGGGCCACTGCTGGATCGTATTGATCTGCACCTGACGGTTGCTCGCGAAGCCACGGCATTGAATCCTGCGTTAAAACCCGGCGACGACACTGCCACCGCCGCCGGGTTGGTTGCCGATGCACGCGAACGGCAACAAAAGCGCCAAGGCTGTGCCAATGCCTTTCTCGACTTGCCGGGCCTGCGCAGACACTGCAAGTTATCCACAACAGACGAAACCTGGCTGGAGACGGCGTGTGAACGACTGACCTTGTCACTGCGAGCGGCCCATCGACTGCTCAAAGTAGCGCGCACTCTTGCGGACCTTGAACAAGTCGATGAAATCAGACGCGAGCACTTGGCCGAAGCACTGCAATATCGGCCAACAAGCCAGTAGCTCAAATTTGTAAGCGTTTTTCCGGCCAATAAGCGGCTTTTCGCAAAGACGGCGAAAATCAACCCTTGGTAAGGTCAACCAACGGCGTCTGCCGCACCTCAGTCTCCCGCCCACCTTGAATCTCGCTGACCTGCTTCAACGCCTTATCCACAGCGGTCTTATCCGCCAGCAAGCCGTAGCTGATGCGGAACTGTTTCTGCTCCTTCGGCCCAATGATTGGCACCAGGTTCAGTGGCCGCTGATACCGGCGGTTGTAGGAAAAACTCGTGCCTGGCTCCAGTCCCGTGACATAGCCCTGCCCTTGGGTATCGGTGTTTTTCCACAGGGAGAACACGGGCAGTGTTTGAGTGTTGAAACCAACCGAGACGCCCAGGCTGCCGGCCTTGTTATGCAGGACGGTCAATGTATCGCCCTTGGCATCGGCGTAAGGCACTACGTTGTAAACCGTTTCGTCGTAGTCCTTGGTCGGTCCGCGATAGGTTTGCCAGTCCGGCAAATCGCTTTTGGCTTTATCGTTGAACGGCGACACCTGTTTCACCGGCGCAGCGAAGCGGGCGCCTTGCTCCAGGAATGGGGTGCTGAAGTTACTGTGATACAGCGCCTGGTATTCCTTCGGATAGTCGCCGTTGTTGGTCAGGGTGTCGTTGAGGGCGAACGCTACGCTGCCGGGCTCGGTGACCAGTTCGGTCGCGACCGAGAAGTCGACTTTCTTGAAAGCCTGCTCTTTCAGCTCGCCGCGCAGGCTGATGGCGTACGGCGGTTTTTCATCAATGTGCAAGGTGACTTTGTTGGCCGGGATATTGGCAGCGCGACCGTGCAGGGTCAGCAGTTCGCCGTTGTCGATGCCGGGGTGGCCGACCCACTCGTAACCGCAGCGGGTGACCAGCTCATTGAAGCCTTCCAGCCAGCCCAGGCCACCACGGCCGTTGAGCTCGATGAAGGACGGATTGACCACTTCCTTGACTGGTGAATCCCAACCCATGCGCACGTTACCGACCGAGGCCTGCAGGACGTTCATGCCACGAGTTGGAACTACCGAAAGCTTCATCGTGCCGTTATCGATGTCGACGATGCTGACGCCTTCCTGCCGACCGCCGTGCAAGGTGCGCAGGGTCACGCTGAAAGGTTTATCGGTTTTTATGCCGAGTTGCTGGCTGGTGACTTGCCAGTTCTGGGCGGCCTTGTCGGTGTCGAGCAGGACGTAATCCCAGGCTAGTGCTTGGGAGGCAGCGGACAGTGCGCTAAGGGCAACGACGAGTTTGAGTGGGGTCATGGCAATCGCCTTTGTTGGAGTTGTGCCATTTTTATAAACTTGATGAAACGTTTCAGCAAGAACATAAGTCGAGAAAATGCCAAGAAAGACAATTGATACGTAGATGGGGGGGCAAACGGAATTGAGTCGATGCCATCGATTCAGCCAAGGCGTTCGACATCCGGTAACTCCATGGCCCGGACCTCGCCTTGCAGGAAATCGCTGAGGCGACGCAAACGCTCGCCGCCAGGGCGGGTTTTCGGCCAGACCAGGTAATAATTCTCACCACTGGCGACGGCGGTCGGCCAAGGTAAACTCAGGCGTCCCTGGGCTACATCTTCCGCCACCATCAGCAGATCGCCCATGGACACGCCATAGCCCCGCGCGGCGGCGATCATGCCCAGCTCCAGGGTATCGAATACCTGTCCGCCCTTGAGCGACACCTCATCGGCCAGCCCCATGCGCTCCAGCCAGTTGCGCCAGTCGCGGCGGTCCGGAGTCGGATGCAGCAGCTCAGTACTGGCCAGACGCGCAACGTCCCACGGTTGATCCTTCAGAAGATTTGGCGCGCCCACGGGAATCAACTCTTCGGGGAACAGGAAAGTCGCTTCCCAGTCCGGTGGAAAATGCCCGTTGCTGAGTATGACGGCGCAGTCGAAAGGTTCATGGTTGAAATCCACCGAATCGACGTCCATCCACGCGCTGGTCAATTGCACTTCGTTGCCCGGCTGCAGATGACGGAAGCGACTGAGGCGCGCCAGCAACCAGCGCATGGTCAGGGTCGAGGGAGCTTTCATGCGCAGGATGTCGTCTTCGGCGCGCAAGGTATTGCAGGCCCGCTCCAGGGCGGTGAAGCCTTCGCGAATGCCCGGCAACAACAAACGGGCCGACTCGGTCAGTTGCAGGTTGCGGCCACTGCGGTGAAACAAGCGGCAGGCAAAATGCTCTTCGAGCGTACGAATATGCCGACTGACTGCACTTTGGGTAATCGACAGTTCTTCGGCCGCACGGGTAAACGAGCTGTGTCGCGCCGCCGCTTCGAATGCGCGCAGAGCATACAAGGGAGGAAGACGACGGGACATTGGGAAAGCTCCTACTGCGGGGTTCGCCCACCCTAGCAGAAACTCTCCAGCATGAGTTTGAATCATGCTATCCATCCTTTTTATCCCTTTGTGCAAACCCCGCAAAGCGCCGAGAATCGGTTCTTTCCTGTTCCCTTTGATAATCGAGCGTGATGACCATGCAGCATCCAGCACGTACTGAACTCTGGGCCATCCTGCGGCTGGCGGGGCCGCTGATTGCCTCGCAGTTGGCACACATGCTGATGGTCCTCACCGACACCCTGATGATGGCGCGCCTGAGTCCCGAGGCATTGGCCGGTGGTGGGCTCGGTGCGGCAACCTATTCGTTCGTGTCGATTTTCTGCATCGGCGTGATTGCAGCAGTCGGCACTCTGGTGGCGATCCGTCAGGGTGCTGGCGATATTGTCGGGGCTACCCGGCTGACCCAGGCCGGGCTGTGGCTGGCGTGGTTGATGGCGCTGGTTGCCGGTTTGCTGCTGTGGAACCTCAAACCGGTCTTGCTGCTGTTCGGGCAGACCGAAACCAACGTCAACGCGGCCGGTCAATTTTTGATCTTCCTGCCGTTCGCCCTGCCCGGCTATCTGAGCTTCATGGCCCTGCGCGGGTTCACCAGCGCCATCGGCCGCGCAACACCGGTAATGGTGATCAGCGTGGGCGGGACGGTTGCCAACTTTTTGCTCAACTATGCGTTGATCACCGGCATGTTCGGCCTGCCGAAACCGGGGCTGATGGGTATCGGGCTCGTGACTGCGATTGTCGCCAATCTCATGGCGCTGGCGCTGGCCTGGCACATTCGTCGGCATCCGGCCTACAACGCCTATCCGCTACGCCAGGGTCTGTCGCGGCTGAACCGCCCGTACCTGAAGGAACTGTGGCGCCTGGGCCTACCGATTGGCGGCACCTACGCGGTGGAAGTCGGGCTGTTTGCCTTCGCCGCGCTGTGCATGGGCACCATGGGCAGCACGCAGTTGGGGGCGCATCAGATTGCCCTGCAAATCGTCTCGGTGGCGTTCATGGTCCCGGCGGGGATTTCTTATGCGATCACCATGCGCATCGGCCAGCACTACGGTGCCGGACAATTGCTGGATGCACGGCTGGCCGGGCGGGTCGGCATTGCGTTCGGGGCGGCGGCGATGCTGTGTTTCGCCATGGTCTTCTGGCTACTGCCAAATCAGTTGGTCGGCCTGTTTCTCGACCACAACGACCCGGCGTTTCGCGATGTCATCAACCTTGCCGTGAGCCTGCTGGCGGTGGCGGCATGGTTCGAGCTGTTCGACGGCGTGCAAACCATTGCCATGGGCTGCATTCGTGGGCTCAAGGATGCCAAGACCACCTTCCTCGTCGGCCTGGGCTGCTATTGGCTGATTGGCGCACCGGCGGCGTGGTGGATGGCGTTCCACCTGGACTGGGGGCCAACGGGCGTCTGGTGGGGCCTTGCGCTGGGGCTGGCGTGTGCGGCGGTGAGCCTGACGCTGGGGTTTGAGTGGAAGATGAAGCGGATGATTCGGCGCGAGTCGACGTCACAGAATGGCTTCACAGTCGCTCAGCCAGATTGAGATCCCCCTGTGGGAAATCCTCTGTGGGAGCGAGCTTGCTCGCGATGAGGCCAGGTCAGTCAACATCCATTTCGACTGATACACCGCCATCGCGAGCAAGCTCGCTCCCACAGGTTTTGGACCAACTGAAAGGTCGCGGTCAGCTCACGACTTCCAGCATCGGCTGCTGACTGGAGCCAAACGTCAGGTACTCCACCAACTCGGCCAGCGGCAATGGTTTGCTGATCAAATACCCCTGCACCTGATCGCATTCAAACCCGCGCAGCAGATCCAGTTGCTCCGGCGTTTCCACGCCTTCTGCGACCACCTCGAGGTTGAGGTTGTGCGCCAGGTTGATCATCGCGTGGACCAGTTTGCGGTTTTCCTCACGCTGCTCCATACCGCCGACAAAGCTCTTGTCGATCTTCAGCAAAGTGATCGGCAGGCTGTTGAGGTGCACAAACGACGAGAACCCGGTACCGAAGTCGTCGAGGGAGAAGCGCACGCCGAGGCGCCCTAGGGCGTCCATGGTCTGCTTGACCAGATCGCTGCGGCGCATCACGGCGGTCTCGGTCAGCTCGAACTCCAGCCACTGCGCCTCGACACCGCGCTCGGCAATCAGGCGACTCAGGGTCGACAGCAACTGGCTGTCCTGGAACTGCCGGAACGACAGGTTGATTGCCATGTGCAACGGCGGCATTCCAAGTTCAAGCAACGCCTGCATGTCGCGCAGGGCCCGGGAAATCACCCAGTAGCCCAGCGGCACAATCAGACCACTTTGCTCGGCCAGCGGCACGAATTCGCTCGGTGGCAGCAAGCCGCGCTCGGCATGCCGCCAGCGCACCAAAGCTTCGAGGCCGACGATTTGCCCGTCTTCGAGGTTCAGCCGTGGCTGGTAATGCAGCTCCAGCTCATCGCGACGCAGTGCCCGGCGCAGCTCGGTTTCCAGGTCGGCGATGCTGCGGGCATTGCGGTTGATACGCTCGTTGAAAATGTGAAAGGTGCAGCCCTGGGTGCTTTTGGCCTGCTGCATTGCGATGTGCGCATGCCACATCAGCGGATCCGCGCCGGTCTGGGCCCGGGCGTAGGCGATGCCCAGGCTGGAGCCGATCAGCAGGCTTTCGCCATCGACCCAATAAGGCTCGGCCAGCGCTTCGCTGATGCGCTCGGCCATCCACTCCGCACGCTGGGGAGCGCGACGGGTGTCGATCAGCAGAGCGAATTCATCACTGCCCAGGCGCGCCAGTTGATCGCCGACCTCAAGCTGGCTCTTGAGCCGCGCCACCACTTGCAGGATCAGGCGGTCACCGGCCTGATGGCCGAGGGCGTCGTTGGCATAACGAAAGTTGTCGAGGTCGAGATGACCGAGGGCCAGGCCACGACCGTCGTTTTCCGCCAGGCGTGCCGTCAACAGGGTCTGGAAGCCCTGACGGTTGGCGATGCCGGTCAGCGGATCTTGCTCGGCCAGGCGTTGCAGCGTGTTTTCCAGGACGCCGCGTTCGCGCACATGACGCAGGCAACGGCGCAACATGCCGGGATCGAGCAGGTCGCGCACCAGCCAGTCACTCACGCCGTCGGGCGGGGTCAGCGGCTCATGGTCGAGCAACAACACCGTCGGCAGGCTGCAACGGCCCGGCGCCGGTTGAAGTTGCGGGATGGTCAATAACACCGCGCTGTGGTTGTCATCGAACAGGCTGCTGACCGACTCCCAACTCGGCGCGCTGATGAGCACGGCCGAGCTCCCCATAGGAGCCAGACACTCGCGCAACAACGCTGCCCACGCTGGCTCTTCGGCCAGTAGCAGCAAACGCAAGGGTTCGACAGGCGTAGACAAGCTAGCTCCCTAGACTCTGCAAAGATGTAGGCGACGGGCATTATGCCGTTCCGATGACCAATGACAATGACATCAGTGAGCAAAACGAACCCTTTGTATCCGCAATTACGAACATTAGCCGCAAATTCGTTGCGCATCCTGCGTGAAAGTAACAAAACCGGCAATTACAGATAGCGCGCTACGTCACAAGTCGGACAGAGCAGCACAATTCGCTGAGCCTGTTAAAATGCCGGCCCATTTCGTGACTGACTCCTGAATTTACCTATGTCCCGACTCAATCCCCGGCAGCAAGAAGCCGTGAACTACGTCGGCGGCCCTCTATTGGTGCTCGCCGGCGCAGGCTCCGGCAAGACCAGCGTGATCACGCGCAAAATCGCGCACCTGATCCAGAACTGTGGCATTCGCGCCCAGTACATCGTCGCCATGACCTTTACCAACAAGGCCGCCCGCGAAATGAAGGAACGGGTCGGCACCCTGCTGCGTGCCGGTGAAGGGCGCGGGCTGACGGTCTGCACGTTCCACAACCTGGGCCTGAACATCATCCGCAAGGAACACGTGCGGCTGGGCTACAAACCGGGCTTCTCGATCTTCGACGAGACCGACGTCAAGGCCCTGATGACCGACATCATGCAGAAGGAATACTCGGGCGACGACGGCGTCGACGAGATCAAGAACATGATCGGCGCCTGGAAAAACGACCTGATCCTGCCGGCCCAGGCCCTGGAAAACGCGCGCAACCCCAAGGAACAGACCGCCGCCATCGTCTACACCCACTACCAGCGCACGCTCAAGGCGTTCAACGCGGTGGACTTCGACGACCTGATCCTGCTGCCGGTGAAGCTGTTCGAAGAGCACGCCGACATCCTGGAAAAGTGGCAGAACAAGGTGCGCTACCTGCTGGTCGACGAATACCAGGACACCAACGCCAGCCAATACCTGCTGGTGAAAATGCTCATCGGCAAACGCAACCAGTTCACCGTGGTAGGCGACGACGACCAGTCGATCTACGCCTGGCGCGGTGCTCGCCCGGAAAACCTGATGCTGCTCAAGGACGACTACCCGTCCTTGAAAGTGGTGATGCTGGAGCAGAACTACCGCTCCACCAGCCGCATCCTGCGTTGCGCCAACGTACTGATCTCGAACAATCCCCACGAGTTCGAAAAGCAGTTGTGGAGTGAAATGGGTCACGGCGACGAGATCCGCGTGATCCGTTGCCGCAACGAAGACGCCGAGGCCGAGCGCGTGGCCATGGAAATCCTCAGCCTGCACTTGCGCACCGACCGCCCGTACAGCGATTTCGCGATCCTGTATCGCGGCAACTACCAGGCCAAGTTGATCGAGCTGAAGTTGCAGCATCACCAGGTGCCGTATCGCCTCTCCGGCGGCAACAGCTTCTTCGGACGTCAGGAAGTGAAAGATCTGATGGCTTACTTCCGTCTGATCGTGAACCCGGACGACGACAACGCGTTCCTGCGGGTGATCAACGTGCCGCGCCGCGAGATCGGCTCGACCACGCTGGAGAAGCTGGGCAACTACGCCACCGAGCGCAAGATCTCGATGTACGCCGCCACCGACGAGATGGGTTTGGGCGAGCATCTGGACAGCCGCTTCACCGATCGCCTGTCGCGCTTCAAGCGTTTCATGGACCGGGTGCGCGAGCAGTGCGCCGGCGAAGACCCGATCTCGGCCCTGCGCAGCATGGTCATGGACATCGACTACGAGAACTGGCTGCGCACCAACAGCTCCAGCGACAAGGCCGCCGACTACCGCATGGGTAACGTCTGGTTCCTGATCGAGGCGCTGAAGAACACCCTGGAAAAAGACGAAGAAGGCGAAATGACCGTCGAGGACGCCATCGGCAAACTCGTCCTGCGCGACATGCTCGAGCGTCAGCAGGAAGAGGAAGATGGCGCCGAAGGCGTGCAGATGATGACCTTGCACGCCTCCAAGGGCCTGGAATTCCCCTACGTGTTCATCATGGGCATGGAAGAGGAAATCCTCCCGCACCGTTCCAGCATCGAAGCCGACACCATCGAAGAAGAACGTCGCCTGGCCTACGTGGGCATTACCCGCGCGCGTCAGACCCTGGCCTTCACCTTCGCCGCCAAGCGCAAGCAGTACGGCGAGATCATCGACTGCGCACCAAGCCGCTTCCTCGATGAACTGCCGCCGGACGATCTGGCCTGGGAAGGCAACGACGACACACCGACCGAAGTCAAAGCCGTGCGTGGCAACAATGCATTGGCGGATATACGCGCGATGTTAAAGCGCTAGAATTGACCACTTTTTAATTGAACATCGGCATAGCCAGGCGCTGTGAAAACGTAGCGAGCGAAGGTAAGACAAGGCAAAAACAGGCGAGGAAGCGGAGTTTACTGGCTGTAAATGAGCATTCCGAGCCTGTTTTTAACGCAGGATTACCGAGCGCAGTAGTTTTCACAGTGTCTGGAGCCAACTGAGGACAGCTTCATGGAAGCATTGCACAAGAAAATTCGCGAAGAAGGCATCGTGCTTTCCGACCAGGTCCTGAAAGTCGACGCCTTTCTGAACCACCAGATCGACCCGGCCCTGATGAAGCTGATCGGCGACGAATTCGCCACGCTGTTCAAGGATTCGGGCATCACCAAGATTGTCACCATCGAAGCCTCGGGCATCGCCCCGGCGATCATGACCGGTCTGAACCTGGGTGTGCCGGTGATTTTCGCCCGCAAGCACCAGTCCCTGACCCTGACCGAAAACCTGCTGTCGGCGACCGTGTACTCGTTCACCAAACAGACCGAAAGCACCGTGGCCATTTCCCCGCGCCACCTGACCAGTAGCGACCGCGTGCTGATCATCGATGACTTCCTGGCCAACGGTAAGGCGTCCCAGGCACTGATTTCGATCATCAAGCAGGCTGGCGCCACCGTGGCGGGCCTGGGCATCGTGATCGAGAAGTCGTTCCAGGGCGGCCGTGCGGAACTGGACTCGCAGGGTTATCGCGTAGAGTCCCTGGCCCGAGTGAAGTCGCTGGCCGACGGTGTTGTGACCTTTATCGAATAAAGCCACCACAACGCACATCCCCCTGTGGGAGCGAGCTTGCTCGCGATTGCATAGTGTCAGTCGACATCTTCGTTGACTGATACACCGCTATCGCGAGCAAGCTCGCTCCCACAGTTGTTTTCGGTGACCAGTTACTGCCCAGTCGCCTTGAGGCCTGTGAGCAGCAGGCGCTGATACAAATCCTCCTTCATCCCCTCCGGGCTGGCCAGTTGCATGCGTTCCAGATGCTCCTGGAACAACGCAGGCTCCGGCGCGTCCAGCGCTGCCTTGCCCAACTCCAGCACCTCACTCAGCTTGAACTTGCTCTTGAGCCAGTTCAGCGCCCGCAACAGATCCTGCTCGACCTCGGTGAAATCACAGCCCAGCGGATACTCCGGAAACAGCTGCGGATGCCGCGCCTGAATCGCCAACAAACGCTGCGGATTGTTATAGCTGAAGCGCGGATCGAGACGGAAGTCCTTGGGCAGTTTGCCGACTTTCTGCGCCTGCTCGATCAATCCCGGCTGAAAACGCGAGTCGCTGATATTGAGCAAGGCCTCGATCACTGCCGCATCGGTCTTGCCACGAAGATCGGCGATGCCGTATTCGGTGACCACGATGTCCCGCAAGTGCCGGGGAATCGTGCAGTGACCATACTCCCAGACGATGTTCGAGCTGACGTCGCCGCCGGACTCACGCCAGCTGCGCAGTAGCAACACCGAGCGCGCACCTGCCAGCGCATGCCCCTGCACCACGAAGTTGTACTGCCCGCCTACGCCACTGAGCACACGTCCGTCTTCGAGCTGATCCGCCACGGCGGCACCGAGCAAGGTCACGGTGAACGCGGTGTTGATGAACCGCGCATCCAGGCGCTGCAAGCGCTTGAGTTCTTCCTGGCCGTAGAGCTCGTTGATGTAGCTGATGCGGGTCATGTTGAATTCGAGCCGCTTGCTTTGCGGCAATTCGCGCAAGCGCTCGTAGTAGCTACGCGGACCGAGAAAGAAACCACCGTGCACCGAGATGCCATCAGTTTGTGCAGCCTCGTCGAGGGTGCCGGCATTCGCCTGCTGCTGGGTCGCCACATCCGGATAAACCTTGCGTTGCACGATCCCGGCATCGGCCAGCACCAGCAAGCCGTTGACGAACATTTCGCTACAGCCATACAGGCCTTTGGCGAAGGGGGCGATGCCGCCTTCGCGCTCGATCAGTTGCGCCCAGTGGCTGAGGTTTACGTCTGCCAGTAAAGCCCTGTATCCGTCGTTGTCGGCTTGCCGCGCCAGCAGCGCCGCTGTCAGCGCATCGCCCATGGAGCCGATGCCGATCTGCAAGGTACCGCCATCACGCACCAGGGTGCTGGCGTGCACCCCGATGAAATGGTCCTGACACCCCACCGGCATGTTTGGCGTGGAAAACAGCGTGGTGTTGTCCTTCTCATCGATCAGCAGGTCAAAGGTGTCGATGCCGACTTCCGCATCGCCGGGCATGTAAGGCAGATCGTTGTGCACCTGGCCGACCATCAGGATGGTTTCTCCGGCGGCGCGGCGCCTGGCGATCATCGGCAACAGGTCGAGGGTGATGTCCGGGTTGCAGCTCAGGCTCAAACGGTCAGGATGCTCGGCGTGGCTGGCCACCAGCTGCGCCACCAGATTCAACCCGGCGGCATTGATGTCCCGCGCCGCATGGCTGTAATTGCTGCTGACGTAATCCTGTTGCGCCGCGGCACTGTTGAGCAGGCTGCCGGGCTGCATGAAGAACTGCTGGATGTGGATGTTGTCCGGCAGACTATCGCGGCGCAGGTCGGCGAGAAATTCCAGCTCCGGATAGTCGCCGAAGACCCGTTCGACAAAGGGTTCGAGAAAGCGCTTTTGCAAACCATCGCCCAAGGGCGGGCGCCCCAGGCACAACGCGGTGTAGATCGTCAGCCGTCGTTCGGGCGACTGTGCGATCCGCCGATACAGCGCGTTGACGAAGTGATTGGGTTTGCCCAACCCCAGAGGCAGGCCCATGTGGATATGCGCCGGCAACCGTGCCAAGACGTCATCGACTGCCTGTTCGATAGAGCACAACTGAACCATCGGATCCTCCCTCACGTTCCATGACTTGGGCCTGGACCGAGCTTGCCGGGTCTTTGCTGCAATGAACAGCCATCCGGGTTAAATCACAGGCACAAAAAAGCCGCTCGAAAGCGGCTTTTCCAGCAGCAAGACTCAGGCTTATTTCAAGCCGGACATCTTCTGGATGGCGCCTTTGAGCTCGGCGTCGGAGCAATCGGCGCAGGTACCTTTAGGCGGCATCGAGTTGATACCGGTAATGGCTTTGGCCAGGATGCCGTCAAGGCCGCCCTGGTGATCGGCACGCTCTTTCCAGGCAGCGGCATCACCGATTTTCGGTGCGCCCAGCAGGCCTGAACCGTGGCAAGCGTTGCAATGTTTTGCAATCACTTCATCCGGAGTTTTCGCACCACCACCGCCGCCAGCGGAAGCGGCCACTTCCATGCCCTTGCACTCTTTACCCTGAACACAAACCTGGCCGACTGGCTCAAGGCGTTTGGCGATATCGTCATTGGTCGCAGCTTGAGCGCTGACACTGACAGCCCATAGGGCCAATACGGTTGCTGGTGCAGCCAGCATTTTCATAATTAGGTTCACGCGTTCACCCTCAATGGTGGCTAGTCACGCCTACGGCCACGGTTCGCAGGCGGGCGCAAGTATAGCGGTAAGCCCGTCGCACTGAAACAACCCCAAAGTCGAAGGGGTCTTAGGCCGCGACGGAAAAACAGCCCGGGCGCCTCTGCGATGCTGGCAGGACGCCTCTTTTCTTAGAAATTCGCCGGTGTGGCTGCGCTGATTAGTCGCGCCGGCACATCGAACGGATTACGAAAACGGTGTGGCTTGGTACTTTCAAAGTAGTAGCTATCGCCGGCTTCAAGGACAAAAGTTTCGAGACCGACCACCAGTTCCAGTTTTCCTTCGACCAGGATGCCGGTTTCCTCGCCCTCATGGGTGAGCATCTCGTCACCGGTGTCGGCGCCTGGCGGATAGATTTCATTGAGGAATGCGATGGCCCGGCTCGGGTGCGCCCGACCGACCAGCTTCATGGTCACCGCGCCATCGGAAATATCGATCAGCTCGTTGGCCTTGTAGACAATCTGGGTCGGTTTTTCCTGCAGGATTTCTTCGGAAAAGAACTCGACCATGGACATGGGAATCCCGCCCAGCACTTTGCGCAGCGAACTGATCGAGGGACTGACGCTGTTCTTCTCGATCATCGAAATCGTGCTGTTGGTGACCCCCGCCCGTTTGGCGAGCTCACGCTGGGAAAGGCCTTTGAGCCTACGGATGGATTGCAGTCGTTCACCGACGTCCAAAGCTTGCGCCTCCAGGATTCAGATTGTTGGAATAGTGAGCGTTATCATGGCGACAGCGTTCAGTATTTACAACACCTTGACCTGAATCCTGCTCAGCGAGGCGACTTCCGGTCTGGAGCCCTGCGCACTAAGCCCCGGAATAGAGCAGTGGCACCCGGCGCAGGTTGCAAAAGATCTGGTAAGGAATCGTGCCGGCAGCCATGGCCACATCACTGGCGAGGATGTTTTTGCCCCACAACTCGACGGTCGAACCGAGGCCGGCCTGCGGGACATCGGTCAGGTCGATGCAGAGCATGTCCATCGATACCCGGCCGATCAACTGGCTGCGCTGCCCGGCAACCAGCACTGGCGTGCCGGTCGGTGCCAAACGCGGGTAGCCATCGGCGTAACCCATGGCCACGACACCAATGCGCATCGGTTTAGGGGTGATGAATTTGGCGCCGTAACCGACGGGCTCGCCAGCCGGCAACTCGCGCACACTGATCACTTTCGATTCCAGGGTCATGACCGGTTGCAGCCGCGATGCTGCTTCGTTGGCCTCTTCGAAGGGCGTCGCGCCATAAAGCATGATGCCTGGGCGCACCCAATCGCTCGGAATCTGCGGCCAACCGAGCACCGCCGGCGAGTTGCGCAGGCTGACCTCGGCGGACAAGCCCTTGCGCGCGGCTTCAAATACCGCCACCTGATCGGCACTGGCTTGCTCGTGCAGTTCATCGGCACGCGCAAAGTGGCTCATCAGCACCACATTCGCGACCTTGCCGCTGGCCAACAGTCGCTGGTAGGCCGCCTGATAATCCGCCGGGTGCAGCCCCACGCGGTGCATGCCCGAATCGAGCTTCAGCCACACGGTGATCGGTTTGCTCAACGCCGCTTTCTCGATGGCTTCGAGTTGCCACAACGAATGCACCACGCACCAGAAATCATGCTCGACAATCAGCGCCAGCTCATCGGCTTCGAAAAAACCTTCCAGCAGCAGGATCGGCGCGCGAATGCCCGCCGCCCGCAGCTCCAACGCCTCTTCGATGCAGGCTACTGCAAACCCGTCCGCCTCGGCTTCCAGCGCCTGGGCGCAACGCACCGCGCCATGGCCATAGGCATCGGCCTTGATCACAGCGAGGGCCTTGGCCCCCGTGAGTTCACGGGCGATTCGGTAGTTGTTGCGCAAGGCTTGAAGGTCGATCAGGGCACGGGCAGGACGCATGGCGGCAGACTTCTGGTCGGGTTTTCGGGAAGAAAAACCGGCGCTGGCTGGTAGCGTGAACCGCCAACAGCACCGGGAGAGGGATCTTTCTGACAAGCTTTATGGCAGAGCGGCTACAACCGACAGCTCGACCAGGATTTCCGGTTCGCACAATTTCGATTCAACGGTGGCACGGGCCGGGGCGACGCCTTTTGGCAGCCACTGATCCCATACCGCGTTCATGCCTTCGAAATGCGCGTCGATGTCTTTCAGGTAAATCGTCACCGACAGCAGATGATGCTTGTCGGTACCGGCCAGGTCGAGCAAACGCTCGATGTTGGCCAGTGTTTCGCGGGTCTGCTGTTCAATCCCGGCATTCATGTCATCGCCGACCTGTCCGGCCAGGTAAACCGTACCGTTATGGGTGACGATCTGACTCATGCGCTCATTGGTGAGCTGGCGCTGGACTGACATGCTTTGCAGACTCCTGGGTTTTTTTGCCATAACGGGAAATATCGAGGCCTTCGGCGCTGATCTGCGGCTTTTTCTTCGCCATCAGGTCTGCCAGCAAGCGACCGGAGCCACAGGCCATGGTCCAGCCGAGCGTGCCGTGACCGGTGTTCAGGAACAGGTTCTTGAATGGTGTGGCACCGACGATCGGGGTACCGTCCGGGGTGGTCGGACGCAGGCCGGTCCAGAAACTGGCCTGGGCCAGATCGCCGCCCTGAGGATAAAGGTCGTTGACGATCATCTCCAGGGTTTCCCGGCGACGCGGGTTCAGCGACAGGTCAAAACCGGCGATTTCAGCCATGCCGCCAACGCGGATGCGGTTGTCGAAACGAGTGATCGCGACTTTGTAGGTCTCGTCGAGAATGGTCGAAGTCGGGGCCATCGCCGGGTTGGTGATCGGCACGGTCAGAGAGTAGCCCTTGAGCGGGTACACCGGCGCCTTGATCCCCAGTGGCTTGAGCAGTTGCGGCGAGTAGCTGCCGAGGGCCAGCACGTAGCGGTCGGCGGTTTCCAGCTTGCCGTCGATCCATACACCGTTGATGCGATCACCGGCGAAGTCGAGGCGCTGGATGTCCTGGCCGAAACGGAACTGCACACCGAGGCTCGCGGCCATCTCGGCGAGCTTGGTGGTGAACATCTGGCAGTCGCCAGTCTGGTCGTTCGGCAGGCGCAGGGCACCGGCGAGGATGTCGGTGACACTGGCCAGCGCCGGCTCAACGCGGGCAATGCCGTCGCGGTCGAGCAGTTCGAACGGCACGCCGGACTCTTTCAGCACGGCGATGTCTTTCGCGGCGCCGTCGAGTTGAGCCTGGGTGCGGAACAGTTGGGTGGTGCCCAGGCTGCGGCCTTCGTAGGCGATGCCGGTTTCGGCCCGCAGTTCATCGAGGCAGTCGCGGCTGTACTCGGACAGACGGACCATGCGCTCCTTGTTCACCGCATAACGGCTGGCGGTACAGTTGCGCAGCATCTGTGCCATCCACAGGTACTGGTCGATGTCGGCAGTGGCCTTGATCGCCAGGGGGGCGTGGCGCTGCAACAGCCACTTGATGGCCTTGAGCGGCACACCCGGCGCGGCCCACGGCGAGGCATAACCCGGCGAAACCTGCCCGGCGTTGGCGAAACTGGTCTCCATGGCAGCAGCTGGCTGCCGGTCCACAACCACCACTTCAAACCCGGCACGGGCCAGATAATAAGCACTGGTGGTACCGATGACGCCGCTACCCAAGACCATGACGCGCATTTTCATATCCCTCATCGCGGCTAACCGCTGACGTTTGTTATTCAGAGCTTTAGATGCGCGCAGTGTAAAAAAGATTTGCCAGTGCTTTTCACTATATAAGCGCCTATATTTGGCGACAATTCTCGGCAAAAACCCTTTTCACGGAGGCGCATCCCCTATGCGTACCAACACTCAGACCAAACGTGAGCTGGACAAGATCGACCGCAACATCCTGCGGATCCTGCAAGCGGACGGGCGGATTTCCTTTACGGAGCTTGGAGAAAAGGTCGGGCTCTCGACCACGCCCTGTACTGAGCGGGTCCGGCGTCTGGAGCGCGAAGGGATCATCATGGGCTACAACGCCAGGCTCAATCCGCAGCACCTGAAGGGTAGTCTGCTGGTGTTCGTCGAAATCAGCCTGGACTACAAATCCGGCGATACTTTTGAAGAGTTCCGACGCGCGGTGCTGAAATTGCCCCATGTGCTGGAGTGTCATCTGGTGTCAGGGGATTTCGACTACCTGGTGAAAGCGCGGATTTCCGAGATGGCCTCGTACCGCAAGTTGCTGGGCGACATCCTGCTCAAACTTCCTCATGTACGGGAATCCAAGAGCTATATCGTGATGGAAGAGGTGAAGGAGAGCCTGACTTTGCCGATTCCGGATTGAAAATCAAAATATCGCAGCCTGCGGCAGCTCCTACAGGTGTACACACGCTTTTTGTAGGAGCTGCCGCAGGCTGCGATCTCTTAAACCAACACCTGCCGAGTGCTGGCCATGTACTCGAACACCTGCTTCTCCACCCGCGGATGAATCAGCTCCACCGGCCCGCGTCCATTGGGACACGGCAAGGTCTTGGTGGTGCCGAACAACCGGCAGATCAGCGGCCGCTCGTCATACACCGTGCAACCATTCGGCCCCAGATGCACACAGTTGAGCTCTTCCATGGCGGCATCCTGTTCGGCGCGGGACTTGCGCGGCAGGCGCGACATTTCTTCCGGCGAGGTGGTCACCGGCCCGCAGCAATCATGGCAGCCGGGAACGCACTCGAACGAGGGAATCTGCTGTCGCAATGTGCGGATTGTCTGGCTGTTGCAACTCATTGAAGCGGTGACCAATAGCGGAATAGAGCGCGATTCTGACGCAAAAGCACCGATCCAGACAGCACCAGCCGACCAATGTTGCCCGCCCGGGAAGGTCCGGCTTATGCTCCGTCAGGTTTTCCAAACGCAAGAACCAGGAACACGCACATGAATGCCCGTGCTCAGCAGCCTGCCCTGAACCACACCGCGTCCTACTACGCCGCCAGCAGCCTGCCGCAGCCCGAACTTGCGGCGCTCAAAGGCGAAGTGCTGGCCGATGTCTGTGTGGTTGGCGGCGGGTTTTCGGGGTTGAACACGGCGCTTGAGCTGGCCGAACGCGGCCTCAGCGTGGTGCTGCTTGAGGCCCACAAAATAGGCTGGGGTGCCAGTGGACGCAATGGCGGGCAGCTGATTCGTGGCGTCGGCCACGGCCTCGATCAGTTCACCAGCGTCATCGGTGCCGAAGGCGTTCGGCAAATGAAACTCATGGGCCTGGAAGCCGTGGAAATCGTCCGGCAACGGGTCGAGCGCTTCCAGATCCCCTGCGACCTGACCTGGGGTTACTGCGACCTCGCCAACAAGCCCCGTGACCTTGAAGGCTTCGCCGAGGATGCCGAAGAACTGCGCAGCCTCGGCTATCGCTACGAAACCCGTTTGCTGCAAGCCAACGAGATGCACACCGTGGTCGGCTCCACGCGTTACGTCGGCGGCCTGATCGACATGGGCTCGGGGCACCTGCATCCACTGAACCTGGCCTTGGGCGAAGCCGCAGCGGCACAACGACTGGGGGTCCGGCTGTTCGAGCACTCGGCCGTGACCCGCATCGACTATGGCCCAGAGGTCAAGGTCCATACCACCGAGGGCTCGGTGCGCGCCAAAACCCTGGTACTGGGTTGCAATGCCTACCTCAATAACCTCAACCCGGAACTCAGTGGCAAAGTCCTGCCCGCCGGCAGCTACATCATCGCCACCGAACCGTTGAGCGAAGAACTGGCTCACGCCCTGCTGCCGCAGAACATGGCGGTCTGTGACCAACGGGTGGCACTGGACTACTACCGACTCTCGGCGGACCGGCGCCTGCTGTTTGGCGGTGCCTGCCATTACTCGGGCCGCGATCCGAAAGACATCTGCGCGTACATGCGCCCGAAAATGCTCGAGGTTTTCCCGCAACTGAGCGCAGTGAAGATCGAATACCAATGGGGCGGAATGATCGGCATCGGCGCCAATCGCCTGCCGCAGATCGGGCGACTCAAGGACCAGCCAAACGTGTACTACGCCCAGGCCTATTCCGGTCATGGCGTGAATGCCACGCACCTGGCCGGCAAGCTGCTGGCCGAAGCCATCAGCGGGCAGCACAGTGGTGGCTTTGATTTGTTTGCCAGGGTGCCGCACATCACTTTCCCCGGCGGCAAGCATTTGCGCTCGCCGTTGCTGGCGCTGGGGATGTTGTGGCATCGGCTTAAAGAGTTGGTCTGAAGGATTGTTTGTGGCAGTTCTGACGCCATCGCGAGCAGGCTCGCTCCCACATTGGATTTGTGGTCATACGCAAATCCCCTGTGAGAGCGAGCCTGCTCGCGAATGAGCCTGAAAATCACCATGGATTTCAGATCCGCCAGAAAGGCTTCAGCCCCTCCTCCCGCGCCTGCTCCCGTGTCAGCCCGATATCCTTGAGCTGGTCAGCCGTCAGGGCCAGCAAGGCCTTGCGCGTGTGCAGGCGACGCCAGAACCGGTCCCAGCGACTCAGGTCGGACGACGCATTGCCCATGCCCGCCTCCCGCGTGCCGTTGTTCTGTCCGGTCGCCAATTCCTGACTGTGTAACGTCAGCCGCACATCGCTCAAACCGTTCATCTTGGATGCTCCTGTTTACTTGGGTAGCCAGAGGTTCCATGATGCGTGTGCGCGCAAAAGCATTACAGATTCAAAGCAACTGTATTAACCCCATACAGTTCTGCCGATTCCGCCACTGAATCCTGATTTTTTGCCCAATCTGTACTGGTTAACCGAATCACCCCTATCGAGGCTGCACCATGACCCTTTACGTCAACCTCGCCGAATTGCTCGGCACACGTATCGAACAGGGCTTCTATCGCCCCGGTGACCGGCTGCCTTCGGTACGGGCGCTGAGCGTCGAGCACGGCGTCAGCCTGAGCACAGTGCAACAGGCCTATCGGGTGCTGGAAGACAGCGGGCTGGCCATGCCACGGCCGAAATCCGGGTACTTCGTCCCGGCCAGCCGCGAACTGCCGGACTTGCCGGCAGTCGGCCGCCCGGCCCAACGGCCGGTGGACATTTCCCAATGGGATCAAGTGCTGGAGCTGATTCGCGCCGTACCGCGCAAAGACGTGGTGCAACTGGGCCGCGGCATGCCGGATATCAACAGTCCGACCATGAAACCGCTGCTGCGTGACCTGGCGCGAATCAGCCGGCGGCAGGACATGCCCGGCCTGTATTACGACAACATCCACGGCAACCTCGAACTGCGCGAACAGATCGCTCGCCTGATGCTCGATTCCGGCTGCCAGCTGAGCGCCAGCGAACTGGTGGTCACCACCGGTTGCCACGAAGCGCTGTCCACCAGCATTCGCGCGATCTGCGAACCCGGCGACATTGTCGCAGTGGACTCGCCGAGCTTTCACGGCGCGATGCAGACCCTCAAGGGCCTGGGCATGAAAGCCCTGGAAATCCCCACCGACCCGCTGACCGGCATCAGCCTCGAAGCGCTGGAACTGGCCCTGGAACAGTGGCCGATCAAGGTCATACAGTTGACCCCCAACTGCAACAACCCGCTGGGCTACGTCATGCCCGAGTCGCGCAAACGCGCGCTGTTGACGCTTGCGCAGCGCTATGACGTGGCGATCATCGAGGACGATGTGTATGGTGAACTGGCCTACACCTACCCGCGTCCGCGCACGATCAAGTCCTTCGACGAGGACGGTCGCGTCCTGTTGTGCAGCTCGTTTTCCAAGACCCTGGCGCCGGGACTGCGTATCGGCTGGGTCGCGCCCGGCCGCTATCTGGAGCGGGTGCTGCACATGAAGTACATCAGCACCGGATCCACCGCGCCACAACCGCAGATCGCCATCGCCGAATTTCTCAAGGGCGGCCACTTCGAACCGCATTTGCGGCGGATGCGCACGCAATACCAACGCAATCGCGACGCGATGATTGATTGGGTGACCCGCTACTTTCCGGCCGGCACCCGCGCCAGTCGCCCACAAGGCAGCTTCATGCTGTGGGTTGAACTGCCGGAAGCTTTCGACACCCTGAAACTGAATCGTGCATTGCACGACCAGGGCGTACAGATTGCCGTGGGCAGTATTTTTTCCGCCTCGGGCAAGTACCGCAATTGCCTGCGCATGAACTACGCTGCCAAGCCAACACCGCAGATCGAAGACGCGGTGCGCAAGGTCGGTGCGACAGCGATCAAACTGTTGGCGGAAACCGATCAGCTCAGCGACTGACTTTTCTTCGGGAATCAGCGTCCATATGCCTATCTGCGCCGCCAAACGGAACGATCCTACGTGAGAGTCAGACAGCCCCTGCTTGCTCTTCTGCTACTCGCCGCGTTCCTGAGCGGTTGCGCCAACCTCGACGTACAGCGCGTACCGAGTCAGGCGTTGCCGGCCTCAGACTCCGCATTCGGTCGCTCGGTCCAGGCGCAAGCCGCTCCCTACAAGGGACAATCGGGCTTTCGCCTGTTATCGGACAGCACCGAGGCCTTCACCGCCCGCGCCGAACTGATCCGTAACGCCCAAAGCAGCCTCGACTTGCAGTACTACATCGTGCACGACGGCATCAGCACGCGCATGTTGATCGAGGAGTTGCTCAAGGCCGCCGACCGGGGCGTGCGGGTGCGGGTACTGCTCGACGATACTGCCAGCGATGGCCTGGACCGGGTCATCGCGACTCTCGCCGCACACCCGAACATCCAGATCCGTGTGTTCAACCCGCTGAATCTGGGCCGCAGCACAGGGGTGACGCGCACCGTGGGCCGGCTGTTCAACCTGTCGCAACAGCATCGACGCATGCACAATAAGCTGTGGCTGGCGGACAACTGCATGGCCATTGTCGGCGGCCGCAATCTCGGGGACGAGTATTTCGATGCCAAGCCCAACATGAATTTCACCGACATCGACATGCTCGGTGTCGGCCCGGTCGCCGAGCAACTCGGGCACAGTTTCGACCAGTACTGGAACAGCGCCCTGAGCAAACCGATCGACGAATTCCTGTCGAGCAAACCCACACCCCAAGACCTGGAAAACACCCGCACCCGACTGGAAGAGTCCCTGGCGGAAACGCGCAAACAGAATCACACACTTTACAAACACCTGATGACCTTCACCACCCACCCACGACTGGACATCTGGCGCAGTGAACTGATCTGGGCCTGGAACCAGGCATTGTGGGATGCGCCGAGCAAGGTACTGGCCAAGGGTGAGCCCGATCCGCAGTTGCTGCTGACCACGCAACTGGCACCTGAACTCAACAGCGTCAGCAAAGAGCTGATCATGATCTCGGCCTACTTTGTGCCCGGCCAGCCGGGACTGGTGTACCTGACCGGGCGTGCCGATGCCGGCGTTTCCGTGAGTTTGCTGACCAACTCACTGGAAGCCACGGACGTTCCCGCCGTACACGGTGGCTACTCGCCCTATCGCAGGGCGCTGCTGGAGCACGGCGTGAAGCTGTACGAGTTGCGTAGCCAGCCCGGCGAGGGAGGCGGCAGCGGTAGCGGGCCACATCTGTTTTCCGGCAGCGCCTATCACAGCTCTGACTCCAGCCTGCACAGCAAGGCGATGATCTTCGACCAGCAGAAATCCTTTATCGGCTCGTTCAATTTCGATCCGCGCTCGGTGCTCTGGAACACCGAAGTCGGCGTGCTGGTGGACAGCCCGGAATTGGCCGCACGGGTCCGCGAACTGGCGCTGCAGGGTATGGAACCGGCCCTGAGTTATCAGGTGGAACTGGAAAACGATCAGATCGTCTGGACCACCGAAGACGACGGAAAAATGCACACACTGAGCAAGGAGCCAGGGAGTTGGTGGCGGCGCTTCAATGCCTGGCTGAGCAATACGGTTGGGCTGGAGAAGATGCTGTAAGACTCGACCGCCATAGCTCTCCGGTGCTCATCAGGCTGGCTGAGCGGTACCAAACGCCCCTTGCCGCGACACCACAATCAACACGCCCAAGGCCCCTACCGCCATCAGCAACGGCAACGCATGGCCGCTGATCCACTGGCTGCCAGCACCCGCCAGCAGCGGCCCGATCAGACAACCGACCCCCCATAGCTGGGCAATGTGCGCGTTAGCCCGCACCAGCGCATCATCGCGATAACGCTCGCCGATCAGGATCAACGACAAGGTGAACAACCCGCCAGCGCTGGCGCCGAACAGCACCCACAACGGCCAGATCAGCAGCGTGTCGATCAGCAGCGGGATGGCCAGGCTCGATATCAGCAGGACCACCGCACAGCCGGTGAACAACGCCCGTCGCGACAAGCGATCGGCCAACGCACCAATCGGCAATTGCAGCACCGCATCGCCGACCACCACCGTACTGACCATCGCCAGGGCAATCTCCGTGGTGAAGCCCTGACGCAGGCAATAGACCGGCAACAGCGTCAGGATCATTGCCTCAAACGCGGCGAACAGCGAAACCGCCCAGGCAATTGCCGGCAGGCCACGACAGAACGCGAGCAGATCACTGAAGGTCACGCTGCTGGCCTCGCTCCTCGGCGCGCCACTGCGGCCCAGCAACAGGAACGGAGCAGCCATCAGCAAACCGACGCCCACCCAAAAGCCATAGTCATGCTCGGTACCGAGCAAGCCCAGCAACACCGGTCCTGCCAGCTGACTCAAGGCGTAGCTGCTGCCATACAGCGCCACCAGCCGCCCGCGCCATTGCTCGACCACCAGTTGATTGATCCAGCTTTCACCGATGATGAATACGAGTGTCAGGATCACCCCGATCATCAGCCGCAGCACCAACCAGACCGGATAGCTCGGCAACAGCGCCAGCAAACCGATCGAAACCGCCCCGGCCCACAGGCACAGGCGCATCAGGTTGGCCGTGCCGAATCGTGCTGCCAGATGGCTGGAGATTTTCGCCCCCAACAGAACGCCGATGGCCGGCATCGCCGCCATCACGCCAATGGCAAACGAGCCGTAGCCCCAGCTTTCCAGGCGAAACGACACCAGCGGCATGCTGACCCCCAGGGCCAGGCCGACACTCAGGACAGATGCCAAAACGGCGAAATAAGTCGCCCAACGCATGCTCCACGCTCCTGTGGATAATTATTTTTCAGGCCATACAAACAAATGTGGGAGCGGGCTTGCTCGCGAAGAGGCCATCACATCCAACATCAATGTTGGCTGATACACCGCATTCGCGAGCAAGCCCGCTCCCACAAGGGGTTTGCGTCGATAGGGAAGCCTGCTTCTCAACAGGCTTCCTTCACAGGCTTACAACTTGATCCAGGTCGCCTTCAGCTCGGTGTACTTGTCGAACGCGTGCAGCGATTTGTCGCGACCGTTGCCGGACTGTTTGAATCCACCGAACGGTGCCGTCATGTCGCCGCCATCGTACTGGTTGACCCACACGCTACCGGCGCGCAGCGCACGGGCGGTGAGGTGAGCCTTGGAAATATCGGCAGTCCACACCGCCGCGGCCAGGCCGTAAGGCGTGTCGTTGGCGATGGCGATGGCTTCTTCAGCGCTATCGAACGTGATGACCGACAACACTGGCCCGAAGATTTCTTCCTGAGCGATTTTCATCGCGTTGCTCACACCGTCGAAAATCGTCGGCTCAACATACGTGCCGCCGGTTTCCTGGAGGATGCGCTTGCCACCGGCTACCAGTTTGGCGCCGTCGGTGTGACCCGACTCGATGTAAGACAGCACAGTGTTCATCTGCTGGGTATCCACCAGCGCACCGACGTTGGTCGCCGGGTCCAGCGGGTTGCCCGGCTTCCAGGTTTTCAGTGCTTCGATCACCAGCGGCAGAAATTTGTCCTTGATCGAACGCTCCACCAGCAGGCGCGAACCGGCGGTGCAAACCTCGCCCTGGTTGAAGGCGATGGCACCGGCTGCGGCTTCGGCAGCGTCTTGCAGGTTCGGCGCATCGGCGAACACGATGTTCGGGCTCTTGCCGCCGGCTTCGAGCCAGACGCGTTTCATGTTCGATTCGCCCGAGTAGATCAGCAGTTGCTTGGCGATCTTGGTCGAACCGGTGAACACCAGGGTGTCGACGTCGTTGTGCAGGGCCAGGGCCTTGCCGACGGTGTGGCCATAGCCCGGCAGCACGTTCAGCACGCCTTTCGGGATGCCGGCTTCGACAGCCAGCTCGGCGATGCGAATCGCCGTCAGCGGCGACTTTTCGGACGGTTTGAGAATCACCGAGTTACCGGTGGAAAGCGCAGGACCGAGTTTCCAGCACGCCATCATCAGCGGGAAGTTCCACGGCACGATGGCGCCAACAACACCCACCGGTTCACGGGTCACAAGACCCAGTTGATCGTGCGGAGTGGCTGCCACTTCGTCGTAGATCTTGTCGATGGCTTCGCCGCTCCAGCTCAGGGCTTGCGCCGCGCCAAGAACGTCGATGTACAGGGAATCGCTGATCGGCTTGCCCATGTCCAGGGTTTCAAGCAGGGCCAGCTCTTCGGCGTGCTGTTTCAGCAGGCCGGCGAAACGGATCATGGTGGATTTGCGCTTGGTCGGCGCCAGGCGCGACCAGACACCGGAATTGAAGGTGGCGCGAGCGTTTTCCACGGCGCGCTGGGCATCGGCGGCGTCACAGCTGGCAATCTTGCCCAGCAGACGGCCATCGACCGGGCTGATGCACTCGAAAGTCTCGCCAGAGACGGCGTCGGTGTATTCGCCATTGATATAGGCGCGGCCTTCGATTTTCAGGTCGCGGGCACGTTGTTCCCAGTCGGCACGGGTCAGGGTGGTCATGCGAGTGTCCTCCTCTTATTGATACGACACCCGCGTTCTTCGCGGGCGCTGTCAGGAATTCTGCCCGGCCAGCCTGCTTTTCGGCCCAAGGCATCCACCACCCTAAACCAGCCGCATATGAAGTTTCAATATATTTGACAAAACGCTGGCAAACGGCCTTGCGATGTTCATTTTAATAAACATAGACTTTGAGCCTTTCTACGTAATCACGGGAGATAACAACAATGAATATCCAGAACGTCGTCGACTTCAGCCAGGCCACCACCGCCGCCGAACGCTACCGCCCGGACGCAGCCAAAGTGCTCAAGGGCGACCCGGAACAAGCCGTTTACAACCACTACAACAGCCCTTGTGGCCAGCTGAACGCTGGCGTGTGGGAAGGTGCAGTCGGGCAGTGGACAGTGAACTTCACCGAGCACGAGTACTGCGAGATCCAGCAAGGGGTTTCGGTGTTGCGTGACAAAGACGGCAATGCCAAGACCCTGCGCGCAGGCGACCGCTTCGTGATCCCCGCCGGATTCAAAGGCACTTGGGAAGTGCTGGAGCCATGCCGCAAGATCTACGTGGCGTTTGAACAGAAGGCTTAGCACTAAAGTGCTGTGACTTGATCAGATTGAAGCGCTACCCGCTTTTTCAAGCACAACAAAAAAGGCCCGTATCTCGCGATACGGGCCTTTTTCGTAAGAGGGAAAAATCAATTACTTGATTTTGCCTTCTTTGTAGATCACGTGCTTGCGAACAACCGGATCATATTTCTTGATCTCGATTTTGTCCGGGGTAGTACGCTTGTTCTTGTCGGTAGTGTAGAAGTGACCAGTACCGGCGCTCGAAATCAAACGAATCAATTCACGCATGATTAGCTCCCTTAAACCTTGCCATCGCGGCGAAGTTCGGCCAGCACGACAGTGATGCCACGCTTGTCGATGATACGCATGCCTTTGGCAGATACGCGCAGACGCACAAAACGTTTCTCTTCTTCAACCCAGAAGCGGTGATGCTGCAGGTTCGGCAGGAAACGACGACGGGTTTTGTTGTTTGCGTGGGAAATGTTATTCCCAGTTACCGGACCCTTACCGGTAACTTGACATACTCTAGACATGCCTCAGCCCTCTAAAACCACATGCCCAACCCGGCATGGGTTGGCCGCTTAATCTCTCAGTCATTTGGCGCCAGGCGCCGCGTTTCTTTAGAGGTCTTACCGGCTACACCTACAGTGAAGGAACCGGGCCCCTAGAAAAGAGCGCTGCTTTATACCAGAAAGACTGGGGAGCAACAACATTCAGTGTGCGTTGAATTCACAAAAACCCTGTTTTTCGGGCTCCGAGCGCCTTGGACAAAGGCTATCATCGATGGCGACCGCTCGTCGCAGAGAATCGGCCAACCGGCCAAATCAGGATTTTGCTCGCCCGCCTCACAGCAAATTCAGGCGCTATAGTCCCCTCAAAATGAAAAAGGGGATAGTCATTTGCAAAAGAGCCCACTAGGGTAAGCCTTTTCCAGACTGCACTTGCAGATGGGCCTTCGATCTGTAAAGGAAGCCGACCATGCGCCTCGCTGCCCTACCGCTATTGCTCGCCCCGCTTCTGCTGAGCCCACAGGCCTTTGCCGCCGCCCTGAGCGTCTGCACCGAGGCCAGCCCTGAAGGCTTCGACGTGGTGCAGTACAACTCGCTGACCACCACCAACGCCTCGGCCGATGTGTTGATGAACCGCCTGGTGGACTTTGACACGGCCAGTGGCAAAGTGGTCGCCAGCCTCGCCGATAGCTGGGAAGTCAGCCCCGACGGCCTGACGTATGTCTTCAAGTTGCACCCGCAGGTGAAATTCCATCGCACCGAGTATTTCAACCCAACGCGCGACCTGAGCGCCGAAGACGTGATTTTCAGCTTCGACCGCATGCTCGACCCGGCCAATGAGTGGCACAAAGTCGCCCAGAGCGGATTCCCTCATGCGCAATCGATGCAGTTGCCTGCATTGATCAAGAAGATCGACGCCCTTGATCCGCAGACCGTGCGCTTCACCCTCGACCACCCGGATTCGACCTTCCTGGCGACCCTGAGCATGGGCTTCGCCTCGATCTATTCGGCCGAATACGCCGACAAACTGATGAAGGCAGGCACACCCGAGAAGCTCAACAGCCAGCCGATCGGCACAGGTCCGTTCGTTTTCACCCGCTTCCAGAAGGACGCTTCGGTTCGCTACAAAGCCAACCCCGAATACTTCGGTGGCAAACCCTCTGTAGATCCGCTGATCTTCGCCATCACCCCGGACGCCAACGTGCGCCTGCAGAAATTGCGCCGCAACGAATGCCAGATCGCCCTGTCGCCCAAGCCTCTGGACGTACAGGAAGCGCTGAAAGAGCCGACGCTGAAAGTCGAAAAGACTGACGCGTTCATGACCGCATTCGTCGGCATCAACAGTCAGCATCCGCCACTGGACAAACCTGAAGTCCGCCAAGCCATCAACCTTGCCTTCGACAAGGCCAACTATGTCAAAGCCGTGTTCGAAGACACCGCCGAGGCGGCCAACGGTCCGTATCCGCCCAACACCTGGAGCTACGCGAAAGGCCTGCCGGGTTACCCTCACGACATCGCCAAGGCCAAAGCCTTGATGGCCAAGGCCGGACTCAAGGACGGCTTCCAGACCACCATCTGGACTCGCCCTTCCGGCAGCCTGCTTAACCCCAACCCAAGCCTGGGCGCTCAACTGCTTCAGTCTGATCTCGCGGAAATCGGCATCCAGGCCGAAATCCGCGTGATCGAATGGGGCGAACTGATCCGCCGTGCCAAGGCCGGTGAGCACGACTTGCTGTTCATGGGTTGGGCCGGTGACAACGGTGACCCGGACAACTTCCTCACACCGCAGTTTTCCTGCGCCGCGGTCAAGTCCGGCACCAACTTCGCCCGCTACTGCAATCAGGACCTGGACAAGCTGATCAGCGCCGGCAAGACCACCGGCGAGCAAGGTGTGCGCAGCAAACTCTACGAACAGGCCCAGGCGCAGATCCAGCAGCAGGCGCTGTGGTTGCCCCTGGCCCATCCGACTGCGTTCGCGCTGACGCGCAAGGATGTCGAGGGGTATTCGGTCAGCCCGTTCGGCCGACAGGACTATTCCAAGGTCAACATCAAATAACCCGCCACACACAAAACCCTGTGGGAGCGGGCTTGCTCGCGAAGAGGGAGTGTCAGTCGCCATCAATGCCGACTGATACACCGCTTTCGTCGGAACGCCGCCCGGAGCAAGCCCGCTCCCACATGGGTTTCGCTAACTTCACAACCCCTACATCCACCCATACTCCGCCATCGACAACGGATCGCCGTCGCCGATGATGAAATGGTCAAGCACCCGCACGTCAATCAACTCCAGCGCCTTTTGCAGGCGCTTGGTCAGCACCCGGTCGGACTGACTGGGGTCGGTGTTGCCCGAAGGATGGTTGTGGCAGAGGATCAATGCCGCTGCGTTGTGGGCCAAGGCCCGCTTGACGACCTGACGAGGGTGAACGCTGGTGTTGTCGATAGAACCGCGGAACAGCACCTCAAACGTGAGCACCTGATGCCTGGAATCCAGAAACAGGCAACCGAATACTTCATGAGGCTCATGGCGCAGCATCGATTTGAGGTACTCACGTACTGCATGCGGATTTTCCAGCACCGATCTATGACGCAAACGTTCGGCCAGATGGCGCCGGCCCATTTCCAGTACTGCCTGTAACTGCGCGAATTTTGCCGGCCCCAGCCCCAAGTGCTTACTGAACGTTTTGAGATCGGCTTCCAACAACGAACGCAGACCGCCAAATTGACTCAGTAGATGTCGCGCCAGGTCCACCGCACTTTTTCCGGCCACGCCGGTTCGTAGAAAGATAGCCAGCAACTCGGCATCGGAAAGACTCTCCGAACCCTGCTCAAGCAACTTCTCCCGCGGCCGTTCCGCCGCCGGCCAATCGCGAATACTCATAGCACCTCCCTGTCTGTGGGCACCGCTGTTCCGTAGCGGTCGCTGTGATATCGTAGCCCATCTTTTTTGCGGGCGAATTCATCCTGGGGAGGGGGTTTCGCCACGTATGTCACCAACGAATTGAAAGGCAGGCCTATGCAGCGGCTGTATCGGAAACGCATTGTTCTGGGCGTAGGCGGCGGTATCGCTGCCTACAAGAGCGCCGACCTGGTTCGCCGCCTGATCGATCAGGGCGCCGAAGTGCGCGTGGTCATGACCCGTGGCGGCGCAGAGTTCATCACCCCGCTGACCATGCAGGCCCTGTCCGGGCACCCGGTCCACCTGGACCTGCTGGACCCGGCGGCCGAAGCGGCCATGGGCCACATCGAACTGGCCAAATGGGCCGACCTGGTGCTGATCGCCCCCGCCACGGCAGACCTGATCGCCCGCCTGGCCCAAGGCATTGCCGACGATCTGCTGACCACGCTGGTGCTGGCCACCGACGCCGTGGTCGCCGTTGCACCGGCAATGAACCAGGCGATGTGGCGCGATCCGGCGACCCAGGCCAACCTGCAAACCCTCGAAAGCCGCGACATCAAGGCTTTCGGCCCGGCCTCCGGCAGCCAGGCCTGCGGCGATGTCGGCCTGGGGCGCATGCTCGAAGCCCTTGAACTGGCCCAGTGCGCCGCCGACTGCTTCCAGCGTCAGGCACTGACCGGCAAACACGTGCTGATTACCGCCGGCCCGACCCAGGAAAACATCGACCCGGTGCGCTACATCACCAACCACAGCTCCGGAAAAATGGGCTTTGCCCTGGCCGAAGCCGCTGTGGAGGCCGGTGCCCGCGTAACACTGATCACTGGCCCCGTGAACCTGCCGACTCCGGATCGAGTCACCCGCATCGACGTGGTCAGCGCCCGCGACATGCTGGCAGCGTGTGAAGCGGCGATCCCTTGCGACCTGTTCATCGCCTCGGCAGCGGTCGCGGATTACCGTCCGGAGGTTGTTGCCCCGCAGAAACTCAAGAAAGATCCTACGAACGGCGACGGCTTGTTGCTACAGATGGTGCGTAACCCGGACATCCTGGCCACCATCGCCACCCGCCCCGACCGCCCGTTCAGCGTCGGTTTCGCCGCCGAGACCGAACACCTGCTCGATTACGCTGCACGCAAGTTGAAAGACAAGAATCTCGATCTGATCGTCGCCAACGACGTCGCCAACCCAAGCATTGGCTTCAACAGCGAAGAAAACGCCTGCAGCGTCATCGACCGCGAGCTTCACGCCACACTTTTCGCCCAGACCAGCAAGAGCAAGATTGCTCGCCAGCTGGTCACCTTTATCGCCGAACGTCTGAACCAGGTTTAATTTACATGCACGCTTTGCAAGCCAAGATCCTCGACCCCCGCATCGGTACCGAATTCCCGTTGCCGCAATACGCCACACCGGGCTCCGCCGGCCTCGACCTGCGCGCCATGCTGGAACAGGACACCGTGATCAAGCCGGGTGAAACCGTGCTGATTCCCACCGGCCTGTCGATCTACATCGGCGATCCGAACCTCGCGGCGCTGATCCTGCCACGCTCGGGAATGGGTCATAAGCACGGCATCGTACTGGGCAATCTGGTTGGCCTGATCGATTCCGATTACCAGGGCCAGTTGCAGGTTTCCTGCTGGAACCGTGGTCAGACCGAATTCACCATGCCAGTCGGCGAGCGCCTGGCGCAACTGGTGCTGGTGCCGGTGGTGCAGGCTCACTTCGAGATGGTTGAAGAGTTTGTTGAAACCGAGCGCGGCACTGGCGGTTTCGGCCATACCGGTACCCGCTGATCCGGACGCGCTCTTCTGTGGTGGGGGATCTGGCTCCCTCGCCACAAAATTCAAATTGCCATCTGCAAGGTTTAGCTCCGAAAATCAAGGCATTGCCCGGTCAACCCCCTGCCGCCGGGGCGTCATGGCCCTTTCATACCACGAACTCTCTGTGGAAAACGCCGTCATACCCTTCAGTTTGAACCTGCCGCCGAATGAATTGGCGGCCTGTCCAGCCACTTTCGAGATGGAGCATTTCCACAGATGAACACCCCGGCCAAAGTCGCACCCAAGTTCCCTGACAGCATCTTCCGCGCCTACGACATCCGCGGCACAGTCCCGGAATTCCTGAACGCCGAAACCGCTTACTGGATCGGCCGCGCCGTCGGCTCCCAAAGCCTGGCCCAGGGCGAGCCAAACGTGTCCGTCGGTCGCGATGGCCGTCTGTCCGGCCCGGAGCTGGTCGCACAACTGATCAAAGGCATCGCCGACAGCGGCTGCCACGTCAGTGATGTCGGCCTGGTCCCGACTCCGGCGCTCTACTACGCCGCCAACGTACTGGCCGGAAAATCCGGCGTGATGCTCACCGGCAGCCACAATCCGTCGAACTACAACGGCTTCAAGATCGTCATCGCTGGCGACACCCTGGCCAACGAACAGATCCAGGCCCTGCACGACCGCCTCAAGACCAACAACCTGAGCAGCGGCCAGGGCAGCATCACCCAGGTCGAGATCCTCGACCGCTACACCACCGAAATCGTCCAGGACATCAAGCTGGCCCGGCGCCTGAAAGTGGTCGTCGACTGCGGTAACGGCGCGGCCGGCGTGATCGCCCCGCAACTGATCGAAGCGCTGAACTGCGAAGTCATCCCGCTGTTCTGCGAAGTGGACGGCAACTTCCCGAACCACCATCCGGACCCGGGCAAGCCTGAAAACCTCGTGGACCTGATCGCCAAGGTCAAGGAAACCAACGCTGACATCGGCCTGGCCTTCGACGGCGATGGCGACCGCGTCGGCGTGGTGACCAACACCGGCAGCATCGTCTACCCGGACCGCCTGCTGATGCTGTTCGCCCGCGACGTCGTTGCGCGCAATCCGGGCGCCGAAATCATCTTCGACGTGAAATGCACCCGTCGCCTGATTCCGTTGATCAAGGAATACGGCGGCCGGTCGTTAATGTGGAAGACCGGTCACTCGTTGATCAAAAAGAAAATGAAACAATCCGGCGCCCTGCTGGCTGGCGAAATGAGCGGGCACATCTTCTTCAAGGAGCGCTGGTTCGGTTTCGACGACGGCATCTACAGCGCCGCGCGGCTGCTGGAGATCCTCAGCAAGGAAAAATCATCGGCCGAAGAGCTGTTCGCGACCTTCCCGAACGATATTTCTACGCCGGAAATCAATATCCATGTGACCGAAGAGAGCAAATTCAGCATCATTGATGCATTGCACGATGCGCAGTGGGGCGAAGGCGCTGACCTGACCACCATTGACGGCGTGCGAGTCGACTATGCCAAAGGCTGGGGCCTGGTACGCGCCTCCAACACCACTCCGGTGCTGGTGCTGCGTTTCGAGGCCGATGACGAGGCTGAATTGCAGCGCATCAAGGACGTATTCAAAGTCCAGTTGAAGCGTGTTGCACCTGATCTCCAACTACCGTTCTGATTCACCCGGAGCCCTGAATGACCCTCGAACGCGAAGCCGCCGCCAACACCGCCAAGGTCCTGTCCGAAGCGTTGCCTTACATCCGCCGTTATGTCGGCAAGACACTGGTGATCAAATACGGCGGCAACGCGATGGAAAGCGAGGAGCTGAAAACCGGCTTCGCCCGCGACATCGTGCTGATGAAGGCCGTGGGCATCAACCCGGTGGTGGTTCACGGTGGCGGCCCGCAAATCGGTGACCTGCTCAAGCGCCTGTCGATCGAGAGCCATTTCGTCGACGGCATGCGCGTCACCGACGCCGCGACCATGGACGTGGTGGAAATGGTCCTCGGCGGCCAGGTCAACAAAGACATCGTCAACCTGATCAACCGTCATGGCGGCAGCGCCATCGGCCTGACCGGTAAAGATGCCGAGCTGATTCGCGCGAAGAAGCTCACCGTTACCCGTCAGACCCCGGAAATGACCACCCCGGAGATCATCGACATCGGCCACGTGGGCGAAGTGGTCGGCATCAACACCGACCTGCTGAACCTGCTGGTCAAGGGCGATTTCATCCCGGTGATCGCGCCCATCGGCGTCGGTGCCAACGGCGAGTCGTACAACATCAACGCTGACCTGGTGGCCGGTAAAGTCGCCGAAGCGCTGAAAGCCGAGAAGCTGATGCTGCTGACCAACATCGCCGGCCTGATGGACAAGTCGGGCACGGTCCTGACCGGCCTGACAACCCAGCAAGTCGACGACCTGATCGCCGACGGCACTATCTACGGCGGCATGCTGCCGAAGATCCGTTGCGCACTGGAGGCGGTCCAGGGCGGCGTTGGCAGCTCGCTGATCATCGACGGGCGTGTGCCGAACGCGATCCTGCTGGAAATCTTCACCGATACCGGCGTGGGCACCCTGATCAGCAATCGCAAGCGTCCTTAAGCGATAGCGCAAACAAAAAGACCCCGCTCGGCCTGGCTGAGCGGGGTCTTTTTTTGCCTGCGATCCCCGAACATTGCACACCACCTGTGTAGGAGCTGCCGAAGGCTGCGATCCTTTGATCTTGAATAAAAATCAAAAGATCGCAGCCTATGGCAGCTCCTACGCGGGAATTGCGACGAGCTCGTTAAACGCCGAACTGAGCGCGATAGGCTTCCACGGCTGGCAAATGCTGCTTGAGTTGCGGGTCGTCCGCCAGGAATTCCAGCACCTGGTTCAGCGAGACGATGCTGATGACCGGGATACCGAAGTCACGCTCGACTTCCTGGATCGCCGACAACTCGCCATTGCCACGCTCCTGACGGTTCAGGGCGATCAACACGCCGGCGGCCTTGGCGCCGTCCTGGGAGGCAATGATCTGCATCACTTCACGAATCGCGGTGCCAGCGGTGATCACGTCGTCGATGATCAGAACGTCGCCGGTCAGCGGTGCGCCAACCAGGCTGCCACCTTCGCCGTGGGCCTTGGCTTCCTTGCGGTTGAAGCACCATGGCAGGTCACGGTTGTGATGCTCGGCCAGGGCCACGGCGGTGGTCGCCGCCAACGGGATGCCCTTGTAGGCCGGGCCGAACAGCACGTCGAAGGGAATGCCGCTCTCGGCAATGGCAGCAGCGTAGAAACGTCCCAACTGCGCCAGGGCCGAACCCGAGTTGAACAGGCCCGCATTGAAGAAGTAAGGACTGGTGCGCCCGGACTTCAGGGTGAACTCACCGAAGCGCAAAACGCCGCGATCGATGGCAAAACGGATGAAATCGCGCTGATACGCTTGCATGAAAAACCCCAAATACCACGGATTTAGCTAATTAGCTTGACGCCGTGTATCATACACGCACGCGATTTTTGGGGCCATTTATGCGGATCATCAGTGTGAACGTCAATGGTATTCAGGCTGCAGTCGAGCGTGGTTTGCTCAGTTGGCTGCAGGCACAGAATGCCGACGTCATCTGCCTGCAGGACACCCGCGCCTCCGCCTTTGAACTGGACGATCCAGCCTTCCAACTGGATGGATACTTCCTTTATGCCTGCGATGCCGAAGTTCCCGCCCAAGGTGGCGTGGCTTTGTATTCGCGGCTGCAACCGAAGGCTGTCATCAGCGGTCTCGGTTTCGAGACGGCCGACCGCTACGGGCGCTACCTGCAAGCCGATTTCGACAAGGTCAGCATCGCGACCTTGCTGCTCCCTTCGGGGCAGAACGGCGATGAAGACTTGAACCAGAAGTTCAAGCTAATGGACGACTTCGCCCGTTATCTGGATAAACAGCGACGCAAACGCCGCGAGTACATTTATTGTGGCTCGCTGTACGTGGCGCAACAGAAGCTGGATATCAAGAACTGGCGTGACAGCCAGCAATCTCCGGGCTTCCTGGCACCTGAACGTGCCTGGATGGACGAGATTGTCGGCAACATGGGTTATGTCGACGCCCTGCGTGAAGTCAGCCGTGAAGGCGACCAGTACAGCTGGTGGCCGGACAACGAACAGGCGGAGATGCTCAACCTCGGTTGGCGCTTCGACTACCAGCTGCTGACGCCGGGCCTGCGCCGCTTTGTACGCAGCGCACGCCTGCCACGCCAGCCGCGGTTCTCACAACACGCGCCGCTGATCGTGGACTACGACTGGACGCTGACGATCTAAGTGATTTTTCACTGAGCAGTCTGATAGACGGTCGAAAAAATGCCCGTATCGCAAGATACGGGCATTTTTATGCGCTCCATTCAGAGGGTTCCCAGCGACCCGAACCTCAAACCGCGGCGAAAAACGGCAGTGCAAGGTACAACTTGATCACGATGACATTAATGATGTCGATGAAGAAAGCGCCCACCATTGGCACCACCAGGAACGCTATCTGAGAAGGCCCATAGCGCTGTGTCACCGCTTGCATATTGGCGATGGCCGTTGGCGTGGCACCCAGTCCAAAACCGCAATGCCCTGCCGCCAATACAGCCGCGTCGTAGTTACTGCCCATCATCCTGAATGTCACAACAATCGCAAACAGAGCCATGACCAACGTTTGCGCAGCCAGGATGATAAAGATCGGCAACGCCAGTGCAGCCAGATCCCACAACTTGAGCGACATCAGAGCGATTGCCAAAAACAGCGACAAGCTGACATTCCCCAGCACGGAAACTTCTCGCTCAAACACCTGATACACGCCAAGCGCCGAAAGCCCGTTGCGTAAAAGCACGCCCACGAACAACACGCAAACAAACGTCGGCAACTCAAATGCGGTTCCCTGAAGCCACCCATTCAGGAGTGAGCCCGCCAGCAGGCTGACAGCAATCAAAGCCAGTGTCTCGACTAGCGAAAACGACGTGATCGAGCGTTCTTTGTTCGGTTGTTCAAAGCCCTTGGGCAGCCGTGGCTTTTCCTGCTCGCAGCCGGGTGTCTGGACACGACTGATGAGCAGGCGGGCAACAGGCCCACCAATCAAGCCGCCCAGCACCAGGCCAAACGTTGCAGAGGCCATGGCCAGTTCAGAGGCAGAGGCCAGACCGAACTTCTCGCTGAACGTCGCCCCCCATGCAGCACCTGTACCGTGGCCGCCTGCCAAGGTGATCGAGCCTGTCAGCAAGCCCATCAAGGGATCGAGTCCCAACGCCGTGGCAAGCCCGATGCCCATCGCATTCTGGATCACCAGAAGTCCGACAACCGCCAGCAGAAAGATCCCCACGACGCGCCCGCCCTTCTTCAGGCTGGCGAAGTCTGCACTCAAACCGATGGTGGCAAAAAACGCCAGCATCAAGGGCGTTTGGAGCGAAGTATCAAAGCGAACTTCAATATCGAGGGTTCTCAAGGCGAGAAGAGCCAAGGCAACCACCAGGCCGCCGGCTACAGGTTCAGGGATATTATAAGTGCGTAAAAAACCGACACGAGAGACAAGCGCGCGCCCCAGCAAAAGCACTAAAGAGGCAGCGACAAGTGTTCCGTAAAAATCAAGCTGAAGCATTCTGGGTATTCTTGTTTATATATTCAGTGGCGAACTTTTTACCTGGGCACGCCTTTTGAACAGGTTGAGGATCTCAACACTGATTGGTATTGGATTCAGAAGCCGTCAATGGTCCGAATATATCGAAATATTTCTTGATGAATATTACTTGGAGCAACCTTATCAACCGCCAAGTCCCATTGCCAAGCCTGCAAGCCGTACTGAGGCTTACAGTTTGTGACTAAACGTGTAAGAAATATTACTTACACTAATGGACGTCGATTGAATAGCGATCGAACAATTTCGCAACATTAGAGATTAATCTGATTGCAAAAAAACAAATGCCCCAACATGTCAGGGCATTTGTATTGAACTGCGCTTAAAGCAGCATCAGCGTCCTGGGCTTACTTGATCAACCGCCATGTGAACGGGTACCGATAAGGCTGCCCCTCATTGGCCTTCACCCCGGCAATGATCGTCAGCACCAGCGCACCGATCGCGATCAGGCCAAACAGGAAGAACCCGATAATCACCAGCATCAGCAGGAAGCAGATAGCCGAGGCGATCGCCACGGTTAACTGAAAGTTTAGAGCTTCCTTGCCCTGAGCGTCGATGAACGGGTCCATCTCGCGCTTCATCTGCCAGAGAATCAGCGGGCCTATGATCGTGCCGAACGGAATCCAGATCCCCAGCAAGGCGGACAAGTGGCAAAACATGGCCCACTGACGCACCTCTTGGCTCGGCGTAGGCAGCGGCAGTTGCTCGTCACTCATGGTGTCCTCCTTGTCTGGGGCATTCCAGTCAGTCGGCCAGTGCGGCCTTTTGCAATTCGAAGATCTCGTTCATGCCTTTCTTCGCCAACTCAAGCATCGCGTTCAGCTCTTCAGGCTGGAACGGCGCGCCTTCGGCAGTGCCCTGGACTTCGATGAAACCGCCAGCGCTGGTCATCACCACGTTCAGGTCGGTCTCGGCGGCCGAGTCTTCCAGATAATCGAGGTCAAGCACAGGCTCACCCTTGTACATGCCCACGGAAACCGCAGCGATCATCTGCTTGATCGGGTCACCGCCCTTCAGGCCGCCACGCTTCTTGATCACTTTCAAGGCATCGATCAGCGCAACCATGGAACCGGTGATCGACGCGGTGCGGGTGCCGCCATCAGCCTGGATCACGTCACAGTCGACGTACAGGGTGACGTCACCGAGCTTGGACATGTCCAGCGCAGCGCGCAGGGAGCGGCCGATCAGACGCTGGATTTCCAGGGTGCGGCCACCTTGCTTGCCACGGCTGGCTTCACGCTGGTTACGCTCGCCGGTAGCGCGCGGCAGCATGCCGTACTCGGCGGTCAGCCAGCCCTGGCCCTGGCCCTTCAGGAAACGCGGTACGCCCGGTTCAACGCTGACGGTGCAAATGACCTTGGTATCGCCGAACTCGACCAGCACAGAACCCTCGGCGTGTTTGGTGTAGTTGCGGGTGATGCGGATCGAGCGGAGCTGATCGGCAGCGCGACCACTTGGACGTATCATAGGGAGTACCTGTACTGGGGACGGAAAACTGCGGAGCATTATAGAGCCGACGGCCGCCACTGGGCACTTCTAAAAAAATCCGCCGACGACCGAGGGCTCTGCACCGCGCGTCGGTGCAGGCCTGCCGCTCTTTGTCACACTGTGTGTTTGGGCGCATCCGCGCCACTGCGCTACAATCCTGCGCCTTTGCTGCCAGTCGGCTTTAATTCATTGATATCGGATTCCCGGAACCTCGGTTCTGTGCCGATCTGCCTGCGAGGTACCTCCATGGTGCACAGCATGACCGCCTTCGCCCGCGTCGAGAAAGCCGGCGTCCAGGGCACCCTGAGCTGGGAACTGCGCTCGGTCAACAGCCGCTACCTGGAACCCCACCTGCGCCTGCCGGAATCCTTTCGCGACCTCGAGGGCGCTGTTCGTGAAGCCCTGCGCCAGGGAGTATCGCGGGGCAAGCTCGAATGCACCCTGCGCTTCACCGAAGAAAATACCGGCAAGGCGCTGCAAATCGATCAGGAGCGCGCCGCGCAACTGGTCGCCGCCGCCGAGACCATCGCCAGCCTGATCAAGAACCCGGCAGCGCTGAACCCGCTGGAAGTCCTGGCCTGGCCCGGCGTCCTGGTAGGCGACGCCACCGACCCGCAAGCCTTGAACGCCGAAGCGTTGGCACTGTTCAACCAGGGCCTCAAGGAACTGAAAGCCGGCCGCGAACGCGAAGGCGCGGAGCTGGCGCGGCTGATCAACGAGCGCCTGAGCTCCATCGAGGAAGACGTGGTGACCTTGCGCGAACTGGTCCCGCAAATGCTCGCCACCCAGCGCCAGAAAGTCCTCGACCGCTTCGCCGACATGAAGGCCGAGATGGATCCGCAGCGCCTGGAGCAGGAAATGGTCATGCTCGCGCAAAAAAGCGACGTCGCCGAAGAACTGGATCGCCTGAGCACTCACATCATCGAAGTTCGCCGGGTGCTCAAATCCGGCGGTGCCGCCGGTCGGCGCCTGGACTTCCTGATGCAGGAACTCAACCGCGAAGCCAATACACTGGGCTCCAAAGCCTTCGACCCGCGCAGCACCCAGGCTGCGGTCAACCTCAAGGTGTTGATCGAGCAGATGCGCGAACAAGTGCAGAACATTGAGTAAGGCTACCCCCGACATGACACACAGCACCGGCACCCTGTACATCATTTCCGCCCCTTCGGGTGCGGGCAAGAGCAGCCTGGTCAAGGCCCTGACCGATGCAAACCCGGAGATCCGCGTCTCGGTCTCCCACACTACCCGCGCCATGCGCCCCGGTGAAGTGAATGGCGTGAACTATCACTTCGTCGACCGCAGCGAGTTCGTGAAGATGATCGAACACGGGGATTTCCTCGAGCGCGCTGAAGTGTTCGGCAATCTCTACGGTACTTCGCAAAGCCACCTGCAGCAGACCCTGGACGAAGGCCACGACCTGATTCTGGAAATTGACTGGCAAGGTGCCGAGCAAGTGCGCAAGCTGATGCCTCAGGCCCGTTCGATCTTCATTCTGCCGCCGTCATTGCAGGCCCTGCACCAGCGCCTGACCAATCGCGGCCAGGACAGTGACGAAGTCATTGACGGCCGGATGCGCGAAGCCGTCAGCGAAATGAGCCATTACGTCGACTACGATTACCTGATCATCAACGACGATTTCGCCCACGCACTGCACGACCTGAAGGCGATTTTCCGCGCCAATCAGCTGATTCAGAAGCGTCAGCAGCAGCGTCACGGCAAATTGCTGGCCGAATTGCTCGGTTAATCAGCTCTTCCCAAAACCGCTGCAAGGGCTTTACATTGGCACTTGCAGCGCGTTGAAGGGCTTGGTCAAAAAATCAGCGCTTCCCTAAACGCTGGTGATTTTTTAAACTGTTGAGTCCGCTCGCCCATCCGGGCAGCGCGCATATTGCATTTGCTACGAGGAAGACCATGGCCCGCGTAACCGTTGAAGACTGCCTAGAACACGTGGATAACCGCTTTGAGCTGGTCATGCTCTCTACCAAGCGTGCCCGTCAACTGGCCACCGGCGGCAAAGAGCCGAAAGTAGCATGGGAAAACGACAAGCCTACCGTCGTCGCCCTGCGTGAAATCGCTGAAGGCCTGATCGACTACGCAGCTATCGCCGAAGCCGAAATCGTTGAAGATGAACCGCTTTTTGCTGCATTCGAGGACGAGTCCAACGAGGCCGTCTAAGCCTATGCCTGGTCGACGTAGCACGGCGCGGGATAAAAGCTTACGGCAGGAGACATCATGCCGAGCATAGACGCCCTCGCCGATCGCTTATCGGCCTACCTCGGCAAGGACCAGGTAAACCTGGTCCGCCGAGCGTATTTCTACGCCGAGCAAGCCCACGACGGCCAACGCCGCCGTAGCGGCGAGGCGTACGTCACGCACCCACTCGCGGTTGCGAATATTCTTGCCGACATGCACATGGACCATCAGAGCCTGATGGCCGCGATGCTGCATGACGTGATCGAAGACACCGGTATTGCCAAGGAAGCGCTGCAAGCGCAGTTCGGTGAAACCGTGGCCGAACTGGTCGACGGGGTCAGCAAACTGACCCAGATGAACTTCGAGACCAAGGCCGAAGCCCAAGCCGAAAACTTCCAGAAAATGGCCATGGCCATGGCCCGCGACATTCGCGTGATCCTGGTCAAGCTGGCCGACCGCCTGCACAACATGCGCACGCTGGAAGTGCTGTCCGGCGAAAAACGCCGGCGCATCGCCAAGGAAACCCTGGAAATCTATGCACCCATCGCCAACCGGCTGGGCATGCACGCCATCCGCATAGAGTTCGAAGACCTTGGCTTCAAGGCCATGCACCCGATGCGTTCCGCGCGGATCTACCAGGCGGTCAAACGCGCCCGGGGCAACCGCAAGGAAATCGTCAACAAGATCGAAGAATCCTTAAGCCACTGCCTGGCCATCGATGGCATCCAGGGCGAGGTCAGCGGTCGCCAGAAACACCTCTACGGCATCTACAAGAAAATGCGCGGCAAGCGTCGGGCCTTCAACGAGATCATGGACGTCTACGCGTTCCGGATCATCGTCGACAAGGTCGATACCTGCTACCGCGTGCTGGGTGCTGTACATAACTTATATAAACCACTGCCAGGGCGTTTCAAGGATTACATCGCGATCCCCAAGGCCAACGGCTATCAGTCGCTGCACACCACGCTGTTCGGCATGCACGGTGTTCCGATCGAGATCCAGATCCGCACCCGTGAAATGGAAGAGATGGCCAACAACGGCATCGCCGCCCATTGGCTGTACAAATCCAGCGGCGACGAGCAGCCCAAAGGCACCCATGCCCGCGCCCGCCAGTGGGTCAAGGGCGTGCTGGAGATGCAGCAACGCGCCGGCAACTCGCTGGAATTCATCGAAAGCGTGAAGATCGACCTGTTCCCGGACGAGGTCTACGTGTTCACGCCCAAAGGCCGGATCATGGAACTGCCCAAGGGCTCCACGGCGGTCGACTTCGCTTACGCGGTTCACACCGACGTGGGCAACAGCTGCATTGCCTGCCGTATCAATCGTCGTCTCGCGCCGCTGTCCGAACCGCTGCAAAGCGGCTCCACGGTCGAGATCGTCAGCGCTCCCGGCGCGCGGCCGAACCCGGCCTGGCTCAACTTCGTGGTCACCGGCAAGGCGCGCACGCACATTCGCCATGCCCTGAAACTGCAGCGCCGCTCCGAATCCATCAGCCTGGGCGAGCGCCTGCTGAACAAGGTCCTCAACGGCTTCGACAGCTCGCTGGAGAAAATCCCGGCCGAGCGCGTCAAGGCCATGCTCGTCGAGTACCGCCTGGAGCTGATCGAAGATTTGCTCGAAGACATCGGCCTGGGCAATCGCATGGCCTATGTGGTGGCCCGCCGGTTGCTGGGCGAAGGCGAGCAGCTACCCAGCCCTGAAGGCCCGCTGGCAATTCGCGGCACCGAAGGCCTGGTGCTCAGCTACGCCAAGTGTTGCACGCCGATCCCGGGCGACCCGATCGTCGGCCACCTGTCCGCCGGCAAAGGCATGGTCGTGCACCTGGACAACTGCCGCAACATCAGCGAAATCCGCCACAACCCGGAAAAATGCATCCAGCTCTCGTGGGCCAAGGATGTCACCGGCGAATTCAACGTCGAACTGCGCGTCGAGCTGGAACACCAGCGCGGCCTGATCGCCCTGTTGGCCAGCAGCGTCAACGCCGCCGACGGCAACATCGAGAAAATCAGCATGGACGAACGCGATGGTCGCATCAGCGTGGTCCAGTTGGTGGTCAGCGTACACGACCGTGTGCACCTGGCCCGCGTGATCAAGAAACTGCGCGCCCTGACCGGGGTGATTCGCATCACCCGCATGCGTGCATAGCTCGCAAACGTAGCCACCTCATTACAAGGAGTCATCAATGACCAAGACTGTTATCACCAGCGACAAGGCCCCGGCCGCCATCGGTACTTACTCCCAGGCGATCAAGGCTGGCAACACCGTTTACATGTCGGGTCAGATTCCCCTGGACCCAAAAACCATGGAGCTGGTCGAAGGCTTCGAAGCCCAGACCGTCCAGGTGTTCGAGAACCTCAAGGCCGTGGCTGAAGCTGCTGGCGGTTCGTTCAAGGACATCGTCAAGCTGAACATCTTCCTCACCGACCTGAGCCACTTCGCCAAGGTCAACGAGATCATGGGCAAGTACTTCGACCAGCCTTACCCTGCCCGCGCCGCCATCGGCGTAGCAGCCCTGCCAAAGGGTTCGCAGGTTGAAATGGATGCCATCCTGGTCATCGAGTAAAGCGTACGGCGCAGCCACGGGCTGCGCCGACTGCTCTGCTGTAAAAGAATGCTTGAAAGGATTCCACCCATGCGCAACGCGCTTGCTCTCTCGCTGCTCGCCCTGTTCCTGGGCGGATGTGCCAGCAACCCTGCCGACCGCGACATCAGCGGCACCTGGATCAACCAGGTGGCGATCGATGCTGCCGCCAAAGGCGTCCCCCTGCGTGAAGCGCTCCAGGCCTATGGCCCGAACCTGGAATGGGACATCAACACCAAGGCCGGTCAGGCCCGCTACACCAACGGTTTTGAAAATGTCGACGGCAAGCTGCTGGGTGAACAGTCCGGCGCCTGGAAAGTCGACTTTTATGGCAGCTCGGCCAGTGAGCTCAAGCGTGACGGCAAGCAACTGAGCCAGTCCGCCAGCGACAACGAGCCCGAGCAAGTCTTCGACCGCGTACAGATCCAGGTACCGGATGGCGCACCCATGGGCGCCAGCTTCGAACGTGCGCTGTATTCCGCCTACATGGGCGGCGGCTGGACAATCGTGAACGGCCCGGGCGAAGGCAACACGGTTCAATTCCAGGCCGACGGCCAGGTGACCGGCCTGCCAGGCAGCGACCGCTATGCGTTGTGCCTGGCAGGCGATTGCGCATCCATGAGTGGCGGCAATGACAACATGTGGCTGCAACTCAATGGCCAGGGCAACGCCTGGATCTTTGCGCGCAAGGGCAAGGAGCTGGAGATTTTCCAGACCGTGAACACGGCGCAGGCGGACGAGATGCCCTCGTTCACCCCGGGTGAGCGCAAGTGGCTGCTGGAAAAGCAATAAATCCCTGAAAAGATCGCAGCCTTCGGCAGCTCCTACAAAGGTTATATGTACACCTGTAGGAGCTGCAGCAGGCTGCGATCTTTTGCTATCAGCAGCGCCCCTCAAGAATCGCCGCATACCCCTCGCGGAAACTCGGGTACTTCGGCGTCCAGCCCAACGCTTTTGCCCGTGCATTGCTGCAGCGTTTGCTGCCGGTGCGACGCACGCTGTCGTCATCGGCCCACTCGGTCACACCCAGATACTCACGCAACCAGCCCACCACATCCGCCAGCGCTGCCGGCGCGTCATCGACGCCGATGTAGACATCATCCAGCGCTACGCCACGCCGATCCGCCTCAAGCAGGCATGCCATCAATCCCGCGGCGTCGTCGGCATGAATCCGATTGGCATACAACGGCGGATCGGTTACCACGCGATACCCCCGACGAACCTGTGTCAGCAGCCACTCACGGCCCGGACCATAAATGCCGGTCAGACGCACGATGCTCGCCGGAATGCCGCTTTTGAGGGCAAGTTGCTCGGCTTCGAGCATCACACGCCCGGAATAGCCCGCCGCCACGGCCGGTGAGGCCTCGTCGACCCATTCGCCGTTCTGCTGACCGTAGACACTGCTGCTGGACACGAACAGCAGGCGGTTGGGCACCTGCCCGTAGTCGTCCAGCCACTCCAGCACATGCTCCAGGCCCTGGACATACGCAGCGCGGTAACCGGCTTCGTCGTGATCGGTGGCCGCCGCGCAATACACCAGGTAATCCACGGCGCCGATTGGCCAAGTGTCCGGGCAGTCTTTGTTGAACAGGTCACCGGCCACGCCGATGACGCCCTTGGGCAGGCGTGAAACGTCGCGTCGCAGGCCATGGACCTCCCACCCCGCCGCCAGCAATTGTGTAGCCAGGCGGCTGCCGACATCACCGCAGCCGGCGATCAAAACAGTAGGCGCAGACATCAGAAAACTCCCATCGCAAAGCCACAGACTAGCGCCGGCAATAGACAGGCGGCTAGCAATGCAGGAAAAAAAGAGACGCTATTACTTTTGTTAACAAGAATTAATTGCAATAATGCCTCCCCACTTTTGTTCTCGGCCTTCGAGGCCTGGAAGAACATCACCCGTTTTTTCTCTCAGGTCCGGCCAGCATGACACGCAATCAATTCTCCGCTTCGCCAACCAAACGACCTCGCGCCTGGAGCGCAGTGGCCGCCCTGCTCCTCAGCCTGATGCTCGCGCCAGTCGCCGCTTTCGCCGATGCCCAGGCGCCAGCCACACCTGCCACCACCGCGCCGGCTCCGGCCGATCACGCCGCCCCGGCCGTAGCTCCGGTTGCGACCGATCCGGCCCTGGCCGCACCGGCAGAAACACTGGGTGAAGACGTCCCTGAAGTCCTCGAAGCCGACAACACCCTGGGCATGGCCCACGACCTGTCGCCATGGGGCATGTACAAGAATGCCGACATCATCGTGAAAATCGTGATGATCGGCCTGGCCATCGCCTCGATCATCACCTGGACTATCTGGATCGCCAAGGGGCTTGAGCTGATGGGCGCCAAGCGTCGTCTGCGCGGTGAAATCGCCCAACTGAAAAAATCCGCCTCCCTCAAGGAAGCCAGCGCTACCGCGGCGAAGGAAGGCACCTTGGCCAACCTGCTGGTACATGATGCTCTCGAAGAGATGCGCCTGTCGGTCAACAGCCGTGAGAAAGAAGGCATCAAGGAACGCGTCAGCTTCCGTCTTGAGCGCCTGGTCGCGGCCTGCGGTCGCAACATGAGCAGCGGCACTGGCGTGCTGGCCACCATCGGTTCCACCGCGCCGTTCGTCGGCCTGTTCGGCACCGTATGGGGCATCATGAACAGCTTCATCGGCATCGCCAAGACCCAGACCACCAACCTTGCCGTCGTCGCCCCCGGCATCGCCGAAGCCCTGCTGGCTACCGCGCTGGGCCTGGTTGCAGCGATCCCGGCGGTCGTGATCTACAACGTCTTTGCCCGCTCCATCGCCGGTTACAAGGCTCAGGTGTCCGACGCGTCGGCACAGGTCCTGCTGCTGGTCAGCCGCGACCTCGACCACCAGCCTGAGCGCAGCTCGCAACCGCACATGGTGAAAGTGGGGTAATCGGCCATGGGCCTGCATTTGAAAGAAGGGGCAGACGACGATCTGTCCGAAAACCACGAAATCAACGTAACGCCGTTCATCGACGTGATGTTGGTGCTGTTGATCATCTTCATGGTGGCGGCCCCGCTGGCCACCGTGGACATCAAGGTCGACCTGCCTGCGTCCACCGCCAAACCGGCGCCGCGGCCAGAGAAACCGGTGTTCCTCAGCGTCAAGGCTGACCAGCGCCTGTTCCTCGGTGAAGACGAAGTGAAGGCCGAAGCACTCGGTGCCACCCTCGACGCCAGGACCCAGGGCAAGAAAGACACGACAATCTTCTTCCAGGCCGACAAAGGCGTGGATTACGGCGACCTGATGAGCGTGATGGACAACCTGCGCTCTGCCGGTTACCTGAAGGTAGGTTTGGTCGGACTCGAGACGGCAGCCAAGAAATGATCACGACGCGCCATAAGCTGACGCGTTACAGCGGTAGCCTGGCCGTGGTGCTGGGTGTTCACGCGCTGGCCATCGCGCTGGCGCTGAACTGGTCCGCCCGCCCGCCCATTGAATTGCCCCCCCAGGCAATGATGGTCGAACTGGCGCCGGTTCCTGCCCCGCCACCGCCTGCTCCGCCGAAAGTCGTCACTCCGCCGCAGCCACCGGCTCCGGTTGAAGAATTGCCGATACCCAAGCTCGCTGAAGCACCGAAAGCTGAAATTGCCGTGCCCAAATCGGTCAAACCCAAGCCGAAGCCGCAACCGCCCAAGCCGGTAGAGAAGAAACCCGAGCCGCCGAAGGAAAAACCGGCCGAAGAAAAACCGGCCGAAACCCAGCAAACCCAGGCACCGACGGAGAAATCAGCCCAGCCTGCGCCGGGTCCGTCGCCTGCTCAAATGGCGGCCAAGGCCAGCTGGCAAGGCACGCTGTTGGCACACCTGCAGAAGTACAAGAAGTACCCTGCAAGTGCCCAGGCGCGGGGCAAGGAAGGCATGAACCGTCTGCGTTTCGTCGTGGATGCCGAAGGCAATGTGTTGTCGTTCGAGCTGGTAGGCGCCTCGGGCACTGCCGATCTGGACCGGGCCACCCTGGAAATGATCCGCCGCGCTCAACCGCTGCCCAAGCCACCGCCCGACATGTTGACCAATGGCTCCATCGAAATCGTTGCACCCTTTGTGTATTCGCTGGAAAAACGCCGGCGGTAGAAAGCAGCAGATCAAAAGATCGCAGCCTGCGGCAGCTCCTACAGGGATCACATTAACCCGTGTAGGAGCTGCCGCAGGCTGCGATCTTTTTTTGCCTTTCGCATTGCCCGGTGTCACTCGACGCACTCAGTCTGATAACGTGCGTCTATCGATTGCAGCCGGTATGCTTGGCCCGCAACTACATGGACGCTTGCTATGACCCTCACAGAATTACGCTACATCGTTACCCTCGCCCAAGAGCAGCACTTCGGCCACGCGGCCGAGCGTTGCCACGTCAGCCAGCCGACCCTGTCGGTAGGCGTGAAAAAGCTTGAAGACGAACTCGGTGTGCTGATTTTCGAGCGCAGCAAAAGCGCCGTGCGCCTGACGCCGGTCGGCGAAGGCATCGTGGCCCAGGCCCAAAAGGTATTGGAACAGGCCCAAGGCATCCGCGAACTGGCCCAGGCCGGCAAGAACCAGCTGACCGCCCCACTCAAGGTCGGCGCGATCTACACCGTCGGTCCGTACCTGTTTCCGCACCTGATTCCACAACTGCACCGGGTCGCCCCGCAGATGCCGTTGTACATTGAAGAAAACTTCACCCACGTGCTGCGCGACAAACTGCGCAACGGCGAGCTCGACGCGATCATCATCGCCCTGCCGTTCAATGAAGCCGACGTGCTGACCCTGCAGCTCTACGACGAGCCGTTCTATGTGCTGATGCCGGCGCAGCACCCGTGGACACAAAAGGAATCCATCGACGCCAGCCTACTCAACGACAAGAGCCTGCTGCTGCTCGGCGAAGGCCACTGCTTCCGCGACCAGGTGCTGGAAGCCTGCCCGACCCTGACCAAAGGCAACGACGGCGCCAAGCACACCACGGTGGAATCCAGCTCCCTGGAAACCATTCGCCACATGGTCGCCTCGGGTCTCGGGATTTCGATCCTGCCGTTGTCGGCAGTCGACAGTCATCACTACGCCCCCGGCGTGATCGAGGTGCGTCCGTTGTCGGCACCCGTACCGTTCCGCACCGTGGCCATTGCCTGGCGCGCCAGCTTCCCGCGCCCGAAAGCGATTGAAATCCTCGCTGACTCCATTCGCCTGTGCTCGGTGGCCAAGCCAGCGGCGCAAGTCGCCGCGGGCTAAGCAACGGTCATGAGCGAGTTGTCGCAAGTGTCGGTGACGGCACTCAAGGGTGTCGGTGAAGCCATGGCCGAGAAACTGGCCAAGGTCGGCCTGGAAAACCTCCAGGACGTGTTGTTTCACCTGCCGTTACGCTATCAGGATCGCACCCGTGTCGTGCCGATCGGCGCACTGCGGCCCGGGCAAGATGCGGTCATCGAAGGCACCGTCAGCGGTGCCGATGTGGTCATGGGCCGGCGACGCAGCCTGGTGGTCCGGTTGCAGGATGGCACCGGGGGCTTGAGCCTGCGTTTCTATCATTTCAGTAACGCGCAAAAAGAAGGCCTGAAACGCGGCACGCGGATTCGCTGCTACGGCGAGGCGCGGCCCGGCGCTTCGGGGCTGGAGATCTACCACCCGGAATACCGCGCCATCACCGGCGACGAACCGCCGCCGGTGGATGAAACCCTGACCCCGGTCTACCCGCTCACCGAAGGCCTGACCCAACAGCGCTTGCGCCAGTTGTGCATGCAGACCCTCACCCTGCTCGGCCCCAGCAGCCTGCCCGACTGGCTGCCGAACGAACTGGCCCGCGATTACCAATTGGCGCCGCTGGCCGATGCGATCCGCTACCTGCACAACCCGCCCGCCGATGCCGACGTCGATGAACTGGCCCTCGGTCACCACTGGGCGCAGCACCGCCTGGCTTTCGAAGAACTGCTGACCCATCAGCTGTCGCAACAACGCCTGCGCGAAAGCATGCGCTCCCTGCGTGCACCCGCGATGCCCAAAGCCACGCAACTGCCGGCCAAGTACCTGGCCAACCTCGGCTTCAGCCCGACCGGCGCCCAACAACGGGTCGGCAACGAAATTGCCTACGACCTGAGCCAGCACGAACCGATGCTGCGGCTGATTCAGGGCGACGTAGGCGCAGGCAAAACCGTGGTCGCCGCCCTCGCCGCGCTCCAGGCTCTGGAGGCCGGTTATCAGGTCGCGCTGATGGCACCCACCGAAATTCTCGCCGAGCAGCACTTCATCACCTTCAAGCGCTGGCTTGAGCCGCTGGGCATTGAAGTCGCCTGGCTGGCCGGCAAGCTCAAGGGCAAGAACCGCGCAGCCGCGCTGGAGCAAATCGCCAGCGGCACGCCGATGGTGGTCGGCACCCATGCGTTGTTCCAGGACGAAGTGCAATTCAAGAACCTGGCGCTGGTGATCATCGACGAACAGCACCGCTTCGGCGTGCAGCAGCGTCTGGCCTTGCGGCAGAAAGGTGTCGGCGGGCGCATGTGCCCGCACCAACTGATCATGACCGCCACGCCGATTCCGCGCACGCTGGCCATGAGCGCCTACGCCGACCTCGACACCTCGATCCTCGACGAATTGCCGCCCGGCCGAACCCCGGTCAACACCGTGCTGATCACCGACACCCGGCGGGTCGAAGTCATCGAGCGGGTGCGTAGCGCTTGCGCCGAAGGGCGTCAGGCCTATTGGGTGTGCACGCTGATCGAAGAGTCGGAAGAGCTGACCTGCCAGGCAGCGGAAACTACCTTCGAGGACCTCACTGCCGCTCTCGGCGAGTTGAAAGTCGGGCTGATCCACGGCCGCATGAAGCCTGCGGAAAAAGCTGCGGTGATGGCCGAATTCAAGGCCGGCAACCTGCAACTGCTGGTCGCGACCACGGTGATCGAAGTCGGCGTCGACGTGCCCAACGCCAGCCTGATGATCATCGAAAACCCCGAGCGCCTGGGCCTGGCGCAATTGCACCAGTTGCGCGGCCGAGTCGGCCGGGGCAGCGCCGTCAGCCATTGCGTGCTGCTCTACCATCCGCCACTGTCGCAGATCGGCCGCCAGCGCCTGGGCATCATGCGTGAAACCAACGATGGTTTCGTCATCGCCGAAAAGGACCTGGAACTGCGCGGCCCCGGCGAAATGCTCGGCACCCGGCAGACTGGCTTGCTTCAGTTCAAGGTCGCCGACCTGATGCGCGACGCCGATTTGCTGCCCGCCGTGCGAGATGCCGCTCAGGCATTGCTCGAGCGCTGGCCGACCCACGTCAGCCCGCTGCTCGACCGATGGCTGCGTCATGGCCAACAATACGGTCAAGTGTGACAACCGTCACGGTTTCTGAGGCGTGGTCCCAAGCAAGCTGGTTATACTCCTGCAATTGTTTAAGTATGGATACAGACCATGACCGAAGTTGCCTTCGCACCCGACACCCCGCACGCTCCGTCGGTTATTCGGCTGATGCTGGGCAAGTTGGGCATTGCCTACGAAGAGGTGCTTGACCGTCACGGCCTCAATGCCGCGCGCAAAGTGCAGGCCGTTCTGCTGGATGACAGCGTAGGCGTACTGATGGTGCTGTTCCCGCAGAGCCAATTGCTGGACCTCAATCGCCTGACCGAACTCACCGGTCGCCGCCTCGCCGCCGTACCCACCGAACGCCTGACAAAAATGCTCGGCAAGCACAACCTCAGCTTGCTGCCGGGCCTGCCGGCGCTGACCAGTTCACCGTGCCTGTACGACGAAAGCCTGCTGCGCGAGCCGAAGTTGCTGATCAACTCCGGTGAGCCGGGCGTGCTGCTGGAAATCACCAGCGAAGACTTCAAGGCGACCATGCTGACCAAGGCCAGCGCCGCCAACTTCGGCGAAAACCTGACCAGCATCCGTCCCAACCTCGACCGTCCCGATGACGACCGCGAGGAAATCACCCAGGCCGTCCAGGCGTTCACCGCGCGGCGCATCCAGCAGCGTCTGGAAGCGACCATCGAGATTCCGCCACTGGCCGAAACCGCACAAAAAATCATCAAGCTGCGCGTCGACCCCAACGCCACCATCGACGACATCACCGGCGTGGTCGAAACCGACCCGGCGCTGGCCGCACAAGTGGTGAGCTGGGCGGCATCGCCGTACTACGCCTCGCCGGGCAAGATCCGTTCGGTGGAAGACGCCATCGTGCGCGTGCTGGGCTTCGATCTGGTGATCAACCTGGCGCTGGGCCTGGCCCTGGGCAAAACCCTGAGCCTGCCCAAGGACCACCCGCAACACTCCACCCCGTACTGGCAGCAATCGATCTACACCGCCGCCGTCATCGAAGGCCTGACCCGCGCCATGCCCCGCGCCCAGCGTCCGGAAGCCGGCCTGACCTACCTGGCCGGCCTGCTGCACAACTTCGGCTACCTGCTGCTGGCCCACGTGTTCCCACCGCACTTCTCACTGATCTGCCGCCACCTGGAGGTCAACCCGCACCTGTGCCATAGCTTCGTGGAACAGCACCTGCTGGGCATCAGCCGGGAACAGATCGGCTCGTGGCTGATGCGCTACTGGGACATGCCTGAAGAACTGGCCACCGCCCTGCGCTTCCAACACGACCCGCATTACGACGGCGAATTCGCTGAGTACCCGAACCTGGTGTGCCTGTCGGTGCGCCTGCTGCGCAGCCGTGGCATCGGCTCCGGCCCCGACGAAGACATCCCCGACGCCCTGCTCGAACGCCTTGGCCTGAGCCGCGAAAAAGCCAACGACGTGGTCAGCAAAGTCCTCGAGGCCGAAGTGTTACTGCGCGAACTGGCTTCGCAATTTACTCAGGGCTGAAAGCTTATGGGGTAAACCTCGCCCCTGCAGGTAGCATCCGCTGGCAGGAGTGAGGCTTACCTGGAAGACATGATCAGCACCCGTCACAACAGGCAACGCAGTAAAAATGGATTTGCCGCACTGCCGACAAGGACAAGCTTCTGGTCCTTCGTTACTTTCATCTCCTTGAAAGAACCAATGCGGGCGAACCAGCCCTTCCCGTCGAAAGACAAATCCAGCAAGCCACTCGACAAATACCGTGCTGCCACTTTCCCCCCGGCAACGATGATCGAGCTGGAGCCCTCCTGCCATTCGCAGTTTTGCCACATACTCCATTCAGGCGATTCTTTAGAAAACAGCGGCTTGCCATTATTGAACAAAAGGTTGAACGACCCGCTCGGGGTTAAAACTGCAAGCCATGGTATATCAGAGAATGAAGTATCAAACGTCTTTTTTGCACCGCCTACCACTACAACTGCACCGTCACTACCTCTAACTGAAATTGTCCCAACTTCAATCTGTGAAAATTCAGAATCGGCAATAATAACTGCGCGCCCATTATTGAAACCGGCGTCTAATTGACCATCTTCCTTGTAACGAACAACATAACTGTTTAAATATGTGGGAGTTTGGTTGGAGTTGACGTAGATCCCTGCAACCAAAATTTTTCCGTCTTTTTGATACGCAATACTCGTGGCCAGACTTTCATCATAATCAACACCTTCAAGCTTGACGTATAAGAAACCCCTTTCATTAAAGGTTTTGTCGAGTGAGCCATCCGGCATAAGGCGAAACACCATCCCATCGCGGAAATGGTCGGGATAATGCGGAACTCCAGTGTGCGCCACAAGAATTTTTCCATCCGGCTGCACGCACACAGACCCACCCTGATACTCATACAAAATGGGAGACCGCTTACGACGGCTCTCACTTTTCGTCTCAACGACTTGCGGAGGCTGCAAACTCTCTTTATCAGTCGGCCGCCAAGGGTTGATATTTACGACCCCATCAGTACCAAAAGTGGTGTCAATTTGGCCATTCTGATCCAATTTTCTGAGCACAATATCGCCGTGCCCCAAATCATCCACCTGCATACTTTTTACTAAAAACTTGTCGTCCAGATAAGAGAACAGTGAAAATCTACCGGCTGTAGTAATACCCGGCAGAACTATTAAACCATTCTCACCGAACGAACTATCGAAAAAGCCAATGGTATTCAAACGCCTTAACTTCAGCGTTCTGTAAAAATCAGAAAAATCGTTGTTGGCGTAGAGCAATTTTCCGCTTGGTAACGGAAGAATAGATTGGGAACCAGCAGCCCCCTCGGACACTAGGCCCACCACACCATTATCTCCAAATGACGGGTCAAGCGTTCCCGCCTTCGTGCCTTTCTGCATCTGGTCCATAGCCGTGCTCCATGGTGACGAATCAAAGGTGTAGACCCACTACACCCGACACAGTGGAGCACGCAAAATTTTCGGCTGTAACTGTCATTAATGACAGTTACATAGTTTTTTTCTAACTAGATTTCGACTTCGTTAATCCCGAAACAACCACGAAACACTCTTTTAACGCGAAACAACAGGCTTTTTCTTCGGCTTCAAATACTTGGTCAGCCCCTGGAACCAGATCACCAGCGCCGGGTTGCCCTTGATCTGAATCGACTTGTCCTGAATCCCCGTCATGAACGCCAGCTGCTTGTTCTTCGCCTGCATCGTGGCAAAGCCGTACGCGGCGTCTTTAAAGGCAATCGCAAACGCAGGTTCGGCATGCACACCCGATTGGCTGGTGATGCGCTGGTCCTTCACGCGGAAATGCCGCGCCACTTTCCCGTCCAGGGTCTGCAACTGAAACACCAGGTCCTTGTCCCCCAACTGCTGCTGAAACGCCGGATTAGTCCGGCTGGCCTTACCCATCAACAAACCCAGCATCCACAGCAGAAAACGAAATTTCATGCGCACAGCCTCAAGAGAAAAATGAACGGCTGGGGCAGTTTAACGGCTTCAGAGGATAACACCAGTATCCAGCTGCATTAGGAGAAGATCATTACCATTACCTGCACGATGACTACTAAGTCACAATTATCAGCACATCACTCCGGCCACTCCACACGCCACTTCTGCACCTGAAGAAACACATTCTGTAGGAGCTGCCGAAGGCTGCGAACTTTTGATCCCCCCACCCTGCAAACCTATCGGAAACTTCCTTCAAAATGCTGCGCTACACATGAACTAGGCGAATTTTGAATTCATCGATAGCCTCTGATCGTCGACGCCAAAAACGGCGACCGGATGTGCAAGTCCGAAATCGGGAGCAAAACTTCTTAACCAAGGATTTACACCAATGACTCCGCCACCCGACGCATCCGAAAACGAAGCCACATCCCCCTACGAATCCTTCGATTCCAAAAAACTCCACGAAGCCGCCGAACGCGCCCTCGATCACTATCTCGCCCCACCAAAACAAACAACAACGAAACGCAGCGGCCAACTCTTCAGTGTCTGCCCAGACATCAATACCGAAGCACTCCTGGCCAACGCCTCGGAAGATTTGCTGTCCATCAGCGCCATCGCCGCTGACCTGGCCGACGATGTAGACGGATCACGCCGCTCAGTAGCCCTGGCGATCAGTCGCGTGGCTGAGGGGGCGCATTTGCTGGTAGAGCGGGCGCTGGATCATCTGGATGAGCCGCAAATGGCGGCGATTCTCGCCAAGCAACAAAGCGGGTTCGGCTGATTCGCCACCCACAAAAAATGGGCACCCAACCCTGGTTGGCGTGCCCATTTTTTATTCCACTCCCCCGCTGCGCGGGAGGTGAAAACGGATTACGGATTAACGCTGTCTTTCAATGATTTGCCTGGCTTGAACGCAACGGTGTTGCTGGCCTTGATTTTGACGGGTTCACCGGTTTGCGGGTTTTTGCCGGTGCGGGCACCGCGATGACGTTGCAGGAAGGTGCCGAAACCCACCAGCGTCACGCTGTCTTTGCGGTGCAGGGCACCGGTGATTTCTTCAAGAACGGCGTTGAGAACGCGGTTGGCTTGTTCTTTGGTGAGGTCTGCTTTTTCAGCAATGGCTGCGGCGAGGTCTGGTTTACGCATGTGAGTGAAGCCCCTTTGACGGTTTGTTGTTGTTATGTCCGTGCTGCTCTCGCGGAGCAGCGCCAAAAGCGCCGCAGGTGCTCTACTCTGCGGCAGACGGGAGTGAGGATGGCACGCAGTGAGGCCCCGCGCCAGTATCGGCGCGGCCATTGTTGGGGCAAAAGGGGGGTGATTCCGACAGAACGACCGCTATTTATGCCAACAGGGCCGGAAGCTCTTTGTTCAGGGCCAGTTTTTCCATCACGGCGGCACCGGTGAGGGCGTAACCGAGCAGCTTGCCCGCGGCATCGCGACACAAAACCTTGATGTCGGCGCCCTGCCCTTCGACTGTCCAGATGCCCTCTGCGCCCCGTGGCGGCGGGGACACCACCAGCGGGCAGACCGGAGTTTTGACGGTGATTGGCATCGGGCCATAGGTGACGGCGGTCGGGTTGCCGGTCAGGGTTTGCGCCAGCGCCCTCGCACAGCTCATCAGGGGCATCACGTACAGCAGGTTCAGCCCGTCGACCTCGGCGCAGTCGCCCAAGGCGTAGATGTTGGCATGAGAGGTCTTCAAGTGCCGATCGACCATGATGCCGCGGTTGACCTGCAAACCGGCCGCAGCCGCCAGGTCGACGCGCGGGCGCAGGCCAATGGCCGAGACCACCACGTCGCACGGGATCACCTGGCCATCGGACAGGTGCGCTTCCAGGCCGTCAGCCACGCGTTGCAGGCGATTGAGCACGGGGCCGAGGTGGAAACGCGCGCCGAGACTTTCGAGGCCAGCCTGCACCGCAGCGGCAGCCGCCGGGTGCAGCAGGGTCGGCATGACTTGTTCGCACGGCGCAACCAGCTGCACTTCGTAGCCGCCCAGGGTCAGGTCGTTGGCGAATTCGCAGCCGATCAGGCCGGCGCCGAGCAGCAGCACGCGGCGCTTGCCGGCCGCCGCCGCACGGAAGCGTGCGTAGTCTTCCAGGTCGTTGATCGGGAATACGCAATCCGCCGCATCACCCTCAATGGGCACGCGCACGGTTTCGGCGCCCCAGGCCAGGATCAGGTCGCGGTAGATCACCGCTTCTTCACCGATCCACAGGCGCTTGTGGCCCGGGTCGATGCCACTGATACGCGTGTGGGTGCGTATTTCGGCCTTGAGCTGCTCGGCCATGGCGCCGGGTTCGGCCATGCTCAGGCCGTCGGCATCCTTGTTTTTGCCGAAGCCGGTGGAGAGCATCGGCTTGGAGTAGGAGCGCCCGTCATCGGCGGTAATCAGCAGCAGCGGGGTTTCGCTATCGAGTTTGCGAAACTCGCGGGCCACGTTGTAGCCCGCCAGGCCGGTGCCAATGATGACGACAGGTGCGTTCATTCCTTACTCCTCAATTATTCAGGCAGCGATTTCGATCATTTCAAAATCCATCTTGCCCACACCGCAGTCCGGGCACAGCCAGTCTGCCGGGACGTCTTCCCAACGGGTGCCCGGCGCAATGCCGTCATCCGGCCAACCGTCGGCTTCGTTGTAGATCAGGCCGCAGACGATACATTGCCACTTTTTCATCAGGTACTTCCTCAAGGTTCAGGCGTTTTGCCGGCCGGACGGTCGATGGTTGCAGCACTGCCGTCCAACTCAGCGCGTTTTGTACTGATCGGAGCCGCCGGATGCAAGCCTGTTCGGCGCAACGGCAGGCCAATTCAATCGATATCGGCGGCTGACATGTTAAGCTCGCCGCCTCATTTGCTGCCAATAATGACTCATTGTGCATCACACAGAATCCCCCTCTCCAGCTCCTCTCTGGCTCTCGCGCAGCGAACTGGCGCCACTCCCCGATGCCTCTACTCTCGACTGGCTGTTCGACGAAGGCTCACTGACTCGACGCCTGATTCATCTGTCGAATGATGCGTTCAGCGTCTCGCCGATGTTCGAAGGCTGGCAACCCCTGCGTGCCGACGAGTGCACAGCGCTGGACCTGGCCGATGGCAGTGAGGGTTGGGTGCGCGAGGTGTATTTGCGCGGTCATGGCCAGGCGTGGGTGTTTGCGCGCAGCGTGGCCTCACGCAGTGCATTGCAAGGCGACGGCCTGCACATGGACGAACTGGGCAGCCGCTCGCTGGGCGAATTGCTGTTTTGCGATCAGGCTTTTCAGCGCCGGGCCATCGAGGTTTGCCATTATCCGCAATCGTGGTTGCCCGCCGAGGTGCAATCCCCTGGGCTGTGGGGCCGCCGCTCGCGCTTCGACCGCGGTGCCTTGAGCGTTTTGGTGGCCGAAATTTTCCTGCCTTCCCTGTGGGACGCCGCCTGCGCCCGATCGGAGAACCGTTGATGTACCAAAGCCTGCTCAAGTCCTTGAACCGCTTGAATCCTCGGGCCTGGGATTTCATTCAGCTGACCCGCATGGACAAGCCGATCGGCATTTACCTGCTGCTCTGGCCAACGCTGTGGGCGCTGTGGATTGCCGGCAAGGGGTCGCCGTCCCTGGCCAACATTGTGATTTTCGTCCTCGGCGTGGTGCTGACCCGCGCCGGTGGCTGTGTGATCAACGACTGGGCGGACCGCAAGGTCGATGGCCATGTGAAGCGTACCGAGCAGCGGCCGCTGGTGAGCGGCAAGATCAGCTCCAAAGAGGCGCTGGTGTTCTTCGCATTGCTGATGGGCGCGAGCTTCCTGCTGGTGCTGTGCACCAATGCCGCGACCATTTGGCTGTCGTTGGGCGGCCTGGCGCTGGCGTTCAGTTACCCGTTCATGAAGCGCTACACCTATTACCCGCAAGTGGTGCTGGGCGCCGCATTTTCGTGGGGGATGCCGATGGCGTTCACCGCAGAAACCGGTGAATTGCCGGCCGTCGCGTGGTTGCTATGGATCGCCAACCTGATGTGGACCGTGGGTTACGACACGTACTACGCGATGACCGACCGAGATGACGACCTGAAGATCGGCGTGAAATCCACGGCGATCCTGTTCGGCGACGCGGACCGGGCGATCATCCTGACCCTGCAAGGGCTGGCGTTGGGCTGCCTGTTGCTGGCGGGTTCGAAGTTCGACCTTGGTGGCTGGTTCCACCTCGGATTACTGGTGGCGGCGGGCTGCTTTGCGTGGGAATTCTGGTACACCCGCGACAAGGACCGGATGCGTTGCTTCAAGGCGTTTTTGCACAATCACTGGGCAGGTTTGGCGATTTTCGTCGGGATTGTGCTGGACTACGCGCTGCGTTGACCTTTGAAAAGATCGCAGCCTGCGGCAGCTCCTACCGAAGGCTGCGATCTTTTTGCGTTGTTACATATGCTCGCGAACGACATGCCAGACGTCTTTTTTCTTGTCACCCGTCATGTCTCCAGGTTTTTTGTCGTCCTCGTAGTAGTACAGCGGCTTGCCGTCATAAGCCCATTGCATCTTGCCATCGTCACGCTTGACGACTGTCCATTTACCTTCGGCCTTGGCACCCGCCGGCGCCATCATTGGCGGCCAGTATTTGGCGCAGTCGCCGTTGCACATCGACTTGCCGTCCGCGTCCTTGTCGAAGGTGTACAGGGTCATCCCTTTGTGGTCAGTCATCATGCCGTCTTTCATCATGCCCGGTTCGGCGGCGAAGGCCATCGAAGGCAATGCCAGGGCAGCGGCCAGCAGCAGGGCCTTGAGGGATTGCGAGTGTAGATTCATTTGAAGCCTTCCTTTGTGGTTGTCAGGATTCGGACTTAAAGCTTAGTCCAGGATCCAGCCAATCGCCGGCCGACTAAAATACTGTCACACGACTGCAATAATTCCGTTATCTAATGCGGCGCAAGACAGTTAAATGACAAGAGGAATAAGGGCATGGTTGGCAGGAGCATTCTGATCGTCGACGACGAAGCGCCTATTCGCGAAATGATCGCCGTTGCATTGGAAATGGCCGGCTATGACTGCCTGGAGGCTGAAAACTCCCAGCAGGCCCACGCCATTATCGTCGACCGCAAACCGGACCTGATCCTGCTCGACTGGATGCTGCCCGGCACGTCCGGCATCGAACTGGCCCGTCGCCTCAAGCGTGATGAACTGACCGGGGACATCCCGATCATCATGCTCACCGCCAAGGGTGAAGAGGACAACAAGATCCAGGGCCTGGAAGTCGGCGCCGACGACTACATCACCAAGCCGTTTTCCCCCCGTGAGCTGGTGGCGCGCCTGAAGGCCGTGCTGCGCCGTGCCGGTCCGACTGATGGCGAGGCGCCAATCGAAGTCGGCGGCCTGCTGCTGGACCCGATCAGCCACCGCGTGACCATCGACGGCCGTCCTGCCGAGATGGGACCGACTGAATACCGCCTGCTGCAATTCTTCATGACCCACCAGGAGCGCGCCTACACGCGTGGCCAGTTGCTGGATCAGGTCTGGGGCGGCAACGTCTACGTCGAAGAGCGTACGGTCGACGTGCACATTCGACGCCTGCGCAAAGCCCTCGGCGATGCTTACGAAAATCTGGTACAAACCGTGCGCGGCACTGGCTACCGGTTCTCAACCAAGGCCTGATGATCGCAGCGGTTCCACTTTCAAGGACGTATTTTTTTCGTGAACCAAAACTGGCATGGCACCCTGATTCGCCACATGCTGCTGCTGGTCACCGCCTGCCTGGTGATCGGCCTGATCACCGGCTATTACGGCTGGAGCCTCGCTGCAGGCCTGGGTCTTTACCTGGCCTGGACCCTCAAGCAATTGCTGCGTCTGCACGAGTGGCTGCGCCTGCACAAACCCGATGAAGCGCCACCCGACGGCTACGGCCTGTGGGGCGAGGTGTTCGACAGCATCTACCACCTGCAACGCCGCGACCAACGGGTACGCGGACGCCTGCAAGCGGTGATCGACCGGGTTCAGGAATCCACCGCCGCGCTCAAGGATGCGGTGATCATGCTCGATACCGACGGCAACCTGGAATGGTGGAACCGCGCCGCCGAAACCCTGCTGGGCCTCAAGACGCCACAGGACAGTGGCCAACCGGTGACCAACCTGGTGCGCCATCCGCGCTTCAAGGAATACTTCGAGCAAGACAGTTATGCCGAGCCACTGGAAATCCCCTCGCCGACCAACGACCGCGTGCGCATTCAGCTGTACATCACCCGCTACGGCAATAACGAACACTTGATGCTGGTGCGCGATGTCACGCGCATCCATCAGCTTGAGCAAATGCGCAAAGACTTCATCGCCAACGTTTCCCATGAACTGCGTACACCGTTGACGGTGATCTGCGGTTACCTGGAAACCTTGCTCGACAACGTCGACGAGGTGAACCCGCGCTGGGGCCGCGCCTTGCAGCAGATGCAGCAACAAGGCGGACGCATGCAGACCTTGCTCAACGACCTGTTGTTGCTGGCCAAGCTGGAAGCCACCGATTATCCGTCGGACAACCAGCCGGTGCCGATCGACGGCTTGCTGCAATCGATCAAGAGCGATGCGCAGCAGTTGTCCGGCCAGAAAAACCAGAAAATCACCCTGGAAGCCGACCCGATGATTCTGCTCAAGGGCAGCGAAGCGGAGTTGCGCAGCGCGTTTTCCAACCTGGTGTTCAACGCGGTGAAATACACCCCGGCCGAAGGCAATATCCGCATTCGCTGGTGGGGCGATGACCAGGGGGCGCACCTGAGCGTGCAGGATTCCGGGATCGGCATTGATGCCAAACACCTGCCGCGCCTGACCGAACGCTTCTATCGCGTCGACTCCAGCCGCAACTCCAACACCGGGGGCACCGGCCTGGGACTGGCGATCGTCAAACACGTCTTGTTACGACATCGGGCACGGATGGAAATCAGCAGCGTACCGGGCCACGGCAGTACCTTTACCTGCCACTTTGCCCCGGCTCAAGTCACCAAATCACGGGTTATCAGCACCACTGACTGATACCGGCCAGCACGCGCCACTAGGCAACTGGCCGGTCAGCCGCTACATTGGCTGACTTGTGCCTGCCTTTCAGGCGCGGTTTTTTACTTCCCTCTCGAATATACGGAACCCGCAAAACTCCATCATGGACCCTTCCCCTGGCTTGACCCTCGCTACCATTTTCGCCGACTTCGGCATGATTCTTTTTGCTCTGATCCTGGTTTTGCTCAACGGATTTTTCGTTGCGGCGGAATTTGCCATGGTCAAATTGCGCTCGACCCGGGTCGAGGCCATCGCTGACAAAAACGGCTGGCGCGGGCACATCCTGCGCACCGTGCACAGTCAACTCGATGCTTACCTGTCGGCTTGCCAATTGGGTATCACCCTCGCCTCCCTGGGCCTGGGTTGGGTCGGTGAACCCGCGTTTGCCCACATTCTTGAGCCGGTGTTGAGCGCAGTCGGCGTCGAGTCGGCCGAAGTGGTCAAAGGCATCTCGTTCTTCACCGCCTTCTTCATCATTTCGTACCTGCACATCGTGGTCGGCGAACTGGCCCCCAAATCCTGGGCCATCCGCAAACCCGAGTTGCTGTCGCTGTGGACCGCCGTGCCGCTGTACCTGTTCTATTGGGCCATGTACCCGGCCATCTACCTGCTCAACGCCAGCGCCAACACCATCCTGCGCATTGCGGGGCAAGGTGAGCCCGGCCCGCATCACGAGCATCACTACAGCCGTGAAGAACTGAAACTGATCCTGCACTCCAGCCGTGGCCAGGACCCGAGCGACCAAGGCATGCGCGTCCTGGCCTCGGCGGTGGAAATGGGTGAACTGGAAGTGGTCGACTGGGCCAATTCCCGCGAAGACCTGGTGACCCTGGAGTTCAACGCGCCGCTCAAGCAGATCCTGGCGATGTTCCGTCGCCACAAGTTCAGCCGTTACCCGGTGTACGACAGCGAGCGCCAGGAGTTCGTCGGCCTGCTGCACATCAAGGATCTGCTGCTGGAACTGGCGGCACTGGACCACATTCCCGAGTCGTTCAACCTGGCCGAACTGACCCGCCCACTGGAGCGGGTGTCGCGGCACATGCCGCTGTCGCAGTTGCTGGAACAGTTCCGCAAGGGCGGCTCGCACTTCGCCGTGGTCGAAGAGGCCGACGGTAACATCATCGGCTACCTGACCATGGAAGACGTGCTGGAAGTGCTGGTGGGCGACATCCAGGACGAACACCGCAAGGCCGAACGCGGGATCCTCGCGTATCAGCCGGGCAAGCTGTTGGTGCGGGGCGATACGCCGCTGTTCAAGGTTGAACGACTGCTGGGTATCGACCTCGACCACGTCGAAGCCGAAACCCTTGCCGGACTGGTCTACGAGAGCCTCAAGCGCGTACCCGAAGAGGAAGAAGTGCTGGAAGTCGAAGGCCTGCGGATCATCATCAAGAAGATGAAAGGGCCGAAGATCGTTCTGGCCAAGGTGTTGATGCTGGATTGATGCGATTCGTTAAACCGCATTGATCCCAAGGCTTTACTGCTTGCCCAACGCAAAGTTGGGCAGCGCACCCACCGGCTGGCTGAACTGATACGGAATCGAGACCAGCCCCAGCCCGGTATTGCGCTGCACCACGAAGTGCAAATGCGGCCCGGTGCTGTTGCCGGTGTTGCCGGACAACGCCAGCGCACTCCCTACCGTTACCCGCTGACCTTCCCGAACGCAGACCGAGCCTTTCTTCAGGTGCAGATAAACGCCCATGGTCCCGTCATCGTGCAGCACCCGCACGAAATTGCCGGATGCGTCGGTGCCGCGCCCACTCTGTCTGTTCTCGGTTTTCACTACCACACCGCCTCGCGCGGCAATGATCGGCGTGCCCTCAGGCATCGCGATATCCATGGCGTATCGGCTCTTGGGCCCGAAGTGGCTGTAGGGGCCATTGGCGCCCTGGCTTATCCGGAACGGTCCGCCACGCCAGGGCAACGGGTACCGATAGCCAACCATGGGCCCTGAGGGGTCGCCCAGGGAGTAGTTGAACTTCGGGACGTACGCGATGGGCTTCCCACCTTTAGTCGCCGTGAGCTGCGCCAGGCGAACGCTGCTGCGTAGCGGGATCACCCGCCGAATCGTCCCGCCCGGCACACCGCTGGCGTTCTTCACCCCTGCAAAGCTCAATTCGACTTCGACCGGCGCATACAGGTCATTGCGCACGTACACGCTGTGCACGCCATTCTTCTTCATGATGATAAGGCGCACCTGGCGCTCAAGGTGCTCGACCATGCCATCGCGAAAAACGAACACATGGGCGCCTTTGCTAGGGCGGTCGCTGTAGGAAACCACACCATAGGCATCTTTGGATTTGTAGATGGTCATGGCCATGGCCGAGTTGGCGACCATGAACAGGCCACATATAAGCAGCAGGCGCGAGAACATGAGCAAGAATTCTGTCGAGTGAGATCTGGGATTGAGCCTAGCAGCTGCAATGGACCCGGGTAGTCGGCAGATGTTTCAAAATGGGCCGTTCAGAAGATTTTCGGCAAGGCCAATGGACCCTTCGAACTCGCAGACGACGCTGGATCAAGCACCAGGAATGAAGTGCTTCTGCGCCGTACCACGCGCAATCAGGCGCGAGATGTAATCGAGCTTCTGCGCATCCTGGTCGACAAAGCGGAAGGTCAGTTGCAGCCAGTCACTGTCGGGCTTCGGTTCGTGGGCCACGACGGCGTGCAGATAGCCGTTGAGGCGGGCGATTTCGGCATTGTCGCCCTGCTCCAGGTCCAGCACGGCGCTGTCGAGGATCTGCGGCAGGATCTCGGAGCGCTTCACCACCAGCAGCGCTTCCTTGAGGCTCAGGGCCTTGATCACGCATTGCTGGATACCGTTGGGCAACCGCAGTTGACCCTGGCCACGGCCACTGGCGGGTGCCGAAGAGGCTGCTGGCGCCTTGATCGGCGGGCTGTTGAGCAAGCCTTTGGACGGTGCGGGTGCGGCCGTTGGCGTGGCGACGGGGGCCTTGCCACCGGTCAGGGCAGCGAGGGAGTCGTTAGCGAAGGCAGGGCTGGTTTTGGTCGCGGCGACGTTGATCAAGGCGTCGAGTTTGCCGACCTTGTGCAGCGCCTGCTTGACCTTGGTGATCAGTTGCTCGTTGGTGAACGGTTTGCTGACGTAGCCGGATACCCCGGCCTGAATCGCCTGGACAACGTTCTCTTTGTCGCCACGGCTGGTCACCATCACGAAAGGCATGGCTCTGAGGTTGTCTTGCTCGCGGCACCAGGTCAGCAGTTCCAGGCCGGACATTTCCGGCATTTCCCAGTCGCACAGGACCAGGTCGAAGGCTTCCTTGGCCAGCATGGCCTGGGCCTTTCTGCCGTTGATCGCATCTTCGATCCGCATGCCCGGGAAATAATTGCGCAGGCACTTTTTCACCAGGTCACGAATGAACGACGCGTCGTCCACGACCAACACACTGACCTTACTCATCCAAAACCCCTTTAAAAAATCCCGGCCAGCATACCGCCTTGCTGATGGCACATTGCCAAAAAATCTTCAGTCACGCCGGACTTTTCGTTCGCGGGTGCTGCTTTTCGAATTCGTAAGCCGCAAACAAAAACGCCCGGCCAAAAGGCCGGGCGCTTTACTTGGGCAACCTTACTTATCGTCAGTTTTGCCCGGAACATTAGCTGTTTCGCCGCTGGTTCCTTCGACTTCTTCCTTCATGCGCTTGAGACCCAGGTGCCGCACGTCGGTGCCGCGTACCAGGTAGATCACCAGCTCGGAGATATTGCGCGCGTGGTCGCCGATACGTTCCAGCGAACGCAGCACCCAGATAATGCTCAGAACCCGCGAAATGGAACGCGGATCTTCCATCATGTAGGTGGCCAGCTCACGCAGGGCGGTCTTGTATTCGCGGTCGATGATCTTGTCGTACTGCGCCACCGACAAGGCCAACTCGGCGTCGAAACGGGCAAAGGCGTCCAGTGCGTCGCGCACCATGTTGCGCACCTGGTCACCGATGTGGCGCACTTCCACGTATCCGCGCGGCGCTTCGCCTTCTTCGCACAGCTGGATGGCGCGGCGGGCGATCTTGGTCGCTTCGTCACCGATGCGCTCCAGGTCGATCACCGACTTGGAAATGCTGATGATCAGGCGCAGGTCGGAAGCCGCCGGCTGGCGACGGGCCAGAATGCGCAGGCATTCCTCGTCGATGTTGCGTTCCATCTGGTTGATCTGGTCATCGATCTCGCGCACTTGCTGGGCCAGGCCGGAGTCGGCCTCGATCAGCGCGGTCACCGCGTCGTTGACCTGCTTCTCGACCAGCCCGCCCATGGCCAGGAGGTGGCTGCGCACTTCCTCCAGTTCGGCGTTGAACTGCTGGGAGATGTGGTGTGTAAGGCCTTCCTTAGAAATCATGTTGTCTGCTCCGCAAAAGCTGTGAGCTGCAAGCTACAAGCTGCAAGCTGATGTGTTGTACCCGAACCGCCCTGACTTGCCGCTTGAAGCTCGCGGCTCGTGGCTGCTGCTAGCCGTAGCGACCGGTGATGTAGTCTTCGGTCTGCTTCTTCGCCGGATTGGTGAACAGGGTATCGGTGTCGCCAAACTCGACCAGCTTGCCCATGTACATGAACGCGGTGTAGTCGGACACCCGCGCCGCCTGTTGCATGTTGTGGGTCACGATGACGATGGTGAACTTGGATTTCAGTTCGTAGATCAGCTCTTCGACTTTCAGCGTGGAAATCGGGTCGAGTGCCGAGCACGGTTCGTCGAGCAGCAGCACTTCCGGCTCAACGGCGATGGTGCGAGCGATCACCAGACGCTGCTGCTGACCACCGGACAGGCCCAGTGCCGACTCGTGCAGACGGTCCTTGACCTCGTCCCACAGCGCCGCGCCTTTCAACGCCCACTCAACGGCTTCGTCGAGCACGCGCTTCTTGTTAATGCCCTGGATGCGCAGGCCGTAGACCACGTTTTCGTAGATGGTTTTCGGGAACGGGTTGGGCTTCTGGAACACCATGCCGACGCGACGACGCAGCTCGGCCACGTCCTCGCCCTTGCGGTAGATGTTGTTGCCGTACAGGTTGATCTCGCCTTCAACGCGGCAGCCGTCAACCAGGTCGTTCATCCGGTTGAAGGTACGCAGCAGCGTGGACTTGCCACAGCCGGACGGACCGATGAAAGCGGTCACGCGCTGTTTCGGGATGTTCATGCTGACGTCGTACAGCGCTTGTTTTTCGCCGTAGAACAGGCTCAGGCCCGGTACTTCGATAGCTACGGTTTCCTGCTCGAGGTTCAGGCTCTGTTTGTCGCGACCCAGCGCCGACATGTTGATGCCGTGGGTATGTGCTTCGTGCTGCATGGGAGGCTCCCTGTGCTAACAAATTCGGTTCGGAACGCTGCTTATTGCAGTTCCCATCAATATTCCGGTGGACGCGGTCCAGTGTGGGAGCGGGCTTGCTCGCGAAGAGGCCGGCACATTCAACATCAATGTTGCCTGACCCACCGCTTTCGCGAGCAAGCCCGCTCCCACATTGGAAATCAGCTATCCAGCGCCTTGTACTTCTCGCGCAGGTGGTTACGGATGTACACCGCCGACAGGTTCAATGTCGCGATCACCAGCACCAGCAGCAGCGCCGTGGCGTACACCAGCGGTCGCGCGGCTTCGACGTTCGGGCTCTGGAAGCCGACGTCATAGATGTGGAAGCCCAAGTGCATGATCTTCTGGTCCAGGTGCAGGTACGGGTAGTTACCGTCCACCGGCAGCGACGGCGCCAGTTTGACCACACCCACCAGCATCAGCGGCGCCACTTCACCCGCGGCGCGGGCCACCGCGAGGATCATGCCGGTCATCATCGCCGGGCTGGCCATCGGCAGCACGATCTTCCACAGGGTTTCAGCCTTGGTTGCGCCGAGGGCCAACGAGCCTTCACGCACGGTGCGAGGAATCCGCGCCAGACCTTCTTCGGTGGCCACGATCACCACCGGCACCGCCAGCAGAGCCAAGGTGAGCGAAGCCCAGAGCAGACCCGGTGTACCGAAGGTCGGTGCCGGCAGTGCTTCCGGGAAGAACAGACGGTCGAGCGAGCCGCCCAGCACGTAGACGAAGAAGCCCAGGCCGAACACGCCGTAAACGATGGCCGGAACGCCCGCCAGGTTGTTCACTGCGATGCGGATAATCCGGGTCAGTGCGTTCTGCTTGGCGTATTCACGCAGGTACACCGCCGCCAGTACGCCGAACGGGGTCACGATCATTGCCATGATCAGGGTCATCATCACGGTGCCGAAGATGGCCGGGAAGATCCCGCCTTCGGTGTTCGCTTCACGCGGGTCGTCGCTCAGGAACTCCCAGACCTTGCTGAAGTAGAAACCGATCTTGGTGGTCGTGCTCATGGCGTTCGGCTGGTAGGCGTGAACCACTTTGCCGATGCCGATTTCGATTTCCTTACCGTTCGCATCGCGGGCGGTCAGGCTGTCGCGGTTGAACTGCGCATGCAGATCGCTCAGGCGCGCTTCAACATCCTGATAGCGGGCGTTGAGTTCGGCGCGCTCGGATTCCATGTCCGCTTGTGCGGTGGCGTCGAGTTTGCCATCCAGCTCAAGCTTGCGACCGTGCAGGCGGATGCGTTCGAGACCGGCGTTGATCGCGCCGATGTCGGTTTTTTCCAGGTTCTTGAGTTGTGCAGCCAGCTTGTTGACCCGGTCAACACGGGCCTGCAACTCAGGCCATGCGGCTTCGCCTTCAGCGACAACCTTGCCATCCTGTTTGACGTTGACCAGGTAACCGTAGAAGTTGCCCCACTCGCGACGCTCGATGGCCATCAGCTCCGGCGGCGTCGTCTGCCTGGTCAGCCACTCGCCGACGATCCAGGTGAAGTCGTTGCCGTTCAGGTCACGGTTGCCGACCTTGATCAGCTCGCGGGTCATGAACTCCGGGCCTTCGTCAGGCACCGGCAGGCCGGCGCTCTTCAGGCGGGCACGTGGCACTTCTTCCTTCTGTACGATTTCGCCGATCACCAAGTGATTGGCCTGGCCCGGTACGTCGTAACTGGCATGCACCAGGTCAGCCGGCCAGAAGTGACCAAGGCCACGCACGGCAATCACTGCCAGCAGGCCAATGGTCATGATGACCGCGATGGACACCGCGCCACCGCTGATCCAGACGCCGGGGGCGCCGCTCTTGAACCATCCTTTCAGGGAGTTCTGTTTCACAGACTTCTACCTTTGCTTAAAGCGACGAGTATTTCTTGCGCAGACGCTGACGAATCAGTTCCGCGAGGGTGTTCATGACGAAGGTGAACAACAGCAGCACCAGCGCCGAGAGGAACAGCACGCGGTAGTGGCTGCCGCCGACTTCCGATTCGGGCATTTCCACCGCGACGTTGGCCGCCAGGGTGCGCAGGCCTTCGAACAGGTTCATTTCCATGACCGGGGTGTTACCGGTGGCCATCAACACGATCATGGTTTCGCCGACCGCACGGCCCATGCCGATCATCAGCGCCGAGAAGATACCCGGGCTCGCGGTGAGGATCACCACGCGGGTCATGGTCTGCCACGGCGTGGCACCGAGGGCCAGGGAGCCCAGGGTCAGGCCGCGAGGCACGCTGAACACGGCGTCTTCGGCGATGGAGTAGATGTTCGGGATGACCGCGAAGCCCATGGCCAGGCCGACCACCAGGGCGTTGCGCTGGTCGTAGGTGATGCCCAGGTCGTGGGAGATCCACATGCGCATGTCGCCGCCGAAGAACCAGTTTTCCATGAACGGGCTCATGTACAACGACAGCCAACCCACAAACAGGATCACCGGAATCAGCAGCGCACTTTCCCAGCCATCCGGGACTTTCAGGCGAATCGACTCAGGCAGGCGGCTGAAGGTGAATCCGGCGACCAGGATGCCGATCGGCAGCAACATCAGCAGGCTGAAGATGCCCGGCAAATGCCCTTCCACATATGGCGCGAGGAACAGACCGGCGAAGAAACCAAGAATCACCGTCGGCATCGCTTCCATCAACTCGATCACCGGCTTGACCTTACGGCGCATGCCCGGAGCCATGAAGTACGCGGTGTAGATCGCCGCGGCAACGGCCAGTGGAGCGGCCAGCAGCATGGCGTAGAACGCGGCTTTCAGGGTACCGAAGGTCAGCGGCGACAGGCTCAGCTTGGGTTCGAAGTCGGTGTTGGCGGCGGTCGATTGCCAGACGTATTTAGGCTCGTCGTAGTTCTCGTACCAGACCTTGCTCCACAGTGCGCTCCACGAGACTTCCGGGTGCGGGTTGTCGAGCAGCAGCGGATGCAACTTGCCGCCGGCTTCCACGATCAAGCGGTTGGCACGCGGCGACAGACCGAAGATGCCCTGGCCTTCAGCGACCGACTCCACCAGCAAGGTACGGTGGGCGGTACTGTGGAACACGCCGAGCTTGCCGGAAGCGTCGAGGGCAACGAAGCCCTTGCGGCGCTCTTCGGCAGTGATTTCAACGATAGGCGTGGTGCCCATCTGGAAGGTGCGGATCTGCTTCAGGCGTTGCTCGCCATCGGGGTCGCGCGCCATGAACCACTGGGCCAGACCACCTTTGGAGTCACCGATGATCAGCGAGATACCGCCCACCAACTGGGTGCTGGCGGTGACTTCGGTTTCGCCGTTTTCCGCCAGTTTGTAGCGACCGTTGAGACTTTTGTCGCGAAGGCTGAACACGTCGGCCTGGGCACGCCCGTTGATCACGTACAGCCACTGCTGACGCGGGTCGACGAAAATATTCTTCACCGGCTCGGTCATTTGCGGCAGTTCGATGCGCTTCTGCTCGTTGGTGACTTCGCCGGTCATCATGTTCTCTTCGCTGGTCAGCGACAGAACATTGAGTTGCGAACCGGTGGAACCCACCAGCATCAGGGTCGAATCGTTGGCGTTGAGGCTGACGTGCTCCAGCGCACCGCCGGCTTCGTTCACCGCGATTGGCGCTTCGCCATACGGGTACTCGATGGCCGGGGTGATGGTCTTCTTGCCGTCCGGGTAGCTGACTTTATAGGTGTGACGGAACACCAAGGCCTGACCGTTGGACAGACCCACCGCCACCAGCGGGTGACCTGGCTGGTCTTCTGCGATGGAAGTCACGGTGGTGCCGGCCGGGATCGACAGATCGACGCGCTTCAATTCAGCGCCGCTGTCGATGTCGAAGAACAATGCCTGGCCCTTGTCGGAAACCCGCATCGCAACCTGGTTCTGCTCTTCCAGGGAGATCATCAGCGGCTTGCCGGCGTCTTGCATCCAGGCGGGTGTGATGGCGTCCTTGGCGGTCAGGCTGGCACCCTGGAACAGGGGCGCGACGACGTAGGCAAGGAAGAAGAAGATCAAGGTGATCGCGCCCAGTACAGCGAGACCGCCAACGAGGACGTACCAGCGGGTCAGGCGATCTTTGAGCGCGCGAATGCGGCGCTTGCGTTGCAACTCAGGCGTATTGAAATCAATTCGCTTGGGGGGATTAGTAGTCATGTTGGAATTGGCCAGATCATTCATTCGCACACCCTAGCGATCCTGTATGACAGAAAGATGACAGTGCAGTGACGCAACAAATCCGCCGCTAGCGGTAACCAGCAGCGAATAGAGAATTAGAGGTGCATGGGGGCGGCTCCTGCCGTCCCCATGTGAGTCCGAGGGGTTCACCCTGGACTCAATTTGTTACTTTTTTGCGACTTCAGCGCCGCCTTCCGCCAGACCCAGGTCAGCCAGAGCTTTGGCAGCTACTTTGGCCGGCAGTGGGATGTAACCGTCTTTCACTACGACTTCCTGACCCTGTTTAGACAGAACCAGTTTCACGAACTCGGCTTCCAGCGGGGCCAGTGGCTTGTTCGGGGCTTTGTTGACGTACACGTACAGGAAGCGGGACAGCGGGTACTTGCCGTTCAGGGCGTTTTCTTCAGTGTCTTCGATGAAGTCCTGGCTGCCTTTCTTGGCCAGGGCCACAGTCTTCACGCTAGCGGTCTTGTAGCCGATGCCCGAGTAACCGATGCCGTTCAGCGAGGAGCTGATCGACTGCACGACCGAAGCCGAACCTGGCTGCTCGTTCACGTTAGGCTTGTAGTCGCCTTTGCACAGGGCTTCTTCCTTGAAGTAGCCGTAGGTGCCGGATACCGAGTTACGACCGAACAGTTGAACCGGCTTGTTGGCCAGGTCGCCGGTCACGCCCAGGTCGCCCCAGGTTTTCACGTCGGCTTTAGCGCCGCACAGACGAGTGGACGAGAAGATCGCGTCGACCTGTTCCATGGTCAGGTGCTGGATCGGGTTGTCCTTGTGTACGAATACAGCCAGGGCGTCCACGGCAACCGGGATAGCGGTTGGCTTGTAGCCGTACTTCTGCTCGAAGGCAGCCAGTTCGGTGTCCTTCATCTTGCGGCTCATCGGGCCCAGGTTGGAGGTGCCTTCAGTCAGCGCAGGTGGCGCAGTGGCGGAGCCAGCGGCCTGAATCTGGATGTTTACGTTCGGGTATTCTTTCTTGTAGTTCTCAGCCCAGAGGGTCATGAGGTTGGCCAGGGTATCGGAACCAACGCTGGACAGGTTGCCCGACACACCAGTGGTCTTGGTGTAGCTCGGGATAGCAGGGTCAACAGCGGCAACCGCGTTGGCAGTCGCAACGCCAGCAGCGACAAAAGTCATTGCCGCCATCAAACGCTTCAGTTTCATGCCTTACTCCTAGCAGATAGGGTGTGTTATTCGGGGCCAAGTATCAGCAGGCCGTGTGAACACTCTATGGCTGAAATATGACAATTGGATGAAAGGCCAGCACTCCGCTTGGAAGGCTGGCCTTTCAGTTGTAACTGTAGATGTGAGGAGTGCTGTGATCGTTCGCTATCAGCGGCCCTTCTTCCAGAGATATGCACCTACCAGAATCCCCACCCCGCATAGCACCGCCACATAATAGGCAGGCCCCATTGCATTCTCCTTGAGCAACAGGCTGACGATCATCGGCGTCAGACCACCGAAAATCGCGTAGGCGACGTTGTACGAGAACGACAGGCCGCTGAAACGCACCACCGGCGGGAACGCCTTGACCATCACATAGGGCACCGCGCCGATGGTGCCGACCAGCAGACCGGTCAGGGCATACATCGGGAACAGCCAGTCGGGATGATCGGCCAGGCTGTGGTAGAAGGTCCAGGAACTGGCCAGCAGCGCGGTACAGCCGATCACGAAGACTCGTCCCGCACCGAAGCGATCGGCCAGTGCGCCGGCAATGATGCAACCAAAGCTCAGGAACACGATCGCCACGCTGTTCGCCTGCAGGGACGTGGTTGGCGAGAAGTGATAGACCGTCTGCAACACAGTCGGGGTCATCAGGATCAACACCACGATGGCGGCCGACAGCAGCCAGGTCAGCAACATCGAAATGGCAATGGCGCCTCGATGGTCACGCAGCACCGCCCGCAGCGGCACTTCTTCGGCCAGGGCCTTGCGCTGTTGCAACTCGGCGAACACCGGGGTTTCGTGCAACCAGCGACGCAGGTACACCGAGAACAGGCCGAACACGCCACCCAGCAGGAACGGAATCCGCCAGGCGTAATCCGCTACTTCCACCGGGGTGTAGAGGCTGTTGATCGCCGTGGCGACCAGCGAGCCGAGCAGGATGCCCGCCGTCAGGCCGCTGGTCAGGGTGCCGCAGGCGTAGCCGACATGCCGCTGCGGAACGTGCTCGGAAACGAAGACCCACGCCCCCGGCACTTCACCGCCAATGGCCGCGCCCTGGATCACCCGCATCAACAGCAACAGGATCGGCGCCCACATGCCGATCTGCGCATAAGTCGGCAGCAAACCCATGATCAAGGTGGGCACCGCCATCATGAAAATGCTCAGGGTGAACATTTTCTTGCGGCCCAGCAGGTCGCCGAAGTGCGCCATCACGATGCCGCCCAGCGGCCGCGCCAGATAGCCGGCGGCGAAGATGCCGAAGGTCTGCATCAGGCGTAGCCATTCAGGCATGTCCGCCGGGAAGAACAGCTTGCCCACCACCGTGGCGAAGAACACGAAGATGATGAAATCGTAGAACTCCAGCGCGCCGCCCAGGGCCGACAGCGATAGAGTCTTGTAGTCGTTGCGGGTCAGCGGACGTGCGGGTTGGTCTGGCTGCGCGATGCTCGAGGGCGCTGTGGTCATGGCAAGGGCTTCTCTTATAGTCGGATCTGCAACCTCAACAACGCTGGCTGAGGTTTGGGCAGGTCCGGCACGATAGCAAATTGTTCGAAAAAGCACATAGAGGTGCGTTTTTGACAGTCAAAATGAGAACCGGACGGTCGTCGCGGAGTCTACCGACCGATATACTCAAAGCCTGCTCCGGTTTTTGAGGGGTTGCTGTGCGAAAGCGCCTGTCAGGTTCATAGGCGATTTCGCAGAGTTTCCCTTTAGGCGCCTGATGGAAAACGTGACGAACGTAGTATGTTCGGTGCTGAATCGTTTTTCCCGAAGACGGCTACCACCAGCAATACCAACGAAGAGTCACGGGTCAGAGGCCCCCCGGCATGATAGAACTCGAACAAGAAGATCCGATCCCGCAAGGCGACCTGGCCCTGCAAATCACCGCGCTTCCTCGCGAAACCAACGGCTTTGGCGATATTTTCGGCGGCTGGCTGGTGGCGCAGATGGATTTGGCAGGCACCGCGATGGCCAGCAAGGTCGCTGGCGGGCGCGTTGCCACCGTTGCAATCGACCGCATGGCGTTTCTGGTACCGGTGGCGGTGGGCGCTCAGCTCTCCTTTTATACCCAGGCCCTGGAAATCGGCCGCAGCTCGATCAAGATGATGGTCGAGGTCTGGAGCGACGATCCACTGTCCAGCGAGTGGCGTAAAGTAACCGAAGCGGTGTTCGTGTTCGTTGCCATCGACGGCAGCGGTCGCACGCGCTCGGTTCCGCCTCGGGCTCGCTGAAAGAGCGTTTAAACCTGGTAGCCGTTTTGCGGTCGATAGTCGTCCACGTTACTGATCGAGAGCTGTCCCATGAGCACGCCCAATGTTGAAGCTGTAAAACTGGATGAACTGAACTGCTGGCGCATCCGCCACGGTCAGGCCGAATTACTGGTGGCCCAGCAAGGCGCGCACATCCTCAGCTATCAATTGGCCGGCCAGCCGCCGCTGATCTGGCTCAACGACGAGGCCGTGTTCAAGACCGGCAAGAGCATCCGCGCCGGCGTGCCGGTGTGCTGGCCATGGTTCGGCAACTTTGCGCGCAACCCGCAAAGCGTTCAGGCGATGCGCACCAGCAATGAAGCGCCGTCGGCTCACGGCTTCGTGCGAGCGATGGATTGGGAACTGGGCGGCATCGAAGCCGAGGGCGAAAGCCTGAAGGTCGAATTCCTCCTGCCCTACCCTGAAGGCGGCTTTCCCGGCTGGCCGCACCAGGTGGATTTGACGCTGAGCATTCGCCTCGACGAGCAATTGCACATCCACCTGACCAGCCACAACCGGGGCGCTGAAACCGTCAGCATCAGCCAGGCGCTGCACAGTTACTTTGCCGTCAGCGATGTGCGTGAAGTGCATGTCGAAGGCGTGGATGGCTTGAGCTACATCGAAACCCTGGAAGACTGGAAAACCAAGCAACAGTCCGGCGATCTGCGATTTAGCGGCGAAACTGACCGCATCTATCTTAATGTCCCGCCACTGCTGAGCATCGTCGACCCGGCCTGGGAGCGACGCATCGAACTGACCAGCATGGGCTCGCGCACCGCGGTGATCTGGAACCCGTGGATCGACCGCGCCGCCGCGTTCAGCGACATGGCCGACGATGGCTGGCAGCGCATGCTGTGCATCGAGACGGCGAATGTGATGGGTGATGTGGTGAACCTGAAACCAGGTGCTAGCCATACGCTGGGCGTGAGTATCGGCAGCAACTCTCTCTAAGCAACACCACAAAACCAATGTGGGAGCGAGCTTGCTCGCGATAAGGCCATAACATTCAACATTTAAGTTGCCTGTTACACCGCCATCGCGAGCAAGCTCGCTCCCACAGTTTTTTGTGCCAAGCCATCTGGCGGGGCGTTACAAATCCGACTCTTTCACCACCCGTACCTTCTGCGCATCCAGCGCATATGCCGCATCGGCCAGGTCATTGCTGACCTTCTCGACTTTCAGCGTGCCGGTGACCCACAGCGGCGTGTAGATATCATTCAGCTTCAGGCCCTTTGGATAGCGCACCAGCACCAATTGATTGGGAGGCGGAGGCGGTACGTGGATGCAGGCGCCCGGGTATGGCACGAGGAAAAACAACGTGCTGTTCCCCTTGGCGTCGGACTCAAGCGGCACGGGGTAACCGCCAATGCGGATGTTCTTGTCGTTCATCGACGCAACGGTCTTGGTCGAGTACATCACCGCAGGCAAGCCTTTGGCCTGCTTCATTCCACCCTTGTCGGTGAAAGTGCCATTGGCTTCAGGGGAGTTGTGGTCGATTTCAGGCATGGCCTCGAGGGCCTTCTGGTCCGACTTGGGCATCAATTCGAGCCAGTCGGTTTCCGGCAGTTCGCCGGCATGGGCAAGGCCCGAACCCAGTAAAACAAGAGTCAACAAAAGACGGTGCATGAAGGTGCTCGGCAAAGGGAAGAACAGGAAACGCCGAGCATTCTAGCCCTCCCGGCCGGTTTGGCGGAGAGGGCTTTGTCGCCTGGATCAGTTCTTTTTGATCAACCCGTAGATCACCAGCAACACAACGGCGCCCACCAGCGCACCGATGAAACCTGCACCTTGACCAGCCTGATAGATGCCCAGGGCTTGGCCGCCGTAAGTGGCCGCCAGCGAACCGCCGATACCGAGCAGGATCGTCATGATCCAGCCCATGCTGTCATCGCCAGGTTTCAGGAACCGAGCCAGCAGGCCGACAATCAAGCCGATAAAGATGGTTCCGATAATTCCCATGGCATTCTCCTCTCAATGAAGTAGCTATTGGAAAGCCTAGTCAGACTTTCGCAACCTGCCATGAGAGAACGGCGCACCCCGAAGGTTCCACCGTTGCACATAAAAAACTATTCGGCGATCAGTGCTTGCACCTTGAGAACCTGGGCCGCCAGCGTCTCGCGGTCTGCACAACGAAGGTTGGCATGACCGACCTTGCGGCCGACCTTGAACGCCTTGCCATAGTGATGCAGATGGCAATCGGCGATGGTCAGGACCTTCTCGGACTCTGGCACTTTGCCAATGAAGTTGAGCATCGCGCTCTCGCCAACCTTGGCAGTCGAACCCAACGGCAGGCCGGCAACGGCCCGCAGGTGGTTTTCGAACTGGCTGCACTCGGCGCCTTCGGTAGTCCAGTGCCCTGAGTTGTGTACCCGCGGGGCGATTTCGTTGGCCTTGAGGCCACCGTCGACTTCAAAGAACTCGAACGCCATCACACCGACGTAATCCAGTTGCTTGAGCACACGGCTGGAGTAGTCTTCGGCCAGGGCTTGCAGCGGGTGATCGGTGCTGGCCACGGACAACTTGAGAATGCCGCTTTCGTGGGTGTTGTGTACCAGCGGATAGAAGCGGGTTTCACCGTCGCGGGCACGCACGGCGATCAGCGAGACTTCACCGGTGAACGGCACGAAGCCTTCCAGCAGGCAGGCCACGCTGCCCAGTTCGGCAAAGGTGCCAACCACATCTTCTGGCGTGCGCAGGACTTTCTGACCCTTGCCGTCGTAACCCAGGGTACGGGTCTTCAGCACCGCTGGCAGACCGATGGAAGCCACGGCGGCGTCCAGATCAGCCTGGGACTGAATGTCGGCGAACGCCGGGGTAGGAATCCCCAGGTCCTTGAACATGCTCTTCTCGAACCAGCGATCGCGGGCGATACGCAGTGCTTCGGCACTCGGGTAGACCGGGACGAATTGTGACAGGAACGCCACGGTCTCGGCCGGAACACTTTCGAACTCGAAGGTCACCAGATCGACTTCATCGGCCAGCTGACGCAGGTGATCCTGATCGCCGTAATCGGCTCGCAGGTGTTCGCCCAACGCTGCTGCGCAAGCATCCGGCGCCGGGTCCAGGAAAGCGAAGTTCATGCCCAGCGGAGTGCCCGCCAGCGCCAACATGCGGCCCAACTGGCCGCCACCGATTACACCGATCTTCATCGTCAACAACCTCAGGCGATGCGTGGGTCTGGATTTTCCAGGACGCTGTCTGTCTGCTCAGCACGGAAGGTTTTCAGCACCGCGTGGAACTGCGGGTGCTTGGCGCCAAGGATACTCGCCGACAGCAGTGCTGCGTTGATCGCGCCCGCCTTGCCGATGGCCAGGGTGGCGACCGGAATGCCCGCTGGCATCTGCACAATAGAGAGCAGCGAATCAACGCCCGACAGCATAGCGGACTGAACCGGTACGCCGAGCACCGGCAGGTGAGTCTTGGCTGCACACATGCCAGGCAAGTGGGCCGCGCCACCGGCACCGGCGATGATCACCTCGATGCCACGCGCCTCGGCTTCTTCAGCGTACTGGAACAGCAGGTCCGGGGTGCGGTGGGCAGAAACCACTTTCACCTCGTAGGGGATGCCGAGCTTTTCCAGCATATCGGCGGTGTGGCTAAGGGTGGACCAATCGGACTTGGAGCCCATGATCACGCCAACCAGTGCACTCATCGTCGTGCCTCTTCTCTCTGGGCGCCCGCAGGCGCGTCAAAAAACAACAAGCCACGCAGGATGCGTGGCTTGATTGTACGAATTATGGCCGGTCGTAACCGGCCGAAGGCCGCGCAGTATACCTCAAAGAAGCGGATAAACAGCCCCTGTGGCGACCATCTGTCACGCGCTCGAAAAATAGGTATTTCTTGACTATCAAGTCAGTCATTTGACTGCCTGAATGTCGTGAATTTCTTAACTTAGTAGCTCAATACAATTCGCAATTCAATGTGCGGATCTGGTGATCATAAGTTCATTGAAGCTCTCAACAGAAACAATTCAACCCACTTAAAAATTGCGAACATCGCCAGACAACGCAAATATAAAACGGCAAAAAATCATAATTGAACAGGGAGTACAAATATGAAAAAGCCTATTACCATAATAGTTGTCCTTCACAAGGATCTTCAGGAATATCAAAAAAATGATTTATACACCGATTACTTTTCCTGGCTGAAAACAGAGCTTGAATCCATCTCGGAACGCAAGGTCAGATTTTTGATGCACGCTCATCATGAAGTTCCGGAGTTGTCAGGATACAACTACAGAAACGAAGATGGTTCAGCTGCGCTGCGAGGGTGGTGCAATCTGATACGGGACTGGTATACAAAGATATTAAAATATGAAGAAAATGAACCGGGCCTGACGAAAGTCCTCTTGTTGACCCGAAACAATATCAACACAAAGGCAGGGGGTCTCCTCGAATCGATACGCGGGTACGGCCAAGTCAAAGGTCATTGCGCAATTGCGGCGATCACCTCCAAACAAGTCCCAGCACATGAAATAGGCCACATGTTGGGCGCGACACATGAAGACAGTGAAGTCATCTATGACGGCTGGTGGCACGACACGATCATGCTCTCGGACGAATTCTCAGGCGTACGTGGAAACGCTTATCGATACAGTGAAAAAAACAGGGAAAACATTCGCAAACACCTTAGCACTTTTGCGTAAGTTCGTTTCGGTATCGCGCGACCTGAAATCCGCGCATGGCGTGTTTGTGCCATTAACACGCTTACGCTGAATGAACAGTTGCTGCAACTCATGGCCACAGAACTGGCCATGAGTTCCTGGCTCTCAAACAGTAGCACCCGCTACGCCGCTCTCGAGCTTGCGCCACAACAACCGGACATTCGCTTTGCGCACCAGCGCACAGCGGTACAAACGGATCTCCAGCGGCACATGCCATTGCGGACCGCCACACACTACCAGTTCGCCACGCGTCAGCTCGGCACGCACGCTCAACTGCGGAACCCAGGCGATGCCCAGTCCCTCCAGGGCCATGCTTTTCAGGCTGTCGGCCATGGCGGTTTCGTAGATGGTGGTGAAGCGCAGCGCCCGTTGACGCAACAGCATGTTCACCGAACGGCCGAGAAACGCACCGGCGCTGTACGCCAGCAACGGCACACTGCCTTCGCCTTCCAGGTCGAACAGTGGCTTACCGTCGGCGTCGGCGGCGCAGACCGGCAGCATCTCGGTGTGCCCAAGGTGCAGCGAGGGGAAGATTTCCGGGTCCATCTGCATGGCGGCGTCCGGGTCGTAGAACGCCAGCATCAGGTCGCAGCCGCCTTCACGCAATGCATGCACCGCGTCACCGACGTTGGTCGCCACCAGCCGCGTGGCGATATTCAGGCCTTCGTTGCGCAACTGCGCGATCCAGCGCGGAAAGAAACCGAGCGCCAGGGAGTGCGCGGCAGCGACCTGCATCACTTCGCCCTGTCCGCCTTCCAGGTGATGCAGATGGCGCAGCACTTCGCCCAGCTGTTCGACTACGGTGCGCGCGGTGACCAGAAACAATTGCCCTGCCGCCGTCAGCTCCACCGGCGTGCGCGAACGGTTGACCAGGGTCAGCCCCAACGCGGCTTCAAGGCTGCGGATTCGCCGACTGAACGCCGGCTGCGTCACAAAACGCCGCTCGGCGGCCTGGGAGAAACTGCGGGTGGCGGCCAGGGCACTGAAGTCCTCCAGCCATTTGCTTTCCAGATTCATCACGCCCTCCCGGACATGCACCAATTTAGGTCACACGCTCGCCGTCAGGACGGCGTCACACGGGTATTATGCCGAATATGCATAGCCTAGTGTTTAACAGCATTGGCCCAAAATTCTCCACAGGCCTAGCATTCACAACGTTCCGGCACAGACCGGGTCCATATTGAGATGATTTCTATCATGTCCTCCGCTGCATCATTCCGCACAGAAAATGACCTGCTTGGCGCCCTCGAAGTACCGGCTCAAGCGTATTACGGTATCCAGACCCTGCGAGCGGTGAATAATTTCCGCCTTTCGGGCGTTCCGATTTCGCACTACCCGAAACTGGTTGTCGGCCTGGCGATGGTTAAACAGGCCGCCGCTGACGCCAACCGTGAATTGGGTCACCTGAGCGAAGCCAAGCACGCTGCCATCAGCGAAGCCTGTGCACGTTTGATCCGCGGCGACTTCCACGAAGAATTCGTGGTGGACATGATCCAAGGCGGCGCTGGCACTTCGACCAACATGAATGCCAACGAAGTCATCGCCAACATCGCGCTGGAGGCCATGGGTCACCAGAAAGGCGAGTACCAGTACCTGCACCCGAACGATGACGTGAACATGGCGCAGTCGACCAACGACGCCTACCCGACGGCGATCCGTCTGGGCCTGTTGCTCGGTCACGACGCCCTGCTCGCCAGCCTCGACAGCCTGATTCAAGCGTTCGCGGCCAAGGGTGAAGAATTCAACCACGTCCTGAAGATGGGTCGTACCCAGCTGCAAGACGCCGTTCCGATGACCCTGGGTCAGGAATTCCGTGCGTTTGCCACCACCCTGGGTGAAGACCTGGCACGCCTGAAGACCCTGGCTCCGGAAGTGCTGACCGAAGTGAACCTGGGTGGCACCGCGATCGGCACCGGCATCAACGCCGACCCGCGTTACCAGCACCTGGCCGTTCAGCGTCTGGCAGTGATCAGCGGTCAACCGCTGGTACCGGCCGCCGACCTGATCGAAGCCACCTCCGACATGGGCGCCTTCGTGCTGTTCTCCGGCATGCTCAAGCGTACCGCGGTCAAACTGTCGAAGATCTGCAACGACCTGCGCCTGCTGTCCAGCGGCCCACGCACCGGCATCAACGAGATCAACCTGCCGGCGCGTCAACCAGGCAGTTCGATCATGCCAGGCAAGGTCAACCCGGTTATTCCGGAAGCGGTCAACCAGGTGGCGTTCCAGATCATCGGTAACGACCTGGCCCTGACCATCGCGGCCGAAGGCGGCCAGCTGCAACTGAACGTGATGGAGCCGCTGATCGCCTTCAAGATCTTCGACTCGATCCGCCTGCTGCAACGCGCCATGGACATGCTGCGCGAACACTGCATCGTCGGCATCACCGCCAACGAAGCACGCTGCCGTGAACTGGTCGAGCACTCGATCGGCCTGGTCACCGCGCTGAACCCGTACATCGGCTACAAGAATGCCACCCGCATCGCCGGCCTCGCCCTTGAAAGCGGCCGCGGCGTGCTGGAACTGGTGCGCGAAGAAGGTCTGCTCGACGAAGCCATGCTCGCCGACATCCTGCGCCCGGAAAACATGATTGCTCCGCGCCTGGTGCCTCTGAAGGCATAACCCGACGCGTTACTTGTAGCACCGCTCACCAGGTCGAGGGACTAGACACCTCTCACCTTTTGAGGGCTTGGGGATTTAGTCCCCAGGCCCTTTTTTTTAACTTCTTCGCGGGCAGGACGTTAAATGTTTTGTGTATTTGATACCGCCAAGATCGCAGCCTTCGGCAGCTCCTACATGTTTGACGTACACCTGTAGGAGCTGCCGAAGGCTGCGATCTTTTGATTCTGCAGCACCTCGTTTCGTCGCTTGCACCACTACTGTGCAGACGGGCGCGCCACTGATCGGTATAGTGCCGCCCCTCTTCGCATGAGCGGTCGTCGGTAGCGAGGCCACAACCCATGCGAAACCCGAACTAATAACAAACCCGCGATATGAAACCGGGACGAACGTCGAACCGCCCATTGTGCCGTGCGCCAAGGGGTGTAACTCGATGTGTCTGTCCGGCCAGCATTGTTGCCTACACAAAAAACAGCGAGGAATAATCCATGCTCGAAGTCATTAACGACTTCCTCTCAGGGAAAGTACTGATCGTGCTCATTGTCGGGCTCGGTAGCTACTTCACGATCCGCTCGCGTTTCGTTCAATTGCGTCACTTCTTCCACATGTTCGCGGTGTTCCGCGACAGCCTCAAAAGCAGCGCCGGGCAACTCAGTTCGTTCCAGGCCCTGATGCTCAGCCTCGCCGGCCGCGTCGGTGCGGGCAACATCGCCGGTGTCGGCATTGCCGTGACCCTCGGCGGCCCCGGTGCCGTGTTCTGGATGTGGGTGACCGCGCTGGTCGGCATGTCCAGCAGCTTCTTCGAATGCTCACTCGGCCAGCTCTACAAGCGCTGCGATTCCGAAGGCCAGTTCCGTGGTGGCCCGTCCTATTACATCCAGCACGGCCTGCAAAAACGCTGGCTGGGCATGCTGATGGCGTTCCTGCTGCTGGTAACGTTCGGCTTCGCCTTCAACGGCCTGCAAGCCCACGCCGTGACGCACTCGCTGAACAACGCCTTCGGCCTCGACACCACTTACACCGGCATCGGCCTGGCCGTGCTGTTGGGCCTGGTGTTCATCGGGGGGATCAAGCGCATCGCCAAGGTCGCCGACCTGTTGGTGCCGGTGAAAACCCTGGTGTACATAGGCGTGACCCTCTACGTGATCGTGCTGCAGTTCGACCATGTGCCGGGCATGCTGATGACTATCGTCAAGAGCGCCTTTGGTCTGGACCAGGCCTTCGGCGGCCTGATCGGCAGCGCCATCGTCATGGGCGTGAAGCGGGGCGTGTTCGCCAACGAAGCCGGCCTGGGCAGTGCGCCGAACGTAGCGGCTGTCGCGGCGGTCGAGCACCCGGTGGCACAAGGTGTGGTCCAGGCGTTCAGCGTGTTCCTCGATACCTTCGTGATCTGCACCTGCACCGCGCTGCTAATCCTGCTCTCCGGCTTCTACACCCCGGGCTTCGAAGGCGACGGCATTGCCCTGACCCAGAACTCTCTGGCCGCCGTGGTCGGTGACTGGGGCCGGATGTTCATCTCCGTGGCCCTGGCTTTGTTCGTGTTCACCTCGATCCTCTACAACTACTACCTGGGCGAGAACAACCTGCGCTTTTTGATCGGTGAAAACCGCAAGGCGCTGATGGGCTATCGCGCGCTGGTACTGGTGCTGATTTTCTGGGGCGCCATCGAAAACCTCGGCACCGTATTTGCCTTCGCCGACATCACCATGACCATGCTCGCGTTCGTCAACCTGATCGCGCTGTTCCTGCTGTTCAAGGTCGGCATGCGCATCCTGCGTGACTACGATGACCAGCGCGCCGCTGGCATCACCACGCCGGTATTCGATTCGAGCAAATTCCCGGATCTGGATCTGGACCTGAAAGCCTGGCCGGCGAACCCGCCAGCACCCACCGCCAAAGCTGAAGCTGCTCCGGCAGGCGTGACCGCAGCGCAACGCTGATCGGTAGAAAACCGGGCGCATCCCCTGCGCCCGACGTGACACAGCTTGCAACCGGCGTCATGCTCGGAAACAAGCTGTCATCATTTTTGGAGAACCTCCCATGAATGCCCCGATCTATCCCGCCGCTCAGCACGTCATGGTGCTCTACACCGGCGGCACCATCGGCATGCAGGCCAGCGCCAACGGCCTGGCCCCGGCATCCGGCTTCGAAGCGCGGATGCGCGACTACCTGCACAGCCAGCCCGAGCTGGTGGTGCCGCAATGGCGCTTTCGTGAAATGTCGCCGCTGATCGACAGCGCCAACATGACCCCGACGTATTGGCAGCAGCTGCGTGAAGCCGTGGTCGATGCGGTGGATGTTCAGGGTTGCGACAGCGTGCTTATCCTGCATGGCACCGACACCCTGGCCTACAGCGCAGCCGCGATGAGTTTCCAGTTGCTCGGCCTGCATGCCCGCGTGTGCTTCACCGGCTCGATGCTGCCAGCTGGCGTGACTGACAGCGACGCCTGGGAAAACCTCGGCGGCGCGCTGGTTGCGCTGGGCCAGGGCCTGGCGCCGGGCGTGCATCTGTACTTCCATGGCGAACTGCTGGACCCGACCCGTTGCGCCAAGGTACGCAGTTTTGGCCGTCATCCGTTCAAGCGACTGGAGCGTCAGGGCGGTGGCGTGAAGGCGACTTCGGTTCCGTCGCAACTGAATTACAACCAGCCCAAACAATTGGCGAGCGTCGCGGTGCTGCCGCTGTTTCCCGGCATCGGCGCCAAAGTGCTGGATGGCTTGCTCGACAGCGGCATTCAGGGCCTGGTGCTGGAGTGCTACGGCAGCGGCACCGGCCCGAGCGACAACCCCGGGTTTCTCGCCAGTCTCGCGCGTGCGCGGGACAACGGCGTGGTCGTGGTAGCCGTCACGCAATGCCACGAAGGCGGGGTTGAACTGGATGTTTATGAAGCCGGCAGTCGCTTGCGCGGTGTGGGCGTGTTGTCCGGTGGCGGCATGACCCGTGAGGCGGCGTTCGGCAAGTTGCATGGGTTGTTGGGTGCGGGGCTTGAAACGGACGAAGTCCGTCGGCTTGTCGAACTCGACCTGTGCGGCGAACTGAGCTGAATCAACACATAACCCTATGGGAGCGAGCAAGCCCGCTCCCACATTGGGACTCTCACCCGGCATACAACTTGCTGCGTTCCAGCCACCCCAAGGCTGGAAGTCCTCATGCTCCACTCCCACCTCACCACGCTCAACGCCGTCTCCCTGGTACTCGATGCCTTCAAGGCACAAGGCTTGTCCAGCGAAGCGCTGCTGGCCGGAAGCGGCATCAGTGCGGCGGATCTGAACCGTGCCGACACGCGCATCACCACCAATCAGGAAATGCAGGTCTGTGCCAACGCCGTCGCCCTCAAGCGCGACATCGGCCTGGAACTGGGCCGGCGGATGCACGTTTCCTGCTACGGCATGCTCGGTTACGCCCTGCTCACCAGTGCCACCTTCGGTGACGCTTTGCGTCTGGCGATGCGCTACCCGGCGCTGCTGGGAACACTTTTCGAACTGAGCCTGGAGGACGATGGCGAGCGCATCTGGTTCGCCGCCGCCGATTACCGCGAGAGCCCGGCCATGGCGGTGTTCAACGCCGAGTTCTGCCTGGTGTCGCTGAAAGTCACCTGTGACGACCTGCTCGGCCATTCCCTGCCCTTGCTCGGCGCACGCTTCGAACATGCCGCGCCCGACTACGAAGCGACCTACGCCGAACACTTCAACTGCCCGGTGCACTTCGACGCGCGGAACAATGCCTTCGCCTTCGACAAGCGCTGGCTCGACCAGCCACTGCCGCTGGCCGATGTCATCACCCATCAAGCCATGGCCGAACGCTGCCGCAAACAGAACATCGAGTTCACCGGGCGTCAGGCCTGGCTGGGACGGATCCGCCAATTGCTCAGCGCGCAACTGAATGCCGCGCCCGGGCTGGAAGGGCTGGCCGAGCAAATGAACTGTTCGGCGCGTACCTTGCGCCGGCATCTCAAGGACATGGGTTGCAGCTATCAGGAACTGCTCGACGAACTGCGCTTCGAGCAGGCCAAGCAAATGCTGTGCGAGGATCAGTTGCCGATCTATCAAATTGCCGAGGCGCTGGGCTTCAGCGAGACCGCGAGCTTTCGCCATGCGTTTGTGCGCTGGAGTGGTGTGGCGCCCAGCCAGTTCCGGCCACACGGATAAACCTGTGGGAGCAAGGGGCGAATTTCGGTCAAATGTTTTGGCCGTATCGATCCCCTTTTGGCCTTTCCTGCCGTTCTCCGATTCGTCGTGCGCCGCAACACTGGGGGCAACCGAATCAGCCCTGCGGAGAACAACAAATGCTGACGATCTACTCTGACGATCACCACCTGCACCATGGCCGCTGTGAACTCATCGACGGCCAGCTCAAGCCGTGCTTCGAGATGCCTTCGCGCGCCGACCACGTGCTGCAACGCGTGCAGAACCAGAACCTTGGCCCAGTCGAAGCGCCAAAGGACTTCGGTCTTGAGCCCATCGCGCGCATCCACAGTCGCGACTACCTCGACTTCTTCAAGGGTGCCTGGACGCGCTGGACCGAATTCAACACCGACGGTGACCTGCTGCCCTACACCTGGCCTGCACGCACCTTGCGCCCGATCAAACCCACCAGCCTGCACGGCCAACTCGGTTATTACAGCTTCGACGGCGGCGCCCCGATTACCGCCGGCACCTGGCAAGCGGCGTACAGCGCAGCACAGGTCGCCCTCACCGCCCAAGCGGAAATCCAGCGCGGCGCCCGATCTGCGTTCGCCCTGTGCCGCCCACCGGGACACCACGCCGCCAGCGATTTGATGGGCGGTTATTGCTACCTCAACAACGCCGCCATCGCCGCCCAGGCGTTCCTCGATCAGGGCCACAAAAAAGTTGCGATCCTCGACGTCGATTACCACCACGGCAACGGCACCCAATCGATTTTCTACGAGCGCAGCGACGTGCTGTTCACCTCGATTCACGGCCACCCGGAAGCCGAGTTCCCGTTCTTCCTCGGCTATGAAGATGAACGCGGCGAAGGTGCTGGCGAAGGGTTCAACTTCAACTATCCGTTGGCCGCCGGTTCAGGCTGGGATACTTGGAGCGCAGCGCTGGAACAAGCCTGCAAAGAGATCGAAAGCTACGGTGCCGACATCATCGTCGTGTCCCTGGGTGTCGATACCTTCAAGGACGATCCGATCTCGCAATTCAAACTCGACAGCCCGGATTACCTGGCCATGGGCAAGCGCATCGCAGCGCTCGGCAAACCCACGCTGTTCGTCATGGAAGGCGGCTATGCCGTGGAAGAAATCGGCATCAATGCCGTAAACGTTCTCGAAGGTTTTGAAAGCGCTTAATGAGGAAGTAGAAGAATGAAAAGTCTTAAGCGTTTTATTTTTCCAGCCCTGTGCGCCACGCTGCTCAGCGGCACCGCACACGCGGAAGAGCGGACGTTGCGCGTCTACAACTGGTTCGACTACATCACCCCCAAGGCCCTGGAAGACTTCAAGACCCAGAACGCCCAGACCAAACTGGTCTACGACATCTTCGACACCAATGAAGCACTGGAAGCCAAGCTGCTGACCGGCAACTCCGGATACGACGTGGTGGTGCCGTCCAATGTGTTCCTCGCCAAGCAAATTGAAGCCGGGGTATTCCAGCCCCTGGACCGCAGCAAGCTGCCGAACTGGAACCACCTCGATCCCAAGCTGATGAAGCTGATCGAAGCCAACGACCCAGGCAACAAGTTCGCCGTGCCGTACATGTACGGGACCATCCTGATCGGATTCAACCCGGACAAGGTCAGGGCAGCCCTGGGCGCCGACGCGCCGGTAGACAGCTGGGACCTGATCTTCAAGGAAGAGAACATCAGCAAGCTCAAGCAGTGCGGCGTCGCCCTGCTCGACTCGCCTTCCGAGATTTTGCCGCTGGCCCTGCAACACCTCGGCCTGGACCCCAACAGCAAGAAGCCCGCGGACTACGCCAAGGCTGAAGCACTGCTGATGAAGATCCGTCCGTACATCACTTACTTCCACTCGTCCAAGTACATGGCCGACATTGCCAACGGTGACATCTGTGTCGCAGTCGGTTATTCCGGCAGCTTCTCGCAAGCCGCCAACCGCGCCAAGGAAGCCAAGAACGGTGTTGTTGTCGACATGCGCCTGCCGAAAGAAGGCGCGCCGATCTGGTTCGACATGCTGGCGATTCCGAAAGGGGCGAAAAACCCCGAAGACGCCTACACCTTCATCAACTACCTGCTGCAGCCGCAAGTGATTGCACCGGTCAGTGACTTCGTGGGGTATCCGAACCCGAACAAGGACGCCACGGAACTGGTCGATCCGGCGATCCGCAACAACCCCAACCTGTATCCGACCGACGCGGCGATGGGCACGCTCTACACCCTGCAACCGCTGCCGCGCGATGCCGAACGTGCGCGCACCCGGGCCTGGACCAAGATCAAATCCGGGACTTGAGATAAGAAAAAACTCCTGCCGTTGCTGGCAGGAGGTTTTATTGTTAGAACTCAGGCCAGGCGATGCAAATTGGCCACCTTGAAAGTTGCTTCAATTTCTTTGTAAGGCGACTCTTCAATCAACGTGACATTGAATGAGCCAGAGAACTCCTGTTGATTACCTTCACCACAAATATGAGCTCGACCAGACTCCGCAGGATATTCCAGATTCGGCTCCCCTGCATTTTCTATCATATAGCCGATGGTGACTTTTCCATCGAGACTGACATCATGCTCTCCGTCACCAAGATCTTCATCCGCCGCCACCGATATATATCGCCGATTATTTCCCTCATTAATGACTCCCACCACAATCTTTACACCAAAACTGATAAATCCTTGAACGTCATCGGCGTTAAAGGCCGCACCATCAATCGTTGCAGTAAAGTGGTCGCCCGTTACCTGCCGCAGGCCCTGGCACCTCGTTGCTTCCAGCGCTGCTTTCAGGCACTTTGCGTGTAAATGTTTCATAGTAATATTCCTTGATGAGTCCAAGCAAAAAAACACCCGAATTCAGGTCATGACTTCATAGAATCGAATGATAAATAAACTTATAAAACGGCAATAAGAATACACAACAGAAATTATCGATTTCGCTTGCGTGCACACTTCCTCCGTTACGCACAAATTATTTATGCGCATTGATGTGCTCGGTCAATCCTGAAAGTGTTTCATATAACTTTGTTACAACTACAACTTCGACATTTAACCATGTAGCCTGGCTACGACGTGGTGGGTTACCTGACCAGAAAAAGGACACCACAAAACTGTGTCGACCCGGCGATCCGCAGCCCCCGTCGTTATCAAGACCTCGCACGTTTCAGCCAGCACGCCACACCGTCCGCAACCGTTGCAGCGCCGCCTCGATGGCCTTTTCGGGCACCGCGGCAAATCCCAGTACCAGACCGGCGCGTTGATCCATCGGGGTTGCGCAATCCGGCAGCCAATAACTGCTCAAGCCGTTGACCTCGACATCGACACTGCTCGCCAACTCGATCAGCTCGCGTTCACGGGCCACGCTGTCGACCGGCACCGTCATGTGCAGCCCCGCGGCGACGGTGGGTAGCTTGCCAATGCCTGGAATATCCAGCGGCCAACCGCTGAGCAAGGTATTGCGCCGACTCAGCGCCGCACGCCGCATGCGCCTTATGTGCCGCTGGAAATGCCCGGCCGCCATGAACTCGGCCATCACCGCCTGGGTGCTGACTTCGGAATGCCGTACGTCCACTGCACGTCGTTGCGCAAACGCCTGCACCAGCCCCGGCGGCAGCACCAGATAACCGAGACGCAATGCCGGAAACGCGACCTTGCCGAACGTGCCGACATACAACACCCGCCCGTTACGATCGAGTGCCGCCAAAGGCGCCAGTGGCGCGCCGCTGTAGCGGTACTCGCCATCGTAATCGTCCTCGACGATCCAGCCTTGGGTGCGCTCGGCCCAGGCCAGCAGCTCCAGACGTCGCGCCAGGCTCATGACCACGCCGGTGGGATACTGGTGGGACGGCGTGACGTAGGTCAGCCGACAATCATCGAGTGCTGACAGTTCGCTGCAATTGATACCCTCGCTGTCCACCGCCACCCCGTGTAACCGCGCCCCCGCCACGGCAAAGGCATGACCGGCCGCCCGATACCCCGGATTTTCAATCGCCACCCCGTCGCCGGGCTCCACCAGCAACTGTGCACAAAGGCTGATTCCCTGCTGCGCGCCACTGGTGATCAAAATTTGCTCAGCTGTGCATTGCATGCCCCGCGAACTGCGCAAATACGCGGCGATCATCCCGCGCAGGCGTGCATCGCCTGCCGGGTCGCCGTAGCACAGCTGTTGAAAATCCGGCTTGCGCCAGAAAGCCGCATTCAGCTTGGCCCAGACCTCGAATGGAAACAGATCGAACGCCGGGACACCCACCCGAAATGCCCGGGGCGGACCGCTCGGAGGATTGGCTAAATGGTTGTTTTTGACCCGGGTCAACGGGTCGTTGTGGATAACTTTGCTGGATGAATCCACAGGTAAATCGAGCCAATTTGTGGATAAGGCTGTGGGTAACCCTGTTGAAAACCCTGTGGATACTTTTGTGGATAGTTTTTTTGCCGGCACGGTTGCCTGGGGCAATTGCGCGACATAAGTCCCGTCGCCTACCCGCCCTTCGATAAACCCTTCGGCGTACAACTGATCGTAGGCGCGCACCACGCTGTTACGGGAAATCGCCAGCGCGGCAGCCAGATCACGACTGGCCGGCAGACGCGTACCGCTGGCCAGTCGTCCGTCGAGCACACGCGTGCGCAATGCCTGATAGAGCTGACGACTCAGCCCCTGGCGACGATCAAGTTCGATACCCGCCGGGTTGAAGGTCAGGGACAGTGGTTCGCTGGTCATCGCAATGGACCTATGAAATTGGTCGTTAATGGCTCTTACAACAGACCAATAGCCTGCCTAGGATGCAGGCATTCGCCAAGGAAAATATCTCCATGTATACGCCACGTGCTTTTGCCATCGACGAGTTGTCCCAACTGCATGAACTGATCCTCGCCACCCGTCTCGCCATATTGGTGACCCATGGTGAAAGCGGCCTGCAAGCCAGCCATGTACCGGTGCTGCTGCACTGCGAACAAGGCTCGAACGGCACGTTGTACGGGCATCTGGCCAAAGCCAATCCACAATGGAAAGACCTGCGCGACGGCGCCGAAGCCCTGCTGATATTTGCCGGTACCGACGCCTACGTCAGCCCTGGCTTCTACCCAAGCAAGGCCGAACACGGCAAAGTCGTGCCTACCTGGAACTACGTCGCCGTACACGCCTATGGCCGAGCCGAAACCTTCAGCGATGGCGGACGGCTGCTCGACATCGTCAGCACCCTCACCGATCGTCATGAAGCTGGCCGCGCCCAACCGTGGTCAGTGGCCGATGCCCCCGCCGATTACATCGACGGCATGCTCAAGGCCATTGTCGGTTTCGCCATCCCCATCGACCGTCTGGAAGGCAAGCGCAAGCTCAGCCAGAACCGCAGCCCCGCCGACATCGCCGGTGTGCGCGAAGGCCTGGCCGCCAGCCCCGACGTCAACGACCAAAGCCTCGCCCAATTAATGCGCTAAGGAAGTCACCATGAGTCAAATCGACATTCGCCAAGTCACCGCCGGTGATCACGCGGCCTGGTTGCCGCTGTGGCAAGCCTACCTGCGCTTCTATAAAACCGAACTGCCGGAGGCCGTTACCCAAAGCACCTGGCAGCGCATGCTCGATCCGAACGAGCCAACCCACGCCGCCCTCGCCTGGGTCGACGGTAAAGCGGTGGGCATGGTGCATTTCATCTACCATCGCTCGAACTGGGCCATCGAGAACTCCTGCTACCTGCAGGACTTGCTGGTGGTCCCGGAAACCCGTGGCACCGGTGTCGGCCGCCAGTTGATCGAATTCGTCTACACCACGGCCAAGGCCGACGGTTGCAACAAGGTCCACTGGCTGACCCACGAAACCAACGCCACCGCGATCCAGCTCTACGAGCGCATCGCCGAACGCCCGGGTTTCATCCAGTTTCGCAAAGCCATCTAAGTTCAAGGAGAACAGCATGTCGATTTCACTCGCCGACTGGAAAGGCGTCCCGGCCCCCACGACTCAACTGATCGAAGGGCGTTACATCCGCCTGGAAAAACTCGACCCGGCGCGCCACGGCGACGACCTGTTCAACGCCCTGCAAGGCCCCGGCGCCGACCCGAAGCTGTGGGACTACCTGCCTTACGGCCCCTTCCCTGAGCGCAGCGTCTTCAACGACTGGCTGAACAACCACGCGGCCAGTAGCGACCCGTATTTCTTCAGCGTAATCGACCGCGCCAGCGGCGAGGTCCAGGGCATACTCAGCCTGATGTCCATCGTCCCGGCCCAGGGCCGCATCGAAATCGGCCACGTTACCTTCGGCGCCCCGATGCAGCGCTCGCCGAAAAGCACCGAGGCGGTTTACCTGTTGGCCAAGGAATCCTTTGCCCTGGGTTACCGTCGCCTGGAATGGAAATGCAACAACGCCAACGCCCGCTCCAAATACGCGGCCGAGCGCCTGGGCTTCAGTTTTGAGGGAGTGTTCCGTCAGCACATGGTGGTCAAAGGACAAAATCGGGACACCGCGTGGTACTCGATTCTGGATTCGGAATGGCCGGCGATTGGCGCCGGGTTCGAGAAGTGGCTGAGCGATGAGAACCAAACCGCCTCGGGTCAGGTTAAAGGGTTGGTGGAGTGCAGAACGCAACAGTCCTGAATCCATAAAACCGCATTCTTCGGCGAAGGCCGCGGGTTGAATTTCGGGCGAAAAAAAGGGGAGCACATGCTCCCCCGAGGTATAAAGCGTTGTATCGCGGCTGTTAACTCAGCCTTCGATCTCGATCAGGATCTCGCCCGGGTTCACCCGGTCGCCCTTGGCCACGTGAATGGCGGTGACTTTACCGGCGATGGCTGCCTGGACTTCGGTTTCCATCTTCATCGCTTCGGTGATCAGCACAGCCTGGCCAGCCTTGACGGTGTCGCCTTCCTTGACCAGCACGTCGACGATGTTGCCCGGCATGGTGGTGCTGACGTGACCCGGTGCAGTGGCTTGCTTGCGCTTGCTGCTGCCGCCGCCGACGAATTCGTTGAGCGGCTCGAACACCACTTCTTCCGGCATGCCGTCGATGGACAGGTAGAAGTGACGCTTGCCTTCGGCCTTGACGCCAACACCGGTGATGTCGACGCGGTAGGTTTCGCCGTGAACGTCAATGACGAACTCGGTTGGCACGCCTTCCCCACCGACAGAGGCGACGCCGCCGGCTTCAGGAATCGGCAACAGCACTTCTGGCGTCAGGGTGCCCGCAGCACGCTCTTCGAGGAACTTGCGACCGATGTCCGGGAACATGGCGAAGGTCAGTACGTCTTCTTCAGACTTGGCCAGTGCACCGATGTCGGCACGCAGCTTGGCCATTTCCGGCTTGAGCAGATCGGCCGGACGAACGTCGATCACTTCTTCGCTGCCGATGGCCTGGCGACGCAGTTGTTCGTTCACGGTGCCCGGCGCCTTGCCGTAACCGCCTTGCAGGTACAGCTTCACTTCGTTGGTGATGGTCTTGTAGCGCTCGCCGGCCAGCACGTTGAAGAACGCCTGGGTGCCGACGATCTGCGAAGTCGGGGTCACCAGCGGCGGGAAGCCGAGGTCTTCACGAACACGCGGGATTTCGGCCAGCACTTCGCTCATGCGATTGAGTGCGCCCTGCTCTTTCAACTGGTTGGCCAGGTTGGAAATCATCCCGCCCGGTACCTGGTTGACTTGAACACGGGTGTCGACGGCGGTGAATTCGCTTTCGAACTGGTGGTACTTCTTGCGCACGGCGTAGAAGTACAGCCCGATCTCTTGCAGCAGTTCCAGGTTCAGGCCGGTGTCGAACTCGCTGCCTTTAAGGGCGGCGACCATCGACTCGGTGCCCGGGTGGCTGGTGCCCCAGGCGAAGCTGGAGATCGCGGTATCGATGTGATCGGCGCCGTTTTCGATGGCCTTCATTTGGCACATCGCGGCCAGACCAGCGGTGTCGTGGGAGTGAATGAACACTGGCAGCGATTGCTCGGCTTTCAGCGCCTTGACCAGTTCGCCGGTGGCGTACGGAGTCAGCAGGCCGGCCATGTCCTTGATCGCCACCGAGTCGCAACCCATGGCTTCCATTTGCTTGGCCTGGTTCACGAAGGCCTCGATGGTGTGCACCGGGCTGGTGGTGTAGGCGATGGTGCCCTGGGCGTGTTTGCCGGCGGCTTTCACCGCTTCGATGGCCACGCGCAGGTTACGCACGTCGTTCATGGCGTCGAAGATGCGGAACACGTCGATACCGTTGACCGCCGCCTTGGCGACGAAGGCCTTGACCACGTCGTCGCTGTAGTGGCGGTAGCCCAGCAGGTTCTGGCCACGCAGCAGCATTTGCAGACGGGTGTTAGGCAGCGCCGCGCGCAGTTGGCGCAGACGCTCCCACGGGTCTTCTTTCAGGAAGCGAACGCAGGCGTCGAAGGTCGCGCCGCCCCAGCATTCCAGTGACCAATAGCCGACTTTGTCGAGCTTGTCGCAGATCGGCAGCATGTCTTCGGTGCGCATGCGAGTGGCGAGCAGCGATTGGTGGGCGTCGCGCAGGATTGTGTCGGTAACGTGGATTTGTTTGCTCATTGTTCTATTCCTCACAGGCCTGCGTGGGCGGCGATGGCGGCGGCGATGGCCAGGGCCAGCTCTTCGGGTTTGCGCTTGATCGAGTAGTTGGTCAGTTCAGGGTGGCTTTCAACGAAGCTGGTGTTGAACTGGCCGCTACGGAATTCCGGGTTACGCAGGATTTCCTGGTAGTACGCGGCGGTGGTCTTGACCCCTTGCAGACGCATGTCGTCCAGGGCGCGCAAGCCACGGTCCATCGCCTCTTCCCAGGTCAGCGCCCACACCACCAGTTTCAGGCACATGGAGTCGTAGTACGGCGGGATGGTGTAGCCGGTGTAGATCGCCGTGTCGGTACGCACGCCAGGACCGCCGGGCGCGTAGTAACGGGTGATCTTGCCGAAGCTCGGCAGGAAGTTGTTCTTCGGGTCTTCGGCGTTGATCCGGAATTGCAGGGCGAAACCACGGTGGTGGATGTCTTCCTGCTTCACCGAAAGCGGCAGGCCGGAGGCAATGCGAATCTGCTCACGGACAATGTCGATACCAGTGATTTCTTCGGTGATGGTGTGTTCCACCTGCACCCGGGTGTTCATCTCCATGAAGTACACCTCGCCCTCGGCGAGCAGGAACTCCACGGTGCCGGCGTTCTCGTAACCCACGGCCTTGGCTGCGCGCACCGACAGGTCACCGATGTAGGCGCGCTGTTCCGGGGTCAGTTGCGGGCTCGGGGCGATTTCGATCAGCTTCTGGTTGCGGCGCTGGATCGAGCAGTCACGCTCGAACAGGTGCACCACATTGCCGAAGCTGTCGCCGAGGATCTGCGCCTCGATGTGTTTCGGATTGACGATGCACTTTTCCAGGAACACTTCCGCCGAACCGAACGCCTTGGTGGCTTCGGAAATGACCCGTGGGAAAGCCTGTTCGAGTTCTTCGCGACTGTTGCAGCGACGAATGCCGCGGCCGCCACCACCGGAAGTGGCCTTGAGCATCACCGGGTAACCGATGCGATCGCCTTCGGTCAGGGCTTCTTCAATTCCCGACACGTTGCCTTCGGTGCCCGGGGTCACCGGTACGCCGGCCTTGATCATACTGCGGCGAGCTTCGGTCTTGTCGCCCATACGGCGAATCACTTCAGCCGACGGGCCAATGAATTTGATCCCGCGTTCGGCGCAGATCTCCGCCAGCTCGGCGTTTTCCGAAAGGAAGCCATAGCCTGGGTGCAGTGCATCGCAACCGGTTTCCACCGCCAGGTTCACCAGCTTGCGCGGGTTCAGGTAACCGGCCAGCGGCTCGGCACCAATGCTATGGGCCTCGTCCGCACGCTTGACGTGCAGAGCATGACGGTCGGCATCGGAGTAGATCGCGACCGAGCGAATGCCCATTTCGGCGCAGGCACGTACGATTCGTACGGCAATCTCACCACGGTTGGCGATCAGGATCTTTGTTATCACTTGGAGGTTCCCTTGAGCCGGTGGTACCCACGACCTGCTAGACCCAGGTCGACGCGTGACCAAATGTTTCAATTTGGTCGCAGGTCCACACTAGCGCCCACAAGGGATTAACAAAAATGAATAAAAATTGGGTCGTGCATAAGTAAAGACTTATAGTTGATTCATCAGCCAGCGACGAGAGCGACAAGATAATGCGTAAGTCATTGATGCGTATGACTTTGCGGCAATTACAGATCTTCAATGAGGTCTGTGATTTGCGCTCCTACAGCCGCGCGGCCGAGGAAATGTCGCTCACACAACCTGCCGTCAGCCTACAGATTCGTCAACTTGAGGAGCTGATTGGCCAGCCCTTGTTCGATTACGTCGGCAAAAAACTCTACATGACCGAAGCGGCTGAAGCGTTACAGCGGGCCAGTCGGGATATTTTCGGGCGCCTGGAAAACCTCGACATGCAGCTGTCGGACATGCAGGGCTCGTTGCAGGGGCAACTGAAACTGGCGATTGAATCCAGCGCCAAATACTTCGTGCCGCATCTGTTTGCCGCGTTCAAACGCCAGCACCCGGAAGTGAACCTGCAACTGACAGTGGTCAATCGCGGCCAGGTCATTCGGCGCCTGTCGGACAACCGCGACGACCTGGTGATCATGTCCATGGTGCCCCAGGACATGGGCCTGGAATTCCTGCCGTTCCTGAACAACCCGATCGTCGCCGTGGCGCCACCGGATCACCCGCTGTGTCATATGGGGCCGCTGCGCTTGCAGGATCTGGAGCCCTACACACTGCTGCTACGCGAACCCGGCTCCGGGACACGGCTTGCGTGCGAAGAATACTTCAAAGAGAAGCGCGTGCATTTCAACCAGACCCAAGAGGTCTCGTCTGCCGAAGCGCAGCGTGAATGTGTTCTGGCAGGCCTGGGCGTTGCGCTGTTGACGCGCCACGCCCTGAGCCTTGAACTGGCAACCGGTGGGCTGATCGAGCTACCGGTCGAAGAGCTGCCACTGTTTCGCAGTTGGTGCCTGGTGCAGGCCAAGGCGAAACGCCTGTCACCGGTGGCTCACGCCTTCCTGGCGTTTATCCGCAGCGAACGGATTCAGATCAGCGCGCTGGTTGAGCGTTTCGACGGGACACCGAGGGAGATGCCTGCCAGAAGTTGAGTTCCAACTCCGGAAAGTCGCCAATTTCGGCCAGAAGCTGACGGCGTTCGCAGCGATCTTCGATGGCGCGACGGAATTCCATGCGGCGCTGATCTTCTTGCTGACGACGGGTTTTGACAGCGCTGTTGCGTTCTTCGTAGGGCATGGCCATTTCGAGTCTCCCAAGGCGAGTACGGGAGTTTCAAGATAGGCGCGGGGGATGACGGTTTGGCGGCTTGGGCGTTACAGGGAGATGAACATTCAGAAGCAAAGATCGCAGCCTTCGGCAGCTCCTATGCAGGAACGCGAATACCTGTAGGAGCTGCCGAAGGCTGCGATCCCTTGATCTTAGTCGTCAAGCGCTTTCACCGACTTGGGCGACAGCCGCAAGCTGCGCAGGCTGCGCTTGACGCTCTTGAGGTGGTTGACCAGGCTCGGGCCACGCGCCATGGCCACGCCCATCGCCAGCACGTCGATCACCACCAGGTGGGCGATACGCGAAGTCAGCGGCGTATAGATTTCAGTGTCTTCATGCACATCGATCGCCAGATTGACCGTAGACAGTTCAGCCAACGGCGTCTGGCTCGGGCACAAGGTGATCAACGAGGCACCGCTTTCGCGCACCAGGTTGGCGGTGATCAGCAGGTCCTTGGAGCGCCCGGACTGGGAAATGCAGATCGCCACGTCGGTTGGCTTGAGCGTCACGGCCGACATCGCCTGCATGTGCGGGTCGGAATACGCCGCAGCGGTGAGCAGCAGGCGGAAGAACTTGTGCTGGGCGTCCGCGGCGACCGCACCCGAGGCGCCAAAGCCGTAGAACTCCACACGCTGGGCCTGGGACATCAGCGTCACCGCCCGCTGCAACTCCAGCGGATCGAGCTTCTCGCGAACCTCCATCAGCGTATGCAGGGTGGTGTCGAAGATTTTCAGGCTGTAGTCGGCGACCGAGTCATCCTCATGGATCGCAAACTGGCCGAAACTCGCACCTGCCGCCAGACTCTGGGCCAGCTTCAGCTTCAGGTCCTGAAAGCCGGAACAACCGATGGCACGGCAAAAACGCACGATGGTCGGTTCGCTGATGCCCACGCTGTGGGCCAGGTCGGCCATGGAGCTGTGCATCACGGCCGCAGGATCGAGCAGCACGTGGTCGGCGACCTTGAGCTCCGACTTGCGTAACAGGTGGCGAGACTGGGCGATGTGTTGCAACAGATTCAAAGGGCTGGACTCTTTGTTATTGGCAGGCGCCGGGGATGTAGCACGCTTGTAGTTATACTACATGAATCGGCTTTTTGCCTGCTCAATGCGTTACCGAATCCCTCGATTTCACGCGCGGGCACCTCATGTAGCCCCCGTCGACAGATGCAAGCCAGTGATCGATCAGGCCCACGAGAAAAAGACAGCTTCTGCTCCAGCCACTGGAAGTTCATATAGCAATAAAATAACAAATAAAATCAAACATACAACCTTACATAGTCCACCAACAAACACCACCATTAAAACATTCAACCTTGCTACATTAATGTCGCAGGAGCAAAACAACCTAATCAAAAGGAACTGAATACAATGAGCATTCAAACAAAAAACTGGACAGCACAAATTAACCGCATGCCTGGCGCCACTTATTTTCGAGTGTCTGGTACCGTAACCGTTACTGACTCAGGCATTATGCCAAAGCTTGTGCCAAGCCAGGTACAAGACACTCCCTTCCTGCCTCTGGAACTGATCCTTGAGGATCAAAAAGGCATTTTGCCAGTCTTAACAGACAGAGTTGTAGAATACAAAGTACCCGGAATCCACGCCGTAACCAGCGTTGGAATTTTTTATAACGGAGAATTATTGCACCACATTGACAAAGTAATAATAACTGACTAATAACTTGTCATTCTTACGCAATACCGGGCCTCCTGCCTAGCAACTAATAACGGGAGTGGGGATTGCGATAACAATTCATTCGGTGCGCTACTCTCTTGGGGATGGTCTGACGTAGCGATGTGTTTCTGGCTGACTTCGGTCACCGCCGATTTTGAATGTGACGCATCGATCCAAAAAACGCTGAGATCACTCACCCATCCCTGTTTTTTAGCCGCCGCGAGCACCTCGCGGCGGCTATTCCCCACACTAAAGGCGCACCTCTACTGCATGGCTCAGTAAATGTCGGCGGGCCATCCAAAGATTCGACAGTGCAAACAGCGTCACCCGCTGTGCGGTGTTCTTGGCCAGCCACGAAAGCGTGTCTTCACATAACCGAACTGGCGCTTGATCACCCGGAACGGGTGCTCGACCTTCACCCTTACCTGCGCCTCGCGCTTTTTCGATCTTGCGCCTGGCTTTGTACAGGACGCTGCGCTTGCGCAGTTTTTGGTAGGTGCTACGCCGGGCGGCAATTTTCCAGATGACCTGGCGACCTTCATGCTCGGGGCGTTTCTCCACTCCGGCATAAGCCACCAACTAGTGCTTTTCCAGCAGGCGACGGAAGTTGAAGATCGTGGTTTCGTCGGCGGATCACTGCTGCCGAACCAATTCAATAGCTGCACACACCGCCTTACAAATCCAACCAACTTAACTCAAGCGTGACAAACCATGGTTGGATATATTAATTCCGCAGGAAGCAAAAAAGATCATTTAAAGGAGCTACCTATCATGACTATTAAAACCAAAGACTGGTCCGCACATATTGACCGTATGCCTCCCGGCACCTGGATCAGAGTCGAGGGCACCGTAACCGTTGCCCACTCTGGCATCACTCCGAAGCTGGAAATGGCCAACGCCTGTGAACCGCGCCTGGAGCTTAAATTGGAAAGATCCAATGAAATTTCACTGCAGGTTGAAACCGATAAGCGTGTTAAATATTTCGCATGGGGGAATTACAACTCCGATTTCAAGTTCACCAGCGTCAGCATCTACTACGAAGGCAAGTTGCTGCACCATATTGATAAAATAACGTTTACTAGCTAAAAGCATAAACTGCTTCCGGCAATTCAGGCGTCCCGCAGCCTCGTCTACCTGATAGACGGGACGCCACCGTCTCAGCTTGCGGCTTGCGTGCGCAGTAAACCCGCCAACGTCTCAGCCTCAACTGGACGGCTGATCAAATAGCCCTGTACTTCATCGCAGCGCTCGGCTTTCAGGAACTCAAGCTGTTCTTCCCGCTCCACCCCTTCCGCCACGACCTTCAGCTTCAGGCCGTGAGCCATGGCAATGATTGCCCGGGTAATCGCCGCATCCTCGGTACCCTCTCCCAACCCGCGGATAAACGCCTGATCAATCTTCACGTAGTCCACCGGGATGCGCTTGAGATAGCTCAGGGAGGAGTAACCGGTGCCAAAATCGTCAATGGCCAGCTTCACTCCGAGATCACGCAATTGCTGGAAGGTTGCGATGATGTGCTCGACGCTGTCCAGCAACTGGCTTTCGGTGAGTTCCAGTTCCAGGAGTTGCGGCGCCAGCCCGGTCTCTTCCAGCACCTGCCGCACCAGGCTGACCAGCTTGCCCTGGCGCAATTGATGCACCGACAGATTGACCGACACCCGTATCGCTTCCAGCCCCTGCCGTTGCCACTCACAGGCTTGCCAGCAGGCCTGACGCAGCACGAACTCACCGATCGGGCCGATCAATCCGGTTTCTTCAGCCAGGCCGATGAAATCCCCCGGCGGCACGCGCCCCATGGTCGGATGATCCCAACGTACCAAGGCTTCGGCGGCATTCAATCGGCCAGTGGCCAGGCACAGTTTCGGCTGGTAAAACACCTTCAGTTGTTTGTCTTCGATGGCTTTGCGCAGATGGTTTTCCAACTGTAAACGCTCCAGCGTGCTGGCTTGCAAGCTGTCGGTGTAAAACTGAAAATTATCGCCACCCAGATGTTTGGCGTGCTGCATCGCCATGTTCGACTGACTGACCAATGCCGATATTTCCCGCGCGCTGTCCGGCAGCAGGCTGATGCCCATCGACGCGCTGACCACCAGCTCATGCCCGTCAATGGTCACCGGCAAACGCAATTTGTTCGCCAGACGAGTCGCCACCCGGGCCAGGCTCGAAAGGTTACCGTAGGAATTGAACAGCACGGCAAACTCATCACCGGAAAGGCGTGCGATGGTGTCTGCTTCAGGCAATGCATTCACCAGTCGCCGGGCCATTTTCTGCAACAACTGGTCGGCGACTTCATGCCCCAGGCTGTCATTGAGTTGCTTGAACCGGTCGAGATTGATGTGCAGCAACGCCAGGCTGCGGTAACCGCCCTGTCGCACTCGTTGATGAGCCTCGCTGAGTCGCTCGCGAAACATCGCGCGGTTGGCCAGACCGGTAAGCTCGTCGTAATGGGTCAGATAGCGCATGCGCTCTTCGGATTCTCGGCGAGCCGAGAGATCGGCGAAGAAGCCCACAATATGGCTTACATTTCCCCGGGTATCGCGCACAGCATTCAGTTGCAGCCATTGCGGATACATCTCGCCGTTCTTGCGGGTCTCCACCAGTTCGCCCTGCCAGCTCCCTTGCTGCTCCAGCGCCTGATGTATTGCGGCGTAATGCCGACGTGCATCGCGACTGCATGGCAACTCAACGACATTGCGTCCAATCATGTCGTCGATGTCATAGCCGGTCACCTGACTGAAGGCTTGATTGATCGCGATCAGGACGTAGTTCGGATCGAAAATCACGATCCCTTCGCTGGCCGCCTCGAATACGGTTGCCGCCAGTTGCCGCTGCTCTTCCAGGCCTTTGCTGGCGCTGATATCGCGACGAGTGCCGACCATGCGAATCACCCGGCCGTTGTCGGCACGCTCGACTGCCCGCCCGCGGTCCTCGATCCAGACCCAGTGGCCATCGCCATGCCGCACGCGATACTCGATTTGATAGTCCTCGGTGCGGCCCTTCAAATGCTCGACCAGCGCCCTTTTCAGCCCAGGAAGATCCTCAGGGTGAAGGCGCGGCTTGAGGTGACGCAGTATCGCCGTGACCTGTTCCGGCTCCAGGCCGAACAATTCCTGAATCTGTGTGTGATGGACTTCGTCGGTTTGCAGATTCCAGTCCCACAACCCCAATTCGCTGGCTTTCAACGCCAGCGCCAGACGCGCCTCACTCTTGCTCAGCGCCTGGTTGGCGGCGTCCAGTTCCAGGCTGCGTTGAGCGACTCGGTTTTCCAGGTCGACCTGGATCTCTCGCAACTCGTCCTCGGCACGTCGGCGCTGCTCTATCTGAGTGGCCAGCTTCTGATTGAGCTGATCACTGCAGCTTTGCGCCTGCTGCAGATGCTCGATCAGTGCCTGATTCTGAAAGCGTCGCATCAAGCCCCGATCGATCAATCGATTCACCTGCCAGGCAACCACGCTCAACGCACCGAGCAGGATCAGCCCGAACCAGCCCCAACCTTGCTGCTGTTCGTCAGCGCCCCAAAACATATAGGCGATGGCCGGCAACAGGCAGGGCAAGGTGAATGACAGAAAGGCCGGCAAGCTGACCGCATAAGCCACGCTGGCCGAGAGCGCCGCGGCACCGATGAGGCCGAAGACCCAGGCTTGCTGAATGAAGTTATCGGCAGGAACCAGGGCAATGCCGGCACCTGCCAGCGTCAGACCGGTGAGACCGGAGCCCAGCAAAAACATCCGTCGCCAAATGGGATGGGCCTGACGGTTGGGAATGGCCGAGTCGAAGGCTGCGACCTGAATCACCCGCAATGCCACCAACGACAACAACCACACCAGCCAGACACTGACCAGAAAATAGCGCTGCGGGCTCCAGAGCAAACCGGCGCAGACCAGGCCATTGATCAGCATGAACAACGTGGGCAGCAGCGAGCCTTGATACAACAGGCGCGTGCGTTCGACCGCCATTTCCATGGCGTACTGTTTACGGATCACCCGAGGCTCCACAGTGGGGCCCGACAGGTCGAAGCTGAGGGTCATAGGCGATGTTCTTGTTCTTATAATGATGAGCATGTGCCCGAAACTGCTCGGAGCATACACAAGCAATTGCCCGGACCAAACTGCTGCTGATCAATAAATCGCCAAATTTTTCGGCTGCCGATGCCGCTGAAAATGCTCAAGGCACGCCCCGCCAACGCCTGCAGCCGATGACTGACCAGTCGTCCTTCGCGTAACTTTCATCGGTTAAAGCAAAGCGGGGTTTGCCCGGTGTGTCGCGGCCCCCTAGAATGCCCCGATGCGCGATGATCTCTCCCTTCTGCTGAACTCCCTCAACGATGCCCAACGTCAGGCCGTAGCAGCCCCCGTGGGTCGTCAGTTGGTCCTGGCCGGTGCTGGTTCCGGTAAAACCCGAGTGCTGGTGCACCGTATCGCCTGGTTGATCCAGGTCGAAAACGCCTCGCCCCACTCCATCCTGTCGGTGACCTTCACCAACAAGGCCGCTGCCGAGATGCGCCAGCGCATCGAGCAGCTTATGGGTATCAACCCGGCCGGCATGTGGGTCGGCACCTTCCACGGCCTGGCGCACCGCTTGTTGCGGGCACACTGGCAGGAAGCGGGCCTAAGCCAGACCTTCCAGATTCTCGACAGCGATGACCAGCAGCGGCTGGTCAAGCGGGTGATCCGCGAGCTCGGCCTGGACGAACAGCGCTGGCCGGCCCGTCAGGCCCAATGGTTCATCAACGGCCAGAAAGACGAAGGCCTGCGCCCGCAACACATCCAGGCCAGCGGCGACCTGTTCCTGGCGACCATGCGCGGCATCTATGAAGCCTACGAGGCCGCCTGCCTGCGTGCGGGTGTCATCGACTTCTCCGAATTGCTGCTGCGCGCCCTCGATCTGTGGCGTGATCACCCAGGCCTGCTCGCTCACTATCAAAAGCGCTTCCGGCACATCCTGGTGGACGAGTTCCAGGACACCAACGCCGTGCAATACGCCTGGTTGCGCCTGCTGGCCAAGGGTGGCGACAGCCTGATGGTCGTAGGCGACGATGACCAGTCGATCTACGGCTGGCGCGGCGCGAAAATCGAGAACATCTACCAGTATTCCGAAGACTTCCCGGACGCCGAAACCATTCGCCTGGAGCAAAACTATCGCTCCACCGCCGGCATCCTGAAAGCTGCCAACGCCTTGATCGCCAATAACACCGGACGCCTGGGCAAAGAGCTGTGGACAGACGGCGGCGAAGGCGAAGCGATCAACCTGTACGCAGCCTTCAACGAACACGACGAAGCACGCTACGTTGTCGAAACTATAGAAAGCGCGCTGAAAACCGGCTTGTCTCGTAGCGATATCGCGATTTTGTACCGTTCCAACGCCCAATCGCGGGTTCTGGAAGAAGCCTTGCTGCGCGAGCGCATTCCCTACCGTATCTATGGCGGCCAGCGCTTCTTCGAACGCGCCGAAATCAAGAACGCCATGGCCTACCTGCGCTTGCTTGAAGGTCGTGGCAACGACGCCGCGCTGGAACGGGTGATCAACGTGCCGGCCCGTGGCATCGGAGAAAAAACCGTCGAAGCGATCCGCGACCATGCGCGCCACAGCGATGTGTCGATGTGGGAAGCGATGCGCCAACTGGTGGCCAACAAAGGCCTGACCGGTCGTGCGGCCGGCGCCCTTGGCGCGTTTATCGAGCTGATCGAGAACCTCGCCGCCAAGTGCATGGAAATGCCACTGCACCTGATGACCCAGACCGTCATCGAGCAGTCGGGGCTGATCGCCTATCACGAAGCGGAAAAAGGCGAGAAAGGCCAGGCCCGGGTAGAAAACCTTGAGGAACTGGTCAGCGCCGCACGCAATTTCGAAAACAGCGAAGAAGACGAAGAGCTGACGCCATTGGCAGCGTTCCTCGGTCACGCATCGCTGGAGGCCGGCGACACCCAGGCCGACGAGCACGAAGACAGCATCCAGTTGATGACCCTGCACAGCGCCAAAGGCCTGGAATTCCCTTACGTGTTCCTGGTGGGCATGGAAGAAGGCCTGTTCCCGCACAAGATGAGCCTGGAAGAACCCGGCCGCCTTGAGGAAGAACGTCGTCTGGCCTACGTAGGCATCACCCGGGCCATGCAGAACCTGGTGATGACCTATGCCGAGACCCGACGCCTCTATGGCAGCGAGACCTACAACAAGGTGTCGCGTTTCGTACGCGAAGTTCCGAAAGGCCTGATTCAGGAGGTGCGGCTGTCCAACAGCGTCAGCCGCCCGTTCGGTGGCAACCAGTCGATGAGTGGCAGCAACCTGTTCAGCGGCAGCGAGATTCCGCAGACCGGCTTCAGCCTGGGCCAGACCGTACGCCACTCGGTGTTTGGCGATGGCGTGATCCTCAACTTCGAAGGCGCCGGGGCCCAGGCCCGGGTGCAGGTGAACTTCAGCGAAGGCAGCAAGTGGCTGATGCTGGGTTACGCCAAGCTGGAAGCTATTTAAGGTCACACTGACAGTTTATCTGTGGAAGCGAGCCTGGCCTTGATTTTGTACGCCACGGGCCAATATCAATCATTGGGATCGATCTCTACGCAGTGCTATCTGTTCCTGCTGTTGTCGGGCCTTGCCACCGGTGCATCGTGGATCTGCTATTTCCCCGCATCGGTGTCATTGGTTTCCCTGCGACGCCAGGCAAGCGTCCTACAAGCCCTGTCCACTCATCTGACAGATCAAAGTCAAAAGGCCTTATTGCACTGACTGGAGCTGAACACGACCTGTCAGGCAAAAGCCCGAAACACTCTGCCGCTAGCCAGTAACACTTCACCTGTGCAACATGGCGCGCGTGCCTTCCACAAATGGGAATTCCCTTTATGAAACGTTTTCTTAGCATCGCCATGGCGTTGTGCATCGGCCTGACGATGAGTCTCGACGTCAATGCCGCCAAGCGCTTCGGTGGTGGCAAAAGCGCAGGCGCTGCGCCGACTCACCAGACCAGCCAGATGGCTCCTTCTTCTCCAGGCATGGGCGGCGCTGCGGCGACCGCTGGTGCTGCCGGTGCCGCTGGCGCTGCCGCCAAGGCTGGTGGCGCTTCGCGCTGGCTCGGCCCGCTCGCCGGTATCGCGGCCGGTGGCCTGCTGGCATCCATGTTCATGGGTGACGGCTTCCAGGGCATGCAGATCTTCGACATCCTGATCATGGCCGTCATTGCGTTCCTGGTCTTCCGCTTTATCGCCGCCCGTCGTCGCAAGCAGCAGGAGCAGTACGCCCCGGCCGGCCACGCGCCGATGCAACGTGAGGCGTTCGAACAAAAGCCCGCCGGTGGTTCGATCTTCGGTGGCTCGGCAGCACCTGTTGCCGCTCGCCCGGTGATCAACGCACCAGCCTGGTTCAACGAAACAAACTTCGTCGAAGCGGCGCGCAATCACTTCCAGTCCCTGCAACAGCACTGGGACGCCAACGAAATGGACAAGATCGCCGAGTTCGTGACCCCGCAAATGCTGGAGTTCCTCAAGCGTGAGCGTGCTGACCTGGGCGACGGTTTCCAGTCCACCTACATTGATAACCTCAATGTACAACTGGACGGCGTGGACGATCGCGCCGACAAGACCATTGCCACCCTGACTTTCACTGGCGTGTCGAAAACCTCGCGTTTCGACCAGGGCGAAGTCTTCAGCGAAAGCTGGAACATGGAACGTGCACAAGGCGAAAACCAGCCTTGGCTGGTAGCTGGTATCCGCCAGAACGGCTGATTCCCTCCAGCGCTTCACTTGCAGTAAACAAAACCCCGGCCTCGGCCGGGGTTTTCTATTTCGCGGTTGCATCTATAGCAAGCTACTGTATAAACCGCCCCATATAAACCGCGCCATACAAGCAAGAGGATCCCGGACGTGGAAGAAATCATCGAACAACTGCGTGAAGCCAACGAACCGGTACCGGTCCCCTTGGAATTGCCCGACGAAGACCTGCTGGTCGAAATCGAAGAACAACTGTTCATCGACATTCCGTTCGTCTTCAGAGAGTTTCTGCTGACCGTCAGCGACGTGGTATACGGCAGCCTGGAACCGGTCACCGTGACTGACCCGCAATCCCACACTTACCTGCCCGACGTTGCCGCCAACGCCTGGGACGCCGGGGTCGATCGCAGCATGATTCCGATCTGCCAGGACGGTGACAATTACTACCTGGTCGAAGAAGACGGCACCGTGGTGCTGTGGTTGGCCGAAGAAGAGCTGCTCGCCGAAGAAACCTGGGAATCGGTATGGCACTGGGCGCGGGACGTCTGGCTGGAAAGCTGATCCAGTCAACGCCGCTGGGTGGTCAATGCCCGGACGACTCCTTGTGATTATCGAGGGTTTCCAGCAACGCCACCTGCATCCGCGTATGCACGCGAATGAACCAGCGCCACAGTAGCGCCGCCACGGCGGCCGCGACTACGGCGATCAGTACCAGCAACTTGTTGGTCGGCAGAATACTGGCCGACAAGGCTGCCAACAGCAAAAAGATCACCAGCAGCGACAGGATCGGGATCACTTCGGCGATTACCCGGCGCACTCGCTGCGTATGGCGCCCGGCCATCTCCGGCTTCACGCCCATTTCCGCCAGCAACATCGACAGTGCCTTTAGCTTGCGGTACGCCGCAATCAAAAAAGGCAGCGATAACAGCAGCGCCCCACCCCAGATCAACGCCTTTTGCCAGCTCGGATCACTGATCCAGCCTTGCAGGTAAGCCGACATGCGTTCGGCGAAGTACGCGCCCGAAAAGAAGATTGCGATCACGAGCGCCAGATTGACTCCCACCTGCAGCAAAATCCTGCGAATCATGGATGCCAGTAACGCGCCCTCACCCTGAGGCTGGATGCTGCGCAGCCATTCGCCATACATCCCCAACACCCGTCCCAGGCGCTCTGGCATGGCGCTGGCAAGCTTGATCGACAATGGATCCGCCGCGCGGATCAGATAGGGCGTCAGCAGGGTCGTGATCACCGAAACTGCCACAGCCACGGGGTACAGAAAGTTACTGGTGACCTGCAACGTCATGCCCAGTGCCGCGATGATGAAAGAGAATTCGCCAATCTGAGAAAGACCCATCCCGACCCGCAGCGAAGTGCGTCCGTCATTGCCGGCGATAAATGCACCGAGGCCGCAGGACAGCATCTTTCCAAGCACCACGGCTACGGTGATTACAGCGATTGGCCAGGCGTACTGAAGCAGGATCGCCGGATCGAGCATCAGCCCGATGGCCACGAAGAAAATCGCACTGAAAAGATCGCGGACCGGTTCAATCAGTCGTTCAATTTTCAGCAGTTGCCGGGATTCCGCCATGATCGCGCCGATCAGGAATGCCCCGAGGACCATGCTGTATTCAAGCTTGACTACCAGCAGGCAGAAGCCAAAACACAGGCCCAGCACCGTGATCAGCAGCATTTCGTTGCTGTCGAATCTGGCGACGTAGGCCAGCAACCGCGGCACCATCAGGATGCCGATGACCAACGCGACGATCATGAACAGCGACAGCTTGCCGACCGTGGAAAACACTTCACCGGAGCTGACCGTGCCGCTGGCCGCGATGCTGGACAGCAGCGCGATGATGCCGATGCCCAGGATGTCTTCGACGATCAGCACTCCGAATATCAACTGGGCAAACCGCTCGTTCTTCAGCTTCAGATCATTGAGCGCCTTGACGATGATGGTGGTCGAGGAAATTGCCAGGATCGCGCCGAGGAACAGTGAATCCATGGTGTTCCAGTCGAACCAGCGACCGATCTCGTAGCCGATCCAGATCATCAGCACGATTTCCAGGAATGCCGCGATGAATGCCGTGGCACCGACCTTGAACAACTTGCGCAGGCTGAACTCCAGGCCCAGACAGAACATCAGGAATATCACCCCGAGTTCGGCAAGGGTCTTGATGGTTTCTTCGTCATGGATCAGGCCGAACGGCGGGGTATGCGGGCCAATGATGAACCCGGCGACGATGTATCCCAGCACCACCGGTTGTTTCAGGCGATGGAAGACCACGGTGACCACACCTGCGATCAACATGATCACTGCCAGATCCTGAATGAAACTGATGGCATGCATGGCGTGAGACTCCCTGGCTGGCATTGCTCGATCCCCGGACGCAGGAAATATCTGATCGAGCAGAACAAAAATCGGAATTGCACGTAGGAAATGCCCTTGAGACAGGGCTTTTTGCAGGGTAACACCGCGACTTCTGGCAGAAAGGCGGTGCAATATATGGAAACAGATCGATCCGGCGTGACGGCGACCCTGCACCCGGCGTCCCGATAACTGTTGGTTTGAAAAAGCCACTGAGGCACCCGCAGAGGTGCATCCCTCAAACCTGGCCTTGACCCGTGAGAATGCTATGGAACCCGGAAACGCCCAGCTGTCGATGACGGTATTGATGACCCCCGACATGGCCAACTTCTCTGGCAATGTCCACGGCGGCACCCTGCTCAAATACCTCGACGAAGTGGCCTACGCCTGCGCCAGCCGTTATGCCGGCCGCTATGTGGTGACCCTGTCGGTGGACCAGGTCATTTTCCGCGAGCCGATCCATGTCGGCGAACTGGTGACTTTTCTCGCCTCGGTCAACTACACCGGCAACACCTCCATGGAGGTGGGCATCAAAGTGGTGACCGAGAACATCCGCGAGCGCTCGGTACGTCACACCAACAGTTGCTTCTTCACCATGGTTGCGGTGGATGACCAGCGTAAACCTGCATCGGTACCGCCGCTGCAACCGGACAACAGCGAGAGCAAGCGCCGCTTCATCCAGGCTCAGCAGCGTCGCCAGATTCGTCAAGAGCTGGAAAAGCGTTATCAGGAGATCAAGGGCGACGCTTAAAGCTAAAGATCGCAGCCGGCGGCAGCTCCTACAAGTAGGTCACATTCCCTTGTAGGAGCTGCCGCAGGCTGCGATCTTTCTGCCCAAATCTGATTAAAAACTGATCGAGGTCGCCTCGAACCGCACCCGCGGATGCGCAATCCGATCCTGAGCCCGAACCAGTTCCAACTCGTAGCTGGCACAGGCCTGGGTTTCCAGCAGCACTTCATGCACCGCCGACGCCGCGAACTCGAACGCGGCCACCAGGCTGTCGCCCAACAGCACACGGGCCAGGAACAGGCCGGACGTCAAATCGCCCACGCCCACCGGCTGACGCGGGAACGCCAGCAACGGGCGCTGCAAATGCCAGCCGCCTTCGGCCGTCACCAGCAGCATCTCGAAGACCTCCGCCGGTTTACCGGGGTAGTCCAGATGCTTGACCAGCACCGCTTTCGGACCGCGCACCAGCAATGCACGCGCCATTGCCAGGCAATCGAACAGCGATTGCGGCTTGCGCCCGGAGAAGCTGTCTAGCTCCAATTGGTTCGGGCACATGAAGTCCGCCACGGCGGCAGCCTCTTCCAGCAGGAAATCACTGACTTCCGCCGGAACACTGCAGCCCTTCTCCGGATGCCCCATGACCGGGTCACACAGGTACAGCGCCTTGGGGTTCATCGTCTTGATCCGCTCCACCCCCGTCAGGATCGCCCGGCCCTGGGCCGCACTGCCGAGGTAACCGGAGAGCACCGCATCGCAGTTGCCCAGCTCGCCAATCGCCGCGATGCCTTCGACCAGGTCAGGAATCTGGTGTGGCGCCAGCACTTCACCGGCCCACTGACCGTACTGGGTGTGATTGGAGAACTGCACGGTGTTGAGCGGCCAGACATTCACCCCGACCCGTTGCATCGGGAAAACCGCGGCACTGTTGCCGGCGTGACCGAATACCACGTGGGACTGGATAGCGAGCAAATGCGGTGTACGTTTCATGCGGTGGATTTCCGTAAAACGATTGAAATTCTAGCCGCGCAGTATGCGACTAAACGCAGCCTGTACGACAGACCAGCGACACAGTTAAGCTGACACTATCTTGTTGGAGCACCCTGTTGATGCTGACCCTTGGAAATATATTCGTGCTGATGCTGTTCGCCACTGCCGGCGCATGGCTATGGCACAACCACGGCTTGCGCGAGCGCGCGCTGGAACGGGTCAAGCAGCATTGCGGCAAGCTCGGGATTGAATTGCTAGACGGCAACGTGGCCTTGAAAAGAATCGCCTTCATCAAGGATGCCAGTGGTCGGCGACGCCTGGCCCGTGTGTATAACTTCGAATTCACCGTAACCGGCGAAAGCCGCCACAACGGCACCATCACCCAGTTCGGCGCTCACAGCGCACAGATTGAACTGGCGCCCTACCCGGTCCCGTTCGACGAAACCGAACCAGTGGTCGACGTGGCGAAACCTCGCGCGGAAGTGATCGAGCTGAGTCAGTGGCGTCAGGACCATACCAAGTGGCGGCCTTGAGCCGTTAACCCGATCCGGATCGGCACGCAGCCAGCTCACGCTGCAACTGTTCTGCATTCTGCGCTTCACTGAAAATCAGCTCGATACGCGAATCCTGCCGCCATTCACTGGGTTGCCAGTCCAGCGCCGAGTTATCCACCGCGTTCGCCGAGATCCAGCCGCTGGCACTGTGGATAACCAGCTTCGCCCGCCTCCAGCCAAGGCTTTCAAGCCACCGGCCAACCAGAGCGGCATCAAACACCTGGCTTGGGTGCCAACGCCATCCGATGCTCCAGCCTCCGTCCTGTTCCTGACGCAGGCAAATGGGCAACGCGGGATCGCTCCAGACTGCCGGCAGCTGCGCCAATCCCTTGGGCACGACGAAGTTATCCACACCTGCCCGCGCTTTGGCATTCAACCCCGGCAACTCGCTCAAGGGTAAAGCCGCCTGTTGCGTCCAGCACAGGGGGAGCGGCGGCAATTGCCCGGCGATTCGCTGGCGGATGTCTTCTTCGAGACCTTCAGACTTGTTCAACAGCAGCAGTCCCGCATGGCCCAGCGCTTGCTGCTGAACATCCGGCAGCGGTTTGCCTGCGGCGAGCGCCTGGGCATCCACCACCAGCACACAAGGCTGGACGGCCAACACGCCTTGCCACGGCGCTTCGTTCAATTGCCTGAGCAACTGCGCCGGATGCCCCAGTCCCGAGGGCTCTATGAACAGCCGATCCGGTTGTGCCTTGCGCAACAAGCGCCCAAGACCAATCTGAAACGGTGCACCGTTGACGCAACACAAGCAGCCCCCGGCCACTTCCCCCAGTGCGATACCATCGGCGTCCTGGGTCAGTAGCGCAGCGTCGAGACCGATCTGGCCAAACTCGTTGATCAATACTGCCCACCGCTCGCCAGCCGGGCGCTGGGCCAGCAGGTGCTTGATCAGGCTGGTCTTGCCGGCGCCCAACGGGCCGGCAATGACATGAGTGGGGATATTCTGCAGCATGGTTGATGATTTCTGAGGAGGTGGTGGATGCGGTTGATCGGCTTGTCGTTGCTCCTGGCACTCGTTTCAGGCGAGGCGCTGGCCCAGGCTTGTGTGGTTCACAGCCAGGGCGAGCGGCTTGATGTCCAGGTTTGCCAGCAGAACCGCAACATCCCGCCAAAACTCTTCGCCGATGGTTTCTGCCAACCAAACCTGGCGGGACAGAAAGTCGATGTGCAGTACGTCGATCAATGCCCCGGCGGCGCATTTGGTATCTGCAGCAACGCCCAAGTCGCCAATATGCCCTACCGACAGGATATTCACTATTACGGCGTTGCCACCGACGCGGCGTATCTGCAGCCATACTGCGAGGCCCGGAGCCAGGGCACCTGGCTCAAGCCTTGAAGCGCCAGTAGTGGATCAGGCGGCTTCTTCGTACCAAGGGCCGAATGGATCAGGCAGCAAACGCCAACCCTCTACGCCCAGCGCCATTTCCTCATCGGTCAGCAGGCATGCGTCCAGCTCAGCCGTGAGTTGCGTGAAGTCGATGTCTTGGCCGATGAACACCAGTTCCTGGCGACAGTCTCCGCTGTCGGCGGTCCAGTTTTTCATGATCCCGGCGGTACTTTCTTCGTCCTGCGGCCATTGGTTTTTCGGTACAAAGCGCCACCAGCGCCCGGCAAAACCATAGCGCATCAAACCACCGGCCTGAGACCAGCTGCCGGCGTCCATGTGCTTGCTCGCCAGCCAGAAAAAGCCCTTGGAGCGCAGCAGCTTGCCGTTATCCCAAGGACCGTCGATGAAGTTGAAGAAACGCTGCGGATGGAACGGCCGGCGCGCCCGGTAAGCACTGGAAGCAATACCGTATTCCTCGGTTTCCGGCACGTGTTCGCCGCGCAGTTCCTGCAGCCATCCCGGTGCCTGGGCAGCCTTTTCGAAGTCAAAACGACCGGTGTTGAGAATCTTGTTCAAGGGGATTTCACCCATCGCCATCGGAATGATCTCCGCCCGGGCGTTGAGCCGCTCAAGTATCGCGATCAGCTCCTCGCGTTGGTGGCTACTGATCAAGTCGATCTTGCTGAGCAAAATCACATCGGCGAACTCGACCTGCTCGATCAACAGATCGGTAATCGAACGTTCGTCTTCTTCCCCAAGGGTTTCTCCTCGGGAAGCCAGGCTTTCGGCAGCCTGGTAATCGATCAGGAAGTTCATGCCATCGACAACCGTGACCATAGTGTCGAGACGGGCGATGTCGTTGAGGCTTTGGCCGCTTTCATCGCGAAAGGTGAAGGTTTCCGCTACTGGCAGCGGTTCGGAAATACCGGTGGACTCGATCAGCAGATAGTCGAAGCGACCCTCCCTGGCGAGTTGACTCACCTCCTCAAGCAAGTCTTCACGTAACGTACAGCAAATACACCCGTTGCTCATCTCGACCAACCGTTCTTCAGCGCGATTCAGGCTGACATCGCGCTGGACTTCGGTGCCATCGACGTTGATTTCGCTCATATCGTTGACGATGACTGCAACTCGCAACCCATCGCGATTACGTAGTATGTAATTAAGAAGTGTACTTTTTCCGGCACCTAAAAAGCCGGAGAGAACGGTCACGGGAAGTCGATTGGACATCTGCATATTCCTCACAGGGATGCCCGGTCGCTGTGTCGGGCCTACATAATGTTATACTGTAACAATGCAAATAAACCATCCCCTCTTGCCCGGCAGTGCAAAGGACAGGATGCTGAACGCCGCTCCCCTCGCGAGAAAGCCCATGCGCAACGCCCTTAAATCTGCATTGATCATGCTTTCCCTGCTGGTGGCTGCCGACGCGATGGCACAGGTCCCGACCCTGGCCAAATGCACCCGCAGCGCCAATCTGCTGGCCTGCGTGGATGCGCAGGGCAACGCCTACAGCGTCAACACCGTCGGCAACACCCTTTATCTGCGGGGCTTCGAAACGGCCGGAAAACGCTATTGGGCGCAGACCAACAGCCGCTACGGCCAGCTGACGTTTTTTACCGGTATCGCTTCCGATGGTGAGGCCTGGGTCGGCTACAACCGGCGCGTCGGCTGGACCACGATCAACCGGTTTTCCAGCTCCGGAGGCAGCAGCGCCAGATTCACTTGCAGCCGGATCGCTGGCTGTTAGGCCTCTTTGTTTTTCTGTTGATGGCGTGAAATCAGGCTGAGCATGTGGTGGTTGCGCGTGATGAAAGTCCGTTCATGAAAAAGGCATCGCCGATTTTATTGTTATACTATAACATGACAAATCAACTCCCACGATGGACCTGCTCATGAATGCGCTGACTCTGCCGGATATCGCCGCGCAGGCCTCACGCCAAGCCCTTCCACTCGAGTGGGTGGGCATGTGCGGCATTGCTCTTCCCGTTTTTTTTGATGGCCAACGATTGAACGTAAAAGCCGATGCCGGCGTTAGCCTCGACGATGGCAACGCGCGCGGCATTCATATGTCACGGCTCTATCTGGCGCTTGAATTGCTGGAGCAGGAAAACCTTTCACCGGTTTTATTGCGGCGGGTTTTGCAGCGCTTTCTTGATAGTCATGAAGGGCTGTCGAGTAGCGCACACCTAAGCATTCACGCCGATTTGTTGCTGAAAAGGCCGGCGCTGATCAGTCCATTGGCCGGCTGGAAAAGCTATCCAGTGACCATCGAAGCGCGCTTGAAAAACGCAATGTTCCACGTGGAACTAAAAATCGACGTGCCTTATTCCTCAACCTGCCCGTGTTCCGCAGCCCTTTCTCGACAGTTGATTCAGCAGCAGTTCATCGATGATTTCGCCAACAAGCCACCGCAACACGCCGACGTTTTAGCCTGGCTCGGCTCCCCGAACGGCATCGTCGCTACCCCCCACAGCCAACGCAGCAGCGCAAAGTTGCGCGTACGGTTGGCCGATTTTTTGGACGAGTTGCCTCTGATCGCCATCATCAACGACGCCGAAGCCGCACTCGGCACCGCCGTTCAAACAGCGGTAAAGCGCGCCGACGAACAGGCCTTCGCCCTCGCCAACGGTCAGAACCTGATGTTCTGCGAGGACGCCGCACGCCGTTTGAATCAGGCCCTGAAGCGCTCCACAGGTATCAATGCCTTCCATATTCGTGTGACCCACGCCGAAAGCCTGCACGCCCATGACGCTGTAGCCGAAAGCCGTTTCAACTGGGAGCTCGCATGATTGCTTGCCACGCTTTACGTTGGGGCGCACCGGGGCATCCACTCACGCCAGCGCTGGACCTCGAACTGTCGCAGGGCAGCCTGACCGCCATCATCGGTGCGAACGGCTCCGGGAAAAGCAGCCTGTTGAAGGTCATCGCTGGCCTGCAAAAACCGTTGGCCGGAAAGGTTCGACTGAGTGTTCCACTCAAGCGCAGTGTGTCGTTCCTGCCCCAGCAACAACACCTGGACAGGCAATTTCCGATCAGCCTTCAGGCATTGATTGCCGCCGGTTTCTGGGGCAGCAAACAGTCACCGGAGATCCGTAGCCAACGACTGAAAACCGTCCTTGAAAACTGGTGCCTGAACGGTCTGGAAGATCGACCGTTGATGGCCCTCTCCGGCGGCGAATTGCAACGCGCCCTGCTCGCCCGATTGAGCCTGACCGATGCACCCTTGCTGTTGCTGGATGAACCCCACGCGGCCCTCGATGAAGTCGGCCAGGCATTGCTTTGGAAGCACATACACCAATGGCACCTTGAAGGCCGGACACAGGTGGTCGTGTGCCATGACCTCGCCGCTGTCCGCGAGCACATCCCACACACGTTGCAGATCAAAGGCAGCGGTTGCGTATACGGTCCGAGCACCGAACTGATCAGCCAACCACCACAAACGCAGGTGGCCTGATGATCGCTGCCGCGCATCTTTGGCAACCGTTCCACGAGTTCGTGTTCATGCGTCGGGCGCTGCTGGGCGGTTTGCTCCTGGCGTGCAGTACGGCGCCTCTTGGAGTGTTTCTGATCCTCAGGCGCATGAGCCTGATCGGCGATGCGGTCGCCCACGGCATCCTTCCCGGTGCGGCCCTGGGCTTCTGGTTTGCCGGCTTGAGCCTCCCGGCGTTGACCATCGGCGGTCTCGGCGCCGGCCTGAGCATGGCCGGCCTTGCAGCCTGGATTACACGGCGAACCGGCCTGCGAGAGGACGCCAGCCTCGCGGCGATCTACCCGATTTCCCTGGCCGGTGGCGTGCTGATTCTCGGCATCGCCGGCAAACGCCTGGACCTGTTGCACCTGTTATTTGGCTCGGCGCTGGCGGTCGACGGCCCGACCTTGACCGGCATGCTTTGGATCTCGGGCCTGAGCCTGATGGCCATGGCATTGATCTACAAACCACTACTGCTCGACACCCTCGACCCGCTTTTTCTGCAAACGGTCAGCCGACTCGGCCCCTTGGCCCACGGCGTATTCCTGACGCTGGTGGTGTTGAATCTGGTCATCGGTTTCCAGGCGATCGGCGCGTTGATGGTGGTCGGCCTGATGATGCTGCCTGCCGCCGCGGCGCGCTTCTGGAGTCGTCGTCTGCCGGTGCTGATCGTCGTCGCCGCCTTGCTCGGCAGCCTCTCGGTGTGGCTCGGTTTATTGATCTCGTTCTATTACTCGCTGCCCAGTGGCCCGGCAATCGTGCTGGTGGCCGGCGGCGGGTATCTGCTGTCCGTGGTGTTCGGGCCGGTGCACGGCTTGCTGCGCCGCCCGCCTTTGCTCACATCCCAATGAGGTGTTACCCGATGCGCGCTTTACTCGTGCTGCTCAGCTTGATGGTGTCGATGTCGCTGTCTGCCGCCGAAAAACTCCAGGTGGTCACCAGCTTCAGCATCCTTGCCGACATGACCCGCCAGGTCGGCAAGGAGCATATCCAGATCACCAACATGGTCGGCCCGGACGCGGATGCCCATACCTACGAGCCGACACCGGACGACGCCAAAGCGCTGCTCAAGGCCAGGCTCATCATCAAGAACGGCCTGGGTTTCGAGCCCTGGCTGGATCGCCTGGTAACGAGCACAGAGACCCGGGTGCCAGTCATCAGCGCAAGCCACGGCGTCATCCCGCGTAGCCTGGATGAAGACGGCGCAACCGTTCCTGATCCGCACGCCTGGCATAACCTGGCGAACACCGAACTGTACATCGCCAACATTACCAAGGCGCTGATTGCCGCCGACCCGGCGAACGCCGCCGACTATGAGCGCAACAGCCAGGTGTACCTGAAACAGGTCTATGCCCTGCTCGCCGAAGCCAAGGCCAAGCTCGGTTCACTGCCACCGGGCAACCGCAAGATCGTCACGTCCCATGATGCCTTCGGTTATCTCGGCCAAGCCTACGGCATCGAGTTCATGGCGCCTCAAGGCCTGTCCACCGAGCGCGAACCTTCAGCCGCCGAAGTGGCCGCACTGATCACCCAGATTCGTCAAGCCAAGGTCAAGGCGGTGTTCATGGAAAACATCAAGGACGCGCGCCTGCTCAAGCAGATCGCGGATGAAAGCGGCGCGCAGATCGGCGGCACGCTGTACTCCGATGCCCTGGCGGCGAGCGGTCCGGCCAGCACCTTCACCGGGTTGTTCGAGTACAACCTCAACACCCTGTACAACGCGTTGAGCAAGCCATGATCCGCAAGAACCCTTCCGGAGATTTACCGCTGATTGCCGAGTCGGCCTACGTCGACAAGACGGCGATCATCTGCGGCAAAGTGGTGATCGGCGAGAACGTGTTCGTCGGGCCCTACGCGGTGATCCGCGCAGACGAAGTCGATGACTCAGGCGACATGCAGCCGATCACCATCGGTGCCAACTCGAACATCCAGGACGGCGTGGTGATCCATTCCAAATCCGGTGCGGCGGTGACCATTGGCGAGTTCAGTTCCATCGCCCACCGCTCGATCGTGCATGGTCCCTGCATCGTGGGCAATCGAGTGTTCATCGGCTTCAACAGCGTACTGTTCAACTGTGTGGTCGGTGACGGTTGCGTGGTGCGGCACAACTCGGTGGTGGACGGTCGTGACCTGCCTGAAGCCTTCTACGTGCCCTCCACCACGCGGATTGGCCCCAACACCGACCTCTCGCAATACCCGCCGGTAAGTGTCAGTGCCTCGGAGTTTTCCGAAGACGTGGCGCGCACCAACGTCGATCTGGTGCGCGGCTACAAAGCCCTGCAAAACGAGTTCTGACGCGGGTGGCCAAAAACAGCCATCGTGTCAGGACAAATTGCCTGGCACGACAAACGTCTTAATGTTTACCCCAACGGTTTATGCGATAACGCTCGTTAGAAGCACGTGAGTACGCCGACCATGATCCAGATCACCCTGCCCGATGGTTCATTGCGTGAATACGACCAGCCACTGTCCGTGCACGAGATGGCCGCCAGCATCGGTCCCGAACTGGCCAGCGCAGCCGTAGCGGGTCGAGTCAATGGTGTATTGGTGGACTGCGAATACCTGATCGAGGCGGATGCCCGCGTCAGCATTGTCACGCCCCGGGAGCCGGATGGCCTGGAGATCCTGCGCCGCTCCTGCGCGTTGATGCTGGCCATGGCGGTCAAGCAACTGCACCCTCATGCGCAAATGCGTGCGGGAAAGGAATTGGGTGACGGTTTCTTTTACGAGTTCACAGTCGAGCAACCGCTGACCCCGGCAGACCTGCCCCTCATCGAAGCGCGCATGCAGTCACTGGCAGCGACCAATCACTCGATCCGTCGACGGCCGGCGCGCGAAGCAGTGCCGCTGTACCGTCTGGGGGACACCGAGTACCAAAGTCACGGACCGCACGTCCCCACCACCAAAGTCTTGCAGGCCTTTGCCCTCGATCACATCAGCGGCACGTTACAGCAACGGATCTACGGCACCTGCTGGTCCAGCCATCAGGAACTGCAACACTGGCGCGTTCCACCCCATGTGGTCGTCGTGAGCATGGATGACCGCCAGGCGACTTATGCCCAAGCGGTGACCGAGTCCTTGCGCCAAAAAGGCGTGCGCGCCAAGGCCGATCTGCGAAACGAAAAAGTCCGCTACAAGATTCGCCAGCACAGCCAGACCGTGCCGTACCTGGTCGTGGTTGGTGAAAAGGAACAGGCTGGGGGGTTTGTCAGTGTGCGCAGCCGCACGGGGGAGGATTTTGGCCGGATGGCTGTCGAGGCGGCGTGTGAGTGGTTGAGTCGGCCGGGGATCTAGGGAGGCTGGGTGGACGCCTTCGTCGGATCGCCGCCCGGAGCAAGCGGGCTTGCTCCGGGCGGCGATCCGACGAAGCTTTTAAGCTCTCGGCTTCACAGTGCCACAATCCTGCCCCAACCAGACGGCGCGGGATTCGAGGCTGCCCTTCTGCTGAATGCCGGTGGCGTTGAACGTCCCGTTGACCTTGGTGGTGAATTCGCGATCACTGAGGAACGTCGCCACGCCGGCACCCTGGGCTCTCGGGCAACTGAAACGGAATTTCCACTGATTGCCGGAGCGGTCGGTGATTTCCTGTTTGCAGCCAGACTGCGGATCGGTCAGCGGGATGTTGTCGGTCTTGACCTGCTCAGGGGTCAGGCACGCCCGGATCCCTTTTCCGCCCATGGTGATGCCCTGCTTTTCCAGTTGGGCGCGCTGCTCAGGGGTCATCTGGCTCTGGATCTGGCCGAGGATCAATTGCAGGTCCGGCATATTCTGCTCGTCGACCTTCATGTTGCTCGTGGTCATCTCCCACAATCCTGGTTGCAGCATTTGCGCGTGAGCCGCCACAGGAAGTGCCAAACCCAGTGCCATGGCCAAACCCAGCAGACGAACGTTCATCGAGTAACTCCTGATCAGTAGTGGCCGTTAGACGTCAGCCGCAAGCTTCGGTTCATGGGCGAATTAATTAGCGACATTCTGCACGGAACATGGTCTGTTAAGCACTGAATCTTCAGGAGCAAGGCAGCCCCCATGGATTATTTCGGACCGCATATTTTCGGTTATACCATCGCCCTGTTGCACTCGCTGGGCATGATCGCGGCCATACATGCTGTGTTGACCGTCCGTACCGCCCAAGGCTCGATCGCCTGGGCCCTGTCGCTGTTTTTCATCCCTTACCTCACGCTGATCCCGTACCTGATGTTCGGCCGCAGCACCTTTGATGGCTATATCAAGGCGCGGCGGCAGGCCAACGAGGAGATGCGCAAGGCCGTTTCCGAACTCAACTGGCGACCCTGGGTAGAAGAAGCCCTCACCGCCCGTGCTTCTTCTGCCTACGCCTCACTCAGAGCGATGCCCAAGCTCGGACACATGCCCTGCCTGGCCAATAACCAGACGCGGCTGTTGATCAACGGCCAGGCGACATTCGACGCCATTTTTGATGCCATCAGCCAGGCCAAAGAAGCCGTGCTGATCCAGTTTTTCATCGTCCACGACGACCGCCTAGGCCAACTCCTGCAGACTTTGCTGTTGAAGAAAGCCGCCGAAGGCGTGGCGATCTACCTGTTGTATGACCGAATCGGCAGCCACTCCCTGCCCAACGGGTACGTGCAGGCTTTGCGTGATGGCGGAGTCGAGGTCAAGGCTTTTGGCCCCCGTAGTGGCTGGTTCAATCGCTTTCAGGTGAACTTCCGCAACCATCGCAAGATAGTGGTCGTAGACGGCATTCTCGGCTTCGTCGGCGGGCACAACGTCGGTGATGAATACATGGGCGAAAAACCGCCCCTGGCCCCCTGGCGCGATACCCACGTGCAAGTGCGCGGGCCAGTGGTGGCGTGCATGCAGGAGTCTTTCGCTGAAGACTGGTTCTGGGTGGCTCATGCCCTGCCGCCACTGATCCTGCCCGAGGTTTACCCGGAAGACGGCGTGCTGTGCCAGTTGCTCGCCAGCGGCCCGGCAGACGCCTACGAAACCTGCTCTCTGTTCTTTGTCGAAGCGATCCATGCGGCGACGGAACGGGTCTGGATCACCAGCCCGTACTTCATCCCCGATGAAGCCGTGTTCGCAGCGTTGCGCCTGGCGGTGCTGCGGGGTGTGGATGTACGGCTGCTGTTGCCGTCTCGACCCGACCACCGAATCGTCTACGCCGCCTCCAGCCTCTACGCCTTCGAAGCCGTGCGCGCCGGTGTGCGGGTGTTCCGTTACGAGCCCGGATTCCTGCACCAGAAAGTGGTGTTGATCGACAGCGAAATCAGCGCCATCGGCAGCGCCAACCTGGACAACCGGTCGTTCCGGCTGAATTTTGAAGTGATGCTGCTGACCGTCGACCGCGCCTTTGCCGCCGAGGTGGAACAGATGCTCAACGATGATTTCGCCAACGCCCACGAAATCGCCAAAGGAGAAGGCCGGGAGACCCACCGCCTGCAGCAGGTCGGCATGCGGGTCGCCCGGCTTATTTCGCCGGTTCTCTAGAGGTAGATATCGTCACGGGTCCATGGCAGTTCATGACTGCCATCGGCGTGGGCCTTCACCGCGAGAATCTGGTGCAGGTTGATCCAGCCCCGGGCAAACGCGTAAGCGCAACCGGCCAGGTACAGCCGCCAGATACGCAGGGCTTGTTCCGGTACGAGTTTGGACGCCGCTTCGAGGTTGTCCTCCAGGCGCTCGCTCCAGTGATCGAGCGTGCGTGCGTAGTGCAGGCGCAAGCTTTCGACGTCGACGATCTCCAGCCCGGCCTCACTGATCTCGGCAGATATCATTGAAAGGTGCGGCAGTTCGCCGTTGGGGAACACGTATTTCTCGATGAATTCGCCGGCACCGCGTCCCACCGGACGGCCATCGGTGTATTTGGCGGTGATCCCGTGATTCATCACCAGACCGCCCTCTTTCACCGCACCGAACAGGGTCTTGCAGTACTCCGCCAGATTGGCGTGGCCGACGTGTTCGAACATGCCGACGCTGACAACCTTGTCGAAACGGCCATCCTGCGGCAGATCGCGATAGTCGAGCAGTTGCAGTTCGACCAGATCCTCCAGGCCCTCCGCTTTTACGCGTTCCCGGGCCAGGGCCAACTGCTCCTTGCTGAGGGTGATACCGAACACTTTCGCGCCAAACTCCCGCGCCGCATAACGCGCCAATCCGCCCCACCCGCAACCCACATCCAGCAGATATTCGCCGGGCTGCAGGCGCAGCTTGCGGCACAAATGACGGAACTTGGCTTGCTGGGCCTGCTCGAGGCTTTCGCTGCCGGTCTCGAAGTAAGCGCAGGAATACGCCATATCGCTGTCGAGCCACAGTTGATAGAACGCGTTGGAAAGGTCGTAGTGGTAGGAAATCGCCTTGGCGTCAGTCTCTTTGTCATGGGCACTACGGACAGGCTTGTTGTCGTCGTCTTCGTCCAGCAACGCCTGGCTCCATTCATCGCAGACGCGGATCACTTCGCTGATGGAGCCTTCGAGTTCCAGTTTGCCTTCGACAAACGCAGCACCGAGGGCGTCCAGGCTTGGATGGGTAAACTGGGTGACCATTTGTGGATCCTTGACCACAATCGTGACGCTGGGCGCCGGTCCCAGATTGAGTTCATGACCATCCCAGAGTCTCAGGCGAAGCGGTAATTGCAGATTCTGTAAGGCCGGTGGAAGTTGCGCGAGCATGGAAATTCCCCTTGTTTCAGACGTCTGATCAGAGGGTAGACCATCTTTGAAAAATAGCTGGCTATCGAATTAACAGCCGTTTTCAATGATTCGCGAAGCCCACACCTGCCGCCGCGAACGCACAAAAAGATGTGCCCTCATTTCCAATGACTACGAACCGGGCGCACAGTTCTAAAAAAGATTAAGCACCGTGATCACCCGGTTTAGAGCATTCGCATTCAGGCTTCGTCCTTGAGCTTGAGCAACGGCTCCTGAAACCGCAGCAAACGACCGGCGTTGCCCAACACCAGCAAGGTGCTGAGGTTATGCAGCAGCGCCGCAACCATCGCCCCGGCAGCGCCGAGCCAGCCAAACGCGGCGAAGGCCACGATAGCCAGGGTCCAGCCCAGACCGATGACCACATTCACCTGTAATGTCTGGCGGCACTGACGACTCAGGCGCACGCAGGTGCCGAGGCGGCGCAGGTCACTGCCGATCAGCACGATGTCCGCCGATGCCAGGGCGATGTCCGCACCGCCCGCGCCCATGGCCACACCCACCACGCCAGCCTTGAGGGCCAGGGAGTCGTTGATGCCATCTCCGACCACCATCGGCCGGAAGCCACTGTCGATTTCCTTGAGCACGCGGTTCAGCTTGTCTTCGGGTAGGGCTTGCGCTTCGACATCGCTGATCCCGACATTCCGGGCGAGCGTTTGCGCGACACTGTGGCGGTCACCGGTAAGCAACAACTGGCGGCCCAATCCGAGGTCGCGCAACTCACCCAGGGCAAACTGCGCCTCGGGCTTGACGCTGTCGGCCAACAACAGCCAGGCGAGGAATTCACCGTTGAGCGCCAGCCCGGCAATCGGACCGTCATGATCGGGAACGGATGTTGTGCTGATGCCCAGTTGCGCAAACAACTCCGGCCGGCCGAGCGCCGCTTCGCCCTGCCCGGTCATTGCCACCACGCCCAGGCCCTGGCGCTCATGAATGTTGGAAAGCAGCAGGAAATGCTCCTGGGTCACCAACCCCGCGAGCGCACGACTGACCGGGTGACTGCTGGCCGAACCGAGGCTGGCAGCGAGCGTGAGGACATGGCTGCGATCCTCCAGCGGGCTGTCGATGGATTGCAGGCGCAAGGTGCCGAAGGTCAGCGTTCCGGTCTTGTCGACCACCAGCGAAGTCAGGTCCGCCAACTCTTCGAGGAACGCAGAACTGCGGATCAGAATCCCGTGGCGTGCCGCTACCGCCACCCCGGCAATCGCCGTCGCCGGTGCCGACAACACCAGCGCACAAGGACAGGCCGCCACCAACACCGCGAGCATCGCTTGAGCGTTGTTGGTGATGAACCAGGTCACCGCCGCCAACAGCAACACCAGCACCATATAGCTGCCGGCGTAACGCTCCAGCAGACGAGTGATCGGCGGTTTCGAGCGCTCGGCGTTTTGCATCAGGGCGATGACTTTGCCGAGGGTCGACTCCTGGCCGGTGCGGGTCACCTCGATCCGCAGCAAACCGTCGAGGTTGATCGCGCCACCGAACACCGACATGCCGACGCCCGCCTCCATCGGTACCGATTCGCCAGTAATGGAGGCGGTGTCCAGACTGGCCTGACCGGACAGTACCCGACCATCCGCCGGCACCCGGTCCCCCGCGCGGACCTCAATCAGATCGCCGGCCTTGAGCGTGCCGTTGTCGACTTCGATGACGGAGCCGTCCGCCTGAACCTTGCGCGCGTGACTGCGGGTCAGTTTGCCGAGGGCGTGAATCGCCTCCTGGGAACCGATCACGCTGCGCTCCTCCAGCACGTGACCGAAGATCATGATGATCGGCAACAGAGCCGCCGTCAGCAGATCCCCGGTGGCCCAGGCACCCAGCATGGCCAGCGCGATCAATTGATCGGTGATGCCATGCAAGCTTGGATAGCGCAGGCTGTACCAGGCCGAGCGCATGACCGGCACGGCGACCAACAACGAGGCAAAACCCAGCAGCAGTTGGCTGACGCCGGTCTGTTCCGGCGCCAGCCAACGCCAGATCAAGCCCAGCGCGAGCAGGCCCAATGCAAGCATGGCCAGGGTCAACTGGCGCGCGGCGCGGCGCTGTTCTGCCGAAGACAACAGGCTCGGTGCAGCGGCGATTTGAGCAGTCATTGTGCAGCTCCCTGAATGATCAGGCGGGAATCGTCTTTGGGATCGACCGTCGTGACCGAACCGGCCTGACCAAGAATTTTCGGCATCCGCTCGCGATAGATGCGCAGCAGCATTTGCGGGTCAGTGCCCTGTTGTTGCGCCTTGGCCAGGCTCAATACCGTGGCCGTGTCGGTGGATGCTTTGGCCAATCGCTCACTGGCCTGGGCATGGGCGACTTGCAGTGTTCTGTCGGCTTGCTCGTTGGCGGTTTGCGTCAGCTTTTCGGCTTCGGTACGCGCATTGGCCACGGCTTTGTCGGCCTGCTGACTCGCTGTGAGTACCGCATTGAAGGCATTGACCGCCGGGCTTGGCAGACTCGATTGCACATCGACCCGCGCCACTTCGATCCCCAGTCCCTGCCCCGTCGCGGTGAGTTCGGCCAGCCGTTGATTGATGCCCTGTACCAGATCGCCTCGTAAGCGCTCGCGTCGCTCCGCCGCCTGACTGTCAGCGCCGATCAATTCCGGGCGAGCGACCAGGATAGTGTCCAGATCCCGTGCGGCGCTGAGTGCCACAGCGCTACGGGTGACCAAGCGATCCAATGCGGGCAACACATGTTCGCCTTGAAGCACAAAGGCGTAAGGTTCGGTGACTTTGTAGAAAACCCGCACATCGAGTTGCACGACACCGGCATCACCCGTTAGCAGATAGCCGGAGCCTGCGAGGGCATCGCTGATGGGCGTGGCAAAACTGGCCACGCGATCTGCCTGCATCGCGGCACCACTGCGCAACAAACCTTCCACCCGACGCTCGATCACCCGATCCGCCGCTGGCAACAAAATCACCTGCTCGAACGGTTGCGGCCAGGCCAACAACAGCCCGGCATTCTGAATGCGATCCAGCGCGCCGAAATGCAAAACCACTGCGCGATTCTGCGGGTCGATCTGCCGCACATTGGAAAACGCCCACGCCAATGCCGCCAACACCGTTACCGCATACAAGGCCAGAAACGCCAAGCGCCCGGCCTGAATCCAAGGGCTGCTCAACTCATTTGTTCCACGTGGAACCAAACTCATGGCTGCGATCCGGATTTGTTGTCGAAGCTTGGCGGACCGTCAACCAACACCCGGAACGGTGCGGCGTCGGTGCGCAAAATCAGCTTGGTCCCAGGCGTCACCACCGTGCCCAAAGTGTCGAGCGAGCGCAGCAGGTTGTAGAGCTGCGGCGACCCCGCGTAGGCGCGACCGTAAATCTGCGCCGCTTCCACCCGCGATTGCGCTTCGATATCTGCCGCTTTCACGGTGGCATCAGCCTGCACAATTCGCGCATCGCGCTCGGCGGCGGAACGAATTTGCGCGGCCTCGCGCTTGCCGATGGCCGTGCGCTCAGTGGCGATGGTTTCACGCTCGGCGCGCATCCGGTCGACCGTCGCAGTGAGCGTCACCGAAGGCAGCGTCAATCGTTCGATGCCGACCTGCAACACGCGCACGCCATACGTGGTGAGCAGCTGCTGATCGATTTGCTTGCGCAGTTGTGTTTCGAAATCGGCGATGCGCACTTGGCTGGCATCGGTATTGACCAGGCTCGCCAGATCAAAACTGCTGGCAGTGGTTTCCAGTGCGGAGCCGACAAAGGTACGAATCTGCCGCGCGGCTTCATCAGGCTGGTTCTGCACCGCGCGCATGAAACGTTGCACATTGTCCGGATCGCCCTGCACCTGCCAAGCCACGTAGGCCTGAACAATGATGCGCAAACCGTCCCGGGTGCCGACATCCTGCAAACCGCTGGACGTGGTGCGCAGCCTTAGATCCACCGGGATTGCCGCCTCGAACGGTGCCGGCCAGCGCCAACCCAGGCCGGGCTCCAGCAAGACTCGCGATGGATTGCCGAAGCGTGTGATCACTGTGGCTTCCCCCGAACGCACCTGCACCAGGCTTGCAGCGGCGACCGCAAACGCCACCAGCAATGCCGCCCACCCCATCCGACGCCATGGGAATGGACCAGCCTCCTGGGAATCGCCGTGGTGATGGTGATGGCCGTGGTGGTGATGCCCGCCATGACCGTGATCGTGTCCGGCGTGGTCATCGTGATCGTGCGTATGGGACTGGCTCAATTGGCAGCTCCTGGCTGAGCGGTTTTACGCGACGGCGCAGGGTCAACCGGCAGCGTGAAAGTACGGAGGTCGATGGTCGGCGCGTTGCTGCTGCCGCCTAGACGATGATCGAGCACCAGCAACTTGGCGTTGGCCAAACCCTGGGACAACTGACTGAAATACTGCTCCAGCAAGAAGGCCTGGCCAGCGCTGGCATAGGCCTTTTGCTCAGCGTTGAATTTCAGGTTCGCGGCCTCGGCACCAGCATTGTTTTCTCGGGCGCTGGCCGTCGCCTGATCGTGGGCAATACTGGCCTGCAACTGAGCCTGATTGATGGCCTCGGCAGCGGCGCCGTGTTCTCGGGCGATCAAGGCTTGCGCGCCAATCTGCGCCGCTTGCACGCCGTGATAGGCATTGGCTGCACCGGCCGGAGGATGAATCGCCTCGACCACCGTGGCGAGAATTTCCACGCCGCTGTCGAGTTTTTGCAAGTCAGCCTGGACGGCGCGGCCAATTTCTTCGGCCAGCCCTACCCTGTCCTCGCCAAGCAAACCGTCGAGTGTGCGCGAGGCGAAGTCGTGAACCAGGATTCGGCTGGCGGTGCTGCGAATCAACATCGGCACATCGGCACTGTTATAGGTTGCGGCCAATGCCGCCTGATCGCTCAGCCCGATGCGATAGACGAATCTCACGTCCATGTTGACGATCTGAAAGCTCTGCTTGTCGGCTCGGCTGCTGGCGATCACCTGGGATTTATCGTTCACATGGCTGGCGTCCCAGAGGCGATTGGCGATTGTCGGGGCCGGGCCTTCCGCAGGGTCTGCCTGAGCAGGGGCCGTGGTTTCTCCAACACTGGTAGCCAACTCGTGAACCACGCCATTCTCGACGCTCAACACCCGGCCCAATGGCCAAGGTAGACCCATGTGCAAACCTGGGCCGAACACCTCCACTGGCTTGCCGAATCGCTCGTAGATGCCACGCCCTTGCAGGGCAATCTCGTGAATGCCGGTCAGCGACCAGCCAACCAGCGACACCACCGCCAACACCGGTAGGAACGCCCGACGCATGTAAGTGAAGGCCCAGATCTGTCGCAGGTCGATGCCGAAGCGGTTATGCAATTCGTGCTGCAACGCCAGCAATGGCTGTGGTGGCCAGCGCAGCATGTCGGCGACAAAACTGCGCGCCAACAGCTCCGGCTCAAGGCGGTCCCGGCGCGGGCTGAACAGTGACAACACCGCGCGCAGCAACAGTTCTGCCGCCACCAGCCCCGGCAGCAGTCCGATCAACACCGCCAGGCGTACAGGCCATACCGAGGTTTCATCGGCAAACAACAGACAAAAAGCACCGAGCACCAGGCTGATGATCGCCACACGAGTCAATTGCGCCAACGCAGCGGCTTCAGGCCATTGCGCGGTGTTTTCCTGAGCCAGATGGCGCTCCATCACCAACAGGCCGAATGCCAACAGTAAGGTGCACGCTGCCCCGACAGTGGCCGACAGGCCCAGCGCTGCCGGAGGCAACGCGAGGTTCCAGGCCTGTTCCACGCCCAATAGCGCCAACAATGCCCAGCCGCCAAGCCACAGCGTCGGCGCGCCGATTTGCCCCAGCAGGTGCTGCGATTGCTGGCTGATCCGGTCCAGCAAACGCTCATACCACCCCGAAGGCGCGACAGACTCGTCGACAACGACCACCGGCACTTCGGGATTCATCGCCAGCGCACGCCACTGGGTTACCCACCAGGCCGATTGCAAACCGGCCATCAGCACCACAGACGCCGCGCTCAGGTTCAGCAGCAACGCCGGCCACAGTGTTTGCGTCGAAAACAGCCCGGCAAACAGCGCCAGCAACACACCCACCGACGCGAGTACGCCCGCACCGATGGCGAACTGGCGCAAACGCCGCCCTTGAATGAACGCCTGCTGAAAGCGCGGCAACCCGGCTAACGGCGCTTGATCAACATCGAGATCGACTTGCATACCACTCCAGAGTGTCTTCGCTTACAGGGCCATTCGTTACGATATAACGGAAATGGTGAAATTTCCGTATTCAAGCGCGCTATCTAAAGATGCCCAACCTGTCGCTTGGCTGAAGCCTTGACCGAAATGCAGCCGAACGCACATATTACGATCGTAATTTTATCAAGGAACTACTTTTACCCATCCCCTTTCGATCCAGGAGTACATCCATGAGCACTTATGACGTCGTGATACTTGGCGGTGGCCCCGGCGGTTACAACGCGGCGATCCGCGCCGGACAACTGGGTCTGAAGGCCGCCTGCGTGGAAGGACGCGCCACACTCGGCGGCACCTGCCTGAACGTTGGTTGCATGCCATCCAAGGCGTTGCTGCATGCCTCCGAACTGTACGACGCGGCCATGGGTGCGGAATTCGCCAACCTGGGGATCAACGTCAAACCCAGCCTCAACCTCGCCCAGATGATGAAACAAAAAAATGAAAGCGTTACCGGGCTGACCAAGGGCATCGAATTTCTTTTTCGCAAGAACAAGGTCGACTGGATCAGAGGCTGGGGCCACATCGATGGGCCGGGCAAAGTCACGGTGACCGATAGCGCCGGCGGCAAGACAGTACTGAGCGCCAAGGACATCATCATCGCTACCGGTTCGGAGCCCACGCCCCTGCCCGGTGTAGACATCGATAACAAACGCATCCTCGATTCCACAGGCGCCCTGGCACTGACCGAGGTGCCCAAGCACCTGGTGGTGATCGGCGCCGGTGTGATCGGCCTGGAACTGGGTTCGGTCTGGCGCCGCCTTGGGGCGCAGGTGACGGTGGTCGAGTTTCTCGACCGGATCTGCCCCGGCGTGGACATCGAAGCCGGCAAAACCCTGCAGCGCTCCCTGAGCAAGCAAGGCTTGAGTTTCAAATTGAGTTCAAAAGTGACCAGCGCCACCAGTTCCGCCAATGGCGTTCAGCTCAGCATCGAGCCTGCCGCTGGCGGTGCCGCCGAGTTGCTGGAAGCGGATTACGTATTGGTAGCCATCGGGCGCCGACCTTATACACAGGGCCTGGGCCTGGAGAACGTCGGCCTCGCCACGGACAAGCGCGGCATGCTCGCCAACAAAGGGCATCGCACAGATGCCGCCGGGGTCTGGGTGATTGGCGACGTGACCTCGGGTCCCATGCTCGCCCACAAGGCCGAGGACGAAGCCATGGCCTGCGTCGAGCAGATCGTCGGCAAGGCGGGCGAGGTCAATTACAACCTGATCCCCAGTGTGGTCTACACCAAACCGGAACTGGCCAGTGTCGGCAAGACCGAAGAGCAGCTCAAGGCTGAAGGCCGGGCGTACAAGGTCGGCAAGTTTCCCTTCACCGCCAACAGCCGGGCGAAGATCAACCATGAAACCGAAGGCTTCGCCAAAGTGCTGGCCGATGAGCACACGGACGAAGTCCTGGGCGTGCATCTGGTTGGCCCGAGCGTCAGTGAAATGATTGGCGAATATTGCGTGGCCATGGAGTTCAGCGCCTCGGCCGAAGACATCGCGCTGACCTGCCACCCACACCCGACCCGCTCCGAGGCCTTGCGTCAGGCGGCGATGGATGTGGAAGGGATGGCGACGCAGATGTAATCCAAAGGACTGGCGGTGACGGGGCCACCGCCTTCGTCGGAACGCCGCCCGGAGCAAGCCCGCTCCGGGCGGCGTTCCGACGAACGCAGACGACTCGGTTCAGAGCGGCAAATGCTCCAGCGGCAACGATCCCGGGGCCTTCACCGTATGAATCGCAAAGTTGCTGCGAATGTCGCTCACCCCCGGCAGCTTCAGCAAACGCCCGGTGAGAAAGCGGTCATAGGCACGCAAGTCCGGCACCACCACCTGCAGCAGAAAATCCGACTCCCCCGACACCAGAAACGCCGAAATCACCTCGGGCAATGCCGTCACCGCCAGGCGAAAGGCTTCGGCTTGTTCATCGTTGTGACGCTCGACCTTGACCCCGACAAACACCGTCAGCCCCAACCCCACTTCATCGCGATCCAGATTGGCCTGGTAGCCGCGAATCACCCCCGCCTCTTCAAGCATTCGCACCCGGCGCAAGCAAGGCGATGCCGACAGGCCGATCTCGTCTGCCAGTTGCACATTGCTCAGGCGGCCGTCCCGTTGCAGCGCGGCGAGAATCTTGCGGTCGTAAGCGTCCAGTTTCATGGTTTGGCAGATCCTGATGGTTCAAGCTTGATTAAGTGGCAGATTATGCCAATACACGAGCTGATAGAAGCTGACAACGCAAGCACCTGCCCCGCCCTCCAGCCCTAGACTGGTACGACCAAATCGACAACGAACGGGGTGCAACATGCAAGGTCTCTGGCTGTTTTTCATGGCGCTGGCAGTGGTCTATCTGTTGCCGGGGCCCGACATGATCCTGCTGTTGCAGACCGGTGCCCGTCAGGGCAAAGGCGCCGCGCTATCTACGGCCGTGGGACTGGGCATCGCCCGGGGTTGCCATGTGGCATTGGCGGCGCTGGGGCTGGCGGCACTGTTCAAGGCCGCGCCATGGACCTTCGACCTGGTGCGCCTGGCCGGCGCCACGTATCTGCTGTGGATCGGCATTCAGTGCCTGCGAACCACGATGCTGCCGAGCCTCACCAGCGCCGACACCACCGGCGAAAAACCACGTTGGGGCACGGCCATCCGACGCGGACTGCTGACCAACCTGCTCAACCCCAAGGCACTTTTGTTCTGCTCGGTGCTGCTGCCGCAATTCATCAACCCACAGGCCGGGCCGGTACTTGGGCAATTTGCGACCTTGGGCGTGGTGCTGGTCGGCGTCGGTTTGCTGTTCGACAGCGCATACGCCCTGGTCGGCGCGGCACTCGGCCGTTGGCTGCAACGCAGCCCCTCAGCCCAGCGCCTGCAACAATGGTTGTTCGGTAGCCTGTTGATCGGTTTCGCCGTACGGTTGACCTTTGTGCAACAGGCTTGAACCTCACTGCGCCTTGCGGCGGCGATTGATCAGGAGTAATGCCGCCGCCGTGACCACAATCACGCCGCCATACTGCAACGGCTTCTTGTACGGCCGCAGCGCTGAACGCACGGAATCGGTAACCTGGGTCACGTAGCGCTTGTCGGCGTTCTGGAAGTCGGGATACGGGCATTGATGACCGAAATTGAACGCCCAATCCACGTACGGCCCCTCTTTGACATAGCGCTGGTAGAAAGCGTTTTCTTCTTCAAGACTGCTGTTCCAGCCTGCAGCCGCGCACAGCACTGCCGCAAAGGCCTGGCTGGTGTGAGGCAAATTGTCGGCCGCACGGCTGGCCAATGCCGTGGCCACAAAACGATAGTGATAACGCTCATCGGGCTGAGCAACGCTGGCCTGCTGGCGCTTCACTTCGCCCACGGTTACTAACGGCCCGACCTTGAGTTCGGTACTTTCCAGACTGTAGTTGCCGCCGAATGTGGCGTAATCCGGGGCCATTTCATAACCGAGGATTTCCATTCCCCACGTGCGCGCGACCCCGGCCGAGTTAAACAGCGCAGCAGCGCGAGTCGTGGGCCACCAGGCAGAATCCGCCTCTTTGCGTAATATTGCGTATGACTTGGCCTTGTTCTGCAAATCGACGTTATCGAAGTACGCCGGCGCCTCCTCGTAATGCCCCTCGCGCAACAAACGTCGCCCCAGCAGATTGCGCAGGCTCGCCGCCACCGGCAAGGGCACATAATTGTCGCGGTCCTGCTGGCTGAGCGGCGGCGGTGCCGGCACCTGCGTGTCGACGTAGTGCTTGAGTTCTTCGAGGGTCAACACGCGCTCGGCAACGGTGGCAGCGTCGAACCAGTAAATGCTTTGGCTGCGATACAGCTGATCGAAGGCCTGCAGGTAATCCCCGCGTTGCAGCGCCAGGATCGCACTTTCACCCTCGACCCGGCATTTGGGCTGAAGCGTTTCGTAATCGTAGTCCGGTGTGCGGCGCTCGCCCCAGGATTCATTCTGCGGGAAGGCCTGGGCTGCTTTGGCATAGGCTGCGGCGGCCGCACTCTTATCACCCTCGCGCACCGCCAGCTTGGCCCGCAACCACCAGGCCAATCCGCCATCGCCGGCATGTTCGAGGAAAGCCTTGGCGCTGGCGTAATCACCCTGTTGATAATTCATCGCTGCCAGGCGGTCGGCGTTTTCGAGACTGCCACGAGTGCTGTTTTGCAGCAGCTTGATCATTTTCTGTTCGTTGGGCGGTTGATCGCCGAACGACCAACCCAACCGGCTGATCAGCGACGCGGTCACCAATTGCTGCACGGGTTGGCCCTTGAGCAACTCGGCTACTTGATCCTCCGGCAGCGTCATCAGGTCCGCCATCAACAGTTTCAGTGAGGTGTAACCTACTGCGGATCCGTGCAGATTCTGCGTGGCGTAGAGCTCGATGGCGCGGTTCCAGTCGCCGGCGGTGCGTACCACCCGGGCTTCTTCACCGAGGCTGGCGACACCCAGTTCCAGTGGGTCGCTGAAACCGTCGATGCTCAGTTGCCGGGTTTGCTCGAAGGCCTTGGCGGATTGTTCGAGCAGACCCGGAGCCGCATTGGCTTCGGCGCTCATGGCGAACAATGCGCGACCCAACGAGTAAGCCGCCCAGGTGCTGCGCGAAGCCCGTTGTTCGGCGGGCAAGGCCAGTACTTTCTTGAAATACCCGGCGGCCAAGGCGGGATCACCCGCGCCAAAAGCCACAGCGCCGGCCAGATACAATCTGAGCTCAGGCGGCAGTTGCGCCCCTTCGGTTTCAACCTGATGGGCATCCGTCAGGCTGCGCAGGTGTTTCACCAACACCTGTTGCTCAGCGGAAAGTCCCGCCTGCTCGGCTTGATCCCGCAGCGCTACAGCATCAGGTTCATCCGAGTAGTCGACGTTGGCGGTGACGTTCTTCAATCCGTTGATGGCGTGGCCGAGGCGGCTGATTTCGAAGCTGAAGTTGCCTTCCGGCAGTTCCGCCAACGACTGGCCACGGTTATCCAGCAGGCGCATGGGGAAGTCCGGGCCGCAGGCCAGCGCCGAACCCAGCGGCAGGCTTAGGCTCAGGCAAAGCAAATGACGCGGCCAGTTACGGGTGAACATTCGAACCTCCTTGATCAATGTGTGCGCAGCGAGCCCAACCAATGGCACGCTGTCCGCCGGCCAATATTCGGCCATCGCGCAGGCGGGTGAAGGTAAGCAGATCCGGACGCTGTTGCAACGCGTAACCGGCCAAGGCATCGGCTCCCTCACAACCGCTGACCGCCAGTGTCAGGCGTTCGGGCCAGGCGCGGTCGAGGTTGCCCTGGTTGCTGATGCCGATGTCATAGAGGCCATTGTCGGCCGAGAGTTTCAGCGCCAACTGACTGTCGAGCACATCTCCACGCGCCACGGCGCGCAAGGTGGTCAGGCTCCAGGCCCGACGGTCGTTGGCCAATGGCAGGCGAAACCAGATCAGGCCCGCCAGATGTTTCGGTGGATCGGCCCGCAGCTCGGTACCGAGGGTGCGCAATGACTGCGGATCGGCGAGCAACTCCCGGCGCTGGCCTCCGCGCTCCACCGTGACTTCGCTTTCCACAACGGGCGCGCCACCCGCCGATGGCAGCAACCCCACGCCATAGGCTGGCAGCGCCAGATAGAAAGGTTTTGTCGTGATTCGGCTCCAGGCCTTCGCCCATTGCCGGGCCTGATCGGCATCAAACAAACCACGACGCGGATCGCTCACCGCGTGCACCTGCAACACGCTGCTGTCGACTGTGGATAACAACGCCGGCAGTTCGCGACTGTCGAGCCAGGACGGCAACGCGGTGATGCTCAGGGGCAGCGACGTCGGCAGCGCTGCGCGCAACTGCGCGAGAAACTGGCGGTAGGCCGGCAGCCGAGCGTTACCGGCATCGTGGTCGATTTCCACGCCGGCGAGGTTCACCTCCTGCCCCTGCCAATCGCTGATCACCTGCCGGATTTGCGCGGTAATCTCATCCTGATCCAGCGCCTTGAGCTGCCCATCCAGGCGAATCACCGCAATCACCGGCCGACCATCACGCTTGAGCAGTGCCGGATCAATCCGGGCCTGACTCCAGCCGGCGTTGGGGAAAGCCTGCAAGGCCAGCACCCGCAGGGTCGAAAAATCGGCGCGGCTGTCCCGAAGGGCGGCGTCGTGGGCCGGTGTCCACTGCCGCTGCCAGACGTAAAGCTGTTGATCCAGCGGCGGAGCATCCTGTCTTTCGCAACCGGTGGTGAGCACCAGCGCCATCAGAAAGACCATCGAGCGAGTGAAAAAAACCATTGAAACGCCTGTTCCTGAAATGCAGAAAGGGCCTCTGCGGCCCTTTTTAGTTCTGCTCACTACCCTACCCAGCCATCGATCGGCGGGCAATGTTCGCCTGCAATGATCTTCAGATATCGAGTACCAACGGTTGCGCCCCCTGCGCCGGAATCGCACAGCAAATCAGCACCTGTCCGTCATCCGGCACCTCCGCTGGCGGCAGTGGGTAATGCACCTGGCCGCTGATCAGGCGCGTCTTGCAGGTGCCGCAGGAGCCGCCGCGACAGCTGAACTCGGGACGCAGGCCACGGCTTTCCGCCAGCTCCAGCAAGCTGCCGCCGTCTGGCTGCCAACGCGCCTCCTTGGCCGAACGCTGGAACATCACGGGCACGGATGTGGTGGCGGCGGGCGGTTGCTCGATGACCACCGCATCGGGGTCCGGTCGCCGCCGCAAGGTGGACGGGCCGAAGGTTTCGGCGTGAATCCGCGAATCGCGAATGTCCAACTCGCGCAAGCCGTCGTACAGCGCCTGGGTAAAACTCCCGGGACCACAGACGACAAAATCCGGCTGATCGTAGTCCTCGACTGTCAGCAGATCCTTGAGCAGCGCGACGTCGATCCGTCCACCGAGGTCGAAATCCTCTCCTTGCATCGCTTCGGCTTCCGGTTGGCTAAGCAAGCGCACCACCCGCACCGCGTCTCCGGCATCCTCGAGCAAGCGATCCAGCTCCCGGCGAAACGGCTGGTCGGCCAGCGTGCGCGAACTCTGGATTAACCAGGTCGGCCGTATACGACGGGTACGCAATCCTTGGTAAACCACCTCCCGCAGCATCGACAACAGCGGCGTGATGCCGACCCCGGCAGCCAGCAACACCAAAGGCCGACGCTCATGGGGCGCCACGGTGAAATGACCTTGTGGCGCCCGTGCTTCCAACAGGTCACCAACACGAATCTGCTCATGCAAATGCGTAGACACCCGCCCGTCACGCTTCACGCTGATGCGGAAAAAATCATCGGACGGCGCGCTCGATAAACTGTACGTGCGGATTTGCACATCGCCGTCAATGTTGAAGCGCAGGGGCAAATGCTGCCCGGCCTGGAACAGTGGCAACCCGGCCCCATCGGCGGACTCCAGGTAAATCGAGCGAATGCTGTGGCTTTGCGCTTCAATCCGCGCCACCCGCAACGGCCGCCATTGATCGCCCAGGGCCTTGGCCTGCAAACGCGCCTTGGCCTGCTCCCAGGTGCCAGTGAGCAAACTGGTGGGTGAAACACCGTCGAAACGCCAGCGCAACGCCAGGGTGGCGGGGCGACGTACCACCTGCTCGACATCGATTGTCCACAGGCGCTCGGCGCCCTGGAACGCCTCGACCTGAGGGCCGTCCAGGATGATTTCAGTGCGCCCGCTGAGCTGCAGCAAATCACCGGTATTGAAATCGATGAACAACAACCCGGCCCGGGGATTGAGCAGCAGGTTGCCCAAGGTGTTGAAATGCAGGTTGCCGGCGAAGTCCGGGATGGTCAGGCGATTGCCTTCCACCTGTACGAAACCGGCCTGACCGCCGCGGTGAGAAACATCCACCGAGCGTTCACCGTCGACGTCCACATAACTGGCAACGAAGAAGGTGTCCGCCTCGGCGATCATGGCTTTGGCCGCATCATCCAGTTCGCTGAAGTGCTGGGCGACACGCGTCGAGGGATCGGCCAGCGGCACCGAGCGAAACTGGCGCAGCTGAATGTACTGCGGGCAATTGCCGAAGGACTGATCCACCGTCACCGCGAAACCGTCCTTGGACATGGCGCGGACATGCCCATTGATGCGATTACGGCGGCGAGTGTGCAACTCGATGCCCAACAGGCCGATGGCCGAGCCGTCGCTCAACTGCGCGGGATCATCAAAGGCCGGCAGGCTGCGAAACTGCAGCAAGCCAGGTTCCGGCGAGTGCGCAAAACCGGGCTGACCTTCCAGGATGCTGGCCCATGGATGACCCTCAGCATCCACCGCTGCGTACAGCATGAACGGCAATTGCTGATAGAAGGTTCGGTGCTGGTCCGGCATCTCGCTACGAATTACCTTACGACCGAACGCCTCCATTCGTTCGGCAACGCCCACATGCGCCTGCAATTGTTTCTCGCCGGCATGCCAGGGTGAACGGTCCATACGGCTGCTCCCTTGCGCCTGTGGCGCAGAACGGGGCGGCCCGGCAACACCGGGCCACCAGCATCAGGCGGTTTTTTGCAGGCCGGCGACGGTGCGTGGCATGCCGACAAACCCCGGCAAGGCTTCGATGCGGGCCAGCCAGGCGCGAATGTTGGCGTACTCGTCCAGCGACACATTGCCCTCGGGCGCGTGGGCGACGTAGCTGTAGACGGCGACGTCGGCAATCGTCGGTTCAGTGCCGGCCAGGTACGGCGTACTGGCCAGCTCGTGATCGATCACTTTGAGCACGGTATGGGCGTAGGCAATCACTTCTGCTGCGTTGTAAGGCGCGCCAAACACAGTGATCAATCTTGCCCGGGCAGGGCCGAAGGCAATCGGACCGGCAGCCGCCGACAACCAGCGCTGTACCTTGGCGGCCCCTACGGGATCAGCCGGCAGCCAGCGACCGTTGCCGTACTTTTGCGCCAGGTAAACCAGAATTGCGTTGGAATCGGCCAACACCACGCCTTGGTCATCAATCACCGGCACCTGACCGAATGCATTGAGCGCCAGAAACGCCGGTTGCTTGTGTTCGCCCTTGGCGAGGTCAACGAAGATCAATTCCGTCGGCAATTTCAGCAGGGACAGCATCAACTCGACACGATGAGCGTGGCCGGAACGTGGGAAGTTGTAGAGTTTGATCGCTTGCATGGTCGACACCTCGGGGTGAGTGCTGCTGTTCAGGAGTGAGATGGGTCATATCTTCTACTCACATCTAAACCAACAGAATCACCAGCCAACGCAATCCATTATTTCAGCGGGTGAAATAATTCAACGCGTGAGCGCCGGATGCTCGCGCAGGGTCTTCACCGCGAAATCGACAAAACTGCGCACCCGGGCCGGCGCTTTACGCCCGCCCTGATAGACCACATGGATGGGCAATGGTGGCAGTTCGAATTCGGCCAGGATGATTTCCAGCTCGCCGGCAGCCACCTTGCTCGCCACTTGATAAGACAGTACCCGGGTGAATCCCAACCCCAGGCAGGCTGCCGTGATGGCCGCCTGATTCGCCGTCACCACCAGCCGTGGTTCAGCCCGGACACTCAAGGTTTCGCCGTCTTCAATGAATGGCCAACTCCTGAGTTGGCCAATTGCCGAGGTCGCGATAATCGGCGCCTGGGCCAGCTCCCGGGGATGCCTGGGCCGACCATGGGTGGCCAGAAATTGTGGTGAGGCGCAGATCACCCGCCGCACCTCGCCGACCCGAATCGCATGCTGGTTGCTGTCGGGTAGCTCGCCGATACGAATGGCCACGTCGACGCCCTCCTCGACCACGCTCACCACCCGGTCCACCAGCAGCGCGTTGATGCAGACCTCGGGGAACTGCGTCAGATAATTCACCATCAACGGCGTGACAAACAGCTCGCCAAACAAGACCGGTGCGGTGATGGTCAGTTGCCCACGGGGATGGATATGGCTGCCTGCTGCCGAGTCCTCGGCTTCCTGTACCTCGGCGAGAATTCTCCGACAGTCCTCCAGGTATCGCTGGCCGGCCTCGCTCAAATACACACTGCGCGTGGTACGCGTGAGCAGTTGTGTGCCTATTCGCTTCTCCAGCGCCGCGACCGCCCGGGTGACGCTGGCCGCCGACAGACCCAAACCCCGCGCCGCCGCCGAAAAACCCTGCTCCTTGGCGACAGCAGCGAAGACCTGCATTTCCTGGAAGCGGTCCATGGGACTGTCCTCATTTCAGATAGATAAATCGCAACCGAAGACCGGAATTTTAATCGTTCAACTACATAGTTGGGCGCGCGACCATCAGGTAGAGCAATGGGCTACTGCACTCTAGCGCCGGCACCGTAAAAACCAAGCGTGTCACAAACCTTGATTATTGATAATTAATGAGGATTATTTTCTTGCGAGGGGTGCGACTGTTGGCAATTATCCTGAGCAGCCCGCTGCAACGGTTAATGCCCGATAGAGAAAAAGAACCATTGGTTCAGCTTCCGGACCGCTTCAGGCAGGGGCTCGCAGCGGACTCCATCAACTACAGCAGAATTCCAGCCTGTATAAACGGGCGGAATATACGACTGCTCCTATACTACAAACCACCCCGTTACCTATTGGGTTTTTGGTAGGTACCTCGTTGAAGTTTTCTCTACTTAAAGTAAGGCGTTATGGGTTTTTTAACGCTTGGACGGCTGTCCGTCGATCCTGCTTTTTTGGATTCCCTTAGTAGGGAAGAGTTGAACTTCAACGGCCTGGCTAACCTGTGTGACACCGCAAGGAGTTCGACAATGTTGCGCACTAACATTTCCGCTAGAGCACTGTCCGGTGGTTTGCTCGACGTACTGATTCGCGCCGGGCTGATTACGGTGCTGGTACTGTTTTGCTTCCAGATCTTCCACCCCTTTCTCAACCTGATGCTCTGGGCAATGATTCTGGCCATCACCCTGTATCCACTGCATGGGCTCATCAAGCGCAAGCTGGTCAACAAGGACGGTCGTGCCGCCACCCTGATCGTGGTGGTAGCCCTGGCTTTGCTGATGGTGCCGATCTACTTGCTGGGCACCTCGATCAGTGAGTCGGTCCAGGCCACCCTGGCGATCCTCAAGTCCGATACGTTGCAGATTCCGCTTCCCAGCGAAAAAATCGCCTCCTTGCCACTCATTGGCGAGCCGCTCTATGGCTACTGGATGCAGGCCGCCACTGACATGAGCAGCGTGGTGATGAAGGTACTGCCCTATATCAAGTCCGTCGGCCTGACCTTGTTGGGCAAAATGGCCGACGTTGGCGTGGGCTTTCTATTGTTCATCGGTGCCCTGATCATTGCCGGCGTGTTCATGGCCTACGGCGAAAATGGCGAAAGAAGCGCCCTTGCCATCACCTCGCGCCTTTCCGGACCAGAGCGTGGGCCACGCATTACCGTACTTTGCACTGCAACCATCCGCGCGGTCGCCCAAGGCGTAGTGGGCATCGCGTTTATCCAGATGTTGCTGGTTGGCGTGGGCTTCGTGCTCATGGGTGTCCCCGGTGCCGGGCTGCTGGCCATGGTGGCGCTGTTGATGGGAATCATGCAATTGCCGGTGCTGCTGGTGACCATCCCGGTGATCGCTTATGTCTTCGCCACCGAAGGGACCAGCCTGGCCACCGTCGTGTTTGGCATCTACAGCCTGATCGCCGGGATGGCCGACAACGTCCTCAAGCCGTTGATGCTGGGTCGTGGCGTCGATGTCCCGATGCCGGTGATTCTGATTGGTGCCTTGGGCGGCATGGTGAGCGGCGGCTTCATCGGTTTGTTCATCGGGCCGGTTGCGCTGGCGGTGGGCTACCAACTGTTCTGGCAATGGGTCCAGGACCAACCGACTGTCGAGGTCCTGAACGAGACACCCGAGATCGAGGCGTTGAACGAGACACCGACGATAGAGGCAACGAACGATCAGCGTCCTGTCTGAGGAGTTTGCGCTTGATGCCACGCCCTGCTCGCATCAGCCGGCTTCTGCTCTTTAGCACCGTCGTCCTGGGGGGCTGCGTGCAACTGGGCCCGGATTTCCAGTCGCCGGCCCAGCCCTGGGTCGACCACTGGAACAGCCCGGCCCTGGAGATCGCCGGCCAACAACACGCGCAACCTGACAGCCGTCAATGGTGGCGCGTGTTCAACGACCCGGTGCTGGACCATTTGATGGCCGAAGCCGATGCCCACAACCCCGACCTGCACGTCGCTGGCCTGCGGGTCATGGAGTCCCGGGCGCAATTGGGTATCGCCCTGAGTGGACGCTACCCGCAATTGCAGCAGGCCAGCGCCGACAGCCTGTACCTGAACCGTCGACAGTCGGGCGGCGCCAACCCCCAGGACACGAATTTCTGGCAACACAGCGTCGGCTTCGATATCGGCTGGGAGCTGGATTTCTGGGGGCGTTTCAGCCGTGCCATCGAGTCGGCCGATGCGTCCTGGTTTGCCGCCCAGGCCAACTACGAAAATGCCCTGGTGCTGTTGCACGCGCAGCTGGCACAAAACTACTACGCCTTGCGCACCGCCGAGGCGCGCCTGGCCATCGCCCGCAGCAACGCCAAGCTGCAAAAACGCAGCTACGAGATCACCGAGCGCCTGTTCAACAGCGGGGCCGAAGCCGAACTCGATCTGCAACAAGCCAAGACCCAGTACCTGGGCACCCTGAGCACCATCCCGGACTTCGAGAGCCAGGTGGCGAGCCTGCGCAATGCGTTGTCCACCCTGATCGGCCAGCCGCCCGGCTCGATCCCTGACCTCAATCGCAACACCGGCTTAGTGCCGCTGCTCGATACCGCGGTCTTGCAAGATGTGCCGGCCAACCTCCTGGTGCGACGCCCCGATGTACGCGCTGCCGAGCTGCAAGTAGCAGCGCAGTCGGCATTGATCGGTGTGGCCGAGACCGACCTGTACCCCTCCATCAGCCTGCTGGGCAGCATCGTCTGGTCCGCCAGCTCGCTCAATGGTGCGTCCAACACCCTCGACATGGTGGCCGGCCCCAGCCTGCGCTGGGACATCTTCGACCACGGCCGGATCACCAACAACGTTCGCGTGCAGGACGCGCGCTTGCAGCAATTGATCGTTATCTACCAGGACAGCGTGCGCCAGGCGGCACGTGAGGCCGACGATGCCGCGACCGGCTTGATCAAGGCACTGGAGCGCGACCAAATTCTCAGTGACGCATCGGTGGCCGCCCAACGTTCGGTGACCCTGGCCAACGCCCAATACCGCGAAGGCTATTCGGATTTCCAGCGCGTGCTGGATGCCCAGCGAGCCCTGTTTGCCCAACAGGATACCTATCTGGTCAACCGTGGCACCGCGGTCAACAGTCTGATCGCCCTGTACAAAGCCTTGGGCGGAGGTTGGTACAGCGACCAGCCGATAGTCGACCCGGCCACCCGCAAACAAATGCAAGAACGGACCGATTGGGGCGATCTGCTCGACGAACCGAAGGAAAGTGCCCATGACTGACAGCCAACAACCGGCCGCCGAGAAAGCCCCGGCACCCGCCGCCGACCCTGCGAAAAAAGCGATCAACTGGGTGGTGCTGCTGATCATCCTGAGCCTGGTCTGGTACCTGATGGCCGACCGCTACACCCCCTACACGCAACAGGCACGGGTGCAGGCCTTCATTGTACCGGTGGCCGCCGAGGTATCCGGTCGGGTGACCAAGGTGCATGTACGCAACAACCAGGACGTCAAGGCCGGCGAATTGCTGTTTGAAGTCAATCCGGAGCAGTACCAGATCGCCGTCGATCGCGCCCGCGCCGACCTTGAATCGACCCGTCGCCAGGTAGGCGCCAACACCGCCGGCGTCGACTCCAAGCAAGCGTCCCTGCGTGCATCCCAGGCCAACGAGCTCAAGGCACGCCAGGACATCCAGCGGCTTGAACGCCTGTACAGCGAAGACCCGGGCACCATCTCCCTGCGCCGCCTGGAGATATCCCGCGCCACCCTGTCAGAATCCATCAGCCAGGTCGCCGCGGCCAAGGCCGAAGTGCAACGTGCACGGGAACAACAGGGCGGTAACGAAGACGAAAACGCCCAACTGCTCAGCGCCGCCAGCAACCTTGAAAAAGCCGAGCTGGACTTGAGCAACACGAAGATCCACGCACGCTCGGCCGGCCTGATCACCGATTTGCGCACCGATGTCGGCCAGTTCGCCGCCGCCGGTGCTCCGGTGATGACCCTGATCGCTATCCACGATGTGTGGATCAGCGCCGACATGACCGAAAACAATCTGGGAAGCGTGCAGCCCGGGACGCCGGTGTCCATCATCCTCGACGCCCACCCGGGCAGAATTTTCAAAGGCCATGTGCGCAGCGTCGGCTATGGCGTCGATATCGGCCAGACCACCCAGCCGGGCAGCCTGCCGACAGTAGAGAACAGTCGCGATTGGCTACGCCCTGCCCAGCGCTTTCCGGTCATCATCGAGTTCGAGCCCGGTGAGTTGACCGGCCCGCAAGGTATCCGGTCCGGCGGACAGGCCGAAGTCATGGCATTCCCGAGTGAAAGTAACCCGCTGAATATCCTGGGTCGCCTGTTCCTGCGCGTGATGAGCTGGATGTCCTATGCGTATTGAGCGTCCGGCCCGGGTTCAGCGCGCCCTGCGCCTGAGCTTCGGTACGGCGCTGTGCCTGGCGACGAGCTTTGGTCTGGCCCTGCCCATCCCGTTCCTCTCGCCGATGCTGGCGCTGATGATGCTGGCAGCGATGAACCGACCGTTGCCATTCAAGGCCAGCCTGGGCCTGATCCTGATCCTTATGCTGACCACCGGGACCGGCCTGCTGCTCATTCCCCTGCTGCGTTACTACCCGTTCAGTGGCGTGCTGCTGGTCGGACTGTGCCTGTTCATGGCCTTCGGTTATGGCCTGCGCGGCGGCAACCCGCTGGTGGCAACCTTCCTGGTGGTGGGCCTGACCTTGATCAGTTCGGCCGGAACCGCTGAATTCGCCTTGGCGCTTGAAGTGATCGTGGCCTTGGTCAAGGGCCTGTTCCTGGCCGTCACCACGCTGACCATCAGCCATTGGCTGTTTCCCGACCCCGCCAGTGCCCCCGCGGCCAAACCCGGACCGAGCCTTACGCCAACCGAAAGCGGTTGGCTGGCGCTACGGGCCACGCTGGTGGTGCTGCCGACTTTCCTGCTGGCCATGATCGACCCGGCCAGCTACCTGCCGATCATCATGAAAGCCGTCAGCCTCGGCCAACAAAGCTGCGCGACCAGCGCTCGCACCGCCGGCCAGGAATTGCTCGGCTCGACCCTGCTCGGCGGCCTGATGGCGATCCTTTTCTGGTGCGCGCTGAGCCTGTTCGTCAACCTGTGGATGTTCTTTCTGTGGATGCTGCTGTTCGGATTGCTGGCGGCCAGAAAGCTCTATGGCCTGTCCCTGACCCGACAACCACCGAGCTTCTGGCTCAACAGCCTGGCGACCCTGATCATTCTGCTCGGCCAATCGGTGCAGGACAGTGCCGCGGGCAAAGATGTCTACACAGCCTTCGCCATTCGTATGGGCCTGTTCATCCTGGTGACCTTGTATGCCTGTGTGATGGTCTATCTGCTGGACACGCGGCGTAAGCGTCGAATTACGACCGCCTAGAAACAGAAAAACCCCCTGAAAAGGGGGTTTTTCATCTGTGGATAACTTATTCCACAGTAACCGACTTCGCCAAATTGCGCGGCTGGTCAACATCGGTGCCCTTGAGTACGGCGACGTAGTACGACAGCAGCTGCAGCGGGATGGTGTAGAGAATCGGCGACAGGATGTCGTGGATGTGCGGCATGTGCACCACGTGGGTGCCTTCACCGTTGGTCATGCCGGCCTTCTCGTCTGCGAAGACGATCAACTGGCCACCGCGGGCGCGGACTTCCTGGAGGTTGGACTTCAGCTTCTCCAGCAGTTCGTTGTTCGGCGCCACAGTCACCACTGGCATGTCGTTATCCACAAGCGCCAACGGGCCGTGTTTCAGCTCGCCGGCCGGATAGGCTTCGGCGTGGATGTAGGAGATTTCCTTGAGCTTGAGTGCCCCTTCCATCGCTACCGGGAACTGCGCGCCACGGCCGAGGAACAGCGTGTGGTGTTTCTCGGCGAACAGCTCGGAGATTTTTTCCACGGTGCTGTCCATGGCCAGCGCTTCGCCCAGACGGGTCGGCAAACGACGCAGTTCTTCGACCAGCGTCGCTTCGACGCCTTTGGCCAAGGTGCCACGAACCTGACCCAGGGAAAGCGTCAGCAACAACAGGCCAACCAGTTGCGTGGTGAAGGCTTTGGTCGATGCCACACCGATTTCGCGACCGGCCTGGGTCAACAGGGTCAGATCGGATTCACGCACCAGCGAACTGATACCGACGTTGCAGATCGCCAGGCTGGCGAGGTAGCCCAGTTCCTTGGCGTTGCGTAGCGCGGCCAGGGTGTCGGCAGTTTCACCGGACTGGGAAATGGTCACGAACAAGGTGTCCGGCTGCACCACTACCTTGCGGTAGCGGAATTCGCTGGCGACTTCGACCTGGCAAGGAATGCCGGCCAGTTCTTCGAGCCAGTAACGCGCGACCATGCCGGCGTGGTAACTGGTGCCGCACGCGACGATCTGTACGTTGCGTACTTTGGCGAACAGTTCGGCCGCCTGTGGGCCGAATGCCTGTACCAGTACCTGATTCTGGCTCAGACGACCTTCCAGGGTGCGCTGCACCACGGATGGTTGCTCGTGGATTTCCTTGAGCATGAAGTGGCGGAACTCGCCCTTTTCAGCGGCTTCGGCACCGTCGCGATACTGCACGGCTTCGCGCTCGACAGCCTGGCCGTTGACGTCCCAGATCTGCACGCTGTCGCGGCGGATTTCGGCGATATCGCCTTCTTCCAGGTACATGAAGCGGTCGGTGACCTGACGCAGGGCCAACTGGTCGGACGCCAGGAAGTTTTCCCCCAGGCCCAGGCCGATCACCAGCGGGCTGCCGCTGCGGGCTGCGACCAGACGATCAGGTTGCTTGGAGCTGATCACTGCCAGGCCGTAAGCACCGTGCAACTCTTTGACCGTTGCCTTGAGGGCCACGGTCAGGTCGCTCAGATCCTTGAGTTTGTGATTCAGCAGGTGAGCGATGACTTCGGTGTCGGTGTCCGAGGTGAACACATAACCCAGGGCCTTGAGTTGTTCACGCAGGGCTTCGTGGTTTTCGATGATGCCGTTGTGCACTACTGCCAGGTCGCCGGAGAAATGCGGGTGGGCATTGCGCTCGCACGGTGCACCGTGGGTGGCCCAGCGGGTGTGGGCGATGCCCAGACGACCGACCAGCGGCTCGTTGGTCAATGCCTGCTCCAGTTCACTGACCTTGCCCGGACGACGCAGGCGCTCGAGTTTTTCATCGTTGGTGTAGACCGCCACGCCAGCGCTGTCATACCCACGGTATTCGAGGCGCTTCAGGCCTTCGACGAGGATGGCGGTGATGTTACGTTCTGCGACTGCGCCGACAATTCCACACATGCTATTTCTCCTGACTGACAGCCGCGCATATCAAAGTGATGCCGCGGGCCTGAATCTGATCGCGAGCCTCAAGTGGCAGGCGTTCATCGGTAATAAGGGTATGGACACTGCTCCAGGGCAGTTCCAGGTTGGGAATCTTGCGGCCGATCTTGTCGGCCTCCACCATCACGACCACTTCGCGGGCGACTTCGGCCATGACTCGGCTCAGCCCGAGCAGTTCGTTGAAGGTGGTTGTACCGCGAACCAGATCGATGCCATCGGCACCGATAAACAACTGGTCGAAATCGTAGGATCGTAGTACCTGCTCGGCAACCTGCCCCTGAAAGGACTCGGAATGCGGGTCCCAGGTACCCCCGGTCATCAATAGCACCGGTTCGTGCTCAAGCTCGCTCAGGGCATTGGCGACATGCAACGAGTTGGTCATCACCACCAGGCCGGGTTGCTGGCCGAGTTCCGGGATCATGGAGGCGGTGGTACTGCCACTGTCGATAATGATGCGCGCATGCTCGCGTATCCGCGCGACGGCGGCACGGGCGATGGCTTGCTTGTATTTGGAAACCGGCTGACCAAGGTCCGCGACCAACTCCTGAGGCATGGTGATCGCCCCGCCGTAACGACGCAGCAATAGACCATTGCTTTCAAGCGCCGCCAGATCCTTGCGAATCGTAACTTCCGACGTTTCGAAGCGCTTGGCCAACTCATCCACACTGACTTCGCCCTGCTCATTGAGCAAGGCGAGGATATTGTGACGACGCTGAGGGGTATTGCGCTTCGACATGAGCTGGTAAGTTTCGTTTCGAAAGATAACGGAAGCAATCAAAACCTATCAGCGAAACTTCGTCAAGCGCCATGCGATAAAAAGAGCTGTGGATAAGTAAAAAAAATCGCAGTCTCCGGCAGTTCCTACACAGGATTTTTGGTCACCCTGTAGGAGCTGCCAAAGGCTGCGATCTTTTGATCTAACGAACTGTGGATAACTCAGCTCTTCTTGATCTTCTCCGGCCGCTTCCAGCCATCGATGTTCCTCTGACGACCACGCCCGATGGCCAACTGGGATTTATCCACAGTTGAGGTAATGGTCGAGCCGGCCGCTGTGGTAGCACCATCCAGGATATCCACAGGCGCCACCAACGAGTTGTTGGAGCCAATGAACACATCTTCACCCAGCACGGTTTTCCACTTGTTCGCGCCGTCGTAGTTGCAGGTAATAGTGCCAGCACCGATGTTGGTGCGCGCGCCCACTTCGGCATCGCCCAGATAGGTCAGGTGACCGGCCTTGGCGCCTTCGCCCAGGTGAGCATTTTTCAACTCGACGAAGTTACCCACATGGGCTCGCGCTTCCAGCACGGTGCCTGGACGCAGACGCGCGAATGGGCCGGCATCGCTGCCTTCACCCAGAATGGCACCTTCGATATGGCTGTTGGCCTTGATGACCACGCCTTTGCGCAGGGTGCTGTCCTTGATCACACAGTTCGGGCCGATCACCACATCGTCTTCGATGACCACCTTGCCTTCGAGGATCACGTTGATGTCGATCAGCACGTCGCGGCCTACTGTCACGTCTCCACGCACGTCGAATCGTGCCGGGTCGCGCAGCGTTACACCTTGAGCCATCAAACGACGACCGGCGCGCAATTGATAATGCCGTTCCAGTTCGGAAAGCTGCTTGCGGTCATTGGCGCCCTGCACTTCCATGGCATCGTGCGGCTGCTCGGTGTCCACCACCAGACCATCGCTCACGGCCATCGCAATGATGTCGGTCAGGTAGTACTCGCCCTGGGCGTTGTTATTGGAAAGTCGGCTCATCCAGTCGCCAAGACGGGCAAAAGGTAGCGCCAGAATGCCGGTATTGCCTTCGGTGATCTTGCGTTCAGCTTCGTTGGCATCTTTCTGTTCGACGATGGCCGCAACCTTGCCGGCAGCATCACGAACAATCCGACCGTAACCGGTCGGGTCATCCAGTTCGACGGTCAGCAAGCCCAACTGCTGCGGCCCCACCTTCTTGAGCAAGCGCTGCAGGGTATCGACTTCGATCAACGGCACATCACCGTAGAGCACCAGCACGGTGTCGGCCTGAATGAACGGCACGGCTTGGGCAACGGCGTGACCGGTACCCAGTTGTTTATCCTGCAGGACGAAGTTCAGGTCATCCGCCGCCAGGCGTTCGCGCACGGCATCGGCACCGTGACCGATCACGACGTGGATGCGCTGTGGATCAAGTTGCCGGGCGCTGTGGATAACATGGCCAAGCATGGAGTTGCCGGCAATCGGGTGCAAGACTTTCGGCAAAGCGGAACGCATGCGCGTGCCTTGGCCAGCAGCAAGAATAACGATTTCAAGAGACATGACTGGCTACCAATCCTGGGTGGTCAGCGGCTGCGACCAGGTTGTAAAAGTTGGAAAAGAAAAAAGGGTAGCCGAGGCTACCCTTTTTAATCAATCACACAACAAGTGCTGCCTTAGTGGCCGAACTTCTTGCGGATCTGCTGGACGGTGCGCAGCTGAGCTGCAGCCTCGGCCAGACGTGCGGCAGCAGAACCGTAATCGAATTCCGCGCCCCGCTCATGCAGTGCCTTCTCGGCAGCCTTGACGGCTTCCTGAGCGGAGGCTTCGTCCAGGTCGGCAGCACGTTGCACGGTGTCGGCAAGAACCTTGACCATGTTCGGCTGAACCTCGAGGAAACCACCGGAGATGTAATACACCTCCTCTTCCCCGCCCTGCTTGACCAGGCGGATCGGACCTGGCTTCAGATTAGTGATCAGCGGCGCGTGACCCAGGGCGATACCAAGATCACCCAGTGCACCGTGCGCAATCACCATCTCGACCAGACCGGAAAAGATTTCTCCTTCCGCGCTGACGATATCGCAATGGACTGTCATAGCCATCTGATTGCCTCAACCTAAATTAGCGCCCGTTGCCGGGCGCCGGGATTACAGTTTCTTGGCTTTCTCGATCGCTTCTTCGATGCCGCCAACCATGTAGAACGCTTGTTCTGGCAGGTGGTCGTAGTCACCGTTGAGGATGCCTTTGAAGCCAGCAATGGTGTCTTTCAGGGAAACGTATTTACCCGATGCACCGGTGAAGACTTCAGCCACGAAGAACGGCTGCGACAAGAAGCGCTGGATCTTACGAGCACGGTTTACCAACTGCTTGTCGGCTTCCGACAGCTCGTCCATACCCAGAATCGCAATGATGTCCTTCAGTTCTTTGTAACGCTGCAGAACATACTGAACGCCGCGAGCGGTGTCGTAGTGGTCCTGGCCGATTACGTTCGGGTCCAGTTGGCGCGAAGTCGAGTCGAGTGGATCGACCGCTGGGTAGATACCCAGGGAAGCGATGTCACGGGACAGAACGACGGTAGCGTCCAAGTGGGCGAAGGTGGTCGCTGGCGACGGGTCGGTCAAGTCATCCGCAGGTACGTATACCGCTTGGATCGAGGTGATCGAACCTTCCTTGGTCGAAGTGATACGTTCTTGCAGAACGCCCATCTCTTCAGCCAGGGTCGGCTGGTAACCTACTGCCGAAGGCATACGGCCCAGCAGTGCGGATACTTCAGTACCGGCCAGGGTGTAACGATAGATGTTGTCGACGAACAGCAGAACGTCGTTACCTTCGTCACGGAACTTCTCGGCCATGGTCAGGCCGGTCAGTGCTACGCGCAGACGGTTTCCCGGCGGCTCGTTCATCTGACCGTAAACCAGTGCCACTTTGTCCAGAACGTTGGAGTCCTTCATCTCGTGGTAGAAGTCGTTACCCTCACGAGTACGCTCACCCACACCGGCGAACACGGAATAACCGCTGTGCTCGATGGCGATGTTACGGATCAGTTCCATCATGTTTACGGTCTTGCCTACACCGGCACCACCGAACAGACCGACTTTACCGCCTTTGGCGAACGGGCAAACCAGGTCGATAACCTTGATGCCGGTTTCCAGCAGGTCGTTGCCGCCTGCCTGTTCAGCGAACGAAGGCGCTGGACGGTGAATGCCCCAACGCTCTTCGGTAGCGATTGGACCAGCTTCGTCGATCGGGTTGCCCAGAACGTCCATGATCCGGCCCAGAGTCGCTTTACCGACCGGTACGGAGATGGCTGCGCCAGAGTCGACAACGTCCAGACCGCGCTTCAAGCCTTCGGTGGAACCCATCGCAATGGTACGAACCACGCCGTCGCCCAGCTGCTGCTGAACTTCCAGGGTGGTCCCGGCCGCGCTTTGTACAGTCAGCGCGTTGTAGATGCTCGGTACGCTGTCGCGTGGAAATTCCACGTCGATAACGGCGCCGATGATTTGAACGATACGTCCGCTACTCATAGCTGGATCCTCTGAATATTTGAACCGTTAAACCGCGGCAGCGCCGCCGACGATTTCCGAGATCTCTTGGGTGATCGCAGCCTGACGCGCCTTGTTGTAGACCAGCTGCAAATCGCTGATCAAATCACCGGCGTTGTCGGTAGCGTTCTTCATCGCGATCATCCGCGCAGCTTGTTCAGCCGCGTTGTTCTCGACCACCGCCTGGTAGACCTGCGACTCCACGTAACGGACCATCAAGCCGTCCAGCAGCTCCTTGGCATCCGGTTCGTAGAGATAGTCCCAGTGGTGCTTGAGGTCTTGATCCGGGGTTGCCACCAGTGGAATCAACTGCTCCACGGTAGGCTGTTGCGTCATGGTGTTGATGAACTTGTTGGACACCACGGACAGGCGGTCAATACGGCCGTCCAGGTAGGCATCCAGCATCACCTTGACGCTGCCGATCAGATCATTGATCGACGGCTCTTCACCCAGGTGGCTGATAGCTGCAACGACGTTACCGCCGAAGTTGCGGAAAAAGGCCGCACCCTTGCTACCAACGACACACAGATCGATCTCGACGCCGTTTTCGCGGTTTACCGCCATGTCCTTGACCAGGGCCTTGAACAGGTTGGTGTTCAAGCCGCCGCACAGACCACGGTCACTGCTCACTACGACATAACCCACACGCTTGATTTCGCGGTCGATCATGAACGGGTGGCGGTATTCCGGGTTGGCGTTGGCCAGATGCCCAATTACCTGGCGGATACGCTCCGCATAAGGACGGCTAGCAGCCATGCGCATTTGTGCCTTGCGCATTTTGCTGACCGCCACTTTTTCCATGGCGCTGGTAATCTTTTGCGTGCTTTTGATGCTCGCAATCTTACTGCGAATCTCTTTTGCGCCTGCCATGTAACACCTATCAGGTTAGCAAGCGGGAGCCTTGCGGCTCCCGCTGCGGCTTACCAGGTTTGGGTGGCCTTGAACTTCTCGATACCGGCTTTCATGCCAGCGTCGATTTCGTCATTGAAGTCACCTTTCACGTTGATCTTCGCCATCAAATCGGCGTGATCGCGGTTGAAGAAAGCAATCAGCGCTTGCTCGAAGCTGCCGATCTTGGCGATTTCAACGTCAGTCAGGAACCCACGCTCAGCGGCATACAGCGACAGCGCCATGTCAGCGATCGACATTGGTGCGTATTGCTTCTGCTTCATCAGCTCGGTAACGCGCTGACCATGCTCAAGTTGCTTACGGGTCGCTTCGTCCAGGTCAGAAGCGAACTGGGCGAATGCCGCCAGTTCACGGTACTGAGCCAGAGCGGTACGGATACCACCGGACAGCTTCTTGATGATCTTGGTCTGAGCGGCACCACCCACACGGGATACCGAAACACCGGCGTTCACTGCAGGGCGGATGCCCGAGTTGAACATGGCCGATTCCAGGAAGATCTGACCGTCGGTGATGGAAATCACGTTGGTCGGAACGAACGCGGAAACGTCGCCAGCCTGGGTTTCGATGATCGGCAGTGCGGTCAGGGAACCGGTTTTGCCGGTCACTGCGCCGTTGGTGAACTTCTCTACGTATTCTTCCGAAACGCGGGATGCGCGCTCCAGCAGACGGGAGTGGAGATAGAACACGTCGCCTGGGTAAGCTTCACGGCCTGGTGGACGGCGCAGCAGCAGGGAAATCTGGCGGTAAGCCACTGCTTGCTTGGACAGATCGTCATAAACGATCAGCGCGTCTTCACCGCGGTCGCGGAAGAATTCACCCATGGTGCAACCGGAGTACGGTGCCAGGAATTGCAGCGCAGGAGATTCCGAAGCACTGGCAGCCACGATGATCGTGTTGGCCAGGGCGCCGTTTTCTTCCAGCTTGCGAACCACGTTGGCGATGGTCGATTGTTTCTGACCGATTGCTACGTAGACGCAGAAAATGCCGCTGTTCTTCTGGTTGATGATCGCGTCGATCGCCAGAGCGGTTTTACCGATCTGACGGTCACCGATGATCAGCTCACGCTGGCCACGGCCGACAGGGATCATGGCATCGACAGCCTTGTAGCCAGTCTGTACAGGCTGGTCTACCGACTTACGCCAGATCACGCCTGGAGCAACTTTCTCGACCGCGTCGGTCTCGGTGTTGCCCAGTGGACCTTTGCCGTCAACAGGGTTACCCAGTGCGTCGACTACGCGACCCAGCAGTTCCTTACCAACCGGAACTTCCAGGATGCGGCCAGTGCACTTGGCGCTCATGCCTTCAGCCAGAGACTGGTATGCGCCCAATACAACGGCACCTACGGAGTCTTGCTCCAGGTTGAGGGCCATACCGAAGACGCCGCCCGGAAACTCGATCATCTCGCCGTACATTACGTCGGCCAGACCGTGAATCCGCACGATACCGTCAGATACGCTGACGACAGTGCCTTCGTTACGGGCTTGGGAGGTCACATCGAGCTTGTCGATGCGGCCCTTGATAATTTCACTTATTTCGGAAGGATTGAGTTGCTGCATTGCTCTGCTGCCCCTTCAAACTCAAGATTTCAATGCTTCGGCAAGTTTCGCGATTTTGCCGCGAATCGAGCCATCGATAACCAGGTCGCCGGCGCGGATGACGACACCACCAATAAGGGCAGCGTCCTCCGCAACTTGCAGGCGCACTTCCCGGTTGAGTCGTGCACTGAGAACCTTGGCGAGTTTGTCTTGCTGTTCTTGGTTCAATGCGAAAGCACTGGTCACTTCAACGTCTACCGACTTCTCTTGCTCGGCCTTGTACAGGTCGAATAGAGCGGCAATCTCCGGCAACAGCGGGAGACGGTCGTTTTCGGCAACGACGTGGATGAAGTTCTGTGCCTTGGCATCAAACTTGTCGCCGCACACGTCAATGAACGTGGCGGCCTTTTCTGCGCTCGTCAGTCGCGGGGCCTTGAGCACGCGCTGCATGGTGTCGTCTTCCGACACCGCTGCAGCCAGGCCGAGCATGGCTGACCAATTGGCCAGTTGCTGGTGGGCCTGAGCGTGCTCGAAGGCCGCCTTAGCGTAAGGTCGGGCCAACGTGGTCAGTTCTGCCATGATCGCCCTCGCTTAGATTTCAGCAGCCAGTTGGTTAACCAGCTCTGCGTGCGCGTTTTGATCGATTGTGGCACCCAGGATCTTCTCGGCGCCGCCGACTGCCAGCAAGCCCACTTGGGCACGCAGCGCGTCTTTGACACTGTTCAGTTCCTGTTCGATCTCGGCTTGAGCCTGAACCTTCACACGGTCAGCGTCGACACGGGCTTTTTCAACAGCCTCTTCGACAATCTGGTTACCGCGTTTCTTGGCTTGCTCGATGATTTCAGCTGCCTGAGCTTTCGCTTCGCGCAGTTGGTGACCCGCTTTCTCTTGGGCCAACTCCAGGTCGCGAGCTGCACGGCTGGCAGCGTCCAGACCATCAGCGATCTTCTTTTGACGTTCGTGCAGAGCCGCAATGACCGGAGGCCATACGAACTTCATGCAGAACAGTACAAAAATCAGGAACGCAACGGACTGGCCAATCAGGGTCGCATTAATGTTCACGCCAACACCTCGCAGTTACGTTGTCCATCACACCAAATTACCCGGAAGATCCGAGTAATTAGCCAGCGATTTGACCAACGAACGGGTTCGCAAAGGTGAAGAACAGAGCGATACCAACACCGATCATGGTTACGGCGTCGAGCAGACCGGCAACGATGAACATTTTAACTTGCAGCATTGGAACCATTTCTGGCTGACGCGCTGCGCCTTCCAGGAACTTGCCGCCCAGCAGGCCGAAACCAATTGCGGTACCCAGTGCGCCCAGGCCGATCAACAGTGCAACAGCGATAGCGGTTAGACCAACTACAGTTTCCATCTTTCCTCCCGACTTTTACGTCGTATGGTTTAGGTTTTTTAGATTAAAGCGGTAAAACAAATCGTTTCAGATGCCCCGTAAGGAGCACCTTCCCGTTTTACCGGGAAGGACATCAGACTAGTCGAGACTGGTCTTAATGGTTTTCTTCGTGTGCCATCGACAGGTAAACGATGGTCAACATCATGAAGATGAACGCCTGCAGGGTGATGATCAGGATGTGGAACACAGCCCACGCCCACTGCAGAACAACGCCCAGGCCACTAAGCCAGAGCAGACCGCTGCCGAACATCACAGCAATCAGAATGAAGACCAGCTCACCGGCGTACATGTTGCCGAACAGACGCAGAGCCAGGGAGATCGGCTTGGCGATCAGGGTCACGAATTCCAGCAGGAAGTTCACCGGGATCAGCAGGGCCTGAACGAAAATGTTCTTGCTGCCGAACGGATGCAGGGTCAGCTCGCCGATGAAGCCGCCGAGGCCCTTGACCTTGATGCTGTAGAAAATGATCAGTGCGAAAACCGAGAACGCCATGCCCAGGGTCGCGTTCGGGTCGGTGGTCGACACGGCACGGAACGGGATGTGGTGGTCGCCGGTGATCAGGATGGCCAGCTGAGGAATCCAGTCGACCGGTACCAGGTCGACGGCGTTCATCAGGAACACCCAGACGAAGATGGTCAGTGCCAGCGGTGCAATCACCGGGCTGCGGCCATGGAAGCTGTCTTTCACGCTGCCATCGACGAATTCGACCAATACTTCAACGAAGTTCTGCAAAGCACCTGGCTGACCCGAAGTCGCTTTCTTTGCCGCCATACGGAAAAGAAGAACGAAGATCAGACCCAATGCGACCGACCAGCCGAGGGTATCGACGTGGAAAGCCCAGAAGCCCATTTCCTTGGCTTCTGCTGCGGTGTGGGCAAAGCCCCAGCCGCCGGTAGGGAGCTGACCGAAAGTCAGGTTCTGCAAGTGGTGCTGGATATAGCCCGAAGCGGTTGTTTCTGCCATGGTTGCCTCAAACGCCCTAAGGTCTCGAAAGTCTTGTTCTCATCAGCAGGGGAGCGAACCAGCTGACTGACTGAGTCAGCACGAAGGCACCGAATACTGCAATCGGCGCCAGTGGCTTCACACCTGCAAACACCAGTGCAAACAGCACTGCCGTCAAAATCAGTTTGCCTGCCTCGCCGGCATAAAAAGACCGGACGATGGACTGGGCCGCTCGAGCGCCGGAAAACCGAAATGCCCTGTGAGCGAAATAAACATTGGGTAGCAAGGCTATCAGGCCTCCGCAGAGTCCCGAGTACCCGGCAACGACTCCATATCGGTACCAAAGCGCCAAAGCGGCAATCAGCAATACGACAAATTGAGCCATTAACACCGGAAAAACTGCCAGGCGATGGAAGGGCAGGCGGTTTGGCGTGCGGGTTTCCATCACTTTTACTCTCCAATGGTCGGCTGCCGAAATTCAATAACTTGGCATAATTTGTGCCGACAAAATGCGCGCAGAGTATAGGGGCGGTTCTGCCCCTATTCAACTGTCAGGTAGTGATTTCCGACTGCGCGCTACATGAGGAAATGTTTCAGCGGATATGTGCAAGTACGCCTTGAAGCTCATCCAGTGAGTTGTAGCCAATCACTAACTGCCCTTTACCCTTCTTACCGTGGCGGATCTGCACCGCAGAGCCTAGGCGCTCGGCCAGGCGCTGTTCGAGACGAGCAATATCCGGGTCCGGTTTTGCCGCTTCCACAGGCTCCGGTTTACCACTCAACCACTGGCGAACCAGTGCCTCTGTTTGGCGCACGGTCAGCCCGCGTGCGACAACATGTCGCGCCCCTTCAACCTGTTGAATTTCCGGTAAACCGAGCAAAGCACGGGCATGACCCATTTCCAGGTCGCCGTGGGACAACATGGTCTTGATGACTTCCGGCAGGGAAATCAGGCGCAACAGGTTAGCCACGGTCACCCGCGACTTGCCCACGGCCTCGGCCACCTGTTGCTGGGTCAGCTGGAACTCCTGCTGCAAACGCTGCAGGGCCACCGCTTCTTCAATCGGATTCAGGTCTTCGCGCTGGATGTTCTCGATCAGCGCGATGGCGATCGCGGTTTCATCGGGTACATCGCGAACCATCGCCGGGATCGTTTCCTGCCCGGCCTGCTGGCTGGCGCGCCAGCGACGTTCGCCGGCGATGATCTCGAAGCGGCCGCCGCCGATCGGGCGAACCACGATAGGCTGCATGACGCCCTGGGCCTTGATCGACTGCGCCAGCTCTTCGAGCGCCTGCGGATCCATGTCACGACGCGGCTGGTACTTGCCGCGCTGGAGCAGATCAAGGGGAAGGTGCTGCAGCTCACGCAGATCGGCTTGCGCCGCTTGTTCTTCCAGCGAGCTGACAGTCGGACCACTCAACAGAGCATCCAGTCCACGTCCGAGACCTCGTTTCTTGACGGCCATGGGGATTCCTTAAGTTGCCTGAGCAGCGGCGATGCGTGAGTTTTTGCGTTGACGACGAACCATTTCGCCCGCCAATGCCAGGTAGGCAACGGCGCCTCGCGATGTTTTGTCGTACGCCAGCGCCGGCATGCCGTAGCTTGGCGCTTCGGCCAGACGGATGTTGCGCGGAATGACGGTGTCGTAGAGCTGCTCGCCGAAGTGTTCCTTGAGCTGCGCCGAGACATCGTTCATCAGGCTCAGGCGCGGGTCGTACATCGTACGCAGCAGGCCTTCGACCTTGAGGTTCGGGTTCAGCAGTTCAGAGATACGCTTGATGTTATCCACAAGATCGCTCAAGCCTTCAAGTGCGAAGTACTCGCACTGCATGGGGATAATGACCCCGTCGGCGGCAACCAGTGCGTTCAAGGTCAGCATCGACAGCGATGGCGGGCAGTCGATCAGAATGTAATCGTAGTTTTCCCGGATCGGCGCCAGCGCGCTGCGCAGACGGCTTTCCTTCATCTGCATTTCCAGCAGAACCACTTCGGCCGCGGTGAGGTCGCGGTTGGCCGGCAATAGCTGGTAACCACCATGCTCGGAGAAGTGCATGGCCTGGGCCAGGTCACATTCTCCGATCAGCAGGTCGTAGACCGAGTTTTCCAGGCCATGTTTATCCACACCGCTACCCATGGTGGCGTTGCCCTGTGGATCAAGATCGATCAACAGCACCCGGCGCTTGGTCGCGACCAGGGATGCTGCGAGGTTGATGCAGGTGGTGGTTTTGCCCACGCCACCCTTTTGGTTCGCAATCGCGAATACCTTAGCCATTCTTGCTTGTGTTCCCAATCATGCCGTGCGGCGCAGTATCAGCAGATGGCGTTGGCCTTGGCAACCAGGTACGGCCAGGGCGTGTTCGCTATCGAGGTGGAAGTCTGCCGGCAATGCTACCAGCTCATCGGCCGGATGAACGCCCTTCATTGCCAGCCAGCGTGTTTCGCTATCGCCGAGGTGGCGAGTCCAGTTGCTGAAGTTTTCCATGCTGCTGAACGCCCGGGAAATGATCCCGTTGAACGGTTGGGCAGGCTGGAATGCTTCGACGCGACTGTGGATAACTTGCAGGTTATCCAGTTTGAGTTCGAGTTTGACCTGGGTCAGGAAGCGGGTTTTCTTGCCGTTGCTGTCCAGGCAGGTCACCTGGGACTCGGGAAACAGGATCGCCAGCGGAATGCCAGGCATGCCGCCGCCACTGCCGACGTCGAGCCAGCGACCGTTTTCGATGAACGACATCACGCTCAGGCTATCGAGCAAGTGACGGGAAACCATTTCGTCCGGATCACGCACGGCGGTGAGGTTGTAAGCCTTGTTCCATTTGATCAACAGGGCCAGGTAACCCAGCAGCTGGGCGTGCTGGGTTTCTGTCAGCGTGACACCGAGTTGGCGAGCACCTGTGGATAACTCTTCTGCGTGTTGCGAAGTGACCAACGAACTCAAGCGCTTTGCTCCAACTGACGGCCCGCGCCGCGTTTTTTCAAATGAATCATCAACAGCGAAATGGCTGCCGGCGTAACGCCCGGGATACGCGAGGCCTGGCCCAGGGTTTCTGGACGGGTCGCGCCGAGCTTGCTCTGGATCTCTTTGGAGAGACCGGAAATATTCGTGTAATCGATATCCACAGGCAATTTGGTGTCTTCGCTGGCTCGCAGGCGGGCGATTTCATCCTGTTGACGATCGATGTAGCCGGCGTACTTGGTCTTGATTTCGACCTGCTCGGCAACCTGTGGATCTTCTGCGCCGCCACCGGTCACGGCGATCAGACCAGCGTAGTCGATTTCCGGACGGCTCAAGAGATTGAGCAGGTTGTATTCGTGGGTCAGTGGCGTGCCGAATTTTTCGGCAATGGCATCGCCCTGTTCGGTGCCCGGGCGTACCCAGGTGCTTTTCAGGCGTTGCTCTTCCAGTTCGATGCTTTCGCGTTTTTTGCAAAAAGCTGCCCAGCGCACGTCATCCACCAGACCCAGTTCGCGGCCTTTTTCGGTCAGGCGCAAGTCGGCGTTGTCTTCGCGCAGGATCAAGCGATATTCGGCGCGGGACGTGAACATCCGGTACGGCTCTTGGGTACCAAGGGTAATCAGGTCGTCGACCAACACGCCGATATAGGCCTCGTCGCGACGCGGGCACCAGGCCTCTTTGCCTTGCGCACGCAGCGCAGCGTTGGTCCCGGCCAGCAAACCCTGGGCACCGGCTTCTTCGTAACCGGTGGTGCCGTTGATTTGCCCGGCAAAGAACAGACCGCCGATGACTTTGGTTTCCAGGCTGTACTTCAAGTCACGTGGATCGAAGTAGTCGTACTCGATCGCGTAGCCCGGACGCACGATGTGCGCGTTTTCCATGCCGCGGATCGATTGCACGATCTGCAATTGCACGTCGAACGGCAAGCTTGTGGATATCCCGTTCGGATACAACTCATGAGTGGTCAAACCTTCCGGTTCGATAAACACCTGATGGCTTTCCTTGTCGGCAAAGCGATGGATCTTGTCTTCGATCGACGGGCAATAACGCGGGCCGATCCCTTCGATCTCGCCGGCAGCGGAATACATCGGTGAACGGTCGAGGTTTGCGGCAATGATTTCGTGGGTGCGGGCATTGGTGTGGGTAATCCAGCAGCTGACTTGCTTCGGATGCTGTTCTTTGGACCCCATGAACGACATCACCGGGATCGGCGTATCACCCGGTTGCTCGGACATCACCGAGAAATCCACAGACCGGCCGTCGATACGCGGCGGAGTACCGGTTTTCAAACGACCCACACGCAATGGCAGTTCACGCAGACGGTGAGCCAGCGCGATCGATGGCGGATCACCGGCGCGACCGCCGGAAAAATTCTGCAAACCGATGTGGATAAGTCCACCGAGGAACGTGCCGGTGGTCAACACCACGGAATCGGCGAGGAAACGCAGACCCATTTGCGTGACAACACCACGGACTTGTTCCTGCTCGACGATCAGGTCGTCAGCGGCTTGTTGAAATATCCACAGGTTCGGCTGGTTCTCCAGGATTTCGCGGACAGCTGCCTTGTACAGAACCCGGTCTGCCTGCGCGCGGGTTGCTCGCACGGCCGGGCCTTTGCGGCTGTTCAACACGCGAAACTGGATACCGCCTTTATCGGTAGCCATGGCCATCGCACCGCCGAGGGCGTCGATTTCCTTGACCAGGTGGCTTTTGCCGATCCCGCCAATGGCAGGGTTGCAACTCATGGCACCGAGGGTTTCCACGTTATGCGTCAGCAACAGGGTTTTAACCCCCATACGTGCTGAGGCCAGTGCTGCCTCGGTACCGGCATGACCGCCGCCGATGACGATCACTTCAAAACGGGAAGGGAAATCCACCACGCACCTCGTGCCTGCTTAAGTAGGTAATTCAGGAATAGTTTGAGCTCAGGTTTTTGGACCTGGTCGACAAGTATAGGGACTTCGCCCTTCCTAAAGAACCCTTTGCACAAAATTTAACCAGCTGTGGAAAAGTCGGAGTTATAGAAATTAAAAAGAAAGAAATTTATTAAATCTTTGTTTTTATGTTTATTTCTATGCACCATCATTTCTGTGGATAGATTGATACAGGCCTTTATTTTCAATGTGTACAGAGATTCAAAACCCTGTGTTCATGTGCCAATGAGGCCCTTGGATAACCGGTGTAAGCCTGTGGATGAAAGAGGTGGTTATCCACAGAGGTGGTTATGTTCAGTTTTCAGGCCCTGTTATCAACTGACCTTAGCCACGGTTATTCACAGGGCTTAATCCACAGAAAAGTGCCGTTTGCTCGAAATTCGGGTACAGGAATTGCGCTCAAGCAGACAAAGTCCGCTCGACACTGGAGGTTTTTTTCAGAAATGGAGAGAACAGACAGGCACGAATGGCCTGTCTGTGAGTAACAGGTGGGCTACTTACCGATACAGAAGCTGGAGAAAATTCGCCCCAGCAGATCATCGGAGCTGAAAGCACCGGTGATTTCACCCAGCGACTGCTGAGCCTGGCGCAAATCCTCGGCCAGTAACTCGCCAGCGCCGGCCAGGGTCAATTGAGCGCGGCCATGCTCGAGGGCTGCACTGGCATGACGTAGCGCCTCAAGGTGTCGCCGGCGAGCGCTGAAGCTGCTTTCGGACGTTTGTTCATAGCCCATGCAGGCCTTGAGGTGTTCGCGCAGCAGGTCCAGCCCGACACCACCAGACTTGGCGCTCAGGCTGATGGTGACATGGCCGTCCGCGCTGACCTCCAGGGCAATGGCTTCGCCCGTAAGGTCGGCCTTGTTGCGGATCAGGGTGACTTTCGCGGGATCGGGACGGGTTTCGAGAAACTCCGGCCAGAGTGCGAAAGGATCGAGGGCTTCCGGGGCCGTGGCATCGACCACCAGCAGTACCCGATCCGCTTCGCCGATGGCTTTCAAGGCACGCTCGACGCCGATTTTTTCCACATGATCATCGGTATCGCGCAGGCCGGCGGTATCCACCACGTGCAGCGGCATGCCATCGATGTGGATATGTTCACGGAGCACGTCACGGGTGGTGCCGGCAATTTCGGTCACGATCGCCGCTTCACGCCCGGCCAGGGTATTGAGCAGACTGGATTTACCGGCATTCGGACGGCCGGCAATGACCACTGTCATGCCGTCACGCAGCAAGGCGCCCTGCCCGGCTTCGCGGATGACGGTGGATAACTCGTCGCGAACCTTGTCGAGCATGCTCAGGACGTGGCCATCGGCAAGGAAGTCGATTTCCTCTTCCGGAAAATCGATGGCCGCTTCGACATAGATGCGCAGGCCGATCAATTGCTCGGTGAGGTTATGCACACGCGACGAGAAAGCACCCTGCAGTGAGCGCAACGCGTTTCGCGCAGCCTGGGCAGAACTGGCTTCAATCAGGTCGGCAATGGCCTCGGCCTGGGCGAGGTCCAGTTTGTCGTTGAGGAAGGCGCGCTCACTGAATTCTCCCGGCCGGGCGAGACGGCAACCCAGTTCCAGGCAACGCTTGAGCAGCATATCCAGAACGATCGGACCACCATGGCCTTGCAGCTCCAGCACATCTTCGCCTGTGAACGAGTTCGGGCCGGGGAAATACAAGGCAATGCCCTGGTCCAGCACCTCGTCGTTTTCACTGAAAAACGGACCGTAGTGAGCAAATCGCGGCTTGAGCTCGCGACCGCTGAAGGCCTTGGCCGCAACGCTGGCCAACGGCCCGGAAATACGCACGATGCCTACACCGCCTCGACCTTGAGCGGTGGCGACGGCTGCGATGGTTTCGCGAGGAACGCTCATAAACCGGTATCCAGACAAAAGTGACAGATAGCAAAACGCCCCACTAGGGGGCGTTTTGAGTGGTTATCCACAGTGTAAATCAGGCAGCTGCTTTAGCGGCTGCTTCGATCTTACGTGTGATGTACCACTGTTGGGCGATCGACAGGCAGTTGTTCACTACCCAGTACAGCACCAGACCGGCCGGGAACCACAGGAAGAAGAAGGTGAAGATGATCGGCATCAGCTTCATCACCTTGGCCTGCATCGGATCCGGAGGAGTCGGGTTTAGCTGCTGCTGGATGAACATGGTTGCACCCATGATGATCGGCAGAATGAAGAACGGATCCTTGATCGACAGGTCAGTAATCCACAGCATGAACGGAGCCTGACGCATCTCGACGCTTTCCAGCAGAACCCAGTACAGCGAGAGGAAAACCGGCATCTGCACGAGGATTGGCAAGCAACCACCCAGCGGATTGATTTTCTCTTTCTTGTACAGCTCCATCATGGCTTGCGACATTTTCTGCCGGTCATCGCCATGTTGCTCTTTCAGTGCAGCCAGTTTCGGTGCCACTGCACGCATGCGCGCCATGGATTTGTAGCTGGCAGCCGACAGCGGGAAGAAGATCCCTTTGATCAGCATGGTCAGGAAGATGATCGACCAGCCCCAGTTACCCACAATGGCGTGGATGTGTTGCAACAACCAGAAGATCGGTTGGGCGATAAACCACAGAATGCCGTAGTCGACCGTCAGTTCCAGACCTGGGGACAACTCTTTGAGCACGGCCTGGCTTTTCGGACCGGCGTACAGAACAGCACTGGTCTCGGCCTTGGCACCCGGTGCAACACTCATCGATGGGCCGGTATAGCCGATGATGTAGTTGCCTTTGCTGTCTTTACGGGTCTGGACGACATTGTTTTCGCCCTTGGCCGGAATCCATGCGGTCACGAAGTAGTGCTGCAACCAGGCAACCCAACCGCCAGTGACGGTTTCTTTGAGCGGCGCCTTGTCCATGTCCTTCATGGACACTTTCTTGTACGGCTCGGAACTTGTCCACAGGGCTGCGCCCAGGTAGGTCGCGGTGCCGGTAGCCGTGGTCGACGAAGGATCGGCGCTGGCGTCGCGCTTCAACTGGGCGAACATCGCACCGGTCCAGGGCTGGGCGCTCTGGTTGTCGATCAGGTAGGAAACGGTTACGTCATACAAGCCACGTTTCACGGTGAAACGCTTGATGTAGTTGACGCCGTCCTTGCTGAACTTCAGGTCTACGACCATTTGGTCCTGACCGTCAGCCAGTTGATAAACCTTCTTCTCCGAGGAATAAACCGGACGACCGGCCGGATTTGCATCCGGACCGTTGGTGCCGATCAGACCGCTTTGCGCCAGATAAGTACGTTCGCCGCCGTTATCGAACAGCTGGAACGGAATTTCCGGGTGATCCTGACGACGCGGATACAGCGGCAGGGTCAACTGGGCAACATCGCCGCCTTGTGGGTCGATAGCCAGGTCCAGTACATCCGTTTTGATCTGGATGAGGTCCTTGCTCACAGCCACCGGCGTTTCGGCAGGTGCGCTGGTGTCGCTTGCAGCACGTGGAATGTCGTCACTGGCGGAAGCGTTGGAGCCAGTTGCCGTTTCCGGCAGGCCCGGTGCAGTCGTACTGGAGGCAACATTCTGAGTCGGCAAGGCAGCCTGACCATAGTCCTGGTTCCATTTAAGAACCATAACGTAGGACACGATTGCCAGGGCGACGATCAGGATCGTGCGTTTGATATCCATGATTACTCGGCCATCGAAGAAGAACGGGAGGTAGGGATAGGTGGAACCGGGTCATAACCACCGGGATTCCACGGATGACAGCGACCTAAACGACGAAAGGTCAGCCAGCCACCGCGAAGAAGGCCATGATTTTCGATGGCTTCTAACGCGTAGCAGGAACAACTGGGGTAGAAACGACAGTGACTGGCCATCAGAGGACTAATGGCATAGCGGTAAAACTGGATCGGAACGAGTGCCAGTTTACGCATCTGGACTGTCTACCCCTACAGTTTCGGTTTTGACTGCTGGTACCGGCGAACTGCGAGCCAGACGCTTCCAGAGTTTGCCGAAATGCTGAATCAATTCGGGGTTTTCTACGTCGCCCAAACCTTTGCGCGCGACGATAACAATGTCCCAGCCGACCAGTGAATCCTGGTTCAGGCGAAACGATTCGCGCATCAGACGTTTGAGGCGATTGCGCTCGACGGAGAGCTTTACGCTCTTTTTCCCGATAACCAACCCGAGACGGGGGTGATCAAGATCGTTGTTGCGCGCAAGGAGCAGGAGATTTTTCCCCGGAACCTTGCCGGTAGGGGAGTCAAAGACTGCCTTGAATTGCCGGGGGGTAAGCAGACGCTTTTCCCGACTGAAGTCCTGACTCACCTCCAGTGCCGGATTATCAAACTGCCAGACGCGCACGACCTTTGGCGCGACGACGCGACAGGACGGCACGACCGTTCTTGGTAGCCATGCGAGCACGGAAACCGTGGGTACGAGCGCGTTTGATAGTGCTTGGTTGGAAAGTACGTTTCATTGTCGTGTTACCTGGTTCGTCCACAACGGGCCGGAATGGCCCCCGTTTTAAGAGACCGGGGATTCTAGAGAAAGCAAGCCTTCAGGTCAATTTCCAACCAGCGTTTCCTTATAAATAGATCTCCAGAGGTTTTTCGGCGCTTGCACCTTACGTAGATATAAAAATAAGAAAGGAAAGTATTTAAAGCTTTTCTGTAAAGCTTATAAAAGCTAGGCCCGCATCCTTCTGTGGATAACTCAATTCAACCCTTGTTTTACCTGCTGTACAGAGAATGACAACTACAGTGGAAAACAGTGTTCAGCCTGTGCTGCGCTGTCGGATAACCTGTGTGTGAAAGCAGGCTTTATCCACAGGGTGGTTATCCACCGAGTTTCGCCCCCACTTGTACAACGACCTTAACCCCGGTTATCCACAGAGCTTATGCACAGACCACTGGTCGCCTTTTTTGCGTATGAAAGGGTGATTCTTCTTGGTCGATGAACCACCTTCGTGTGGATAAGTCGGCGTCTGGTCGCTACAATGGCCGCTTGTTTTTGCCTCACCGGCTTTCAACTTAGGGGATATCCGTGTCAGTGGAACTTTGGCAGCAGTGCGTGGAGCTTTTGCGCGATGAGCTGCCTGCCCAACAATTCAACACTTGGATCCGTCCACTACAGGTCGAAGCCGAAGGCGACGAGTTGCGTGTCTATGCGCCCAATCGTTTTGTTCTGGACTGGGTCAACGAAAAATACCTGGGGCGTGTTCTCGAATTGCTCGATGAGCACGGCAATGGCATGGCGCCAGCGCTTTCCTTATTAATAGGCAGCAAACGCAGTTCGGCACCCCGTGCCGCGCCCAATGCTCCCCTGGCTGCCGCGGCTTCCCAGGCCCAGGCTGCTCAAGCGCCCGCCAGTCCGTCGCCGGCACCTGCCGCCGCGTCGACCAAGCGTGCGACGCAAAAAGTGGCCGAGGTCACCGAAGAAGAACCTTCACGTGACAGCTTCGACCCGATGGCCGGTGCCAGTTCGCAACAGGCACCTGTGCGCGCCGAGCAACGTACGGTGCAGGTCGAAGGTGCGCTCAAGCACACCAGTTACCTGAACCGCACCTTTACCTTTGAGAATTTCGTTGAAGGTAAATCCAACCAGTTGGCGCGCGCCGCCGCCTGGCAGGTGGCAGACAACCCCAAGCACGGTTACAACCCACTCTTCCTTTATGGTGGCGTCGGCCTGGGTAAAACCCACTTGATGCATGCTGTGGGTAACCATCTGTTAAAGAAGAACCCGAATGCCAAGGTGGTGTACCTGCATTCCGAGCGTTTCGTGGCGGACATGGTCAAGGCCCTGCAACTGAACGCGATCAACGAATTCAAGCGCTTCTACCGTTCGGTGGATGCGTTGCTGATCGATGACATTCAGTTCTTCGCCCGCAAGGAACGTTCCCAGGAAGAGTTTTTCCACACCTTCAACGCCCTGCTCGAAGGTGGCCAGCAGGTCATTCTCACCAGTGACCGCTACCCGAAGGAAATCGAAGGCCTTGAAGAACGCCTCAAATCCCGTTTTGGCTGGGGCCTGACCGTTGCGGTCGAGCCGCCGGAGCTGGAAACCCGCGTGGCGATCCTGATGAAGAAGGCCGATCAGGCCAAAGTCGAGCTGCCTCACGATGCCGCGTTCTTCATTGCCCAGCGCATTCGCTCCAACGTCCGTGAGCTGGAAGGCGCGCTCAAGCGTGTGATCGCCCACTCGCACTTCATGGGGCGCGACATCACCATCGAGCTGATTCGCGAATCCCTTAAAGACTTGTTGGCGTTGCAGGATAAACTGGTTTCTGTGGATAACATTCAGCGCACTGTCGCCGAGTACTACAAGATCAAGATCTCCGACTTGCTGTCCAAACGCCGTTCGCGTTCGGTCGCTCGTCCGCGTCAGGTCGCCATGGCGTTGTCCAAGGAACTGACCAACCACAGCTTGCCGGAAATCGGCGATGTGTTTGGCGGTCGCGACCATACAACGGTCTTGCACGCGTGCCGCAAGATCAACGAACTTAAGGAATCCGACGCGGACATCCGCGAGGACTACAAGAACCTGCTGCGTACGCTGACCACTTGATGAACACCAGCGCAGCTTATTAAGGCAAGGGACTAGACCATGCATTTCACCATTCAACGCGAAGCCCTGTTGAAACCCCTGCAACTGGTCGCAGGCGTCGTCGAACGCCGACAGACCTTGCCAGTACTTTCCAACGTGCTGCTGGTTGTCGAAGGCCAGCAATTGTCGCTGACCGGTACCGACCTGGAAGTCGAGCTGGTTGGTCGTGTTCAACTCGAAGAGCCGGCGGATCCGGGTTCCATCACCGTACCGGCGCGCAAGCTGATGGACATCTGCAAAAGCTTGCCGAACGATGCGCTGATCGACATCAAGGTCGACGAGCAAAAGCTTGTGGTCAAGGCTGGCCGTAGCCGCTTCACCCTGTCGACACTGCCGGCCAACGACTTCCCTACCGTGGAAGAAGGCCCGGGTTCGCTGACCTGCAGCCTGGAGCAAAGCAAGCTGCGTCGTTTGATCGAACGCACCAGCTTCGCCATGGCCCAGCAGGACGTGCGCTACTACCTCAACGGCATGCTGCTGGAAGTCTCCGCTGGTGTGATCCGCGCCGTGGCCACCGACGGTCACCGTCTGGCCATGTGCTCGATGCAGGCCGATATCGGTCAGCCGGATCGTCATCAGGTCATCGTGCCACGCAAAGGTATCCTCGAACTGGCACGCCTGCTCACCGAGCCGGACGGCAATGTCAGCATCGTGCTGGGTCAGCACCACATCCGCGCCACCACTGGTGAGTTCACCTTCACCTCGAAACTGGTCGACGGCAAATTCCCGGACTACGAGCGTGTTCTGCCTAAAGGCGGCGACAAGTTGGTACTTGGCGATCGCCAGGCTCTGCGCGAGGCGTTCAGCCGTACCGCGATTCTGTCCAACGAGAAGTACCGTGGTATCCGTCTGCAACTGGCCAGCGGTCAGCTGAAGATCCAGGCGAACAACCCGGAGCAGGAAGAAGCGGAAGAAGAAGTGGGCGTTGAATACAACGGCGGCTCCCTGGAAATCGGCTTCAACGTGAGCTACCTGCTTGACGTACTGGGCGTGATGACCACCGAGCAGGTTCGCCTTATCCTGTCCGACTCCAACAGCAGTGCGCTGGTACAGGAATCGGATAACGACGACTCGGCCTACGTTGTCATGCCGATGCGTCTGTAATCATGCCCAGCAGAAGCTAGATGTCCTTAAGTCGCGTCTCGGTCACCGCGGTGCGCAATCTGCACCCGGTGACCTTCTCCCCCTCCCCCCGCATCAATATTCTTTACGGCGCCAACGGCAGCGGCAAAACCAGTGTTCTGGAAGCCATCCATCTGCTGGGGCTTGCCCGTTCGTTTCGCAGCACCCGTCTGTTGCCGGTCATTCAATATGAACAACTGGCATGTACGGTCTTTGGCCAGGTTGAGCTAGCGGAGGGAGGGCATAGCGCCTTGGGCATCTCACGGGATCGACAGGGCGAATTCCAGATCCGTATCGATGGGCAGAATGCTCGCAGCGCCGCGCAACTGGCTGAGATCCTGCCACTGCAGCTGATCAATCCGGACAGTTTTCGATTGCTGGAAGGTGCACCGAAGATTCGCCGGCAGTTTCTTGACTGGGGGGTGTTCCACGTGGAACCGCGCTTCATGTCAACCTGGCAGCGCTTGCAGAAGGCCCTGCGCCAGAGAAACTCTTGGCTTCGGCATGGTACACTTGACGCCGTTTCGCAAGCGGTTTGGGACAGGGAACTGTGCCAGGCCAGCGCTGAAATTGATGAATACCGCCGCGCTTATATCAAAGCCTTGAAACCAGTCTTTGAACAAACCTTGAGCGATCTGGTTGAGCTTGAAGGCTTGACGCTCAGCTATTACCGCGGCTGGGACAAGGACCGTGAACTGAGTACTGTGCTCGCCGGGTCTCTTCAACGGGACCAGCAAATGGGGCATACCCAGGCCGGACCACAACGTGCTGATATGCGGCTCAGACTGGGCGCGCATAACGCTGCGGACATCTTGTCCCGTGGCCAGCAGAAGTTGGTGGTTTGCGCATTGCGGATTGCCCAAGGTCACTTGGTCAGCCAGGCTCGACGCGGTCAGTGTATTTATCTGGTGGATGACTTGCCGTCCGAACTGGACGAGCACCACCGTCGCGCACTTTGCCGCTTGTTGGAAGACTTACGCTGCCAGGTCTTTATCACCTGTGTAGATCACGAATTATTGAGGGAAGGCTGGCAGACGGAAACGCCAGTCGCTCTGTTCCACGTGGAACAGGGCCGTATCACCCAGACCCACGACCATCGGGAGTGAAGGCATTGAGCGAAGAAAATACGTACGACTCAACGAGCATTAAAGTGCTGAAAGGCCTGGATGCCGTACGCAAACGTCCCGGTATGTACATTGGTGACACCGACGATGGCAGCGGTCTGCACCACATGGTGTTCGAAGTGGTCGATAACTCGATCGACGAAGCTCTCGCCGGCCACTGCGACGACATCAGCATCATCATTCACCCGGATGAGTCCATAACCGTTCGTGACAACGGTCGTGGCATCCCGGTAGACGTGCACAAAGAAGAAGGTGTTTCGGCAGCCGAGGTCATCATGACCGTACTGCATGCCGGCGGGAAGTTCGACGACAACTCCTACAAAGTATCCGGTGGCCTGCACGGTGTAGGTGTGTCGGTAGTGAACGCACTGTCCAAAGAGCTTGTTCTTACGGTGCGCCGCAGCGGAAAAATCTGGGAACAGACTTACGTCCACGGTGTTCCACAAGAACCGATGAAAATCGTTGGTGAGAGTGAAACCACCGGCACCCAGATTCACTTCAAGCCATCGGCCGAGACGTTCAAGAACATCCACTTCAGCTGGGACATCCTGGCCAAGCGGATTCGTGAACTGTCCTTCCTCAACTCCGGTGTCGGCATCGTCCTCAAGGATGAGCGCAGCGGCAAGGAAGAGTTGTTCAAGTACGAAGGCGGCCTGCGAGCGTTCGTTGAATACCTGAACACCAACAAGACTGCGGTCAACCAGGTGTTTCACTTCAATATTCAGCGCGAAGACGGCATCGGCGTGGAAATCGCCTTGCAGTGGAACGACAGCTTCAACGAGAACCTGTTGTGTTTCACGAACAACATTCCACAGCGCGATGGCGGTACTCACCTGGTGGGTTTCCGTTCCGCACTGACGCGTAACCTGAATACCTATATCGAAGCCGAAGGTCTGGCGAAGAAGCACAAAGTCGCGACCACCGGTGACGATGCCCGTGAAGGCCTGACCGCGATCATTTCGGTGAAAGTACCGGATCCGAAGTTCAGTTCCCAGACCAAAGACAAGCTGGTTTCTTCCGAAGTGAAGACCGCGGTCGAACAGGAAATGGGCAAGTACTTCTCCGACTTCCTGCTGGAAAACCCGAACGAAGCCAAGCTGGTCGTCGGCAAGATGATCGATGCGGCACGTGCTCGTGAAGCGGCGCGTAAAGCCCGTGAAATGACCCGTCGTAAAGGCGCGCTGGATATCGCCGGCCTGCCGGGTAAGCTGGCTGACTGTCAGGAAAAAGACCCTGCCCTTTCCGAACTGTACCTCGTGGAAGGTGACTCTGCTGGCGGCTCCGCCAAGCAGGGGCGTAACCGTCGGACCCAGGCCATCCTGCCGCTGAAGGGCAAGATCCTGAACGTCGAGAAGGCGCGTTTTGACAAGATGATCTCTTCGCAAGAAGTAGGCACCTTGATCACCGCGCTGGGCTGCGGCATCGGCCGCGACGAGTACAACATCGACAAGCTGCGTTACCACAACATCATCATCATGACCGATGCTGACGTCGACGGTTCGCACATCCGTACCCTGCTGCTGACCTTCTTCTTCCGTCAGTTGCCGGAGCTGATCGAACGCGGCTACATCTACATCGCTCAGCCACCGCTGTACAAGGTCAAGAAAGGCAAGCAAGAGCAATACATCAAAGACGACGACGCCATGGAAGAGTACATGACGCAGTCGGCTCTGGAAGATGCGAGCCTGCACCTGAACGAGGATGCACCGGGTATCTCCGGCGAAGCCCTCGAGCGCCTGGTGAATGACTTCCGTCTGGTGATGAAGACCCTCAAGCGTCTGTCGCGCCTGTACCCACAGGAGCTGACCGAGCACTTCATCTACCTGCCAGCGGTGAGCATGGAGCAACTGTCCGATCACGCAGCGATGCAAGATTGGCTGGCCCAGTACGAAGTGCGTCTGCGCACCGTCGAGAAGTCGGGTCTGGTCTACAAGGCCAGCCTGCGTGAAGACCGTGAGCGTGGTGTGTGGCTGCCAGAGGTCGAACTGATCTCCCACGGCCTGTCGAACTACGTCACCTTCAACCGCGACTTCTTCGGCAGTAACGATTACAAGACTGTCGTTTCGCTAGGCGCTCAACTGAGCACCCTGCTGGACGACGGCGCGTACATCCAGCGTGGCGAGCGCAAGAAGCCGGTGACCGAGTTCAAGGAAGCCCTTGAATGGCTGATGGCTGAAAGCACCAAGCGTCACACCATCCAGCGATACAAAGGTCTGGGCGAAATGAACCCGGATCAGCTGTGGGAAACCACCATGGACCCAAGCCAGCGCCGGATGCTCAAAGTGACCATCGAAGACGCCATTGGCGCGGACCAGATCTTCAACACCCTGATGGGTGATGCGGTCGAACCACGTCGTGACTTCATCGAGAGCAACGCTTTGGCGGTGTCCAACCTGGATTTCTGATCCCGGTCGATACCAACGAAAAGGCCAACGCATTGCGTTGGCCTTTTTTATTGTCTCGCCGGAGCAACGCGCGGTCCCGTTGCGGCTCCTGTCTCACGATCTGTGGGCGAATCGAGTGTCGGATTAAGTTCGGTGGGATAGACATTCAGGCTGCAAATTCCGCTGTATGCAGAATGAAACCGGGTGATCCAGGCCGCCCCGTCAGGTCGACAGCCAGTGTTTGTTCCAGGCATAAAAAAACCGGCTATATCAGCCGGTTTTTTTACGTCCAAAAAAAACTTATGCACGTTTTTATGGTTTTTATCATTCAAAAAAATATGTAAAAAAATCATAAGGTTACATACAAAAAACGACGGTTTTCAATGAAACGGTACACAGGTTATCCACAGAATCTCAGACAGCCACCTGATCGTTTGAAACCGGCGCTTGCGGAGCCGGTGGTAGCGAGCCCATTTCCCGTTGCATCTGCTCGTTCCACGCCTGGACCCGGTCGTTCAATTCAGCGATGGCTCGCGGTCCGGTGCCTGCGGCATACATCGGCTCGCCAATGATCACAGTGATGACGCCCTGCTTCTTCACCCAACCGGTTTTCGGCCAGAACTTGCCTGCGTTGTGCGCAATTGGCAGCACCGGCAATTCGGCGTTGACCGCCAAGGCGCTGCCACCGCGCGAGAACTTTCCAACGGTGCCGAAAGGAACGCGCGTGCCTTCGGGGAAGATCAGCACCCAGACATTGTCCTTGAGCAACTCATCACCCTTTTGCGCCACATGCTTGAGTGCGGCTTTCGGGTTGTCGCGATCGATGGCGATCGGTCGCAGCATGGCCATGGCCCAACCGAAGAACGGCACATAGAGCAATTCACGCTTGAGCACCTGGCTCAGCGGCGAGAAGTAGGCAGAGAGAAAGAACGTCTCCCACGTGCTCTGGTGATTCGACTGAATGACGCAAGGCCGTTCAGGTACGTTCTCGGCCCCCTTCACTTCGTAGCGAATGCCCAAAAACACTTTGCTCAGCCACAAGGCGCAGCGGCACCAGTACACGTTGATGAAGCGATAACGTGCCTTGAATGGCAGAAACGGCGCGATAAAAAAACTCAGGCTGCACCACAGCAAGGAGCTGGTGCCCAGCAGCAGGTAAAAGAGGAAGGTTCTGATGGCCTGCAATATCGACATGGTGACGTTTACCGTTGCGGGCAATACCCGCCTGTATAAAGCGCACTCCTGATCAATCCTTTGCCAGGAAATTCAGAAGCACTCTAATTGTGGATAAGTTCTGCGGCAATCGCCGCCAGATCGTCAAAAATCAATGTGCCAACCGGAAGGGTTTTGCCCTGAGTCTTTTCGCCTTTCCCGGTCTTTACCAAAACTGGCTGTGAATCGACGGCTTTGGCGGCTTCCAGGTCACCAAGGCTGTCGCCGACGAACCAGAGATTGGTCAGCGACACGTTGTAATGAGCGGCGATGGTTTTCAGCATCCCGGGTTTCGGCTTGCGGCAATCGCAGCCTTCGTCCGGCCCGTGCGGGCAATAGACGATCAGGCCGACTTCACCGCCCTGCTCCGCCACCAGCGCGCGCAAGCGCTCGTGCATGGCATTCAGGGTGGCGAGGTCGTAATAGCCGCGAGCGATACCCGACTGGTTGGTAGCGACCGCTACCGTCCAGCCGGCCTTGCTCAACTGCGCGATGGCTTCGATCGAACCGGGGAGTGGAATCCACTCCTCCACCGACTTGATGTAAGCGTCGGAGTCGTAATTGATCACTCCGTCCCGATCGAGAATCAGCAGTTTCAACAGCAATCCCTCAGCCCAGCAGCGAAATGTCGGCGACGCCGAGGAACAACCCACGCAGACGCGCCAGCAACGCATAACGGTTGGCGCGGACTTTTGCGTCCTCCGCGTTGACCATCACAGCTTCGAAGAACGCATCCACCGGCTCGCGCAGTGCAGCCAGGCGTGCCAGGGATTCGCTGTACTGACGCGAGGCGGCCATTGGCTGTACAGCCTGGTCAGCCTGCTGGATCGCCGAGTACAGGGAGAACTCGTTGGCATTATCGAAGTACTTGGCTTCCACGACGGTAGGCACCGAGCCTTCGACCTTGCTCAGCAGGTTCGACACGCGCTTGTTCACGGCGGCCAGGGCGGCGGCTTCCGGCAGTTTGCGGAAGGCCTGTACCGCTTGCACGCGCTGGTCGAAGTCCAGGGCCGAGCCTGGCTTCAGGGCACGTACAGACAGGTAGGTCGCGACATCGACACCTTCGTCTTCGTAGCGGGCACGCAGGCGGTCGAAGATGAATTCAAGTACCGATTCGTTCAGGCCGGCTGCCTTGACCTTGGTACCGAATGCATTCACAGCGAAGGCCACGGCGTCGTTCAGGTCCAGATCCAGTTGCTTCTCGATCAGGATACGCAACACGCCCAGTGCGGCACGGCGCAGGGCGTACGGGTCTTTGCTGCCGGTCGGCAGCATGCCGATACCGAAGATACCCACGAGGGTGTCGAGCTTGTCGGCGATGGCCACGGCCGCACCGGTCAGGGTGCTTGGCAGTTCAGCACCGGCACCGCGCGGCATGTACTGCTCGTTCAGGGCCAGTGCGACATCTTCCGGCTCGCCATCGTTGAGGGCGTAGTAGTAACCGGCGACACCTTGCATCTCCGGGAACTCGCCGACCATCTCGGTCGACAGGTCGCACTTGGACAGCAGGCCCGCACGAGCAGCCCACGAAGCGTTGCCGCCAATGCGCGCTGCGATGTAAGCGGCGAGTTTGGAAATACGTTCGGCCTTGTCGTAGACGCTGCCGAGTTTTTCCTGGAACACCACGTTCTGCAGGCGCAGGTTGAAGTCTTCGAGCTTCTGCTTCTTGTCTTGCTTGAAGAAGAACTCGGCGTCGGTCAGGCGTGGGCGAACCACTTTCTCGTTACCGGCGATGATCTGCTGTGGGTCTTTGCTCTCGATGTTGGCCACGGTAATGAAACGTGGCAGCAACTTGCCGTCGGCGTCCAGCAGGCAGAAGTACTTCTGGTTGTCCTGCATGGTGGTGATCAGGGCTTCCTGCGGCACGTCGAGGAAGCGCTCCTCGAACGAGCACACCAGCGGCACTGGCCATTCGACCAGCGCGGTCACTTCATCGAGCAGGGCTGGCGGAACGATTGCCGTGCCTTCCTGACGGGTGGCCAGCTCTTCGGTGCGCTTGCTGATGATCTCGCGACGCTCGTTTGCGTCGGCCAGAACGTAGGCGGCACGCAGGTCGGCCAGGTAGCTGGACGGCGAACCGATGCGCACGTTTTCCGGGTGATGGAAGCGGTGGCCACGGGAGTCGCGGCCGGCCTTCTGGGCGAGGATGGTGCAATCGATGACCTGGTCACCGAGCAGCATCACCAGCCACTGGGTCGGACGAACGAACTCTTCCTTGCGCGCACCCCAACGCATGCGTTTCGGGATCGGCAGGTCGTTCAGGGAATCTTCGACGATGGTCGGCAGCAGGCTTGCGGTCGCCTTGCCGGCGATGCTCTGGCTGTAGCGCAGTTTCGGGCCGCTCTGATCGATTTCGCTCAGGTCGACGCCGCACTTCTTGGCAAAGCCCAGTGCCGCTTGGGTCGGGTTGCCTTCGGCATCGAACGCGGCCTGACGTGGCGGGCCGTCGAGGTTGATGCTGCGATCCGGCTGCTGGGTGGCCAGTGCGGTGATCAGCACGGCCAGGCGGCGCGGGGCGGCATAAACGGTTTTGCTCTCGTAGTTCAGGCCGGCAGCTTGCAGGCCCTTGTCGATGCCGGCGAGGAACGCCTCGGCCAGGGTGTTCAGGGCTTTGGGTGGCAGTTCTTCAGTGCCCAGTTCAACCAGAAAATCCAGAGCACTCATTGTGCAGCCTCCAGCTTGGCCAGTACTTCATCACGCAGGTCCGGGGTCGCCATCGGGAAGCCCAGCTTGGCACGAGCCAGCAGGTAGGCTTGCGCAACGGAACGCGCCAGGGTGCGTACACGCAGGATGTATTGCTGACGCGCAGTCACGGAAATCGCCCGGCGCGCATCCAGCAGGTTGAAGGTATGGGAAGCCTTCAACACCATTTCGTAGCTCGGCAACGGCAGCGGCTGGTCGAGTTCGATCAGGCGCTTGGCTTCGCTTTCGTAGAAATCGAACAGTTCGAACAGCTTGTCGACGTTGGCGTGTTCGAAGTTGTAAGTGGACTGCTCCACTTCGTTCTGGTGGAACACGTCGCCGTAGGTCACTTTGCCGAACGGACCGTCAGCCCAGACCAGGTCGTAGACCGAGTCCACGCCTTGCAGGTACATGGCCAGACGCTCGAGACCGTAGGTGATCTCACCGGTCACCGGGTAGCACTCGATGCCACCCGCTTGCTGGAAGTAGGTGAATTGGGTCACTTCCATGCCGTTGAGCCAGACTTCCCAGCCCAGACCCCAGGCGCCGAGGGTCGGCGATTCCCAGTTGTCTTCGACGAAGCGGATGTCGTGGACCAGCGGGTCCAGGCCGACGTGCTTGAGGGAGCCCAGGTACAGTTCCTGGAAGTTGTCCGGGTTCGGCTTGAGGACCACCTGGAACTGGTAATAGTGCTGCAGACGGTTCGGGTTTTCGCCGTAGCGGCCGTCAGTCGGACGACGGCTTGGCTGCACGTAGGCAGCGTTCCAGGTTTCCGGGCCGATGGCGCGCAGGAACGTTGCGGTGTGGAAAGTGCCGGCGCCTACTTCCATATCGTAGGGCTGAAGTACCACACAACCTTGCTCGGCCCAGTATTGCTGGAGGGCGAGGATCAAGTCTTGGAAGGTACGCACGGCTGGCGTAGGCTGGCTCACGAAATTCACCTGTTTCTTGGGCTGCGATTTAAAGAGCGGGAGTATACCCGATTCATTGCTGCGCACGCCCCCTGGAGCCTTATGCCACGCTGCTTTTGGTGTTCCGAAGATCCGCTGTACATGGCTTATCACGATCAGGAGTGGGGCACGCCGCTACGGGATGCGCAGGGTTTGTTCGAGTTGCTTTTGCTCGAAGGGTTCCAGGCCGGGCTTTCCTGGATCACTGTGCTGCGCAAACGCGAGCACTATCGCCAGGTGATGTTCGGCTTTGATGTCCAGCGCGTGGCGCAGATGAGCGATGCCGAAATCGACGAGTTGATGCTCGATCCCGGCATCATTCGCAACCGCCTCAAGCTCAACGCGGCCCGGCGCAATGCCCAGGCCTGGCTGGCGCTGGAGGACCCGGTGGCGTTTCTCTGGTCGTTCGTCGGTGGCGTGCCTGTGATCAATCATTTCAAGGATCGCAGTGAAGTCCCGGCCGTGACGCCGATCGCCGTGGAAATGAGCAAAGGCCTGAAAAAAGCCGGTTTCACGTTCGTCGGGCCGACCATTTGCTATGCGCTGATGCAGGCTTCGGGCATGGTGATGGATCACACCCGGGACTGCGACCGCTACGCGCAGTTGGCGAACGGCGGTTAGAATGGCCGCCTCGCGCACAGCACAAAATCAGGAGTGACCTGTGGATAAGTTGAAAGGCGCCTTGCTGGTAGGCGCTCTGCGGCTGTTTGCCCTGCTTCCGTGGCGGGCCGTGCAGGCCGTCGGCTCGGCGATTGGCTGGGTCATGTGGAAAACCCCGAACCGTTCCCGCGACGTGGTGCGGATCAACCTGTCCAAGTGCTTTCCGGACATGGACCCCGCCGAGCGCGAACGTTTAGTCGGACAGAGCCTTAAGGACATCGGCAAGTCCCTGACCGAAAGCGCCTGCGCCTGGATCTGGCCGGCCCAGCGCTCCATCGACCTGGTGCGCGAGGTCGAAGGCCTCGACATCTTGAAGGACGCCCTCGCCTCCGGCAAAGGCGTGGTCGGTATCACCAGCCACCTGGGCAACTGGGAAGTGCTGAACCACTTCTATTGCAGCCAGTGCAAACCGATCATTTTCTACCGCCCGCCGAAGTTGAAAGCGGTGGATGAATTGCTGCAAAAGCAGCGAGTGCAGTTGGGCAACAAGGTCGCCGCTTCCACCAAGGAAGGCATCCTCAGCGTCATCAAGGAAGTGCGCAAAGGTGGTGCAGTGGGCATTCCCGCTGACCCGGAACCGTCCGAATCCGCCGGGATCTTCGTGCCGTTCTTCGCCACCCAGGCGCTGACCAGCAAGTTCGTGCCGAACATGCTGGCCGGCGGCAAAGCGGTCGGCGTGTTCCTGCATGCCCTGCGCCTGCCGGACGGTTCCGGCTACAAAGTGATCCTTGAAGCTGCGCCAGAGGCCATGTACAGCACCGATACCGCGCAGTCCTGCGCGGCCATGAGCCAGGTGGTCGAGCGCTATGTGCGGGCATACCCGAGCCAGTACATGTGGAGCATGAAGCGCTTCAAGAAGCGTCCGCCGGGTGAAGAGCGTTGGTATTGAATCGATTGGCATGATCTGTGGATGACCCTGGACTCGGGGTTATCCACAACCGTTCATTCAAGGGCGCAGAAGATGTCCGAACACCGTAAGTCATTCCGCATCAAGATCAGTCACGAAAGCTTTGGCGATTGCCTGGGGCAGACGCGCAACTTGTCGAGCACGGGTGTCTACGTCAAGCATCCGGGGTTGTCGACTTTGCCCAAAGGCGCGGTGGTTTACGGTCAGGTGCAGGGCTTACCCACAGGCGCGCCGCAGGTGCGTATGGAAGTAGTGCAGGTGGATGCCGAGGGCATCGGTTTGCGTTATCTCTGATCAGTACGCCTGACGCTCGAGCTTCTTCAGGAACACCGTCATTTCCTTTTCGGCCTGCTTGTCGCCATGGACGCGAGCGGCTTCCAGGCCTTGGTCCCAGGCTTGGCGCGCGGCCGTAAAGTCCGCCAGCGCCAGATGGGCCTTGCCCAGTAGTTTCCATGCCGCCGAATACTTCGGATCGAATTCGACGCAGCGTTGGAAATGCTCCGCAGCCTTGGCGTTTTCCCCCAGATCCAGATAGCCCTTGCCCAGGCCGAAGCGCAGCAATGAGTTATCCACACCCTTGGCGAGCATTTTTTCCAGGGATTCGATCATCAGTGGATTCCTTTTTGAGGTGTGTCAGGAAAATATCCGGTATCTGGAAGTCCGCTATCGCGAGCAAGCTCGCGATGAGGCCAGTCTGATCGCCGAAAAATCCGGATCAGAAGAAGCTCAACCCCACATGAAACAGCTTCTCCACATCGCGAATATGCTTTTTATCCACAAGGAACAGAATCACATGGTCGCCCGCTTCGATCACGGTGTTGTCGTGGGCGATGATCACTTCTTCGTCGCGGATAATCGCACCGATGGTGGTGCCTGGCGGCAGGCCGATGTTCTCGATGGCCTTGCCGATCACCTTGCTCGATTTCGCATCGCCATGGGCAATCGCCTCGATGGCCTCCGCCGCACCCCGGCGCAGTGAGTGCACGCTGACGATGTCGCCTCGGCGCACGTGGGCCAGCAAGGTGCCGATGGTCGCCAGTTGCGGGCTGATGGCGATGTCGATGTCGCCGCCCTGGATCAGATCGACATAGGCCGGGTTGTTGATGATGGTCATCACCTTCTTCGCGCCCAGTCGCTTGGCCAGCAACGATGACATGATGTTGGCTTCGTCGTCGTTGGTCAGCGCCAGGAACAGGTCGGCGTCGGCGATGTTCTCTTCCATCAGCAGGTCGCGGTCTGAAGCACTGCCCTGCAACACTACCGTGCTGTCCAGTGTGTCGGAGAGATGACGGCAGCGCGCCGGGTTCATCTCGATGATTTTCACCTGATAACGGCTTTCGATGGCCTCGGCCAGACGCTCGCCAATCTGCCCGCCACCGGCGATGACGATGCGTTTATAGGTTTCGTCGAGACGGCGCATTTCGCTCATCACCGCGCGAATATTCGCCTTGGCGGCGATGAAAAACACCTCGTCGTCGGCCTCGATCACCGTGTCGCCCTGGGGCAGGATCGGCCGGTCACGACGGAAAATCGCCGCGACGCGGGTTTCCACGTTCGGCATGTGTTCACGCAACTGCCGCAGTTGCTGGCCCACCAGCGGCCCGCCGTAGTACGCCCGTACCGCCACCAGTTGCGCCTTGCCTTCGGCGAAGTCGATCACCTGCAAGGCGCCGGGGTGCTGGATCAGGCGCTTTATATAGTTGGTGACCACTTGTTCCGGGCTGATCAGCACGTCCACCGGAATCGCTTCGTTCTGGAACAGCTGCTCTTCGCGGGTCAGGTACGCGGCTTCGCGAACCCGGGCGATCTTGGTCGGGGTGTGGAACAGGGTATGGGCGACCTGGCAGGCGACCATGTTGGTTTCGTCGCTGTTGGTCACCGCGACCAGCATGTCGGCGTCATCCGCTCCGGCCTGGCGCAACACGGTCGGGAATGAGCCACGACCTTGTACCGTGCGGATGTCCAGGCGGTCACCAAGGTCGCGCAGGCGCTCGCCATCGGTGTCGACCACAGTAATGTCGTTGGCTTCACTGGCCAGGTGTTCGGCCAGCGAACCGCCGACCTGCCCTGCACCAAGGATGATGATTTTCATCCAGTCACTCCATTGAATCCATTTAACCGCGAGCGGCGGCGATCTTGATCAGCTTGGCGTAGTAGAAACCATCGTGGCCACCTTCCTGGGCCAGCAACTGGCGACCATGGGGCTGCTTGATGCCGGCCGCCGTGGCGAGGTCCAGTTCCCGGGCACCCGGCGTTCGGGCGAGGAAGGCTTCGATGACTTCGGTGTTTTCGGTCGGCAGTGTGGAACAGGTGGCGTACAGCAGGATGCCCCCGACTTCCAGGGTTTTCCACATGGCATCGAGCAACTCGCCCTGCAGCAGCGCCAGCGCGGCGATGTCGTCGGGTTGGCGGGTCAGTTTGATGTCCGGGTGACGACGAATCACGCCGGTGGCCGAGCATGGCGCGTCCAGCAGGATGCGCTGGAACGGCTTGCCGTCCCACCACGCCTGAGTGTCGCGACCGTCGGCGGCAATCAGTTCGGCGCTCAGTTTCAGGCGTTCGAGGTTTTCCCGCACCCGTACCAGTCGCTTGGCTTCAAGGTCTACGGCCACGACGCCGGCCAGTTTTGGCTCGGCTTCGAGGATGTGGCAGGTCTTGCCGCCCGGTGCGCAGCAGGCGTCCAGCACCCGTTGGCCTGGCGCGAGGTCGAGCAGATCGGCAGCCAGTTGCGCGGCTTCGTCCTGCACGCTGATCCAGCCCTCGGCGAAGCCTGGCAGGCCGCGCACGTCGGTGGCGGCTTCGAGCACGATGCCATCGCGGCTATAAATGCATGGCGTCGCGGCGATACCGGCGTCGGTCAACAATCCGAGATAGGCATCACGGCTGTGATGACGACGGTTGACCCGCAGAATCATCGGCGGATGCGCATTGTTGGCGGCGCAAATGGCTTCCCATTGCTCGGGCCAGAACGCCTTCAGGGATTTCTGCAACCAGCGCGGGTGGGCGGTGCGCACCACCGGATCACGTTCCAGCTCGGCGAAAATCGTTTCGCTTTCGCGCTGAGCATTGCGTAGCACAGCGTTGAGCAATGCCTTGGCCCAAGGCTTTTTCAGCTTGTCGGCGCAACCGACGGTTTCGCCGATGGCGGCGTGGGCCGGGACGCGGGTGTAGAGCAATTGATAGAGACCGACCAACAGCAACGCTTCGACATCGGCGTCGGCTGCCTTGAACGGCTTCTGCAACAGTTTGGCCGCCAGCGCGGACAAGCGTGGCTGCCAGCGTGCGGTGCCGAATGCCAGGTCCTGGGTGAAGCCGCGATCACGGTCCTCGACCTTGTCCATTTGTGTTGGCAGCGAACTGTTGAGCGAGGCTTTGCCGCTCAGGACTGCGGCGAGTGCCTTGGCGGCGGCCAGACGCGGATTCATTGAGCGTCCGCCGCTTGACCGAGGATCGTTCCGGTGGCGAATTTCTCACGGCGGCTGTTGAACAGGTCACTGAAGTTCAGCGCCTTGCCGCCGGGCAATTGCAGACGGGTCAGGCACAAGGCCTGCTCGCCGCAGGCGACGATCAGACCGTCCTTGCTGGCGCTAAGGATTTCACCCGGGGCGCCTTTGCCTTCAGCCAGATTTGCGGCCAGCACTTTCAAGGCTTCGCCGTTCAAGGTGCTGTGGGTGATCGGCCACGGGTTGAAGGCACGCACCAGACGCTCCAGCTCAACCGCCGGGCGACTCCAGTCGATGCGTGCTTCGTCCTTGTTCAATTTATGCGCATAGGTGGCCAGGCTGTCGTCCTGCACTTCGCCCTCCAGTGTTGCGGCGGCGAGGCCGGCAATCGCCTGGACCACGGCCGGCGGGCCCATTTCGGCCAGACGATCATGCAGGCTGCCACCGGTGTCTTCGGCGCTGATCGGCGTGGCGACCTTGAGCAGCATCGGTCCGGTATCGAGGCCGGCTTCCATGCGCATTACGGTCACGCCGCTTTCGGCGTCCCCCGCTTCCACGGCGCGCTGGATCGGCGCCGCACCACGCCAGCGCGGCAGCAGCGAGGCGTGACTGTTGATGCAACCCAGGCGCGGAATATCCAGCACCACTTGCGGCAGGATCAGGCCGTAGGCGACCACCACCATCAAGTCCGGCTTGAGCGCGGCCAGTTCCGCCTGGGCATCTTCGTTGCGCAGGGTCGGCGGTTGCAGCACCGGGATATTGTTCTCCAGCGCCAGTTGCTTGACCGGGCTTGGCATCAGTTTTTGCCCGCGACCGGCCGGACGATCCGGTTGGGTGTAGACCGCGACGATCTCGTAAGGGCTGTCGAGCAGGGCCTTGAGGTGTTCGGCGGCGAATTCGGGGGTGCCGGCAAAGACGATGCGCAGTGGCTCAGTCATGGGTGTTCTCTATTGCAAAGCATCTTGAAAAGAAAAAGGCTTGCCGCGGCAAGCCTTTGAAGGAGGGCATCAAGCGTTTTGGCGATGCTGTTTTTCCAGCTTCTTCTTGATGCGGTCGCGTTTGAGCGTCGACAGGTAATCAACGAACAATTTGCCGTTGAGGTGGTCGCATTCATGCTGGATGCACACCGCGAGCAGGCCTTCGGCGATCAGTTCGTAGGGTTGGCCATCGCGGTCCAGCGCCTTGACCTTGACCCTTTGCGGGCGATCGACGTTTTCGTAGAAGCCCGGTACCGAAAGGCAGCCTTCCTGGTATTGCTCCATCTCGTCGGTCAGGGGTTCGAATTCGGGGTTGATGAACACTCGCGGTTCGCTGCGGTCTTCGGAGAGGTCCATCACGACGATACGTTTGTGCACGTTGACCTGGGTAGCGGCGAGGCCGATGCCAGGCGCTTCATACATTGTTTCAAACATGTCGTCGACCAACTGACGCACTTCGTCGTCCACTACGGCCACTGGTTTGGCGATAGTGCGCAGACGCGGATCAGGGAATTCGAGGATGTTTAAAATGGCCATAAGCTTGATTAGTGCACGTGTGAAGTAAGGTCGGGTCGATGGCCTGGCGGTCCGAAGATGCAGGCTACCGTTGTAAAACGTAGCTCCCTTTTGTTGACAAGCAAGTCTTGATAAGCAAGCAGGGAGCGAGCCTCTGACGGCTCTGGCGTTTCACGCGAATGCACATAATAAAGGGATTCACCGCATGAGGAAATCACTACTCGCCCTGCTGCTACTGGCCTCGGCCGGTCTGGCCTACGGGCAAGTGCAACTTCGGGAAGATATTCCCACCATAAAGCTGTCGCCTCAGGTGCGTAGCAGCCCGGTGACCGAGGCTATCCCCGGCATTGCGCTGAAATCGATCAACAGCTTTTTGCTGAGCAACCGCATCATCGATAAGGCCGAGGATTTCGACAAGGCGCCCTACATCGTCGCAGGTGATGCCGAGCGCGTGCTCAGTGGCGCGGGTGACCGCATCTTTGCCCGCGGCCATTTCGATCCGGCGCAACCGGCGTACGGCATCTTCCGCCAAGGTAAGGTCTACACCGATCCGCAGAGCAAGGAAATCCTGGGGATCAACGCCGATGACATCGGCGGCGGCGAGGTCGTGGCCATCGAAGGTGAGGTCGCCACCCTGGAGTTGCAACGCACGACCCAGGAAGTCCGCCTCGGCGATCGCTTGTTCGGCGGTGAGGAGCGCGCGATCAACTCGACCTTTACGCCCAGCACACCGAGCCACGAAATCAACGGTTTGATCATCGATGTGCCGCGTGGGGTCACGCAGATCGGCGAGTTGGACGTGGTAACACTGAACAAGGGGCAGCGCGACGGCCTGGCCGAAGGCAATCTGCTGGCGGTGATGAAGACCGGCGAAACCGTGCGCGACCGGATAACCGGTCAGCCGTTGAAAATTCCTGATGAGCGCGCTGGTCTGCTGATGGTTTTCCGTACCTACGACAAGCTCAGCTATGGGCTGGTGCTCAGCGCTTCGCGCTCGCTGTCGGTGATGGACAAGGTGCGAAATCCGTAAGAGTGCTTCACAAGTTACCAACAGAGTTATCCACAGCTTATTCCCGTTTGTACGGGTGCTTATTACGATCAAGGATGATCCATGTCGCTGCCTACTGTTACACCGGTTTCCCCCGCGGAACTGGAAGCTCGATTACGTCTGCACCGCTTGCCGGAACTCGGTCCGGCACGTTTCAAGAAGCTGCTTGAAGCCTTTGGCTCGGCGTCAAAAGCGATCAGCGCACCGGCCAGTGCCTGGCGCGCGCTGGGTTTGCCACTGGCCTGTTCCGAGGCCAGGCGTAGCACCGAGATCCGTGACGGCGCCAGTCATGCATTGGCCTGGCTGGAGCATCCGGCCCAGCATTTACTGATGTGGGACCAACCGGACTATCCGGCACTGCTGGCACAAATCAGCGATGCACCGCCGCTGTTATTTGTCGCGGGCGATCCGGGCATTCTGGAAAAACCACAACTGGCGATGGTCGGCAGCCGTCGCGCGTCCCGGCCAGGAATGGACACCGCTGCCGCGTTTTCCCGCAGCCTGGCCGGTGCCGGTTTTGTCATTACCAGCGGCCTGGCCCTGGGCATTGACGCCGCCGCGCACCAGGCCGCGCTCGACGTCGGTGGGCAAACAGTTGGTGTGCTCGGCACGGGGCTCGAGAAGTTTTATCCACAGCGAAACAGACGCCTGGCGGACGCCATGATCGCGTCGGGCAGCGCAGTGCTTTCGGAGTTTCCACTGGATGCAGGGCCCAGCGCCGGCAACTTCCCCCGGCGCAACCGGATCATCAGTGGTTTGTCTCTCGGGGTGCTGGTGGTCGAAGCCAGTGTCGCCAGCGGTTCTCTGATCACCGCGAGGCTGGCGGCGGAACAGGGGCGCGAGGTGTTTGCGATGCCTGGATCGATCCATCACCCCGGTGCCCGCGGCTGTCATCAGTTGATTCGGGACGGTGCGGTGCTGGTGGAAACTATCGAACATATCCTCGAAGCCTTGCGCGGCTGGCAACGACTGTCGTTATCCACAGAAACCTGCATCCCTGCAACGACTCACCCACTGCTGAAGCTGCTGCATGCCGCGCCTCACACCAGTGAAGCGCTGGCCGACGCAAGCGGCTGGGCCCTGCCGAAAGTGCTGGCGGCGCTGACGGAACTGGAAATGGATGGCCGCGCCGTGTGCGAAAGCGGGCGCTGGTTTGCGCGGGTGAGCTAGGTTTTATAAACAAGATCGGTAAACTGCGCAGAGCCTTAGTCTGGAGTGTTTTTCATGGTCAACAGTTGGCGTGTGCAACAAGCCGCGCAAGCAATTCGCGCCGGGGCGGTGATTGCCTACCCAACCGAAGCAGTCTGGGGCCTGGGTTGCGACCCCTGGGATGAGGAAGCGGTGGAACGTCTGCTGCTGATCAAGGGCCGGTCTGTGGACAAGGGGCTGATTCTGGTCGCCGACAACATCCGTCAGTTCGATTTCCTTTTCGAAGACTTCCCCGAATTGTGGATGGACCGCATGGCCAGCACCTGGCCGGGTCCGAACACCTGGCTGGTGCCGCACCAGAACCTGTTGCCGGAGTGGATTACCGGCGTGCATGAAACCGTGGCGCTGCGGGTCAGCGATCACCCTCAGGTGCGGGATTTGTGCGCGCTGGTCGGGCCGCTGGTGTCGACGTCGGCCAACCCGCAGGGACGCCCGGCGGCGCGTACGCGGATTCGCGTCGAGCAGTATTTCCGTGGCCAGGTGGATCTGGTGCTGGGTGGCAATTTGGGCGGACGCAAGAACCCGAGCGTGATTCGTGATCTGGCGACCGGCAGGGTTGTGCGTCCGGACTAAAGCTGGATGGACATGTGGCGAGGGAGCTTGCTCCCGTTCGGGTGCGCAGCGCCCGCAAAAACTGCAGGCGCGTTATAACTGAAACTACACAGTTGCCGAATGCAGGGCTGCTGCGCAGCCCAACGGGAGCAAGCTCCCTCGCCACAGAGGGTTATGGCAGCAGAACAACCGAACCCGTCGTGCGCCGCGCCGACAACTCGGTCTGCGCCTTCGCCGCGTCAGCCAGTGGATAACGCTGGCTGATGTCCACGGTCAGCTTGCCGCCGATGATCATCTCGAACAACTCGTCGGCCATGCGTTGCAGGTTCTCGGCGTTGTTCGCATAAGTGCCCAGGGTTGGCCGGGTTACGTACAGCGAGCCTTTCCCTGCCAGGATCCCCAGGTTCACGCCGTCGACCGCGCCGGACGCATTGCCGAAACTCACCACCAGCCCGCGTGGCGCGACGCTATCGAGTGAAGTCAGCCAGGTGTCCTTGCCAACACCGTCGTACACCACCGGGACTTTTTTGCCGTCGGTCAATTCCAGCACGCGTTGCGCGACATTTTCATGGCTGTAGTCGATGGTCGCCCAGGCGCCGTTGGCCTTGGCCAGCGCGGCCTTCTCCGCCGAGCTGACGGTGCCGATCAACTTGACGCCCAAGGCTCTGGCCCATTGGCAGGCCAGGGAACCGACCCCGCCGGCCGCGGCATGGAACAGGATGGTTTCGCCACCCTTGAGTTCATAAGTCTGACGCAGCAGGTACTGCACGGTCAGGCCCTTGAGCATCACGCCGGCGGCCTGTTCGAAGCTGATGGCGTCCGGCAGTTTCACCAGATTAGCCTCGGGCAAGACGTGAAGATCGCTGTAGGCGCCCAGAGGGCCGCTGCCATAGGCGACGCGATCGCCGATCTTGAAGCGGCTCACGTCGCTGCCCACCGCCTCGACCACGCCTGCACCTTCCGAGCCGACACCCGACGGCAGGGACGGTGGTGGGTACAGGCCACTGCGGTAATAGGTGTCGATGAAGTTCAGGCCGATGGCCTTGTTGGTCACGCGCACTTCCTTCGGACCTGGCTCGGCGGGCTGGTAATCCACATATTCGAGCACTTCGGGGCCACCATGGGCGCGGAACTGGATACGCTTTGCCATCAGAACTCTCCATAGGTCGTTTTACCAAGCTCCCTATCGGACTCCTAAGCTTGATCTTCGTCAACTGCGGCGGGGTGACTTGCGATGGTATGCTACGCGCCCATTTGCGCAGGCTGAGCTCCAATGGAGCGCCGCGTTGTTTTGCCCGATTCAAGGTGATGACATGACGACCCGCACCGAGGCCGTAAAAGCCTACCTGCTCGACCTGCAAGACCGTATTTGCGCCGCTCTGGAGGCCGAAGACGGTGGCACGCAATTCGTCGAAGACGCCTGGACCAGGCCGGCGGGCGGTGGCGGTCGCACCCGCGTGATAGAAAACGGCGCGGTGATTGAAAAGGGCGGCGTCAACTTTTCCCATGTCTTCGGCAGCGGTCTCCCACCGTCTGCCAGCGCTCATCGACCGGAACTGGCCGGCCGTGGCTTCGAAGCCCTTGGCGTGTCACTGGTGATTCACCCGCACAACCCGCACGTGCCGACTTCTCACGCCAACGTGCGCTTTTTCATCGCGGAAAAAGAAGGTGAAGAACCGGTCTGGTGGTTTGGCGGCGGCTTCGACCTGACCCCGTATTACGGCAACGAAGAAGACTGCATCCACTGGCACCGTGTCGCCGAGCAGGCCTGTGCGCGGTTCGGCCCGGACGTCTACCCGCGTTACAAGGCCTGGTGCGACAGCTACTTCCACATCAAGCATCGTCACGAGCCGCGTGGCATCGGCGGGTTGTTTTTCGACGACCTGAACGAGTGGGATTTCGACACCAGCTTCGCCTTCATGCGCGCCATCGGTGATGCGTACATCGACGCCTATCTGCCCATCGTGCAGCGCCGCAAGAACGATGCGTTCACCGAAAAACAGCGGGAATTCCAGGAGTTCCGCCGTGGGCGCTATGTCGAGTTCAACCTGGTTTATGACCGTGGCACGCTGTTCGGCCTGCAATCGGGCGGGCGCACCGAGTCGATCCTGATGTCGCTGCCGCCGCAAGTGCGCTGGGGCTACGACTGGAAGGCCGAGCCCGGCAGCGAAGAAGCGCGCCTGACCGAGTACTTCCTGCAAGACCGCGATTGGTTGGCCGAAGCCTGAACGAGGAATCCTGATGGACCGTTATGTCGTATTCGGTAACCCGATTGGCCACAGCAAGTCGCCGTTGATCCATCGCTTGTTCGCCGAGCAGACCGCGCAGAAGCTGGACTACAACACGCTACTGGCGCCACTGGACGACTTTTCCACCTGTGCCCGGACGTTTTTCCTCGAAGGGCGTGGCGCCAATGTGACGGTGCCGTTCAAGGAGGAAGCCTATCGGCTGGCGAACAGCCTGACGGCACGGGCGCAGCGGGCGGGCGCGGTGAACACCCTGAGCAAACTGGCCGATGGCAGTTTGCTGGGCGACAACACCGACGGTGCCGGGCTGGTGCGCGACCTGACGGTCAATGCCGGGTTCAGCCTCAAAGGCAAACGCATCCTGCTGCTCGGTGCTGGCGGCGCGGTGCGCGGTGCTTTGGAGCCGTTGCTGGCCGAGCAGCCGGCATCGGTGATCATCGCCAATCGCACGGTGGAAAAGGCCGAGTTGCTGGCGGAACTGTTCTGCGATCTGGGGCCGGTCTCGGCCAGTGGCTACGACTGGTTGCGGGAGTCAGTGGACCTGATCATCAACGCGACGTCGGCGAGCCTGACCGGCGATGTGCCGCCGATTGCTGCCAGCCTGATCGAGCCTGGCAAAACGGTGTGCTACGACATGATGTACGGCAAGGAGCCGACCTCGTTCTGCCGCTGGGCGAGCGAAAACGGCGCGGCAGTGGTGATGGATGGCTTGGGGATGCTGGCCGAGCAAGCGGCGGAAGCGTTTTTCCTGTGGCGCGGCGTGCGCCCGGATACGGTGCCGGTGCTGGCTGAGCTTCGCCGGCAATTGGCCCTTTAAAGTCAAAAGATCGCAGCCTTCGGCGGCTCCTACTGGTGATCACACAACCCGTAGGAGCTGCCGAAGGTTGCGATCTCTTTAATCTTCAAACCGGATCGGGCATTTCTCTGCCCCTTCCAGTTTCCTCAGCTCTTCCACCACCTGCGGCCGGGCTCGGCGCAAGGTCAGGCTGCGGTCCTGGCGAAGCAGGCGCCGCGCTTCCTGGTGCAGCATTTCCACTCCTGAATAGTCGATGAAGTTGATCTGCTGCGCCTCGATCACCACGCGCGCGCCGTGCATGCGTTGCAGGCGCACTTGCAGGTAATGGCTGGCGCCGAAAAAGATCGAGCCGCCCACCCGCAGAATGTCTTCCTCGCCATCCCGCACATGCTGCACCCGTGGTTGCGATGTGCGCTTGAGGTAGAAAAAAAGCGAGGCCAGCACACCGGCGTAGATTGCCGTCTGCAATTCCAGCAGCAGGGTGGCGACGCAGGTCAGCGCCATGACCACGAATTCGGCGCGGCTGACCCGCAACAACGCGCGAATGCCGCGATGGTCCACCAGCCCCCAGGCGATCAACAGAATGCTGCCGGCCATGGCCGGAATCGGGATGTGCGCGATCAGGCTCGCGCCGAAGATCGCAAACAGCGCCACCCACAATGCCGAAAAAATCCCGGCCAGTGGCGAACAGGCCCCCGCTTCATAGCTCAGGCCTGAGCGAGTGAAGGAGCCGGCTGACAGTGATCCGGAAAAAAACGCACCGACGATGTTCGACAGGCCTTGGGCACGAACTTCCTGGTTCGCGTCGAGTAATTGCTGCGAACGTGCGGAGATCGAGCGGGCAATCGACAGGCTGGTGACCAACCCGAGCATTCCTACCGCCACCGCGCTGGGCAGCAGGCGCAGGATCAGATCAAGGTCCAGCGGCAATGGACTGAAGGGCGGCAGTTTGCCGGTAAAGGCGCTGACCAGTTGCACATGGCCGAACATTGATGGCCAGAGCCAAACCAGCAAGCCGCCGAGAACCAGGGTGATCAGGAGCGTCGGCCAGCGTGGCAGCAGCAGCTTGAGGATCACGCCCACCACCACCGTCGCCAGCCCCAGTACCAGTGAAGGCTTGTCCATTTCGCCGAGATGGCGCAACAAGGTGATGAAGCTATCCAGCGCGGTAGCCTGACTGGGCAAGTCCAGTCCCAGCAGGTTAGGCAATTGACCGATGGCAATCACCACGGCGGCACCCAGGGTGAAGCCGAGCACCACCGAATGCGAGACGAAATTCACCAGTGCGCCAAAGCGCAGCAATCCCAGCATCCACTGAAAGAGGCCGGCAAGAAACGTCAGCAACAGGATCAACATGACGTAGTCCTGCGACGCAGGAACGGCCAGAGGACTGACGCTGGCGTACAAGACAATGGAGATGGCCGCCGTAGGACCGCAGATCAAATGCCACGACGAGCCCCAGAGACAAGCGATCAACACCGGGATGATTGCGGCGTACAGGCCGTATTCCGGCGGCAGGCCGGCAATCAGTGCGTAGGCAATGGATTGCGGCAACGCGAGAATCGCGCCGCTGAGGCCAACGATCAGGTCGCGACCGACACTGGCGCGGGTTTGCCGGGGCAGCCAGGTGAGGAAGGGGAAGAGTGAATGGCGGCTTGGCAGGGCCATGGGGCCTCTCGGTTGGGGATTTTGCGCAAGGGTAGCAGGACAACGCGATCATTGTGGCGAGGGAGCTTGCTCCCGCTGGACCGCGTAGCGGTCCCAAAAGGGCAATCACGATGTGTCTGACTCATCGAGGTAACCGGATTGCGTCTGCTGCGCAGCCGAGCGGGAGCAAGCTCCCTCGCCACAGGTAATCATCAGAGTTTCGCTTTGACCGCTGGCAGCGCATCCTTGCCATCCACGGTCTTCACCCCATCGAGCCATTTATCCAGCACCGCCGGGTTGGCCTTGATCCACGCCTTGGCTGCGTCGGCATTGCTGACTTTCTTGTTCACCACCTCGGCCATGATGCTGTTCTCCATGTCCTGGGTGAAGCTCAGGTTGCTCAGCAGTTTGCCAACGTTCGGGCAGGCCTGTGCATAACCTTTGCGGGTCAGGGTATGCACGCTGCCGGTGTCACCGAAGTATTTCTCGCCACCCTTCAGATAGCGCATTTTCAGCTGCACGTTCATCGGGTGCGGCGTCCAGCCGAGGAAGGTCACGAATTTCTGCTTTTTCACCGCGCGGGACACTTCCGCCAGCATCGCCTGCTCGCTGGACTCGACCAGTTTCCACTGGCCCATGTCGAAATCGTTTTTCTTGATGATCTCTTGCAGAGAGATGTTCGCTGGAGCACCGGAGCCGATGCCGTAGATCTTGTGGTCGAACTTGTCGGCGTATTTGTTCAGGTCGGCAAAGTTATGCACACCCGCGTCCCACACGTAGTCCGGTACGGCGAGGGTGAATTCGGTGCCGTCGAGGTTCTTCGCCAATTGCGTGACATCGCCGTTGGCGACGAACTTGTCATAGAAGCCCTGCTGCGCCGGCATCCAGTTACCCAGGAATACATCGACCTGGCCATCCTTCAGCCCGCCAAAGGTGATCGGCACCGCGAGGGTGTCGACCTTGGCCTTGTAGCCCATGCCGTCCAGCAGAAACCCGGTGATGGCATTGGTCGCGGCGATGTCGCTCCAGCCCGGGTCGGCCATTTTCACGGTCTCGCAACTCTGATCGGCAAACGCCGATGCACTGCCCAGAGCCAGGAGCCCGACCGTCAGTACTGTGGATAACCTTTGCATGGACTTCCCCTTAACATTATTGGTTTTGGCAGGGTTGTGGATAACGTGCTTTACGCTCCAGATCGTCGAGGTCGATGTGGTTGCGCATGTACTGCTGACTGGCGTCCACCAGTGGCTGGTGATCCCAGCTCTTCAGCTTGCCGAGGGTCAGCGCCTCGGCCACGAAGCGTCGGCGCCGCTGGCTGGCGAGCACCTGCTGGTGAATCGCCGGAATGTTCCATTTGGCCCGCGCTTCGGCGAGAAAATCGTCGAACAACTGGCGATGTTGCGGCGAATGACTGAGTTCTTCCAGTTCGCGAGGGTCATTCTGTACGTCGAAGAGTAGGCAAGGGTCGTCTTCGCTGTAGATGAATTTGTAGGCACCACGGCGAATCATCATCAACGGGCTGACGGTGCCTTCGGCCATGTATTCGCCAAACACCTCGTCGTGACCGCCCTGCCCTTGCAGGTGCGGGACCAGCGAGCGGCCGTCCAGCGACAAGCCCGGTTCCAGCGAGCCGCCGGCCAATTCGACGAAGGTTGGCAACAGGTCCGCCGTGGAAACACTGGCGCTGACCCGGCTGGCACCGAACTGCCCTGGTGCGCTGACTAGCAGCGGCACCCGAGCGGCCATTTCATACCAGTGCATTTTGTACCAGAGGCCGCGCTCGCCGAGCATGTCGCCGTGGTCGCCGGAAAACACAATGATGGTGTCATCAATCAGCCCGGTATCCTCGAGAGTTTGCAGGAGCTTGCCGACGTTGCTGTCGATATAGCTGCACGCGCCGAAATAGGCGCGGCGGGCGTCGCGGATTTTATCCACAGGCAGCGGCTTGTCCCACAGGTCGTAGACCTTGAGCAGACGTTGCGAGTGCGGGTCGAGGTCATGCGGGTCCGGGGTTACAGGCAGCGGAATGTCTGCATCGTCGTACAAATCCCAGAAAGCCTTGGGAATCGTGTACGGATCGTGTGGGTGAGTCATGGAAACGGTCAGGCAGAACGGCTGGTCGCCGTCCTCGCGAATATGGTCGAACAGGTACTGCTGGGCCTTGAACACCACCTCTTCGTCGAAATCCAGTTGATTGGTGCGCACGCACGGGCCGGCTTGCAGTACCGACGACATGTTGTGGTACCAGGTCGGGCGCACGTCCGGCTCATCCCAGTTCACTGCCCAGCCGTAGTCAGCCGGATAGATGTCACTGGTCAGGCGTTCTTCGTAGCCATGCAGCTGGTCTGGCCCGCAGAAATGCATCTTGCCCGACAAGGCGGTGCGGTAGCCGAGGCGGCGGAGGTAGTGGGCGTAGGTCGGTACGTCGGCGGGGAAATCGGCGGCGTTGTCGTAGGCACCGATCTTGCTCGGCAACTGGCCGCTGACGAGGGTAAAACGCGATGGCGCGCACAATGGGCTGTTGCAATAAGCCGAGTCGAACACCACGCCTTGTGCGGCGAGGCGGCTGAGATTAGGCAGTTTGATGGGCGATGGGCCGTAGAACGGCAGCATTGGCGCGGCCATTTGATCGGCCATGATGAAAAGAATGTTCTTGCGCTTCATGTGATCGCGGCATTCCATAGTGGATGTTTATGCGAGAGTGCTGGTTTCGAGAATGAAACCCTCACAGCTTGCGGTAAAGCCCACGCGCGGCAATGACTAGGATAAGCACAGCTTATGTATGACGCCCTTGGTGACCTGTCACTGGATCTGCTTCGTGCCTTCGAAGCGGCGGCCCGTCAGCGAAGTTTTACCGCCGCGGCGGTTGAGCTGGGCACCACGCAACCGGCCATCAGCCAGCAGATCAAGCGCCTGGAAGAGCAACTGTCGACACGCCTGTTCGATCGCATTTACCGTGGAATCGAACTGACTGAGGCCGGGCAGATCCTTTTCGAGCAGGTTCAGCTAGGTTTGCAGAATATCGACGCAGGATTGAGCGCGATCAGCGCACAGCAACAGCATGAAGTGCTGCAGGTGGCCACGGATTTTGCCTTCGCCGCCTATTGGTTGATGCCGCGTCTGCACCGCTTTCACGCGGCCAATCCGCAGGTGGATGTCAGCCTGGTCACCAGTGAACGCAGCCATAACATGCTACGTACCGATATCGATGTGGCGGTACTGTTCGGCGATGGCCGCTTCAAGCAGGGTGAAAGCCATTGGCTGTTCAGCGAAGAAGTGTTTCCGGTGTGCAGCCCGCAGTTGTTGAGCGAACGTCCCCTGCCCTTGCCGGCCCACGCATTGCTGGAGTTTCCGTTGCTGCACCTGCGTGGGGAGCACAGCAGTAACTGGTTCGACTGGAGTGGTGTGTTCCGCGAACTGGGCATCACTTCGCCCCCGGCACCCGGGCAGTTGCGCTTCGACAATTACACCTTGCTGATTCAGGCCGCGATTGGTGGCCAAGGCGTTGCCATCGGCTGGCGCCACCTTGTGGATAACTTGCTGACGCAGGGGTTGTTGTGTCGACCGATCGGCGAAACGGTGATGTCGAGGCTGGGTTACTACGTGGTGTTGCCCCAGCGCAAACGACGCGGAGCGTTGATCCAGCAGTTTGTGGATTGGTTGATGGCAGAGCAGGCCAGCAGTGCGCAATCACTCAACGGGCTGACACTGCCGTCCATTGCGGTTTAGCTGTCGGTGGCGATGAAGTTGACGTGCTCTCGGATGTGCAGGTTCAAGTGCAATTCATCGGCAATGCCCGCGGCGGTGCGGGCCAGTCGTCCGAGTGGTTCGGCCAGTCCCGGCTCGAGGTTGCCCCCGATTTGGGCAAAGTGTTCGATGGTCAGTCCCGGTACGCCGCGCGGTTCGTTAACCATCGTCCACTGCAAAGGGCTGCTCTGCAGTGCTTCGCGGATTTCCTCGGCGGCGTGACGTTCCAAGCTGTCCTCGGTTTCCGGATCGTCCAGCACGTCGAAATCACCCACCAGAAACAATCGGGCGATTTTTGCTGCCTGCATGCCATCGATTAGCGCATCTACTGCCAGCACCTGCTCTACCGGGCCCGGTACGATGGTTTTTTCCACGTGTTCGCTGCTGAACGGTAAACCTGGAGCGTCCAGTAGGCAGATGACCACGGAGCTGCCGGCCACACTCTGCTTGACCCGTTGCGCGTCGAACAGGTCGCCAGTCTTGGTGCGCAGCCCCGGACGGGGTGCCAGCGCATTGAGGTCATCGAGAATTGCGATCACTTCATGCTGGCGCCGCAGCATCTCAGCCATCAGCGCACTGCCCAGGCTACTCATGGCACCATAAAGCACCACTTTCACGACGGGGGTTTCGGCATTTTTCATGGCTGGGCTTCCTGTTTTCCAGCGCCTGTATGATGTTTGACCCGCAGGAACCAGCAAGGGTTCGAACAGTTTTCAGAGGGGTTCAGATGCAGCAGATCAGGGGTTACCACGCCCACGTTTATTTCGATGCCAGCACAATCGGGCAGGCGCGGGCCTTGTGTGAGCAGGCGGCGCAATTGTTTCCACTGAAAATGGGCCGCGTGCATGAGCGCCTGGTCGGTCCGCACCCGGACTGGAGCTGCCAGTTGGCGTTCGAGCCGCAGGTGCTGGGTGACGTGCTGCCGTGGCTGGTGCTCAACCGCAAGGGGCTGGTGGTGTTTCTGCACCCGGAGACCGGCAACGACCTGCTCGACCACACCGAGCACGCGATCTGGATGGGCGCTATTCGGCCGTTTGACCTGACGGTTTTTTGATCAGAGTGTTTCTCCGGCCTCACCGGGCAGGTGTTCGTCCAGATGCAGCCACGGCAAGCGGCTGTCGGTCCAGATGTGCCGCTCGGCCGGCGCTTGCTCTGGATGGTCGAGGGTGGCGATGGTCAGGTCGATGCTTTTCGGGCTCAGGTGCGTCACCAGCGCCAACTGCGCCCCGCAGTGGCCGCAGAAATATCGCGCGCAGGTGGATGAAGAATCATAGCGCGACGGCGTCCCGGCCAGCCATTGAAAGGCCGATACCGGCACGGTGATCCAGGTGGTCACGATGCCGCCGCTAACCCGTCGGCAAATCGAACAATGGCAGTGGGCGATATCGTGCAGCGGCCCGCTGAATTGATAGCGCAATTGCCCGCAGTGGCAGCCCCCGGTGTGAACTTCGCCCACGTTCAACCTCCCGCCCTGCGTTCAGGGACTTGAAACCCAATCCGACGATCGGTTGCACATCCGGTCCTTGCTTTCATTGGCGAAAGCTGGCTGAAAGCTTCCCCGATTAGGATCGCCCCCACTACCGGCAACAGACCGGTTGGCCAATGCCAGCGTTTTATCGCTCGCACAGCCCATTTAACAACAACAATGGTGATTCTGATGTCCTCTTCTATCCGCCGCTTCGCTGCTACTCCGCCCGTACGTCTCGTGCTTCCCGTTCTGCGCTGATCCCGCCCGATCCGCCCATTCCCTAGCCGCGCTACGCCTGGAGTATTCCCATGCTGACTTTCCTTGGCTTCGCCATGGTCATCACGTTCATGTTCCTGATCATGACCAAGCGCCTGTCCGCGCTGATCGCCCTGATCATCATTCCAATCATCTTTGCCCTGTTCGGCGGTTTTTCGCCGAAGATCGGCCCGATGATGCTCGAGGGCATTACCAAGCTTGCGCCGACCGGCGTGATGCTGATGTTCGCTATCCTGTACTTCGCCCTGATGATCGACTCCGGCCTGTTCGACCCGGCTGTGCGCAAGATTCTCAAACTGGTCAAGGGCGACCCGCTGAAAGTTTCGGTCGGCACCGCCGTTCTGGCGCTCGTTGTCTCCCTCGATGGTGACGGCGCGACCACTTACATGATCTGCGTGGCCGCCATGCTGCCGCTCTACAGCCGTATCGGCATGAGCCCGCGGATCATGGCCGGCCTGATCATCCTCGCCGGTGGCGTGATGAACATGACCCCATGGGGCGGTCCGACCGCTCGCGCTGCCAGTGCGTTGCATGTGGACCCGTCCGACATCTTCGTACCGATGATTCCTGCGATGCTGGCTGGTGTAGTGGCGATCCTGGTCATTGCCTACTTCTACGGCAAGCGTGAGCGTGCACGCCTGGGTGAACTGCACCTGGTTGGCGATGAAATCGATCACAGCGAAATCAGCGTTTCGCAGTTCCCGGATGCCCGTCGTCCGAAGCTGATCTGGTTCAACGGCGCCCTGACCCTGGCCCTGATGGGCACCCTGATCGGTGGCCTGCTGCCGTTGCCGGTGCTGTTCATGGTGGCGTTCAGTATCGCCATGATCGTCAACTATCCTTGCCTGCAACAACAGAAGGATCGTGTCGCGGCCCACGCCGGTAGCGTGCTGGCGGTGGTCGGGTTGATCTTTGCGGCCGGTATCTTCACCGGTATCCTGACCGGCACCGGGATGGTCGACGCCATGTCGAAAAGCCTGTTGGCGGTGATTCCGGACTTCCTCGGCCCGTACCTGGCGGTGATCACGGCACTGGTAAGCATGCCGTTCACTTTCTTCATGTCGAACGATGCATTTTATTACGGCGTGTTACCGGTTCTTGCCGAAGCCGCCAGCCATTACGGTATAACCGCCGTGGAAATGGCACGTGCCTCGATCGTCGGTCAGCCCGTCCATCTGTTGAGCCCGCTGGTTCCATCGACCTACCTGTTGGTGGCCCTGGCAGGCATCGATTTCGGTGACCACCAGCGCTTCACCCTGAAGTGGGCAGTGCTGGTTTGTATCTGCATACTGATTGCTGCACTGCTGTTGGGGACTTTCCCGGTGTTCAGCACTCTATAAGCCCAAGACTCACCACTTCGGGTCCAGGCTTCGCTGTTTGAAGCCCGGGCCCGTTGTGGTTTAACAATCGCTCAAAGGAATACACATGGAATGGCTGACCAACCCTGAAATCTGGGTTGCCTTCTTCACCCTGACCGCCCTGGAAATCGTCCTGGGTATCGATAACATCATCATGATTTCGATCCTGGTCAGCCGCATGCCCAAGCACATGCAGGCACGCACCCGGATTTTCGGTCTGGCGCTGGCCATGATCACGCGAATCCTGCTTCTGCTGTCGATCACCTGGGTCATGCGCCTCACGGCGGACCTGTTCGTCGTATTCGGCCAGGGTATTTCCGGACGCGACCTGATCCTGTTCTTCGGTGGTCTGTTCCTGCTGTGGAAAAGCTCGCAAGAGATGTACCACGCGCTGGAAGGTGAAGATGAAAGCAACGACGAACCTTCGGGCAAGGGCGGAAACTTCCTCTACACCATCATCCAGATCGCGATCATCGACATCGTGTTCTCCCTGGACTCGGTGATCACCGCCGTTGGCATGGTCTCCCACGTACCGGTCATGGTCGCGGCAATCATCGTGGCGGTACTGGTGATGATGTGGGCATCCGGCACCATCAGTGAGTTTATCGACAAGCATCCATCGCTGAAGATGCTGGCGCTGTCGTTCCTGTTGATCGTCGGTACGGTGCTGATTGCCGAATCCCTGGACGTGCACGTGCCAAAAGGCTACGTCTACTTCGCCATGGCGTTCTCGCTGGCGGTGGAAGCGATCAACATCAGGATGCGCACTGCCATCGCGAAAAAGAAGAAACAGCAGGATCCGGTAAAGCTGCGCAAAGATATTCCGGGCCAGTAACCCGGTAGTACGCAACACCCTGTGGGAGCGAGCCTGCTCGCGATGGCGGTCTGTCAGTCAACATCAATGTTGGAGCTGATGGCCTCATCGCGAGCAGGCTCGCTCCCATTTTGTTTTTTGGCGGGTTGCATGAACGGGATTTCATGACAGTTTTGTTTCAATCCCTTCTTTGGCTATGCGATGCTGGCGCGCAGACCGTTAGCCAACTACAGCTTAAGTACAGAACGTAGAACGTTGCGCGGTACCGTCAACTTGCTCCTTTGGGGCGCTACACCACAGGGGGTCATTATGCTCACCCTGCTCAATTTGCTTTCTGCCGTGGCCCTGCTGATCTGGGGCACGCACATCGTCCGAACCGGCATCCTGCGGGTCTACGGCACCAACTTGCGGCATGTCATCAGCCATAACATGTCCAACCGCTGGCTGGCTTTCCTCTCCGGAATCGCTGTGACGGCGATGGTTCAGAGCAGCAACGCCACCGCCATGCTGGTCACTTCCTTTGTCGGCCAGGGCCTGATGGCGCTTACGCCGGCGTTGGTCACCATGCTCGGTGCCGATGTCGGTACGGCCTTGATGGCGCGGGTGCTGACGTTCGATCTGTCGTGGTTGTCGCCCCTGCTGATTTTTACCGGGGTGATTTTCTTTCTGTCGCGCAAGCAGACCCGACTCGGGCAGATGGGCCGTGTCGCCATTGGCTTGGGGTTGATCATTCTGGCGTTGCAACTGATTGTCGAAGCCGCGCACCCGATTACCCATGCCAAAGGGGTGAAGGTGATTTTCGCCTCGCTCACCGGCGACCTCCTGCTCGACGCCCTGGTCGGCGCGCTGTTCGCGATGGTTTCCTATTCCAGCCTGGCCGCTGTGTTGCTTACCGCGACTCTGGCGGGCGCCAACGTGATCAGCTTGCCGGTGGCCATCGGGCTAGTGATCGGTGCCAATATCGGCAGTGGTGTACTCGCTTTCCTCAGCACCAGCATGCAGAACGCCGCCGGGCGCCAAGTGGCGCTGGGCAGCCTGCTGTACAAACTGATTGGTCTTTTATTGATCATTCCGGTGCTCGATCCGCTGGTGCACTGGCTCGATGGCCTGGATTTCAGCCCTCAGGAAATGGTCATCGGCTTTCACCTGCTCTACAACATCGCGCGTTGCCTGATCCTGCTGCCAAGCGTTGGGCCGATGGCCAGGTTTTGTGCCTGGGTGCTGCCGGAGCGCCCGCTGGCCAACGGTACGGCCAAGCCCCGGCATCTTGACCCGACGGCGTTGGTCACCCCTGGCTTGGCGCTGGCCAATGCGGCCCGGGAAACCCTGCGCATGGGCGACCTGATCGACAACATGCTTGAAGCCATGCTGGATGTTTTGCACGGCAAGCAAACCGCCGTCACCCAGGAAATGCGCCGCCTGACCGACGATGTCGAAGCGCTCTACAGCGCGATCAAGTTGTACCTGGCGCAAATGCCCCGGGAAGATCTCAGCGATCAGGACAGCCGGCGCTGGGCGGAAATCATCGAACTGGCGATCAACCTGAAACTGGCCAGCGACTTGATCGAACGCATGCTGCGCAAGGTCCAGCAGCAGAAAACCTCGCAGCGCCGGTCGTTTTCCGAAGTCGGGCTGGACGAATTGACCGGGCTGCAAACTCAGTTGATCTCCAACCTGCGGCTCGGGATGTCGGTGTTTCTCAGTGGCGACCCGGAAAGTGCCCGCCAGTTGGTGCGTGAAAAACGTCGTTTCCGCGCACAGGAACGGCGCCTGGCCCACGCTCATGTCAGCCGCTTGCAACGAAAAATCGTGCAAAGTATCGAAACCAGTTCGTTGCACCTGGAACTGATCGCCGACATGAAACGTCTGAATTCGCTGTTTTGCAGCAGTGCCTACGTGGTGCTGGAAACATCGGAGACAGGTGCGCTGGTGGTCGACGATTTGAGCGACATCACTCATTCACCCTGAACGTCCGCAGTTGCCTGAAGTCTGTTGAACTTACGCCAGCCGTACGGAAGCTCGTTATGCGTTGTCTGTTGTTCGCTTGCCTGTTACTTGGCTCATTCCCGTCATTCGCTCTGGATCGCTTCCAGGTCGAGGGCTACACCCTGCGCAACGGTTTGCAGTTGCTGCTCAAACCCGGCACTGACCGCGGGCATGTGGCGATCCGGCTGGTGGTCGGCGTTGGCCTGGACGATTTCAAGTGTGAAGAAAAGGAGCTGCCGCATCTGCTGGAACACCTGTTGTTCAGCGGAATCGACGCCAGCGGCGAAGGCGGCCTGGAAGAAAGCATGCAGGCCCTGGGCGGTGAGTGGAACGCGTTCACCAGCAATGCCGATACGACCTTCGTCATCGAAGCCCCGGCGAAAAACCAGCGCAAGGTGCTTGACCTGTTGCTGGCGCTGCTGACCCAGACCCGCTTCGACGACAACGCCATCAACGCGGCCAAGCAAGTGGTCGAGCGTGAAGACGGCGGCCACTACTCGCACCTGCAACGCTGGCTCGATCGACAGGACCTCGGTCACACGGCCAGCAAACAACTGGCCGTGGAGCTGGGCCTCAAGTGCCCGGAGCGTGCGCAAGTCAATGACCTGACCCGTGAACAGCTGGAGCAGGTGCGCAAGGACTGGTATGCGCCGAACAACATGACCCTGATCGTGGTCGGCGACCTCGACAAGTTGCTGCCGGCCTATCTGGAGCGGGCGTATGGCGCGCTGGAAGCGATCACCCCTGGCGAGCATCCGCCGCTGCCGCAAATCCAGGCCAGCGCCGCCCATGAACGCACCTTGACCCACGGTCTGGTCGGCAACGGCGCCAAGTTACACTGGCTGGTGCCGGAGCCGGTACTGGAGGATGGGCACGATGAAACCTTCGATTTGCTCAAGGACTATCTGGATTGGGCGCTCTATCGCCAGTTGCGCCTGGCTCACGGTTTGTCCTACGGCCCGTGGGCGGAGCGCGAGGTGTTCGGCGGCGTGGGGTTCATGAGCCTCAATGCCGACCTTGAACGCGACGACGTGGCCGATGCCGAACAAGTACTTGAGGACCTGAAGGCCGGACTGCTCAAGGATGGCCTCAATGCTGATACCTTCAACCGCCTCAAGCAGGCCGCAATTGCCCGCCAGTCCTGGGCCGTGCAAGGCAACAGCGCGTTGGCCGACTACTACTGGAGCGCCATCGGCAACTACGAGGACGGTCGCTTCACCAACCCGACCCGGGAGCTGCAAGGGGTGACCCTGGAAGAAGCGAACAAGGCCGTGCGTGAGTTGCTCCTGCAACCGGGGTATTTGCGGATCGAGAAACCGTTGTTCAGTTATGACCAGTTGATGTGGCTGGCGGTCGGTGGGACGGGCTTGATCGTGTTGATGCTGGTGGGCTGGCGTTTGCATAGCAGGAAATAACCATTCCAGGTGACAACGGACTGAGAGGCCTTGCCGGTTCCCCCAGGTGCATGGTGTAACTGACCGTGAACCCTCGCCACAGAGCCGCACCAGCGGTACCCTGTCGAGGTTTTTTCCTACGACGACTGTGAAACCGCCGAATGCAAAACCTGACCTTTTTCGTACAGCGCATCCTCGAATTGATGAAGCGGTACCCTGGGGTCATTGCGCTCTGTGGTTTCATCTCGGGGGTGGGCAGTTTCATTCTGGTCGATCGCCAGCAAGGCCTGGCGAGCTGGATCACCACCATCATGCTGATCAGCTGGATCTGGCTGATGCTGGAAAACAGCCTGACCAAGCTGTTCAAGCGCATCTTCAAGCGAGAAATCCCGGAACCCTTGCTGCGTTACGCAACGCAGATGATCCATCAGGAAAGCCTGTTCTTTGTCCTGCCGTTCTTCTTCATCACTACGACGTGGAACAGTGGCCAGTTGTTTTTCACCGGGCTGCTCGGCGTCGCGGCGCTGATTTCGATCATCGACCCGCTCTACTACAAATGGCTGGCCCCACGGCGCTGGGCGTTTCTGGCCCTGCACACCCTGACCCTGTTCGCCGCGCTGCTCACCGCCTTGCCGGTGATCATGCACCTGACCACCGCGCAAAGTTTCAAATGGGCACTGGGTATCTCGGTGCTGCTGTCGTTCCCGAGCCTGGCGTCGATCTTCCCGATTCGTACCCTGCGCAATGCGCTGGCGATCTTGAGTATCACCCTGGGCATCGGCGCCGTTGGTTGGGAGCTGCGTTCGTGGGTGCCGCCAGCGACGCTGTGGATGACCGATGTGGCCATCAGCACGCAGATGCAAGACCGCACGCCGGGCGCCAGCCTCGACGAAGTCAGCGCCGAGCAGATTCGCAATGGCGGGCTCTACGCATACACCGCGATCAATGCCCCGCGTGGCCTGGACGAGCGGATTTATCACGTCTGGCAGTTCAACGGTAAAGAGGTCGACCGCATCCCCCTGGATATTCGTGGCGGGCGCAAGGAGGGTTACCGGGCCTGGACCCACAAGCAGAACTTCCCGGGCAACCCGGCCGGCAAATGGCAGGTTCGGGTGCTGACCGAAGATGGCCAGGTCATCGGCGTGCTGCGTTTCAAAGTCACGGACAGCACAGCGATCAAAGAAAAGTAATCCGGTTCGTGCTATTACGTAAATCTGCGTAATCACTGAACAAGCACGGAGCTTATGATCAGCAGCACGATGGCCGGCAACGCCCGATTGGACACGTCGATTACCCCTGCGCGGTTGCGGGTGACGGGCGACTGGACGCTTGCCCATTACGCTGACCTCAAGCTGTTGAGCGAAAAACTCCATGGCCAGTACGACGTCAACACCCCGATCGACCTCAATGGTCTAGGCGCCCTCGACACCGCTGGCGCCTCGCTGTTGGTCGAGCTGCTCGGCTCCGAGCGCCTCGGCCGTTCCGCCGAACACCCTGATTGCACACTCTCTGCCGCCGATCGTGCATTGCTGCAAACCGTCTACTGCTCGTTGACCGATTTCTGCGTACCGATCAAGGAACCGGAAGTCAGCGTTTCCATTCAGTTGCTGACCCGTATTGGCCGCGCGGTGGACACCGTCTGGCAGGACACCTTGCAACTGCTGGGTTTCGTCGGCCTGATCATCGAAACCATCGCCCGTGGCCTGTTCCGTCCCAAGCGCTGGCGCGTCACGCCGATGATCGCCCACATCGAACAGACCGGTCTCGACGCCGCGCCCATCGTTGCTTTGCTGACTTTTCTGGTGGGCGCCGTGGTGGCGTTTCTCGGCTCGACGGTGCTGGCCACTTTCGGCGCCACCGTCTTCACCGTGGACCTGGTGGGGTTTGCTTTCCTGCGCGAATTCGGTGTGTTGCTGACTGCAATCCTGATGGCCGGGCGCACCGCCAGTGCGTTCACGGCGCAAATCGGGTCGATGAAGGCCAACGAGGAAATCGATGCCATCCGCACCCTGGGCCTCGACCCCGTGGAGTTGCTGGTGGTGCCGCGGGTCCTGGCGTTGCTGATCGCCCTGCCGATGCTGACCTTCCTGGCGATGCTGTCGGGGATTATCGGCGGTGCCGTGGTCTGCGCGGTGGCGCTGGATATTTCGCCGGCGATGTTCCTGTCGCTGCTGCAAACGGACATCGGCGTTCAGCACTTTCTGGTGGGGATCGTCAAAGCGCCGGTGTTCGCCTTCCTCATCGCCGCCATCGGTTGCCTGGAAGGCTTCAAGGTCAGCGGCAGCGCTGAGTCTGTGGGCGCGCACACCACGTCGAGTGTGGTGCAGTCGATTTTCGTAGTGATCGTGATGGATGCGATTGCCGCGATGTTTTTCATGGAGATGGGTTGGTGAGTCGTATCCCCCGAGCGCCCTCCGAGGCGGTGATTGAAGTCCGTGGACTGTGCAACCGCTTTGGCCGCCAGAGCGTGCACGAAAACCTCGACCTGGACTTGTACAAGGGCGAGATCCTCGCCGTGGTCGGTGGCTCCGGCAGCGGCAAATCGGTGCTGCTGCGCAGCATTGTCGGGTTGCGCCAGCCCAGCGAAGGCGTGGTGAAAGTCTTCGGGAAAAACCTGCCGACCTTGTCCGAACACGAGCGTTCGCTGGTGGAGCGGCGATTCGGCGTGCTGTTCCAGAAAGGCGCGTTGTTCTCTTCGCTGACCGTGACCGAGAACGTCGCCCTGCCGCTGATCGAACACGCCGGCTTGAGCCGCAACGACGCCGAGCACCTGGCGGCGGTGAAAATGGCCCTGGCCGGGTTGCCGCTGTCGGCGGCGGAGAAATACCCGTCGTCGCTGTCCGGCGGCATGATCAAGCGCGCCGCCCTGGCCCGGGCATTGGCGCTGGACCCGGACATCCTGTTTCTCGACGAACCCACCGCCGGTCTCGACCCGATCGGCGCTGCCGCGTTCGACCAATTGATCCTGACCCTGCGCGATGCCCTGGGCCTGAGTGTCTTTCTGGTGACCCACGACCTCGACACGCTCTACACCATCACCGACCGGGTGGCGGTGCTGGCGCAGAAAAAAGTGCTGGTGGCGGATGCCATCGACAAGGTCTCGGAAACCGACGATGCGTGGATTCACGAATACTTCCATGGCCCTCGCGGCCGCGCGGCATTGACGGCCGCCCAACAGCTCAATGAGGTCTGACATGGAAACCCGAGCCCATCATGTATTGATCGGCCTGTTCACCGTTATTGTGGTGACGGCCGCGCTGCTGTTCGGCCTGTGGCTGGCCAAGTCCAGTGTCGACACCGAGTTCAAGGACTACGAAGTCGTGTTCAACGAGGCGGTCAGCGGTTTGTCCAAGGGCAGCTCGGTGCAATACAGCGGGATCAAGGTCGGCGATGTGATCTCGCTGCGCCTGGACCCGAAAGACCCGCGCCGGGTGCTGGCGCGAATTCGCCTGGCCGGCGATACCCCGGTCAAGGAAGACACCAATGCCAAGTTGGCCCTGACCGGCGTCACCGGGACTTCGATCATCCAGCTCAGCGGCGGCACGCCACAGAGCCCGACACTCAAGGGCAAGAATGGCAACCTGCCGACCATCGTCGCCTCGCCCTCGCCCATCGCCCGCCTGCTCAATGACAGCGAAGACCTGATGGCCGGGGTGACCACGCTGATGCATAACGCCAACCTGATGTTCTCCACGGAAAACATCGAGCGCATCAGCAATACCCTGGAGCACCTGGAGCAAACCACCGGGGCCATTGCCGATCAGCGCGGCGATATTCGCCAGGCCATGCAGCAACTGGCGTCGGTGGGCAAGCAGGCCAACACCATGCTGGAGCAGACCACGGCGCTGATGCGCAATGCCAACGGGCTGCTCAACGAGCATGGCAAGGAGGCGCTGGGCAGCGCCGAGCAGGCGATGAAGTCGCTGCAGGAGAGCAGTGCCACCCTCAACAAACTGATCACCGCCAATCAGGATTCGCTCAACAGCGGCATGCAAGGCCTCAATGGCCTGGGCCCGGCCGTTCGCGAGATGCGCGAAACCCTGAGTTCGTTGCGCACCATTACCACACGCCTGGAAGCCAACCCCAGCGGTTACCTGCTGGGCAGTGACAAGACCAAGGAATTCACACCATGAAGCTGATTCGGATTGCCCTCGTCGCTGGCTTCACGCTGATCAGTTCGTGCTCGATCCTGCCCAAGCCCGAGCCCTTCGAGGTCTATCGATTGCCATCGGCCCAGAGTGCATCGGCCAGCCATGGCACGCCGCAGCGCTGGTCGCTGCGCCTGAGCAAATTCCAGTCCAGCGAAGCGTTGAACAGTCCGAACATTGCCGTGATTCCCCAAGGTGATGTGATCAGCCACTACAAGGGTTCACGCTGGAGCGACCCGGCTCCGGTGCTGGTGCGCAATCGTCTGCTGGAAGGTTTCCAGTATGACGGACGGGTGCCATTGTTGAGCACCGATGACAGCATTTTCCAGACCGATCTTGAATTGGGCGGCAGCCTGCAGGCGTTCCAGACTGAATACCAGGGCATGAATGCCAGCGCGGTCGTGCGTCTGGATGCATTGCTGGTGCGCAGTTATGACCAGCGCATCCTCGCTAGCCGCCGCTTTGAAGTGCGCCAGCCACTCAGCGATGTGCAGGTTCCGGCGGTGGTGGTCGGGTTCGGTCAGGCGAACGATCAGTTGACCGCGCAGGTGGTGAACTGGGCGGTTGAGCAAGGGCAGAAATTGGCGCCACCGCCGAGACCTTGAGGAAGAACACAGTCCCCCTGTGGGATCGCCGCACCGCCGCTCCCACAGTTGATTTGTGTCGGCCTTATCAGCGCTGCAAAAACGCCTGATGCAACTCAGCCAGCGTTTCAAAGTGATACGCCGGCGCTTCGGCGCTCAACTCTTCATGGCTGCCGAACCCGTAGCCCACCGCCGCCGCGTCCAGGCCATTGCTGCGCGCGCCGATCAGGTCGTGCTTGCGGTCGCCGATCATCAGGGTGTTGGCCGGGTCCAGGCTTTCTTCGGCCATCAGGTGAGCGATCAACTCGACCTTGTTGGTCCGGGTGCCGTCCAGTTCGCTGCCGTAAATCACCTTGAAGTGTTTGGCAAAGTCGAAATGCCGGGCGATTTCCCGGGCGAACACCCAGGGTTTCGAGGTAGCGATGTACAACTGACGCCCTTGTCCGCCCAGGGTTTCCAGCAGCGGCATGACGCCATCGAACACGCGGTTTTCGTAGAGACCGGTGACCTTGAAGCGTTCGCGGTAGAAATTCACCGCCTCCCACGCCTTCGGCTCGTCGAAGTCGTAGAACTGCATGAACGCCTGCAACAGCGGCGGGCCGATGAAGTGTTCGAGTTTCGCCAGGTCCGGCTCATCGATACCCAGTTTGCACAGGGCGAACTGGATCGAACGGGTGATGCCTTCGCGCGGGTCCGTCAGGGTGCCATCGAGGTCGAACAAAACGGTTTGGTAATGCATGTCGAATCCTGAATAAGGGGGCCGGGTCAAAGCTGGTCGTAGCCTTCGGTCAGATGCAGCTCCTTGAGCTTCACGTAGTTCGCCGCGCTGTAGGTGAAAAAGGCGCGCTCCTTGTCAGTCAGCGGGCGGATCTGCTTCACCGGACTGCCCACATACAGGAAGCCGCTTTGCAGATGCTTGCCCGGCGGCACCAGGCTGCCGGCACCGATGATCACATCATCGTCGACCACTGCGCCGTCCATGACGATGCTGCCCATGCCGATCAACACCCGGCTGCCTACCGAACAACCATGCAGCATGACCTTGTGGGCGATGGTCACGTCATCGCCGATCAGCAACGGAAAGCCGTCCGGGTTGAACGGCCCGGCGTGGGTGATGTGCAACACGCAGCCATCCTGCACGCTGGTGCGCGCGCCGATGCGGATGCGGTGCATGTCGCCACGGATCACGGTCAGCGGCCAGACCGAGCTGTCTTCGCCAATTTCAACGTCGCCGATCACCACCGCCGAGCCGTCGACAAAAGCGCCTTTACCCAGCAGCGGCGTGTGGTTCTGATACTTGCGAAGGTTCACGATAGGGTTTCTCTCTGTTGCTGATAGCTGCGGTGAACGTCGATTGTAATTAAGATGGCTGCATGTTTCTCCAGCCAAGGTATCAACCGTGAGCGTGAACAACCCTCTTTTGCAGTCCTATGACCTGCCGCCGTTCTCCGCCATCCGCGCCGAACACGTACAACCGGCCATTGAACAGATCCTGGCTGACAACCGTGTCGCCATCGTCGAGATCCTCAAGACCCAGGTCAAACAGCCAACATGGGCTGGCCTGGTGCTGGCGATGGACGAACTCAACGACCGCCTGGGCGCCGCCTGGAGCCCGGTCAGCCACCTCAATGCCGTGTGCAACAGCGCCGAACTGCGTGAAGCCTACGAGTCGTGCCTGCCGGCCTTGAGCGCCTACTCCACCGAAATGGGTCAGAACCGCGAACTGTTCCAGGCTTTCGAAGCCCTGGCCAACAGTCCGGAGGCCGCCGGTTTCGACGTGGCGCAGAAAACTATCCTGGAACACTCCCTGCGTGACTTCCGTCTGTCGGGTATCGACCTGCCGGAAGCCGAACAGAAGCGTTACGCCGAAGTGCAGAGCAAGCTGTCCGAACTGGGCAGCCGTTTCTCCAACCAATTGCTCGATGCCACTCAAGCCTGGACCAAGCACATCACCGATGAAGCAGCCCTCGCCGGCCTGACCGACTCGGCCAAGGCGCAAATGGCCGCCGCGGCTCAGGCCAAGGACCTGGACGGCTGGCTGATCACCCTGGAATTCCCGAGCTATTACGCGGTGATGACCTACGCCCAGGACCGCGCACTGCGTGAAGAAGTCTATGCGGCCTACTGCACCCGTGCGTCGGACCAGGGCCCGAATGCCGGCCAGAACGATAACGGCCCGGTCATGGAAGAAATCCTCGACCTGCGTCAGGAACTGGCCAAGCTGCTGGGTTTCAGCAGTTTCTCTGAGCTGAGCCTGGCGACCAAAATGGCCGAGTCCAGCGATCAGGTGCTGAGCTTCCTGCGTGACCTGGCCAAGCGCAGCAAGCCGTTCGCCACCCAGGATCTTGAGCAGCTCAAGGCTTATGCCGCTGAACAGGGCTGCCCGGATCTGCAAAGCTGGGACAGCGGTTTCTACGGCGAAAAACTCCGTGAACAACGCTACAGCGTGGCCCAGGAAGCCCTGCGCGCCTACTTCCCGATCGACAAGGTGCTCAGTGGCCTGTTCGCCATTGTCCAGCGCCTGTACGGCATCGAGATTGCCGAACAGAAGGGTTTCGACACCTGGCACCCGGATGTCCGCCTGTTTGAAATCAAGGAAAACGGCCAGCACGTCGGCCGCTTCTTCTTCGACCTGTACGCCCGCGCCAACAAGCGTGGCGGTGCGTGGATGGATGGCGCCCGCGACCGTCGTCGCACCGCTGGCGGTGTATTGCAAAGCCCGGTGGCCAACCTGGTGTGCAACTTCACCCCGGCCGACAGCGGCAAGCCTGCGCTGCTGACCCACGACGAAGTCACCACCCTGTTCCACGAGTTCGGTCACGGCCTGCATCACCTCCTGACCCGCGTCGAGCATGCTGGTGTGTCCGGCATCAACGGCGTGGCCTGGGATGCGGTCGAGCTGCCGAGCCAGTTCATGGAAAACTGGTGCTGGGAGCCGGAAGGACTGGCGCTGATTTCCGGTCACTATGAATCCGGCGAACCGCTGCCCCAGGATCTGCTCGGGAAAATGCTCGCGGCGAAAAATTTCCAGTCCGGCCTGATGATGGTCCGCCAATTGGAGTTCTCGCTGTTCGACTTCGAACTGCACGCTACCCACGGCGACGGCCGCAGCGTGCTGCAAGTGCTTGAAGGCGTGCGCGATGAAGTCTCGGTGATGCGTCCACCGGCCTACAACCGTTTCCCTAACAGCTTCGCTCACATCTTCGCTGGCGGTTACGCAGCGGGTTACTACAGCTACAAATGGGCTGAAGTACTGTCGGCCGATGCGTTCTCGAAGTTCGAAGAAGAAGGCGTGCTCAACGCCGATACCGGTCGTGCGTTCCGCGAAGCAATCCTGGCCCGTGGCGGCTCCCAGGAGCCGATGGTGCTGTTCGTCGACTTCCGTGGTCGTGAGCCATCAATTGACGCACTCTTGCGCCACAGCGGCCTGAGTGAGGACGCGGCAGCATGAGTGAGGGACCTGTGATTACGAAAAAACGCTTTATCGCCGGGGCGGTCTGCCCGGCATGCAGCGAGCCGGACAAATTGATGATGTGGAATGAAGACCAGGTCCCGCACCGAGAGTGCGTGGCCTGCGGTTACTCCGACACACTTAATGAGCAAGGGCTTTCGGTGCCCAAGGAGTTGGGTACGCGGGTTAACACCAGCGCACCCAAACCTGCCGACACCAAGGTTCAGGCGGTTCAGTTCTTCCCGAATCCGAAATTGAAGAAAAAGCCTGACGAACAACACTGAGTGAAAAAAAGCCCCCGTTGCGCCATGCAGCGGGGGCTTTTTTATTCGATGTGAGCGGACTTGAACCAGCTCTTCATCGAGCACGCGGCGAACGGGCTGGTGCTGCAGTCGCCATTGGCCAGGGCAGTGCGCAGTTTTTCCACATCAGCCTGCATCATGTAGCGGATGCCGTCCTTGAAGTGGGTGCTGTCGCCAAAGCCGCCTTGGGTCATTTCGTTCAGTGCCTCTTCCTTGGTCCAGCCCTGCACCACCACCCTGTACATGGCCGCTATCAGTCCGGTCCGGTCGGAGCCATGCTTGCAGTGCATCAGCACTGGACCGTTGGCTTCGGCGGTTTGAATGGTACGCAGTGCCTTGAGTATGTCTGCGTCATCTACGTGGTTGGTTCGATAAGGCAAATGAACTTGGGTGATTTTTGCCGTGGACAACCAGCTCGCGTCTGACTCGGGCAGAAAACTGACCACCGTGCCGACCCTGAGTCTTTCCAGTAACGGCAATGCCCCACTGTCCGGCAACGCACTGCGGTACAGCGTAGGCGACATCTGGAAAAGGTTGTACTGGACCTCGACTGGTTGCGCCCAGTCTGTTGGGCGAGTCGAGATGCTGTCGGCGGCAAGAGCTGGTGTGAGGTTGAACAATGCGACCAGCAACAGGCACATCGCAGGGATAAAGCGCAGTAAGGACATGCCCGAGTGACCGTTCAGGGAGAGAAAGGATGTTGGAGTCCAGCTTCAACCCTGAGCGGTCAAAGGCCTGTGAGAGGACTGTCAATGAAACGTGAAAGGGTGTTGTCTGAGGTGACTGGCATGGACTTACAATTTGAGTTTGATGAATGATTTGACCAAGTCATCCATCCCCGGGACGTAAAAGATACCGGAATGGGGATTGATCCTTCGTACTTTAAAATTTGCTCCATTGTCCACGGATAATGCTGTCATGAAATAGTCGAACTCCGGTTGATCACTATCTTCCATATCCAGCACTTCAATTTGCACCCCGATTATCGGAGGAGGGACAGGTTCAATTGGTTTGTCTGGATCAAAGATATCAACAAGATCCTCTGGTTCAAGAGAGAGAAAAGCTCCGTCGCCAGGAGCAATTATCGGTTGACTGTAGAAGGCGAGAGCCAGCTTGGTAATGGCGTCGATATCTTTATCATCAATACTTCGGTCTGGAGTTACGTTAATGTCAGACCATGGATCGTAGTCTAGTCTGTACTCTTCGATGTTCTCAGGCTTTATGTGCAAGGTCATTGTCGTGACATTGCTGTAGAGGTTGAAAGATCGCTGGTCGGCACTATCGTCCGATTGTTTTCTTGCTAACTTTATAATTACCTTATCAATTCCCGGTGTTTCTATCCGCTGTAGAAATACACCTGTATCGCCGGGTGTCCACATAATAATATCCCTATATATCCAATCTGCTACGCATGGACGTCATGCGCAGCAGGTCAAACCACATCGATATTCTCCTGTCGATTGCTTACTGCAAATCATCAATTATGGATTGACAATATTTGCATAAGCTTTGGCCAGTGCCAGCATTTTTACCTTGTCGGTTTCACCGATATTGCCATCACCCTCTACGTCTCTGACATTGTCAATACTGAAAGTCTGGCCACCGTCGCGAGACGAAGCAATGTAAATGGTGGAATCCAGCAGGCTCTCCGTCGGAGAGCCGTTACCATCCAGACTCGATTCTTTCAAAGCAAACTGCATGGAGACTAGCACTTCATTCGGGTCGACTATGGTAGGCCCAAGTTTTTGCAGAAAAATACCACGACGATTAAAAAACGACATTATTAAATCCCTTTAAGTTATTTCCATATGTCTGATTACAGCGACTAAACAATACAGACAAACATAATTTTTAGGCCACTCTTTATATGTAACTCTCAATTTCAAAGAGTTCTGGAGGCGTCCCATCCATGTTTAATGGTCAAGCTGTTAATTAGCCGTTTATACAAAAGGCGCCGAACGGCATTGGCTCGCCGATGAGTTCTGGTGTACTGTATAAGCATACAGTACGGTAGGGCGCTCACTATGAATATGCCATTGCCTCCTCGCGGACGCGGCACCGCGACCAACCCGCACAACCGCTTCGCCCCTAATCATTCGGTGGCCGAGGACGACGGTTGGTACCAGGAAGCACCCGTGACTCAAGGCACGGAAGTGCGCATCGAGACGGCGAAAACCATCATCACCCGCAACAATTCGCCGGACCTGCCCTTTGATCGCTCGATAAACCCTTATCGCGGCTGCGAGCATGGCTGCATCTATTGCTACGCACGCCCCAGTCACGCCTATTGGGACATGTCGCCGGGGCTGGATTTCGAGACAAAACTGATCGCCAAGACCAACGCCGTGGACGTACTTGAGGAGCAGCTGTCCAAACGTGGCTATCAATGCGCACCGATCAATCTGGGTTCCAACACCGATCCCTATCAGCCGATCGAGCGTGACTACAGGATCACCCGGCAAACCCTCGAAGTACTCCTGCGTTACCGACACCCTGTGACCATCGTCACCAAGGGCTCGCTGATTCTTCGCGACCTGGACCTGCTGACCGAACTTGCCAGCCAAAGGCTGGTGGCGGTAATGATCAGCCTGACCACCCTGGATGACGAACTCAAACGCATCCTCGAGCCCCGTGCCGCAGCGCCCACGGCCCGGTTGCGGGCGATCAGGGTCATGCGCGAGGCGGGCATTCCAGTGGGCGTGCTGTGTTCACCGATGATTCCGATGATCAACGACAGTGAGCTCGAAAGCCTGCTCACCGAGGCCCATGCGGCCGGGGCGCAAAGTGCTGCCTACATGATGTTGCGCCTGCCGCTGGAAGTGGCGCCGCTGTTCGAAGAATGGCTGGGTGCCCACTATCCGCAACGGGCGGCGCATGTGCTGAGCCTGATTCGCCAGAGCCGTGGCGGTGAACTCTACGACAGCCGCTTTGGTGCTCGAATGCGCGGTGAAGGCCCCTTCGCCGACCTGCTGGCACAGCGCTTTGCCAAAACCATCAAGCGCCTGGGGCTCAATCGCCGGGAAGGCTTTGACCTGGACTGCAATGCCTTTTGTCCGCCTGGTCGCCAAATGTCGTTGATTTGAGGACAATTGGCCTATGGTTGAGTACTGAAGATCGCGCTCACGCCTTAGGCTGGTCACGTTTTTTGTGACCTGGAACACGCATTCCAGAGCGTTTTATTCAGTTTCAATTAAGATTCGGCCGCTACCTTGTTCATCGAGTGACTGATGGGTCGAGATTTTTGACCTGGATGTTTTTTAACAGCCACTGGCTTCACACCGGACCACCCGGGAAGACTCCCTGAGCCCGCCAATGAGGATGAATTGATGAGTGACAAGGATAAACAGCCGTTGGCTGCGTCGGCTTCAGCCCAACCCGCGGCCGAAACCGCCGATGCAGCGTTGCAGCATATCGTTGACGGCTTTTTGCATTTTCATCATGAGATCTTTCCTCAGCAGGAAGAGCTCTTCAAGAAACTCGCCACGGCCCAGCGGCCACGAGCGATGTTCATCGCGTGCGCCGATTCGCGCATTGTTCCCGAGTTGATTACCCAGAGCTCCCCCGGCGACTTGTTCGTGACCCGTAACGTCGGCAACGTCGTGCCGCCTTATGGGCAAATGAACGGCGGTGTTTCCACGGCCATCGAGTACGCCGTACTGGCGCTGGGAGTGCATCACATCATAATTTGCGGGCATTCCGACTGCGGCGCCATGCGCGCGGTGCTCAACCCGGACAGTCTGGAAAAAATGCCCACGGTCAAAGCCTGGCTGCGTCATGCCGAAGTGGCCAAGACCATGGTGCAGGAGAACTGTAACTGCTCTAGCGAAAGCGAAAGCATGCACATCCTCACCGAAGAGAATGTGATCGCCCAATTGCAGCATCTGCGCACCCATCCGTCGGTGGCCTCGCGCATGGCCAATGGTCAGCTATTTATTCACGGCTGGGTCTACAACATCGAAACCAGCGAAATCAAAGCGTACGACGCCGATCAAGGCTGTTTCCTGCCGCTTAATGGCAGCCTGCCAATTCCCGTGGCGACGCCCAAAGCGCGCTTCTAAACCCTCCTAAATCGTTGTGTGGTTCAGCCGAGGCTGCCGTTCAGGCAGCCTGGCTTTGCCATGCCTGAAGAAAACTTCGGGAGATTCACCATGCGTGCTGCTCGACTCAAAGCTGTTCTGCCACGGGAGCTGCTGGCTTCGGTGGTTGTGTTTCTGGTCGCCCTGCCCCTGTGCATGGGCATCGCGATTGCCTCGGGGCTACCGCCGGCCAAAGGACTGATCACCGGCATCATCGGTGGTCTGGTGGTCGGTTGGTTGGCCGGCTCGCCGCTACAAGTCAGCGGTCCGGCGGCGGGCCTGGCCGTTCTGGTATTCGAACTGGTTCGCCAACACGGTATCGCCATGCTCGGGCCCATTCTGTTGTTGGCGGGTTTGCTGCAACTGGTGGCTGGCCGTTTGAAGCTGGGCTGCTGGTTTCGGGTGACGGCACCCGCGGTGGTGTACGGCATGCTGGCCGGGATTGGTGTGCTGATCATCCTGTCTCAGGTGCATGTAATGCTGGATGCCGTGCCCAAACCCTCCGGCCTGGATAACCTGGCGGCCTTCCCGGCGGCGATGGCCCAGGCGTTGCCCTCGTTTGGCTGGCAAGCCGGGTTGCTCGGTTTGTCGACGATCGCCGTCATGTGGCTGTGGGAGAAATTCCGTCCGCAATCCCTGCGCTTCGTTCCTGGCGCGCTACTCGGCGTCGGTCTGGCCACGCTTGCCAGTCTGATGCTGGCGTTGCAGGTCAAGCGGGTCGAGGTACCGGCCAACCTGACGGAGGCCATCGACTGGCTGAAGCCAGCGGATCTGCTCAACCTGGCTGATCCGGCTTTACTGATCGCGGCGTTTGCGGTGGCCTTCATCGCCAGTGCCGAAACCCTGCTCTCAGCTGCCGCGGTTGATCGCATGCAAAGTGGTCAGCGCTCGGACTTCGACCGGGAATTGTCGGCGCAAGGTATCGGCAACATGCTGTGTGGCCTGCTTGGGGCGTTGCCGATGACCGGCGTTATCGTGCGCAGTTCGGCGAATGTTCAGGCCGGCGCAACCACGCGGTTTTCGACCATTTTCCACGGCCTGTGGTTGTTGGCGTTCGTGCTGTTGCTGTCCAGCGTGCTGCAAAGCATTCCGGTGGCGAGCCTGGCGGGTGTGCTGGTTTACACCGGTTTCAAGCTGGTGGATCTCAAGGTCTTCCGTGGTTTGGGTCGGTACGGTCGGGCGCCGATGTTCACCTATGCGGCAACCGCGCTCGCCATTGTTTTCACGGACCTGCTGACCGGCGTGTTGATTGGCTTCGGCCTGACGCTGGTGAAGCTGGCGCTGAAAGCTTCGCGGTTGAAAATCAGCCTGATCGACCTGCCGCAGGAAGGGGAAATGGAATTGCGCCTGGTGGGCGCGGCGACCTTCCTCAAAGTGCCGGCGCTGACCCAGGTGCTGGGCAGTATTCCACCAGGCGTGACGGTGCATGTGCCGCTCAATAATCTGAGCTACATCGATCACTCGTGTCTGGAGTTGCTGGAGGAATGGGGTCGGGCGAATGCGGCCAAGGGTTCGAAGCTGATGATTGAATCGCGGGGATTGAAGCGCAGACTTGAGGGGCGGGTGCGGACGAATACTGGCGTCGGCGCGGCCGGGTAGATAACAGTGTGGGAGCGGGCTTGCTCGCGAAAGCGGTGGATCAGCCAACACATATGTTGGATGTGAAACCGCATTCGCGAGCAAGCCCGCTCCCACAGGGGATTGTGTTTACCGGTGGATCAAGCCGCCGGCTGATCCAGTTCCAGGCCTACGCCCAAACGGCGGGACATGCACGGCCAGCGTTTCCACGCGGCACCGGTGTCCGGGCTATTGAGTTTGTCACGGTAGGCTTCCACCGACTCCAGTGCGAAACTTTCGTCGTTGAGCATCTCGTCAATGGTGTGATGCACCACTTCGTCCAGTTGGTTGGCAAATTCCTCACCGATCAATTGGTGAGCAATCAGGTTGGCGACAGTCATGTCCAAAGGGATCAGTGGCTGGCCGAAATGCTTGATGTACAGGTCGTTGACCTCTTCGACAAACCGGTGCGCCAGGTAAGCTTCATCCAGCAGGCTGTCGAGCCCGACATGGCCGGCCATGATGGCTGGCGGCTGGAGGAAGTACTGCTCGGCGATACTCAGCACCGGTTTGATCTGTGACTCAATGCCCGCTTCCCTTGCGACTTCATTGGCTGCATCCAGCAGATCGGGCACTTCTTCGATGTAGGCGGCGACAAATCGCGTCAGTACGCCGTTGGTATCGGCCTCCGGCAATTGGATCGCCGGGTGCAGATGATACAGCTTACTTTCCAGCTGACGCGTCAGCAGGCCGGTCTGGGCTTCGTGTTGTTGGGCTTTTTGGATCTGCTCGCGCAATGCGGCGGTGTTCATGAAAACTCCAGGAAACAAGGCAATGAAATAGGGAAGACATAACTTAGCTGGCTTACGAAAAATGCTAAGACGCATTTGTCATAATTATTTCATCCTTGAGACGGCCCCGTTATATCGGTTTGCCACCACTCGTCTGCATCCTTCTCCATTCGTGCCCTGCAACGCAAGTTAATGCTGTTTCAGATCATTTACGCCTTCGCATTGCGAGGTGAGAGTCGCTGTCTATACTCGGGGTGGAATGGAGTTAGCTGATGACGCCCGACTGCATATGCAGCAAGGCCCGGTGCTCAAGTTCGTAGTCTGATGCAGCCGCTCCCTTGCCGCAGGTGAAAGCCGGCGGGATAACAAGAACGATAAGGGGAACCCGCAATGATGCGACATCCACATGTCTGGATGGGCCTCCTGTTGTGGTCGATTTTCAGTCAGGCACAAGCGGCCTGGACTGTGAATATGGCGCCTGGAGCGACTGAAATCAGTCACGCAGTATTCGACCTGCACATGATCATTTTCTGGATCTGTGTGGTGATCGGCATCATCGTATTTGGTGCCATGTTCTGGTCGATGATTCTCCACCGCCGCTCGACCGGGCAGGTGGCCGCCAAATTTCATGAAAGCACCACCGTCGAAATCCTCTGGACCATCGTGCCCTTCCTGATCCTGGTGGCCATGGCGATTCCCGCTACCGCGACCCTGATCAAGATGTACGACGCCAGCGAGCCGGAAATCGATATCCAGATCACCGGCTACCAGTGGAAGTGGCACTACAAGTACCTGGGCCAGGACGTCGAGTTCTTCAGCAACCTGACCACTCCCCAGGATCAAATCCACAACAAGGAAGCCAAGGGCGAGCATTACCTGCTCGAAGTCGACAAGCCATTGGTGCTGCCGGTCGGCGCCAAGGTGCGCTTCCTGGTGACCTCCGCCGACGTCATCCACTCCTGGTGGGTGCCGGCTTTCGCGGTCAAGCGCGATGCGATTCCCGGGTTCGTCAATGAAGCCTGGACCCGCGTCGACAAGCCCGGCATCTACCGTGGCCAGTGCGCCGAGTTGTGCGGCAAGGATCACGGCTTCATGCCGACCGTGGTCGAGGTCAAGGAAAAGGCCGATTACGAAACATGGCTGGCCGAACGCAAGACCGAAGCCGCGCAGCTCAAAGAGCTGACCAGCAAGGAATGGACTCTCGACGAGCTCAAGGATCGCGGCGACAAGGTCTATCACACCACCTGTGTGGCCTGTCACCAGGCCGAAGGCCAGGGCCTGCCGCCGATGTTCCCGGCGCTCAAGGGCTCGAAGATCGCCACTGGGCCGAAAGATGCTCACCTGAGCATTGTCTTCCACGGCAAGCCTGGCACCGCCATGGCCGCATTCGGCAAACAACTCTCGGAAGTCGATATCGCGGCAGTCGTGACCTATGAACGTAACGCCTGGGGCAACAACAAGGGCGACATGGTCACGCCTAAAGAAGTGCTGGAGCTGAAACAGGCGGAAAGCAAATGACCCGGTCTATTGCGCACCTACGGAACCGGTCGGGGCTACGCACCCCGGCCTGCCCAGCCCATCTGTTTGCAGGAGACAGGACATGACTGCTGTAATCGATGAACATGTTCATACCGCCACCGACCACGCCCACGGCCCCGCCAAAGGCCTGATGCGCTGGGTGCTGACCACCAACCACAAGGACATCGGTACGCTGTACCTGTGGTTTGCGTTCTCCATGTTCCTGCTTGGCGGTTCGTTCGCGATGGTGATTCGCGCCGAGCTGTTCCAGCCGGGGCTGCAGATCGTCCAGCCGGAATTTTTCAACCAGATGACCACCATGCACGGCCTGGTGATGGTCTTCGGTGCGGTGATGCCGGCCTTCGTCGGCCTCGCCAACTGGATGATCCCGCTGATGATCGGCGCGCCGGACATGGCCCTGCCGCGCATGAACAACTTCAGCTTCTGGCTGTTGCCCGCGGCGTTCCTGCTGCTGGTATCGACCCTGTTCACCCCCGGTGGCGGGCCGAACTTCGGCTGGACGTTCTACGCGCCGCTGTCGACGACCTACGCGCCGGAAAGCGTGACCTTCTTCATCTTCGCCATCCACTTGATGGGGATCAGTTCGATCATGGGGGCGATCAACGTGATCGCCACCATCCTCAACCTGCGCGCCCCCGGCATGACGCTGATGAAAATGCCGTTGTTCGTCTGGACCTGGCTGATCACCGCGTTCCTGCTGATCGCGGTGATGCCGGTACTGGCCGGTTGCGTGACGATGATGCTGATGGACATCCACTTCGGCACCAGTTTCTTCAGTGCCGCCGGTGGCGGAGACCCGGTGCTGTTCCAGCATGTATTCTGGTTCTTCGGTCACCCCGAGGTGTACATCATGATCCTGCCGGCCTTTGGCGCCGTCAGCTCGATCATTCCGGCCTTTTCGCGCAAGCCGTTGTTCGGCTACACCTCGATGGTCTACGCCACGGCGAGTATCGCGTTCCTGTCGTTCATCGTCTGGGCGCACCACATGTTCGTGGTCGGTATTCCGCTGGTGGGCGAGTTGTTCTTCATGTACGCCACGCTGCTGATCGCGGTGCCTACCGGCGTGAAGGTGTTCAACTGGGCCAGCACCATGTGGCAGGGCTCGCTGACGTTCGAGACGCCGATGCTGTTTGCCGTGGCGTTCGTGATCCTGTTCTCCATCGGCGGTTTCTCCGGGTTGATGCTGGCCATCGCCCCGGCGGACTTCCAGTACCAGGACACCTACTTCGTGGTCGCGCACTTCCACTACGTGCTGGTGCCGGGGGCGATCTTCGGGATCTTCGCCTCGGCCTACTACTGGATGCCGAAATGGACCGGCCACATGTACGACGAAACCCTGGGCAAGCTGCATTTCTGGTTGTCGTTCATCGGCATGAACCTGGCCTTCTTCCCGATGCACTTTGTGGGGCTGGCGGGCATGCCGCGACGGATTCCGGACTACAACCTGCAGTTCGCCGACTTCAACATGGTGTCGTCGATCGGCGCGTTCATGTTCGGCGCCACGCAGATCTTCTTCCTGTTCATCGTGATCAAGACCATTCGCGGCGGCCCGCCAGCACCGGCCAAGCCATGGGATGGGGCTGAAGGCCTGGAGTGGAGCATTCCGTCACCGGCGCCGTATCACACCTTCACCACACCGCCGGAAGTGAAATGAAACGCCTCGGTCCTGTGGGAGCTGGCTTGCCTGCGATGCATGCGACGCGGTGTGTCGGGCAGGCCGCTATCGCGGGCAAGCCCGCTCCCACAGAGTTCTGTGTGGAGGGCTTGGCCCATGGCTGACTCGATTTCGATGAAAAAACTGGTCACGCGCCTGCTGACCGTGGTGGTGGCGATGTTTGTGTTTGGCTTTGCCCTGGTGCCGATCTACGACGTGATGTGCAAGGCCTTCGGCATCAATGGCAAGACCGGCGGGCAATACGAGGGTGAGCAAACGGTCGACACCTCGCGGCAGGTGCGCGTGCAGTTTCTGTCGACCAACACCGCCGACATGCCGTGGGACTTTTACCCCAAACATGATGAATTGACCGCGAACCCGGGGGCGGTGAACGAGATGATCTTCATCGCCCACAACCCCACCGATAAGCCGATGAGCGCCCAGGCCGTGCCGAGCATCGCGCCCAGCAATGCGGCGGCGTACTTCCACAAGACCGAATGTTTCTGCTTTACCCAGCAAGTGCTGCAGCCCGGTCAGCGGATCGAGATGCCGGTACGTTTCATCGTTGACCGTGACATGCCCAAGGATGTGAAGCACCTGACGCTGTCTTACACGCTGTTCGATATCACCGCCCGACATCCACCGGTAGCTGTAAACACTGGCGGCTGAGCGTGCCCGATAAGGAGAACAATAAATGGCAACTCATGAACATTATTACGTCCCGGCCCAGAGCAAATGGCCGATCATCGCCACGGTCGGGATGTTCGTCACGGTGTTTGGCCTGGCTACCTGGTTCAATGATCTGAAGGCAGCGCGTCCGGAATCCCACGGCCCGCTGATCTTTTTCGTCGGTGGGCTGTTGGTGGCCTACATGCTGTTCGGCTGGTTCGGTACGGTGATCAAGGAAAGTCGCGGCGGCTTGTACAGCGCACAGATGGATCGCTCGTTCCGCTGGGGCATGAGCTGGTTCATTTTCTCGGAGGTGATGTTCTTCATCGCCTTTTTTGGCGCGCTGTTTTATGTCCGTCATATCTCCGGGCCGGCGCTCGGTGGTGAAGGCGCCAAAGGCGTGGCGCACATGCTGTGGCCGAACTTCCAGTTCACCTGGCCGCTGCTGAGCAACCCTGACTCGAAACTGTTTCCGCCGCCCAAGGAGGTCATCAGCCCCTGGGGCCTGCCGTTGCTCAACACCGTGTTGCTGGTGAGTTCCAGCGTGACCGTGACCATTGCCCACCATGCCTTGAAGAAGGGCCATCGCGGCGCACTGAAACTCTGGCTGGCGCTCACCGTATTGCTCGGCTGTGCGTTCCTCACCTTCCAGGCCGAAGAGTACATGCACGCCTACCGTGAACTGGGCCTGACCCTGGGTTCGGGCATCTACGGCGCGACCTTCTTCATGCTCACCGGGTTCCACGGCGCCCACGTCACCATCGGCACCATCATCCTGTTCGTGATGCTGGTGCGGATCATGCGCGGGCACTTCGACAACGAGCACCAGTTCGGTTTTGAAGCGGCGACCTGGTACTGGCACTTCGTGGATGTGGTGTGGATCGGGCTGTTTGTTTTCGTCTATGTGCTCTGAGGCTGTGAGCTTTTAGTTACCAGGGGGCATGGGAAACCAACTGGCCGCTGAAAAAACCCCAGGTGATCAGGCCCAGGGTAATGGCGGCCAGAGTGACACGCACACTCAAGGCAATGACGAGGCGGTTTGAGCGGCTGTCGTCCTTGACCAGAAAAAACAGGCCGCTGAACAGGCTGACAACCGTGGCAATCAGCATCAGGACGATGGCTGCTTTGAGCATGGTGAGACTCCGGGGGGATAAGCGATGCACTTGAGTATAGCTATCGCGATGACCGACTTTCTGGCGATGCCATGAAGCGCTTTCGGCCGGGTATCGTGCCAACGCTGGTGGTGGTGCTGTTGCTGCCGCTACTGGTGTTCCTGGGGTTCTGGCAATTGAGCCGGGGCGCGGAGAAAAGCGCGCTGCTGCAAACCTACGCCGAGCGCCGGGCCGCTGAGCCGATGGCCAGCACCGAACTGCAACACACGACAGACCCGGCCTTCCGTCGGGTTCACCTGTACGGCCGGTTTGATGCCGAACACAGCCTGCTGCTGGACAACAGTCAACGCAACGGCAGGGTTGGCGTCGAGCTGTTGCAACCCTTTCTAGACCAGGCCTCCGGGCTTTGGCTGCTGGTCAATCGCGGCTGGTTGCCTTGGCCGGAGCGCCGCACACCACCGCAATTCAAGACACCTGGCGAAGCAGTCAGCCTCGAGGCGTGGGTCTATGTCTCCCCCGGGGCGACGTTCCAATTGCACGCAGATCCCACAACGTTGACATGGCCGAAGCTGATTACGGCCGTTGAGCCAGACAAGCTCTGGACAGCACTGAACCGCGAAGGCTTTGCCTACGAACTGCGCGCCGAAACCGGCCCCGCCACCTATCAGGCCGACTGGCCCGTAGTCGCCATGGGTCCGGAAAAACACATCGCTTATGCCGTGCAGTGGTTCGCCATGGCGATCGCCCTGTTCGGCCTTTATCTCTATCTCGGCTGGCACAACGCAAAGGAGAAACACCATGGGAGCGGCCATGAATCCACCCAACATGTCTGAGGCGAAACCGTCGGTGAACCGCCGCAAGGGCCGTATGCAACTGCTGCTGATCCTGCTCGGGGTGATCGGTCCGATGATCCTCGCCACCGGCATGTACAAGCTGAATTTCTGGGTGCCCGAGGGCCGCAGTTATCACGGCGAACTGATCGGCAACGGCCAGACCCGTGCGGACATCGGCGTGCAGGCCCAGGAAGAGCGTTGGCAGATACTGGTGACCGCGCCCAAGGATTGCGCGGTGGATTGTCAGCAACTGGTGTATCTGGCGCGGCAAATCCAGATCGGCCTGGGCCGCGATGCGTCCCGCGCCAGTCATGCATTGGCCGCTGCGCAGACGCTGAACAGCGATTACGAGTCTAAACTTCAACGCGAGTACCCGCAGTTGCAACGCTATTCGCTGGACTTGCCTGCCTACACTAAAGGCGCCCAGAGCAATGACACGCCGCATCTGTGGATCATCGACCCCCACGGCAATCTGGTGCTGCGCTACGACCCGTCGGTAAAGGGCAAGGACCTGCTCAACGATCTGCGCCACCTGCTGAAACTGTCGAACATCGGATAAGGGCATCGTCATGGCCAAGCCTGGATTTCGCCTCGCGTTGTTTGCCACCTTGCTGGCACTGATTGTGGTGTTGCTCGGCGCCTACACCCGCCTGACCCACGCCGGCCTCGGCTGCCCGGACTGGCCCGGCTGCTATGGCTTCATCAGCGTACCGAAAAGCGAAGCCCAGCTGGCCCATGCCGAATTGCATTTCCCGGACGCTCCGGTCGAGGCCCACAAGGGTTGGAACGAGATGGTCCACCGCTATTTCGCCGGCACGCTGGGGCTGTTGATCGCGGTGTTGGCCGGTCGTGCGTGGGTGCATCGCCGCCATCCCGGGCAACCGGTGAAGCTGCCGTTGTTTCTGTTGGCGGTGGTTCTTGGCCAGGCCGCGTTCGGCATGTGGACGGTAACGCTAAAGCTCTGGCCGCAGGTGGTCACCGGGCATTTACTGGGCGGCTTCGCGACCTTGAGCCTGTTGTTTCTGCTGACCTTGCGCCTGTCCGGTGTGCTGCCGGCGCTGACTGTGCCACGACGTTTACAGCACTGGGCGACGGCGGGGCTGTTGCTGGTGATCGGGCAAATCGCCCTCGGGGGCTGGGTCAGTTCCAATTATGCCGCGGTGGCCTGTATCGACTTCCCGACCTGCCACGGCCAGTGGTTGCCACCGGCGGACTTCGCCAACGGCTTTCACCTGACCCAGCACATCGGCCCGAACTACCTCGGCGGGCAACTGGACAGCGATGCTCGTACTGCGATTCACCTGACTCACCGTATTGGCGCCCTGTTGGTGACTTTGGTGCTGCTCGGTCTGGCCTGGCAACTGAAAACAGTCGGCATGACGCGCCTGGCAGGCCTGGTGCTGATTGCCCTTGGCGCACAAATCACCCTGGGCATCAGCAATGTGCTGTTCCATCTGCCGCTGCCGGTGGCCGTTGCGCATAACGCGGGCGGCGCGGTGCTGTTGCTGACCATGGTGTTGGTCAACTACCACGCCCGAACCAGTCTGGTCCGGGTCAAGCAAGCGCGCTGGCACTTCAGCCCGCGTAAACACTCAGCCGGGCCCATAACAATAAAAGGAGAGATGCCATGGCGATTCTGATCGGCGAACGTCCCAGTCAGGCGATCTGGCGTGACTACCTGGAACTGACCAAACCCAAAGTCGTGGTGCTGATGCTCATCACTTCACTGGTGGGGATGTTCCTTGCGACCCGCGCCGGGGTGCCATGGACGGTGCTGATTTTCGGCAACCTGGGCATCGCCCTGTGTGCCGGTGGCGCGGCGGCGGTCAATCATGTGGTGGACCGGCGCATCGACGCGTTGATGGCGCGCACCCACAAACGGCCGCTCGCCGAAGGCCGGGTTTCGCCGACCGCTGCGCTGACGTTCGCGCTGGTATTGGCGGTCCTCGGGCAAGCCATGCTGCTGGCGTTCACCAACCCGCTGACCGCGTGGCTGACCCTCGCCTCATTGCTTGGCTATGCGGTGGTCTACACCGGATTCCTCAAGCGCGCGACTCCGCAGAACATCGTCATCGGGGGGCTGGCCGGTGCCGCGCCGCCATTGCTCGGCTGGACCGCCGCCACCGGTCACGTCAGCGCCGAACCGCTGCTGCTGGTGCTGATCATCTTCGCCTGGACCCCGCCGCACTTCTGGGCGCTGGCAATCCATCGCAAGGAGGAATACGCCAAGGCCGACATCCCGATGCTGCCGGTCACCCATGGCGAGCACTACACCAAGATTCACATCCTGCTTTATACCTTCGCATTGCTTGCCGTCAGCCTGATGCCTTATGTGATCCACATGAGCGGCACGCTCTACCTGGTCTGCGCGCTCGGGCTGGGCGCGCGGTTTCTGCAATGGGCCGTGGTGCTGTACCGTGGCACTCGGCCGCACGCGGCGATCAACACGTTCAAGTACTCTATTTACTACTTGTTCCTGTTGTTTATCGCCCTGCTCGTAGACCACTATCTATTGTTGAACCTATGACTCGAACCCAGAAAACCGTCTTCATACTCGTCGCCCTGGTTGCATTGATCCTGGGCCTGACCGTCAACAAGGTGCTGTCCGGGAAAAACCAGGGCGATCCGACGGCGCTGATCGACGCCGGCATCATCTTGCTGCCGCAGAGCCGTAATCTGCCGGACGTGACGATGACCAATCAGGACGGCCAGCCGGTCGCGATCAACGAATTGAAAGGCAAGTGGAGCCTGCTGTTCTTCGGCTACACCTTCTGCCCGGACATCTGCCCGACCACCCTCGCCCAACTGCGACAGATCAAGAGCGAGTTGCCGCCAGAAGCGGTGGATAAACTGCAGATCGTGCTGGTCAGCATCGACCCCAATCGCGATACGCCCAAGCAACTGAAGCAGTACCTGGGCTACTTCGACCCGCAGTTCATCGGCCTGACCCCGGCGTCGACCGACGAGTTGCAAACGATCGCCAACGCGGTGAGCATTCCGTTCATCCCGGCGGACACCAGCAAGCCGAACTACACCGTTGACCACAGCGGTAACCTTGCCGTGATCGGGCCGGATGGCACTCAGCGCGGGTTTATTCGGGCGCCGTTGAATAATGCGAAGTTGGTGGCGCAGTTGCCGGTGATGCTCAAGCGCAACTAAGTGACACAGGGGTCTATATTTCAAGGCACAAAAAAGGGACGCACTTGGCGTCCCCTTTTTCGTTGCAGCAGTTCGATCAGAACGCCGGCACCACCGCGCCTTTGTACTTCTCGAGAATGAAGGCCTTCACTTGCGGGCTGTGCAGGGCAGCGACCAGTTTCTTCATCGCGTCGCTGTCCTTGTCGTCCGGGCGAGCCACCAGGATGTTCACGTAAGGCGAGTCGCTGCCTTCGATGAACAGCGCGTCCTTGGCCGGATCGAGCTTGGCTTCCAGCGCGTAGTTGGTGTTGATCAGCGCCAGGTCGACCTGGGTCAGTACGCGCGGGATGGTCGCGGCTTCCAGTTCGCGGATTTTCAGGTCCTTGGTGTTCTCGGTAATGTCTTTCACGGTCGACAGGATGTTGTTCGAATCCTTCAACTTGATCAGGCCGGCCTTGGCCATCAACAACAGCGCACGGCCGCCGTTGGTGGCGTCGTTCGGGATCACCACGTTGGCACCGCCAGGCAGTTCGGCAATGGTCTTGTACTTGTTGGAGTAAGCGCCCAGGGGCTCCAGGTGCACGCCGGCCACGGAAACCAGGTGGGTGCCCTTGGCCTTGTTGAACTCATCCAGGTACGGCTGGTGCTGGAAGAAGTTGGCGTCCAGGCGTTTTTCCGCGACCTGCACGTTCGGCTGAATGTAGTCGGTGAATACCTTGACCTTCAGGTCCACGCCTTCTTTGGCCAGCGTCGGCTTCACGAATTCGAGGATCTCGGCGTGCGGAACCGGGGTGGCTGCGACGGTCAGGGTTTCAGCGTGGGCAGAGAATGCCGCAACGGCCGCGAAGGCCACGAGTAGTTTTTTCATTCAGCTAACTCCATGTGAGGTGCCCGCTTGCGGTGCCCGTTTGGCACCTGCCAGCGAATGGCCGGCTCATGTCTTACTTACGGGAAAAGTGGACGACCAATTTGTCGCCAACGGTTTGCAGTACCTGAACGAGTACCAGCAGCAACACCACGGTCACCACCATCACATCGGTCTGGAAACGCTGGTAGCCGAAGCGGATCGCCAGGTCACCCAGACCACCGGCGCCCACGACACCGGCCATCGCCGTGTAGGACACCAGTGTAATGGCTGTCACCGTAATTGCTGCGAAGATGCCCGGACGAGCCTCCGGCAGCAAGGCGTTGGTGATGATCTGTCGTGTGGTCGCGCCCATGGCCTGGGTCGCTTCGATGATGCCGCGATCCACTTCACGCAGGGCGGTTTCCACCAGGCGTGCGAAGAACGGCGTGGCACCCACCACCAGTGGCGGGATCGCTCCGGCGACACCGAGGGACGTGCCGGTGATCAACACGGTGAACGGAATCATCACGATCAACAGGATGATGAACGGCAGCGAACGCAGGATGTTCACCACCAGCGACAACATCGCGTAGACGCCTTTGGCTTCCAGCAACTGGCGCGGGCTGCACAGGAACAGCAGGACCCCCAGGGGCAAACCGAGCAACACGGTGAACAGCAGCGAACCGCCGAGCATCAGCATCGTGTCGCCAGTGGCCAGCCAGATTTCGAACCAGTCGATATTGGCGAAGAAACTTGTCAGGGCTTCCATTAGCGCAGCACCTCCATGTGGACGTCGGCTGCGGTGAAGCGGGCAAAGGCCGCTTCCATGTCACCGCCGGTCACGGCCAGGGTCAGTTGCCCGTAAGGGATGTCTTTGATGCGGTCGATACGACCGGCCAGGATGCTGTAGTCCACACCGGTTTCCCGGGCGACAGTGCCCAGCAGAGGCGCGTAGGTCGCTTCGCCCTGGAAGGTCAGACGCAAGATGCGCCCCGGCACGTGAGCGAAGTCGTCACGCTGTTCGCTTTCGTCGATCTGCTCGTCTTCTTGCACGAAGCGCTTGGTGGTCGGGTGCTTCGGATGCAGGAACACCTCGGCCACCGAGCCTTGCTCGACGATCACGCCGGCGTCCATCACGGCTACCTGGTCGCAGACCCGGCGGATCACATCCATCTCGTGGGTGATCAAGACGATGGTCAGTTTCAGCTCGCGATTGATCTCGGCCAGCAATTGCAGGACCGACGCGGTGGTTTGCGGGTCGAGGGCGCTGGTGGCTTCGTCGCACAGCAGGATTTTCGGCTTGGTCGCCAGCGCACGGGCAATGCCCACACGCTGCTTCTGCCCGCCGGATAATTGCGCCGGGTACTTTTTGGCGTGGTCGGACAAACCGACTCGCGCCAGCAACTCGGCCACGCGGGAATCGATCTCGCTGCGCGACAGTTCGCCGGCCAGGGTCAGCGGCAGCGCCACGTTGTCGGCGACAGTCTTGGAGGCCAGCAGGTTGAAGTGCTGGAAAATCATCCCGACCTGCTGACGGAAGCGGCGCAGGCCGTTGGCGTCTAGAGCGGTGACTTCCTCACCGTCGACGATGATCTTGCCGCCGCTGGCGTTTTCCAGGCGATTGATCAGACGCAGCAGGGTACTTTTTCCTGCGCCGGAATGACCGATCAAGCCGTAAACCTGCCCGTTCTCAATCGTCAGACTGGTCGGATGCAGGGCGGGGATTTCCTTACCGGCGACGCGGTAGGTTTTATGGACGTTTTGAAACTCGATCACGTAGCGAACCTTGTGGGGCGCGTTAGAAAAGGATCAGCGGTTAGCCGGGCGCGCATTTTAGCCTGTCCGTATAGAGGTTCTTAGCATTTATTTCGCATTTGTCCTGTCATTTGGCAATAACGCGATCAAAGGTCAGAAAAAAGGAACGGCTGAAGAAATACGTCAGTCACTACTTAGGCCACTGGAATACGCCTGAGGAGTTCACGCCTGATGAGTATCAAGAAGCCTGCCGCCACCCAGAGTGCCCTGGCCGGGTCCGATACCCCGGACCGCCACAACACCAACGCCAAGCTCGACAACCTGGAAACATTTCGCTCCGATGCCACTGAGCAGGCCTTGCGCACCAACCAGGGCGTGAAGGTGGCGGACAACCAGAACACCCTGAAGGCCGGGGCCCGCGGGCCGTCTTTGCTGGAAGATTTCATCATGCGTGAAAAGATCACGCATTTTGATCACGAGCGGATCCCGGAGCGCATCGTTCACGCTCGCGGGACCGGTGCCCATGGTTACTTCCAGAGTTATGAAAACCACTCTGTACTGACCAAGGCCGGTTTCCTGCAGGATCCGGCGAAGAAAACCCCGGTCTTCGTGCGTTTTTCCACGGTGCAGGGGCCGCGAGGCTCAGGCGATACCGTGCGCGACGTACGAGGTTTCGCGGTGAAGTTCTTCACCGACGAAGGCAACTTCGACCTGGTGGGCAACAATATGCCGGTGTTCTTCATTCAGGACGCCATCAAGTTTCCCGATTTCGTGCATGCGGTCAAACCCGAGCCGCACAACGAAATCCCTACCGGGGGCTCGGCCCATGACACCTTCTGGGACTTTGTCTCGCTGGTGCCGGAATCGGCGCACATGGTGATGTGGGCGATGTCCGACCGGGCGATCCCGAAAAGTCTGCGCAGCATGCAGGGCTTCGGTGTGCATACCTTCCGCCTGATCAACGCCGAAGGAAAATCGCGGTTCGTCAAATTCCACTGGCGCCCCACGGCCGGCACTTGCTCGTTGGTGTGGGACGAAGCGCAGAAGCTTGCGGGAAAAGATGCCGACTACCACCGTCGTGATCTGTGGGAGTCGATCGAGATCGGCGACTATCCGGAGTGGGAGTTGGGGGTGCAGGTCATCGAAGAAGAAAACGAACATGCCTTCGATTTCGACATTCTCGACCCCACCAAGCTGATCCCCGAAGAGTTGGTCCCTATTACGCCGTTGGGCAAGATGGTGCTGAACCGCAATCCGGACAATTTCTTCGCCGAAACCGAGCAGGTTGCCTTTTGCCCCGGACATATCGTCCCGGGGATCGACTTTTCCAACGATCCTCTGCTGCAAGGTCGATTGTTTTCCTACACCGACACGCAAATCAGCCGACTCGGCGGACCGAACTTTCACGAGATCCCGATTAACCGTCCGGTGTCACCCTTCCACAACGGCCAGCGGGATGCGCAGCACCGCACCACTATCGACAAAGGACGTGCCTCCTATGAGCCGAACTCCATTGATGGCGGCTGGCCAAAGGAAACGCCGGCCTCCGCTCAGAACGGCGGGTTCGATAGCTACCCGGAGCGCATCGACGCCAATAAGATTCGCCTGCGCAGCGAATCGTTCGCGGACCACTTCTCCCAGGCTCGCTTGTTTTTCCACAGCATGAGTGAGCATGAACGGGAGCACATCATCTCGGCCTATAGCTTTGAGTTGGGCAAGGTCGAGCGTGAGGCGATCCGCGCCCGGGAAGTGAACGAAATCCTTGTCAATATCGATCTGGAATTGGCCAGGCGCGTGGCGCAGAACCTTGGATTGCCTGCGCCCAGTCGAGGAACCGTCGAGGTGCGCAAAACCGCGCTGGATCATTCACCGGCATTGAGCCAGGCCAATCTGTTGCCGGAAAACATCAAGACGCGAAAAATTGCGATTTTGGCGGCGAACGGTGTCGATGGCGCCTCGATCGCTGCAATGAAGAAAGCGCTGAAAGCGGAGGGGGCCCACGGGATACTGTTAGGGCCGAGTTCGGCGCCAGTCAAAACGGCTGATGGCAAAACCCTTGCGGTCGAAGCTTCGATGGAAGGTTCGCCTTCGGTGGCGTTCGATGCGGTGTTCGTGCCGGGCGGAGCCGCGTCGATCAAGGCGCTGAGCACTGACGGAGTGGCACTGCATTACCTGCTGGAGGCATACAAGCATCTGAAGGCTATCGCGTTGCAGGGCGAGGCGAAGCAGTTGCTGGATGTGTTGAAGCTGGAGGCTGATGCGGGGTTGATCGTGGGGGCGGATGCGAAATTGATCAAACCGTTTTTGGCTGCAATAGGGCAGCATCGGGTTTGGGACAGAGAGGCGAAGGCCAAGGCGATTCCGGCCTGAGAGTTTTACTGCCAGACAGGATGCCTTCGCGGGCAAGCCCCCTCCCACAGGGCTCCAGGTTGGTCACTTGTTTTGTGGCTAACTCGGGCATTGTGGGAGCGGGCTTGCTCCGGTCGGCGTTCCGACGATGCTTTTCAGGGTTTGCGCGGACTCAGAACCATCTGTGCCGGAACACTGCGCAAAATCTGCCGCTCCAGCTTCAGATCAAACTCAGGATCGAGCTTCTTCACTCGCTTGGTCAGCAAGTTAGCCAGCCAAGGGTAATCGTTGGTGCGTGGAGCCTGAATGCTCACATCACACTGAAAATTCACCACATCGGCGGCGATGGCATCCAGTTGGCGACGCAGTTTGCCCATATCGTTGATATTCAGTACGACAGTGGTGCTTTCAGCCATCGGGTCGATGACCTTGGCTTTTGGCTTGGCTTCGGCAGCCTTGAGGGCGGCTTCGGCCTTTTCCAGCTCGGCCTTGCGCGCCTGGGCAATCGAGCCGTTGACTCCGCCGGTCAGTGCCGGAGCCTTGGGCATCAACGCGCGGGCACGGCTCAGGGCGGTCGCGGCGGCATCCACGTCACCTTTTTGCAATACGGTCTGGCTGCGGCGCAGATAGGCTTCGGCCAGTTGCCGCTGGTATTGCTCAAGGGAAGCATCGTTGGGCGATTCGGCCTGCAAGGCTGCCAATTGGTCTTCGGCGATGGCCAGTTCATCGCTGGCGATGTTTTGCTCCAGCTGCACGATGGCCATGGCCCGTGCATCGGCGGCCTTGGTGGCTTCCGATGGCGTGCTTTGGCAGGCGCCCAGCAGCAAAGAAAATGCGACAAGGAGCAGATAACGGGAGGCGAACGACTTCATTCCTGCGACTCTCTATTTGCGCAAAAAACGAGCAAGTCTACACCCCTCGACGGGGCAGAACAAAACTCAGCAGAAATAGCGCGGCGGCCGTCACCACAATCGACGGGCCGGCCGGGGTGTCCTTGAACCAGGACAACGCCAGTCCGCCACACACGGCGAGTATGCCCAGCAGGCTCGCGCCCAGTGCCATCTGCTCCGGCGAGCGGGCGTGACGTTGTGCCGCAGCCGCCGGGATGATCAGCAACGAAGTGATCAGTAACACCCCGACGATTTTCATCGCTACGGCAATCACCACGGCGATCAACAGCATCAAGGCCAGGCGTAATCCCGCCACCGGCAGGCCTTCGACCCTGGCCAGTTCTTCGTGCACCGTGATCGCCAGCAATGGGCGCCACAACGCAACCAGCAAGAGCAGTACAGCAGCACTGCCGCCAAGGATCCAGGCCAGATCGGTCGGGCTGATCGCCAGCAGGTCGCCGAACAGGTATGCCATCAGGTCGATCCGCACTTCGTGCATGAAGCTTAGTACCACCAGGCCCAGAGAGAGCGTGCTGGGTGCGAGAATTCCCAAAAGCGTGTCGGACGCCAACGGCTGGCGTTGTTGCAAGGTCACCAGCATCACCGCCAGCAGCAAGCAGCCAACAGTGACGGCAACGGTCGGGCTGACATCCAGCAGGAAGCCCAGGGCTACGCCGAGCAATGCCGCGTGAGACAGGGTGTCGCCGAAATAGGCCATGCGCCGCCAGACCACGAAAGACCCCAGCGGGCCTGCGACAACGGCCAGGGCCAAGCCTGCAAGCAGGGCGTAGAGCAGAAAATCAGCCATGCTTGCAGCTATCTCCGTGAACATGGGGTTGGCCCGGTGTGGGCGCCTTGACCACCGAGCCGTGCAAGTCGTGGGCGTGGTCGTGGTGGTGGTGATAAATCGCCAGGCTTTGTGCGTTTTTTCCGAACAGCTCGACGAAAGCCGGATCGCCACTGACCTGCTCGGGATGGCCGGAACAGCAGACGTGACGATTGAGGCAAACCACCTGGTCGGTGGTGCTCATCACCAGGTGCAAATCGTGGGAGACCATCAGCACGCCGCAACCGTGACGGTCACGCAGGCGGGTGATCAGGCTGTACAGCTCAGCTTGGCCGGCCACGTCGACACCCTGTACCGGTTCGTCGAGTACCAGCAGTTCCGGTTCGCGTAACAAGGCCCGGGCCAGCAACACGCGTTGCATTTCGCCGCCGGAAACGTTTTGCACCGGACTATCGATCACCTGTTCGGCGCCGACTTCCTTGAGTGCCGCCAAGGCCATCGCACGGTCCACGCCCGGCACCAGGCGCAAGAAACGCAGGACCGACAGCGGGAGGGTTGGATCGACGTGAAGTTTTTGCGGCATGTAACCGACCCGCAGTTTCGGCTTGCGCCAGACGCTGCCGCTGTCCGGTTTCAACAGGCCGAGCACGGCCCGCACCAGGGTGGTTTTGCCGGCACCATTGGGGCCGATCAGGGTAACGATCTGCCCCGGCTCGACGCTCAGTTCGATGTTGTCCAGCACCGGTTGCCCGGCGAACGTGACGGCAACCTGTTCAAGACGGATCAGCGCGTTGCTCATCAAGCCCCCTGGCAACCCGAGCAGAGACCGACCACTTCGACGGTCTGGCCTTCGACGACAAACCCGACATCCCTGGCGCTGGCGATGATCGCGTCGCTGATGGATTTTTGCTCAAGTTCGATCGCGGCGTGGCACGCACGGCAGATCAGGAACTGACCCTGGTGAGCATGTTCCGGGTGATTGCAGCCGATGAAGGCGTTGAGCGAGGAAATCCGATGGACCAGGCCGTTTTCCAGCAGGAAATCCAGCGCGCGGTACACCGTCGGCGGCGCGGCGCGGCGCCCGTCCTGTTCGCTAAGGACTGCGAGAATGTCGTAGGCACCCAGCGGCTTGTGGCTTTGCCACACCAGTTCCAGCACTCGCCGGCGCAACGCGGTCAGGCGCAGGCCTTGACGCGCGCACAGGGCATCGGCCTCGGACAAAGCGCTGTGAACGCAATGTGAGTGGTCGTGGGGACGGCTGGCGATCGGTGTTTTGAGCATGAGCGGCGACGACGATTGTGAGAGACGTTATTATGTTACCCGTTCTCGCCTCTTCGAGTGGTCATCGTGTCCCGACTTTTTTCTGTTTTTGTCGCATTTATCGCAAGTTTTCTGCTGATCGGTTCGGCGCAGGCCGAGGTCAAGGTCCTTACCAGCATCAAGCCTCTGCAGTTGATCGCGGCTGCAGTGCAGGACGGCGTGGCGATCCCCGAGGTTTTGCTGCCACCGGGTGCTTCGCCGCATAACTATGCGTTGCGGCCTTCCGACGTACGTAAGGTGCAGTCGGTGGACCTGCTGTACTGGATCGGCCCGGACATGGAAGGCTTCCTGCCACGGGTGCTCAATGGTCGTACGTTGCCTAACGTCGCCGTGCAGGATTTGCCGGGCATGAAACTGCGTCGTTTTGCCGAAGATAACCACTCACACGCCGAAGAAGCCGACGAGCACGACCACGATCACCGTCCGGGCAGTCTGGATGCGCACCTGTGGCTGTCGCCGGTCAACGCCCGGGTCATCGCCACGAAAATGGCCGCTGACCTGATTGCCGCCGATCCTGCAAATGCCGCGCGCTATGAGAGCAATCTGAAAGCCTTCGACGAGCGTCTCGATGCGTTGGATGCGCGCCTGAAGAAACGCCTGGCCGATGTTCAAGGCAAGCCCTACTTCGTTTTCCACGAAGCCTTCGACTACTTCGAAGACGCCTACGGCCTCAAGCACGTGGGTGTGTTCAGCGTCGCGGCCGAAGTGCAACCCGGTGCCCAGCATGTCGCGGCAATGCGCGCGCGGTTGCAGGAAGTCGGCAAGACCTGTGTGTTCAGTGAACCACCGCTGCGGCCACGCCTGGCGGAAACCCTGGTGGCCGGACTGCCAGTGAAGCTGGCTGAACTGGATGCGCTGGGCGGGTACACACCGGCGACCGTTCAGGGCTATGAGCAGGTGTTGGAGAAGTTGGGGAATGATCTGGCAGGGTGCCTGGAGTCGCTTTAATTAATGCAATAACCCTGTGGCGAGGGAGCTTGCTCCCGCTGGACTGCGCAGCAGGCCTAAAGAGGGGGTCGCTTCGCAACCCAGCGGGAGCAAGCTCCCTCGCCACAATTTAAAGGGCGAAAGGCAGCGGCGTATTGACTGTCTGGCGCTGCGCCAGGCGCAACTGGAACTCCATCGGATCGTGAATCAACACGTCCTGCCCGGCGAACGACTCCGCGGCGATCAAGCGTGATAACCAGAACCGTACGCAAGCGACCCGCAGCATGGTCGGCCACAACTCGGCTTCGGCGGCGGTGAACGGTCGCAAGGCCGCGTAAGCGCCGAGCAAGGCCCGCGCTCGTGGTCCATCGATCACGCCATCGTCGTCCGAGCACCAGTCGTTCAAGGCAATCGCCACGTCGTAGAGCATCGGCCCGGAGCAGGCGTTGTAGAAGTCGATCAACCCGGTCAGGTGCGTGCCTTCGAACATCGCGTTGTCACGGAACAGGTCGGCGTGAATGTTCGCCCGTGGCAGTGCCAGGATTTTTTCTTTCTGCCGGGTGATTTCTTCCAGCGCCCGCTGCAGCAGCTCTTTCTGTTCGGCACCACCGAGGTGCGACAAAAACTGCGTGCCCTCTTCCAGCATCCAGTCCAGGCCGCGATCGGTTTTGCGCTTGATCATGTTGGCCTGGGTCGCCAGGTGCAGATGGCCGAGTAACTCACCTACCTGCGCGCAATGTTGCGCGTTGGCTTGCTTGATGTGTTTGCCAGCCAGGCGCGGTTGCAGCAACGCAGGCTTGCCCGCCAGTTCGCGCAAGGCCACGCCGTCGGTGGTGCGCAAGGCATAAGGCACCGGCAGGTCCGCGCCGTGCAGCACGTCGAGCAGTTCGATGAAGAACGGCATTTCCTGAACCGGGCCGCGCTCGACCAGGGTCAGGACAAATTCGCCCTGCTCCAGGCTGATAAAGAAATTGGTGTTTTCGCTACCGGCGGCAATCCCCTGGAAATCAAGCAGGCGGCCGAGGCCATAAGGGGCGAGAAAAGCTTCCAGCTCGGGCCGAGCCAGGGGGGTGAACACAGACATGTTTAAGCTGCCAGTACGGGCGCCGCTGTTGAGCCGGCGCCGATTGAAATTAAGAAACTACTTCCATTCGAAAATCTTCCACGACGGAATCAGCATATCGGGCTGATCCGAGCGGATAAAGTTACCGTCCGATCCATCTGCCCGCACCAGAAAGTACGGTTTTCCGCCCTTCGGTGTTACCTGAATGGCATACAGGAAGCCATTCTGGCGGTACTCCTTGATCGTGTTGTCGCCTTCCGTGCGAATAGTCACATCCGGTTCCGGCGATGGCGCATCGTCCGCCGCCATGACGGCCAGTGGTGTGATTGCAAACAAGCCAGCCAGCAACAGGCGATTTAGTGTGCGCATGATAACCTTGTCCCTTTGTCGTCAACGGTCCCGCTATTCTAGCGCCGGACCCGCCGAAAAGGTTGATCCTGCTCATGAGCCAAGCCCCCCTCGTCCTGGTGGACGGTTCTTCTTACCTGTACCGCGCATTTCACGCACTGCCACCGCTGACCACGTCCAAAGGCCTGCCGACCGGCGCGGTCAAGGGCGTGTTGAACATGCTCAAGAGCCTGCGCAAGCAATATCCGAACAGTCCGTTCGCCGTGGTGTTCGACGCCAAGGGTGGGACTTTTCGCGATGAGATGTTCGCCGAATACAAGGCCAACCGTCCGAGCATGCCCGACGACATGCGCTTGCAGATCGAGCCGCTGCACCAGAGCGTGATCGCCCTGGGCTTCCCGCTGCTGTGCGTCGAAGGCGTCGAGGCCGATGACGTGATCGGCACCTTGGCCCGCAGCAGCGCGGCGGCGGATCGTCCGGTGATCATCTCCACCGGTGACAAGGACATGGCGCAACTGGTCGACGGTCACATTACCTTGGTCAACACCATGACCGGTAGTAGCATGGACGTGGAGGGCGTGAAGGAGAAATTTGGCGTCGCTCCGGAGCAGATCATCGATTATCTGGCGCTCATGGGCGATTCGTCCGACAACATTCCAGGTGTTCCGGGTATCGGCCCGAAAACGGCTTCCGGCCTGCTGGTCGGTGTGAACGGGGGCCTGACCGAACTCTATGCGCAGCTCGATATTGTGCCGACCCTGCCGATTCGCGGCGCCAAGACCCTGCCGGCCAAGCTCGAAGAGCACAAGGAAATGGCTTTCCTTTCCTATCGGCTGGCGACCATCAAGGTCGATGTGCCGCTGGACGTTGGGCTCGATGACTTGCAAATGGGTCCTGAAGATCCGGCCAAACTCTACGAGCTGTACACCCTGCTGGAATTCAAGAGCTGGTTGAACGACCTCGATCGGGATGCCAAGCGTCTGGAACTGAGCGCTACCGCCGAGCCTGCACCGGCCGCCGATCTGTTCAGCGAACCAGAGGCCGAAGCGCCAGCCGCCGCTGCTGAAGCCGCCTATGAAACCATCCTCGATCAGGCGCGGTTCGATGCCTGGCTGGAAAAACTGAACAACGCCAAGCTGTTTGCCTTCGACACCGAAACCACCGGCATCGATGCGCAGCAGGCGCAACTGGTGGGCCTGTCGTTCGCGGTTCAGGCCAATGAAGCGGCCTACATCCCGTTGACCCATTCCTACATTGGCGTGCCGCAGCAGCTGGATCGCGATACGGTCCTGCGCGCACTCAAGCCGATTCTGGAAGACCCGAGCAAACTCAAGGTCGGCCAGCACGCCAAGTTCGACATGAACATCCTGGCCAACTGCGCCATCGGCGGCGATCAGGACAACGGCATTACCGTGCGTGGCATCGCCTTCGACACCATGCTTGAGTCCTACGTACTCAACTCCACGGCCACGCGCCATGACATGGACAGCCTGGCGCAGAAGTATCTGGACCACACCACAGTGAGTTTTCAGGACATCGCCGGCAAAGGCGTGAAACAGCTGACGTTCGACCAGATCGCCCTGGAGCAGGCCGGGCCCTACGCCGCCGAAGATGCGGATATCACCCTGCGCTTGCACCATGCCCTGTTCGAAAAGCTCTCGGCCATTCCGAGCCTGGCCAGCGTGCTGACCGACATCGAAATCCCGTTGGTACCGGTATTGGCGCGTATCGAGCGCCAGGGCGCATACGTCGACGCCGCCTTGCTGGGCGTGCAAAGCATTGAACTGGGCGACAAGATGGTGGCGCTGGAGCGTGAAGCCTTTGAGATTGCAGGTGAGGAATTCAACCTCGGTTCGCCCAAGCAGCTTGGCGTGATCCTTTACGAGAAGCTCGGCCTGCCGGTATTGAAGAAAACCGCCAAGGGCCAGCCGTCCACTGCCGAAGAAGTGTTGGCCAAACTGGCAGAAGACGACTATCGATTGCCGAAAGTGCTCATGGAATACCGCTCCATGAGCAAGCTGAAAAGCACCTACACCGACCGTCTGCCGGAGCAGATCAACCCGCGTACCGGGCGGATCCATACCTCGTATCACCAGGCAGTGGCGTCCACCGGGCGGCTGTCCTCCAGTGATCCGAACCTGCAGAACATCCCGGTGCGCACCGCCGAAGGGCGGCGCATCCGCCAGGCGTTCGTGGCCCCGGCCGGTTACAAGCTGCTGGCGGCGGATTATTCGCAGATCGAACTGCGGATCATGGCGCACCTGTCCCGGGATGAAGGGCTGATGAACGCCTTCCGCCACAATCTGGACGTACACACCGCGACCGCCGCCGAAGTGTTCAAGGTCGAACTGGCCGACGTGACCTCCAACCAGCGCCGCAGCGCCAAGGCGATCAACTTCGGCCTGATCTACGGCATGGGCGCGCAGAAGCTCGGCAAGGACATCGGCGTCGACACCAAGACCGCCAAGGCCTACATCGATACCTACTTCGCCCGGTACCCCGGCGTTCGCCAGTACATGGACCGCACGCGTGCCCAGGCCGCCGAGCAAGGTTATGTCGAGACGTTCTTCGGCCGTCGCCTGTACCTGCCGGACATCAACTCCAACAAGCCGCAAGAGCGCGCCGCCGCCGAACGCACGGCGATCAACGCGCCGATGCAAGGCACCGCTGCAGACATCATCAAGAAAGCCATGGTCGCGGTGGATAACTGGCTGAGCGTGTCGGGCCTGGACGCCAAAGTCATCTTGCAGGTGCACGATGAGCTGGTGCTCGAGGTGCGTGAAGACCTGGTCGACCAGGTTCGCGATGAAATTCGCGTGCACATGAGCGAGGCGGCGAAACTGGATGTGCCGTTGCTGGTCGAAGTGGGTGTTGGAAACAACTGGGATGAGGCTCACTGAGCCCCCTGAAAAGACCTTTTCTGCTGCGGCATAGTGCCGCGGCAGAAGGGCGCCAAAAACAGTTTGGTCCGAAGGGTTATCAGAGTTATTTCAAACCCATTTGAAAAAAATCTGAACTAATCTTGCACACCACCACTCAGAGTTACTGAATGGCTGGTGAAGCCCTTCGATGCTCCTATGTTGTGTTAAGTGTTGGCAGATATCTGGACCCCGCCCTAGCGGTCTAGAGCTTCAACCCCGGAACTTCTCCCTCCCCATATGAAGCCCGGGGTTTTTTTTGCCCCGAGAAAACTGCCCGCGTGCACCGCAGGCAGTTTTCGCACTTACTGGGCTTCTGCTTCGGCACCCTTGTCCGCCAGTTCCATCCAGCCGGCCAGTACGGTGTAGGCATCTTCCAGGCCCATGCGTTTCGGGGCCGAAAACAGCTGGATTGTCACCAGGTCGCCCCAGCCCTTGCGGATTTCCGCCTGAACCTTGAGCAGTGTGTTCTTGGCCGCGCCGTAGGTCAGCTTGTCCGCTTTGGTCAGCAGAATGTGCATCGGCATGCCGGCAGCCACGGCCCAGTCGAGCATCAACAGGTCGAAATCGGTCATCGGATGGCGGATGTCCATCATCAGGATCAGACCTTTCAAACTCTCGCGACCACCCAGATATGCCTCCAGGTGACGCTGCCAGTGTTGCTTGAGCGGGATCGGTACTTTTGCATAACCGTAGCCCGGCAGGTCGACCAGACGGCGTTCATCGTCTAGCTTGAAGAAATTCAACAGTTGCGTGCGCCCCGGGGTTTTCGAGGTGCGCGCCAGGCTGGCGTGGGTCAGGGTGTTCAAGGCACTCGACTTGCCGGCGTTGGAACGCCCGGCGAAGGCGACTTCGAAGCCCTCGTCATCCGGACATTGGTCGACTTTGGCGGCGCTGAGCATGAAGGTGGACTGTTGGCACAGACCGAGGATGGGATTCTTGAGTTGCATGGGATTTCCGATGTGGGCGGCGCCAGGAATGGGTGCGGCAAGCAGTGTCGCTTCCGTTTCAGTGACGCCAGTATATAATGCCGCAGATTTTGTGTGCGCTTTGTCCCAGCGTAGGATGAAGTTCACGAGAGCGACAGACCTTGATTGCGCACTAGAACGCAGCCCGCTCTCAACCCTGAAAAGGTCGTTTTATGACGAAATGGCTGCTAGCTGCCGGTGTATTGATGCCGCTTTACAGCGCTCAGGCTACACAGGATCCGGAAGCTGTGTACAACCGTGTTTGTGGTGCCTGTCATTCCGGCCAACTCCCCATGGCGCCGAAAAAAGGCGATCAGGAAGCTTGGACGCCGAGGTTGGCGAAAGGTATGGAGACGCTGGTGCAACACGTGACCCAGGGTTTCAAGGCGATGCCGCCGCGTGGTTTGTGCATGGACTGCAGTGCCGAGGATTACCAAGCCATCATCCTTTGGATGAGCGAGTAAGCCCGGTCCATAACTCTTAACCCTTAGCCGTAGTTGGATTAGCTGATGAAGAAATTGATCGTGAGTCTGCTGTTGACCGTGGGCATCTCCGGCATGGCCCATGCTGCAGGTGAGGCAGTACAACCGGGTGATGCAAAAGCCGGCCAGGCCAAAGCCGCCGTCTGTGGCGCCTGCCACGGCCCGGATGGCAACAGCATGGCGCCAAACTTTCCAAAACTGGCGGGTCAGGGTGAACGCTACCTGACCAAGCAATTGCACGACATCAAGTCGGGCAAGCGCACTGTTCTGGAAATGACCGGCCTGCTCACCAACCTGAGCGATCAGGACCTGGCGGACATCGCCGCCTACTTCGCCAGCCAGAAAGGTAGCGTCGGTGCCGCCGATCCGAAGATTGTCGCTCGCGGTGAAGCCCTGTTCCGTGGTGGTGACCTGGCCAAGGGCTTGCCAGCCTGCACCGGTTGCCACTCGCCAAATGGCGCAGGTAACGCGGCTGCCGGTTTCCCGCACCTGGGTGGTCAGCACGCTCAATACGTCGGAAAGCAACTGGTCGATTTCCGCAAGGAAGAAGGCGGCCGCACCAACGACGGCGATACCAAGCCCATGCAGAGCATTGCCAAGAAGCTGAGCGACGAAGACATCGCCGCGGTGTCCAGCTACATTCAAGGCCTGCACTAAGGCCGGCGGATCAGGCGTTGAGCGGCGAGCTTATCGCCTGCAGTGTTAACGCTCGATTAATCCGTCACAGCAAGTATAAAAAGGGTGGCCTTGGCCGCCCTTTTTTGTGGCCGCTGCCGTTACACTACAGAACTCAAGCCCGCCAGGATCTGTCCGATAACAAGTCGCGCGAGGCGATAAAATTTGTCCAGGAGTAAAGCATGCGTAATCTGATCATCAGCGCCGTTTTTGCCGCTGCCAGCCTGTTCGGCATGACTGCCCAGGCCGCTGACGCCCCCGCCGCACCTTATGTCGAACTGACCAACCCTGTTCCGGTCGCCGTGCCTGGCAAGATCGAAGTGGTAGAGCTGTTCTGGTACGGCTGCCCGCATTGCTTCGCCTTCGAGCCAGTGATCAATCCGTGGGTCGAGAAGCTGCCTTCGGACGTGAACTTCGTGCGCATTCCAGCCATGTTCGGTGGCCCGTGGGACGCTCACGGCCAGATGTTCCTGACCCTTGAAGCCATGGGTGTCGAACACAACGTCCATGCCGCGGTGTTCAATGCCATTCAGAAAGAACACAAGAAACTGACCGACAAGAACGACATGGCCGACTTCCTCGCTACCCAAGGCGTGGACAAGGACAAGTTCCTTGCGACTTTCGACTCTTTCGCTATCAAGGGCCAGATCGTCAAGGCTCGTGAACTGGCCAAGAAGTACGAAATCTCCGGCGTTCCAACCATGATCGTCAATGGCAAGTACCGCTTTGACGTGGGTTCCGCCGGCGGTGCCGAACAGGCCTTGCAACTGGCCGACAAACTGATCGACAAAGAGCGAGCGGCTAACAAGGCTGCCGCCAACTAAGGGCAGTCACTGCCATGCGCCGATGGGGTACTGAACGCATCGTTGGCCTGCATGATCCGCGGGTCAACGAGCATCATCTGGAGTCCACGGGCTTGCCCGCAGACAGTCGTCTGCGCTTGCTCAGTTTCAATATCCAGGTCGGTATCAGTACCGAGCGCTACCGGCATTACCTGACCCGGGGCTGGCAGCACCTGCTGCCGCACACCGGGCGTGCCGATAACCTGCAGAAAATCGGCAATCTGCTGGGCGACTTCGATCTGGTCGCCTTGCAAGAGGCCGATGGCGGCAGCCTGCGATCAGGCTACGTCAATCAGGTCGAACACCTGGCCCAGCTCGGTGCCTTTCCCTACTGGTATCAACAACTCAATCGCAATCTCGGTCGCCTGGCCCAGCACAGCAATGGCGTGCTCAGCCGGTTGCGCCCATGGGCAATCGAGGATCATCCGTTGCCGGGGCCAAAGGGGCGCGGAGCCATTCTGGTGCGGTTCGGCGAAGGCCCGGAAGCGCTGGTGGTGGTCATGATGCACCTGGCGTTGGGCGCCCGGGCCCGCAGCCTGCAATTGGCCTACATCCGCGAGTTGATTGGCGACTACAAGCACCAGGTACTGATGGGCGACATGAACACCCATGCCAGTGACCTGCTGCAACATTCCCCGTTGCGCGATCTCGGCCTGCTTGCGCCGCAACTGGAAGCGACGTTTCCCAGCTGGCGCCCACAGCGCTGCCTGGACCATATCTTGCTGAGCCCGAGCCTGACCCTGGAAAAGGTCGAGGTGCTGGCACAGCCCATTTCCGATCACCTGCCGGTAGCGGTAGAGATTCGTTTGCCGGGTTCGCTCACGGCCGATGCATTGCCCGCATTGAGTCCTGCCCCTCGCGGAACCCCTGAATGAGCGACGAAGCACAGCGCTGGAAAGAGAAATACCTCAAAAGCATCGAACAACAGGAAAAGCTCGAACGTCGCTGGGACGCGCGGCTCGACTTGCTGCGTCGCGGGCTGGTGCGCAGCACCCTGGCGGCGGAAGGTACTGACCGCGCCGTTGACCAATGCATGAAAGAAATGCGCGAGGTCGTGCGCACCGACGACATGGACGCAGGCCTGGCCGCGCTGATTCCACGCCTTGAAAAGGCAGTGCTCGACTCGGAGCAGCGTCGGGAAACCCGGGTCAACCAGACCAGTGCCGCCCTCAATGCGCTGGTCACACAACTGCAAACATTGCCGTTGCCACGGGATGTGAGTCGGCCACTCAAGAGTTTCGCCAAGCAACTGGATGCGCGAGTCAGTCAGGCACGTGAGATACCCTTGCTGCTCAGCGAGCTGAGTGGCTTGCAGGGCAAGGCCCTGAGCCAGCTGGAGACCCCGACGGAGAATGGCCGGCCGGGCTTGCTGCAGCGGTTGTTCGGCGGTCGTGAAGCGGAGGAGGCAGCGGCATCAACGGTTATTTCTCCTGATCTGGTCTCTGTAGCCAGGAATCCTGCGGCAACTTTCCAGGTACCCCCCGCTGCGCGAGTTGAAGGTGAGTCTGCACCGACCGGGCCAACCGTGGCTGCGCCTGCTCCGGCAATCGTAGCTTTTGCCCACCCGGCTGTGGAACCTCAACCGGCCAGTGCCGTCGCGGCAGAAATCGAATCGGCCGGGCAGTCCGCCCCGGAAACCATCGCGACGACTCCTGAATCGGAAGCAAACCCTGACGAGCTGACCGCGCAAGTTTCGCCGGATAGCTTGCCTTTACCTCCGATGCCTATGGAGGATGTGGCCGTCGTCGATCAGGCGCTATCCGAACACGATATTCTCTATGCACTTCCGGATTCCCCCGAGCCCTCCTACAGCTCGGTGGCCAGTCACATCGAAGACACGCTGCTGGGGCTGCTCGACGACCTGACATTGCCCGAACGTCATCGCCCGCAAGCCGAATCCATGCGCGATCGTTTGAAAAACGGTCTGAACTGGTACGAATTGCTGCCGATCCTCGACGACTTCGCCACGTTGATGCTGGCTATTACCGACAGCGGCCAGCATGAGTTCGAAGCCTATCTGCAACGATTGAACGAGCGTCTCGAGTCGTTCCAGAGCAACTTGCAGGCCGCCACCGCAGGGCACGCCGACAACCGTTCGGCTGCGCGGCAGATGGATACGCAGATCCGTGAACAGGTCGATGGCCTGCAAAGCAGCATGCAGGAAGCGGCGGACCTGGAGGATCTCAAGCACGTACTGGAAAACCATCTCGAAGGCTTGCTGGGTACCATGGACCAGCACCAGAAACAACGCGATGAGCGCGAGCAGGAGGTCGCTGTGCGCTTGCACAGCCTGGCCGAACGGGTCGCCCATATGGAGCAGGAGGCCCAGGGTTACCGCGAGCACCTTGAAGAGCAACGGCAGAAGGCATTGGTCGACCCGTTGACCGGGCTGCCCAACCGTGCGGCCTGGAGCGAGCGCCTGGATCATGAAATCACACAATGGCAGCAACATGGCAACACGTTGTTGCTGGCCATGCTCGACCTCGATCATTTCAAGCGCATCAACGATAACTACGGGCACCTGGCCGGTGACAAAGTGCTGAAAATCATCGCCAGTGTGTTGCGCAAGCGGTTGCGCGGGACGGATTTCATTGCCCGGTTTGGCGGCGAGGAGTTTGTGCTGTTGATGCCATCCACGGTGCCAGCGGCGGGGTTGAAGTTGCTGGAAGCCTTGCGGGCCTCCATTGAGGCTTGTCCTTTCCACTTCAAGGGAGAGCCGGTGACCATCACCGTGTCTATCGGGATGACGGCGTTCAGGCCGGGTGAACACGGCGATCAGGTGCTTAAAAGAGCCGATCAGGCGCTGTATCGCGCAAAAAATGCCGGACGCAATCGCGTGGAGCCGGGCTGATCGTCAATTGTTCCATTTTGTTTGATTGCCGTCAGCCCGCCAGGCATTACGTTACACTGTTGCATTATTGTCTTGTGTGTACTGCCTTCGCCATGAAATATTTTGCTCTGATTGCGTCACTGATTCTGCTGGCCGGCTGCGCCGGCGGTCCCCGTTTTGACACCAGTCATCCCTCAGCCAATTACGACAGCCGTGTGCAGTTCGTGGTGGTGCATTACACCAATGCCTCGCTGGAGCGTTCGTTGCAATTGCTGACCCACGGTGAAGTCAGCAGCCATTACCTGATCGGCGACGACAAGGGCGCCACCATCTACAAGCTGATGGATGAAAATGTGCGGGCCTGGCACGCCGGGGAGAGCGAGTGGAATGGCCGGACCTGGCTGAACTCCAGTTCCATCGGTATCGAAATCGTCAATCCGGGCTTCAAGGACACCCCGACCGGACGCGTGTGGTATCCCTACACCGAAGATCAGATCCAGTCGTTGATCGTATTGCTCAAGGACATCAGCAAACGTCAGGGCATCAAGCCTCGCGACATCATCGGCCATAGCGATATTGCACCTTTGCGCAAGCTGGACCCGGGGCCGCTGTTTCCCTGGAAGCGTCTGGCCGCCGAAGGCCTGGGTATCTGGCCGAATGAACAGGCGGTGGCGCGCCAGCAAATGTTGTTCGCCGAGCAGTTGCCGAGCATCAGCTGGTTTCAGGCGCAGTTGACCCGCCTGGGTTATGCCTCGCCACAAACCGGCGAGCTCGATGTCGCGACACGACATGTGATCGCGGCATTCCAGATGCATTTCCGTCCGGCGCACTTCGATGGCACTCCGGATGCGCAAACTGCCGCGCTACTTTTGGTGTTGAATCAGACAAAATAATGACGCCCGCCCGACGGTCAGGGCTTTTTTCCAATCAGCAGCTATAACTCATTGGTAATCCTTCGGATATTTCACAATGACCGCTGCTCGAGAGACCTTACGTAGTTGGTTCCATCGCCCCTGGTTCCTGGGGCTGATGTCTACTGTCTTGAGCGCAACGTTGTTGATGGCCGGCAGCCTGTTCGTCGCCATACACCAGGTCGAGCAAAACGAAAGCGAAGAAATGAATGCTCAGGGCGAACGCTTCCTCGCCCGCCTGGAACAGCTCTTCGGTCAACTGCGTGAAAGCCTTGACGACCTTGAGGCGCAACCGTTGCGCGGTTGCGATGCTGAAATGATCGCAACCTTGCAGCAGGTTTCGTTCAATTATCGCTTCGTCTACGAAGCTGCCTACATGGACTCCTCGCGAATCTGCTCCAATCGCCCCCGCCAGGAAGGGTTGTCGCTGAGTCGATCGCCAGACATCAAGGGCCCGACTTACAGCTATTGGCTCAACACCACCACCGAACCCGATGAAAACCGCGCCGCGCTGATGCTCGGGCGCGGGAATTTCCGGGTCGCGACCTCTCGCGGGCATTTGACCGATATGGTCGACCTGTCGCCGGGCAGCAGCCTGCTGGTAGTCCTGGACCATGGCGCGCGCGCGATTCCGGTGCTCGGCGCTTCTCAGGTATGGCCACCGGACGAGGCCTGGCCACCGAAAAACCGTGATGCGCTGCAAATCACCCAGGCACGCCTGATATACCGGATGCCCACCGACAACCCGGAATATCAATTGGTGTTGATCAGCCCACGCACCGGCATGCATATCCCGGCGGTCTGGTGGTGGTTGCTGCCGGCCAGCCTCGCGCTGGGCATCTGCGTCGGGTTCCTGGTGTTTCTGCTGGTGCGCCAGCGGCAGTCGCTGGACGCCGAACTGACCGGCGCGATTCGCCGGGGCGAGTTGCAGGTGCTGTATCAACCTATCTTCGACCTCGATAGCCGCAACTGTGTCGGGGCTGAAGCACTGCTGCGCTGGCGCAGGCCGGACGGCACCCTGACCAGTCCCGACCTGTTCATTCCGATGGCAGAGAATACCGGGCAGATTCGCCAGATGACGGACTTCGTCCTGCAACGCCTGCTCGAGCAACTCGGCCAGTTGCTGCGTGCCAACCCGCAGTTGTACATCTCGGTCAATCTCGCGGCGTGTGATGTGATGGTTCCGCGGATCGGCCAGGTGATGGCGCGGTTGTTGACCCTGCACCGCGTCGCTGCGCGGCAAATTGCCTTTGAAGTCACCGAGCGCGGGCTGGTCGATGTGGTGGTGGCCCGGGAAAACCTGCAAGCGCTACGGGATGTCGGACACCAGGTGTTGATCGATGACTTTGGCACCGGCTATTGCAGCCTCGCCTATTTGCAAACCCTGCCGGTGGATTGCCTGAAAATCGACAAGGCGTTCATTGACGCGCTGGGCCATGACGCCGCCAGCAGCGGCGTGGCCCCGCACATCATTCACATGGCCCAGTCGCTGCACCTGAAGGTGATTGCCGAGGGCATCGAGCATGAGGCCCAGGCCGCGTTCCTGTGCAGTGAAGGCGTGAAGTTCGGCCAGGGCTGGCTGTTCGCGCGGGCGCTGAGCGCAGTGCAGTTCACTGAATTGATTACCCGGGGGCGTCGTCGGGGAGGCCGGCGCCTGGATGACGAAGCGTGAGGGTGACCTAGACGGTCAGCGCCATGTAGAACTGAGTACCCTGCCCCGGCCGTGAATAGACGCCCATCCGCCCGCCATGCAATTGCACGATCTCCTTGCACAAGGCCAGGCCGAGCCCGGCCCCGCCTTTCTTGCGTCCGACCTGCACGAACGGCTCGAAGATCCGCCCCTGCTGGCCGTAGGCAATACCTTCGCCGTTGTCCTCGACGCTGATGATGACCCGGTCACCGTGGCGCCGGGCATGCAAACGTATCCGCCCGCCGGATCCGGTGTGCCGCAAGGCATTGTCGAGCAAGTTGTCGAGTACCCGCTCCAGTTGTGGCTGGTCGGCCTGTAACCGCGGCAAAGGCTCCTGCACCTCCACCAGCAGATTGATTTCCTGCTCTTCGGCCGCCGTGGCAAAGCGTGAGCGAGCCTGTTCCAGCAACGCCTCGATGGAACAAGGCGTCAGGGTGAGCTTCTGCAAACCGTTCTGGTAACGGGAGAAGTTCAGCAGGTCGTTGATCAACTGCATCAGCCGCTGCATCTCCTCATTCACGGTATCGAGCAGGTCGGCTTCCCGGGAGTCCTGGGCAAAGTGCGCGCGCTCACGGAACAATCCGAAGGCCATGTGCATGCCAGTGACTGGTGTGCGCAATTCATGGGAGGCGCGTAATACAAATTCGCTGCGTACCCGTTCGAAGGCACGCTGTTCCGTGACGTCATGCAGCACCATCACGGCGCCCAGAATATGGCCCTGGGTATGGCTGACCGGAGTCAGGCTGTAGGTCAGCAGTCGCGACTCGCCGTCGACTTCGACACTCAAGTCTTCCAGCGCCCGCTCCAGTGTGCCGCCGCGCAGTACCAGTTGCAGCTGCTCATCGAGCTCGGGGCGCTTCAGCGCCGTGCCCAACCCCTGACCCAGACGATCGGACTCCCAGCCCAATTGACGCTGGGCTACAGGGTTAAGGTGTTCCAGATGACCCTGGCGGTCGATCATCAGCAGTCCGTCGTCGATGCTATCGAGCACGGCCTGCAAACGCTGCTGACCGGCCAGCAGCTCATCGACGTTGGTGGCCTGATGTTCACGCAATGCCTGGGCCATGATCCCGAAACGTCGGGTCAGCTGGTTCAGTTCCATCGCCGAAGAAATCGGCAGGGTGACATCGAAATTGCCCTGGCCGATATGGTCCGCCGCCTTGGCCAAGGCCTCGATGGGCTCCCCGAAACGTCGGGCGATAGCTTGCGCGGTCACGAAGCCGATGATCAGCACTGCCAGCCCCACCAGGCCAAGCAACCCTGCAATCAGCAATGCCTGCTCCCGGGCCTGTCGCTCGGTATCGCTGATGTTATCCAGTGCGCGCTTGTGCTCGGCGATCAGGCCATTGCGTAGTGCGTTGAATTTTTCCGTCAGGTTGTCGTGGCTGCTGAGCACATTCGACGGGTTCGGGGACGTTTCATAAGCCTGGATAAAGCTCTCGTAGTCGGCCTTGGCTTTTCTGAAGCCGTGCTCGCTTCCGGTATCTGCCGGCTCCTGGGCGATGCCTTCCTCCAGCAGTTCGAAGTAATGCTGCTTCGAGGCCGCGAAAGCGGCGGAGTCAGGCTTCTCGCTGAGCATGATGATCAATTGATCACCCAGGGTCTGACGCAGCTTGAGCCCCAGGTCCAGGGTGATGAAGTTATTGCGGATCAGTGCTTCCTGGCTGCCGGCCATCTGCATCACGCTGACCAACCCGAGCAAGAGCCCGAGCAACGCGACGGTGATCAGTGCGGAGATGCTCAGGAAAAGCCGGGTCCGTAATTTCATCGCCAGTTTCATCGGCGATTGCTCACAGGTTGTACTGCTTGCGCTTGCGGTACAGCGTCGAGGCGTCGATGCCCAGGGTTTTCGCCGCTTGATCCAGGGTGTCGGCGGTGGCGAGGACCGCGCCGATGTGGGCCTTTTCCAGCTCATCCAGGCTCAGTGCCGCGCCGATGCGCGGTGCATTGGTGACCGGGGTTTCAGCCATGCCCAGATGGCTGATCTCGACCCGCTCCTGCGGACAGATGATGCTCGCCCGCTCAATCACGTTGCGCAGCTCACGGATGTTGCCCGGCCAGCGATAACTCAGCAGCGCTTCCCGGGCCTCATCGCTGAAGGCGCGCGCGGGACGGGCGTATTCCTTGACGAAGCGCGCCAGGAAGCGGTCGGCCAGGTTGAGAATATCTTCGCGGCGTTCGCGTAGCGGTGGCAGGTGTAAGGTAATGACATTCAGGCGATAGAGCAGGTCTTCACGGAAACGACCATCGCGCACCATGTCCTCAAGGTTGAGGTTGGTGGCCGCAAGGATGCGCACATCGGCACGACGGGTCACCGGATCACCGACGCGCTCATATTCCTTGTCCTGAATAAAACGCAGCAATTTCGGCTGCAATGTCAGGGGAAAGTCGCCGATCTCGTCGAGAAACAGCGTTCCGCCATCAGCTTGGTTGACTCGCCCCAAGGTGCTTTCGCTGGCGCCGGTGAAGGCGCCGCGGCTGTGGCCGAAGAGTTCGCTTTCCATGAGCTCGGCGGTCAGCGACGGGCAGTTGATCGTGACGCAGGATTTCTTCGCGCGTTTGCTCCAGCCATGAATGGCTTGGGACAGTTCGCCCTTGCCGGTACCGGATTCACCCAGAATCAGAATATTGGCGTCAGTCGTGGCGACCTGACGGGCGGTTTCGAGTACCACTTTCATGGCTGGGCTGTGGGAGTCCAGACCATCCTTGGGCTTGCGCACCTCGCCTTCCAGGGCTTCCAGTCGCGCCGACAGTTGTCGAACTTCCAGTTGCTTGGCGGTTGCCAGACGTAATTGATCGGGGCTGCACGGTTTGACCAGATAATCGGCGGCACCGGCCTGAATCGCATCCACGGCCGTGTCGACGGCCGAGTGGGCAGTGACGATCACCACCCGCATCCAGGGCGCCTGGATACGCATCTGGGCCAGCACATCGAGGCCGTTGTCTTCACCCAGACGCAAATCGAGGAAGCACAGGTCGAAAACCTGTCGCTGCAACAGGGCATCTGCCTGCGCGGCGCTGGTGGCGGTGGCCACGCTGTAGCCTTCGTCTTCAAGGCAGTAACGGAAAGTACGCAGGATGGCGGACTCATCGTCCACCAGCAGAATGCGGCCTTGATGCTCAGTGGCGGATTCCATTTTCCTACGCTCCTTAAAGAATGATCTTAATTTAGTCCCGGAGAAATCGGGCAAGTTGCATGATTGATTCTGAGCCATTCCTGTCATGGCAGGGTAGCTCTCATCGGATGTATCGGTTAGCCACCTGACTTTGCGGGTCTTTTGATAGATACCCGGAATCTGCCAACGGCCAGCGTGAATTTCTGACCTCCGTACCCTCCTCTCAATTCAAAAAATTTACGCCTTCCTTCAGACCCGTCGTGCAATACGCACGACTGCATAGATGGCATCGTGCAGGATGCGCGCGAAGTGGTTTCCTTGGCGTTCATAACATATTGATATTAAAGGGAATTAATTCGTATCAAAGCTGGCATGCGCTCTGCAATTGTCTGATTAACCAGGGTATTCAAAAACAAGCGCCCGCTATCGAACCGACCCCAGTGGTAGGAGCCCCAGGATGAACCGTCAACGTGCCGCCCTCCTGCAACTCTCGCCTGTGTATATCCAGCAAGGACTGTTTGCTGTTCTGGCGCTGTTGATTACCTTGCTTGGCGGCCAGCAGTTTCTGCGCTGGGAGCAGAGCCGGCAGCCGGAAGCGCCATTCCTGTCGATTCCGCATCCGACCCAAACCCATTTCAGCGCCGTCAGCAGTAGTCAGGCTGATAGCCCACCGATGCGCATGATGGATGTCGACCAGGCCGGGCCTGTGGGTGAGATACGTCATCAAGAGCGTTGGGTGTTCTAGACATAACTTCCGCCGCACCCCATGCGCCGGGAAATGCAGCACCTCTAAACAGAAGCGTAAGGAGAATCACCATGTTGAGCTGGGCAATCACATTCCTGATCATCGCCATCATCGCCGCTGTACTGGGCTTCGGTGGTATCGCGGGCACCGCCACGGGTATCGCCAAGATTCTGTTTGTCGTGTTCCTGGTGATGTTCATTGCTTCCTTCTTCTTTGGCCGTCGCGGTCGAGGCTGATATGAGAGGTTTGTTCAAGTCACTGGCAGCCGCCCTGCTGTTGGGCGGTAGTGCCATGGCATGCGGGCTGGCGTTTTCCCGACTTGCCTGAGGCCCCATCAAGGGCTTGCTGATAGAACAGAATTTGTACACGAAGGAGGCCAGCGCCTCTTTCCACCTGCGCCACCTGAGGAAGGCCGGCGCATGACCAAGGGGTCGGGACGTTCTGCCTGTTTCAGGGGCGGAGTGACCTACGGGTACAGGGAGTACCTGCGCAAGGGCCGGGTCAGGAGAAGCTACTGCGCAAGTTCGCCGGACCGCCAAGGCTCGACGGGCTTGCGAAGGGCTTGATCAAGCAACATATTGAAATAGAGCGCTCGTCTCTATTTCGTCAGTGTTATCCCGTCCTTATCCCTGTTACGTCGGAAAATACTTTTCTCGGTGTTTCATTGGTGACCGTATATCGAGAAAAATCACCTTTCTTTGGCCGCGATTTTTCCCTTCGTCCTGCGGGATTTTGCTGAAAAATCAACGCTCAGTCGCTGCTCAAAAAATATTCAATCTGCTCTGTGATGGCCGGTTCACGGCACTTATGCCTGCTGAAATGTCGTATTCGAACCGGTTGGGACGCGCGTTTCGCTAAAAAAACCTCATGCCGATTCTGCATAGGGTAGGCGTTTACGGCATTAGACGGCGCTTACCTGCATCGGAATAGTTGCGCCTTTTTTCGCCTGCCAGAGAGCGGCAAACACGCGCTCCGGGGCACCTTATACGGGGGGCAGATGCACTGGACTTTTTCGCCATAAGCGTTCCAGTTCGCGCATCTCCCTGAGTCAAACGCAAGTAAGGGTAAAAATATGAAGAAGGCAAAGCTTAGCCTCGCCTGGCAGATCCTCATCGGTCTGGTATTGGGGATAGCAATCGGTGCGCTGCTCAACCATTTCAGTGCCGAAAAAGCCTGGTGGATCAGCAACGTCCTGCAACCGGCAGGCGATATCTTTATCCGTCTGATCAAGATGATCGTGATCCCGATCGTCATCTCCTCTTTGATCGTCGGCATTGCCGGCGTCGGTGACGCCAAGAAGCTGGGGCGCATCGGCTTCAAGACCATCATCTACTTCGAGATCGTCACCACCATCGCCATCGTGGTCGGCCTGCTGCTGGCCAACCTGTTCCATCCGGGTGCCGGCATCGACATGAGCACCCTGGGCACTGTGGACATATCCAAGTACCAGGCCACGGCGGCCGAGGTTCAGCATGAACACGCGTTCATCGAAACCATCCTCAACCTGATCCCGTCGAACATCTTCGCGGCCATGGTTCGCGGCGAAATGCTGCCGATCATCTTCTTCTCCGTATTGTTCGGTCTCGGTCTGTCGAGCCTGCAGGCGGACCTGCGTGAGCCGCTGGTGAAGATGTTCCAGGGCGTTTCGGAAAGCATGTTCAAGGTCACACACATGATCATGAACTACGCCCCGATCGGCGTGTTCGCACTGATCGCGGTGACCGTTGCCAACTTCGGCTTCGCCTCGCTGATACCGCTGGCCAAACTGGTGATCCTGGTTTACGTCGCCATCGCCTTCTTCGCTTTCGTGATCCTGGGCCTGATCGCTCGCCTGTTCGGCTTCTCGGTGATCAAGCTGATGCGCATCTTCAAGGATGAGCTGGTACTGGCCTACTCCACCGCAAGCTCCGAAACCGTGCTGCCGCGCGTGATCGAGAAGATGGAAGCCTACGGCGCGCCGAAAGCGATTTGCAGCTTCGTGGTGCCGACCGGTTACTCGTTCAACCTCGACGGTTCGACCCTGTACCAAAGCATCGCGGCAATCTTCATTGCCCAGCTGTATGGCATCGACCTGTCGATCAGCCAGCAACTGCTGCTGGTACTGACGTTGATGGTCACCTCCAAAGGCATCGCCGGCGTACCGGGTGTGTCCTTCGTGGTACTGCTGGCCACCCTGGGCAGCGTCGGTATTCCTCTGGAAGGCCTGGCGTTCATCGCCGGTGTCGACCGTGTCATGGACATGGCCCGTACCGCGCTGAACGTGATCGGCAACGCCCTGGCGGTTCTGGTTATCGCTCGTTGGGAAGGCATGTACGACGACGCCAAGGGCCAGCGCTACTGGAACTCCCTGCCGCACTGGCGCAGCAAGGAAAAGCTGCCGGTAGGCGAGATTTCCAAGAGCTGATGTAATACCCCTTGTGGGAGCATCTGCCGCACCAGACAAACCCCGGAGAAATCCGGGGTTTGTCGTTTCTGGCCACCCCGCTATCATTCGCGGATCTTTTGGGGGGATTTGACTGATGCTCAATGGCCTGTGGCTTGGCTTCTTCATCGTGGCAGCCGTATCGGCGCTGGCCCAGTGGCTGATTGGTGGCAACGCCGGGATATTCGCGGCGATGGTGGAAAGCATTTTTGCCATGGCCAAGCTGTCGGTCGAAGTCATGGTGCTGCTGTTCGGCACCCTCACCCTCTGGCTGGGTTTTCTGCGCATTGCCGAGAAAGCCGGCATCGTCGAATGGCTGGCCAAGGCCCTGGGACCACTGTTCTTGCGCTTGATGCCTGAAGTCCCGCCGGGTCATCCGGCCATCGGTCTGATCACCCTGAACTTCGCCGCCAATGGCCTGGGCCTGGACAACGCCGCCACGCCGATCGGCCTCAAGGCCATGAAAGCACTGCAAGAACTCAATCCCAGCGCGACCGTCGCCAGCAACGCACAGATCCTGTTCCTGGTGCTCAACGCCTCCTCGCTGACCCTGTTGCCGGTGACGATCTTCATGTATCGCGCCCAGCAAGGGGCTCCGGACCCGACGCTGGTGTTCCTGCCGATCCTGCTGGCGACCAGTTGCTCCACCATTGTCGGCTTCCTGTCGGTGGCGTTCATGCAGCGCCTGCGCATCTGGGACCCCGTCGTGCTGGCCTACCTGATCCCCGGCGCCCTCGCCCTCGGTGCTTTCATGGCGTTGCTGGCGACCCTTTCGGCGACCGCTCTGGCCGGCCTGTCATCGATCCTCGGCAACTTGACTCTGTTTGGCCTGATCATGCTGTTCTTAGTGATCGGCGCGCTGCGCAAAGTGAAGGTCTACGAGGCTTTCGTTGAAGGAGCCAAAGAGGGTTTCGACGTCGCCAAAAACTTGCTGCCCTACCTGGTGGCGATGCTCTGCGCGGTAGGCGTACTGCGCGCGTCCGGGGCGCTGGACTTTGGCCTGGACGGGATCCGTCATCTGGTGGAATGGGCCGGTTGGGACACGCGTTTCGTCGATGCGCTGCCTACGGCGATGGTCAAACCCTTCTCCGGTAGCGCCGCCCGGGCGATGCTGATTGAAACCATGAAGACCTCGGGCGTGGACAGCTTCCCGGCACTGGTGGCGGCAACTGTCCAGGGCAGTACCGAAACGACGTTCTATGTCCTGGCGGTGTACTTCGGCGCCGTGGGCATCCAGCGTGCACGCCATGCCGTTGGTTGTGCATTGCTGGCCGAGCTTGCCGGGGTGCTGGGTGCGATCGGGGTTTGCTACTGGTTCTTTGGTTGATCGGCTCCGTCAGCCAAAGCCTTCAGCGCGGCCTTGCGCTCGTCCGTCGGCAAGGCGCCAAGCTTTTCCACGGCGGCGTAAAATTTAAGCCAGTCGCCATTCTCCTGATGGAACAGTGCGGCAAAAGCCGGCACCCATTGGTCGTACAAGCCAAACGGCAATAGCCGGGCATTGTTCATGGGGGCATAGATCCAGGCGTCATAGCGTTTGTCTGCGTCCCACTGACTGTCGCGCAATTGCCGGTATTCGCTGCGCAAGCGCTCGAACTCGGCCGCCTTGCGCTGGCGCATTTGTTCAGTTGGCAGCGGCAAGGTGTAGAGCTTTTCCAGTCGGGTGCGGGTCTTGAGCACCAATTCAGTGAACTGGTCGCGCTGACGTGCCTGCGCATTGTTATCCGGTGGCAGCTGGCGGTAAGCGCGCCATTGGCGAGTACCTTCCTGCTCGACGAAGGTGGCGAAGGATTCGTTGAACTCCGTGTCGTCCTTCACATAGAAGCGCTGATGGGCCAGCTCGTGAAAGATCAACGTGGCCAGTCGCTCATCCCCCCAGCCCATCATCGAACTGATGATCGGGTCGTTGAACCAGCCAAGTGTCGAATAGGCCTCGACGCCGCCAATCGACACGTCCATGCCTTGCAAGCGTTGCAAAGCCGCTGCGCCGCGGGCTGCGCTCTGGCTGTAGTAACCGCGATAGGCCACGCAACCGGCTATGGGGAAACAGTGGTTTACGGGCTTGAGGGAAAATTCCGGAGTGGCGAAGACATTCCAGACGACGAAGGGACGCCCAATGTCCGCGTACAAGCGGTAACTCTGGTTATCCGGCAGGTGCAATTGCTGGCTGGCGAAGGTTCGGGCCTTTTGCGATTGCTCCAGGTGTGTGCGCAGTTTTTGATCGCGCGCCGGGTCGGCAATCACGCTGGAAACAGGCTCCCTGGCTCGCAGCAACTGCAGTTGGCCGTTGGCCAGTTGGCTGTAATAGCTGGCGCTGGTGCAGCCGTTGAGCAACAAAAACAACAGGCTCGGAAACCAAACGCGAAAAACGCGATCAAGTAACCCAAGGCTAGGAAGCGGCCTGATCACAATAATTCTTCCTTGGAGAGTCTTTCCGCAAGACTATCCCGCTTGAATGGAGCTCCGCTATGCGCATGTTGATACTGACAGGAGGCCTGCTGATGCTGGCCGGCTGTGCTGGTTTCGGAATACCCCGCCACGATCCCGCGCAAGCCTGGATCGACCTGGACTCGAAGCAAGAAGATACGGCGCTGCAGGCGCTGGAGGTCGATGACAGGAACACCGACGATAAACGCTATTTCCAGGTTCAACCCGGTGGCCATGAGTTGACGGTCCGCTACCAATTCGCGGTCCAGCCCACCAATATCGGCCCAGACGCCGAGCCGTTGTGGCGCGATTGTCAGTTGAATGTGAAATTCAGCGACTTCAACGCGGGTGAGCGTTATCAGCTACAGGCAGGGAACATCGGGTTTCGGCCTTGGGCGAAACTCTACGATCAGCAGCGCAAAGTGATTGGGCGCGGCACGCCGGCAGGCTGTCAACACACCTGATCGGCGTTATGCTGGATGCATATCCCTTGGGACATCCATCATGCGCAGGTTGATGCTGTTACTCGCCGTCGGTGTTGTCGCGGGTTGCCAAAGCCCGATGCCGACACCCAATCCCAAAATGGCCTGGGTCGAATTCTCGACACCTTTCCCTAACGACAAGTTGTTGATGGCCGAACGACTGGATAAACAACGCCTGCGCGACGGGCGTTTTTTCGAGGTCACGCCGGGCAGCCATGAACTGATCGTGCGTTTCGACTTTGAAGTACCCGGTGGCGGATTGGGCATGATGAGCGGCCCTTCGGAGCGGCTGTGCTACCTGACCATCAAATACGATCATTTCGAAGCCGGCCAGCGTTATGTGCTCGAAGGCCGTTCCATTGCCTTTACCCCCGGTGCCCGGCTGTACAACGCCAAACGCGAAATCGTTGCTGAAGACCGGGAATCCTACTGCCTGATGTGAATGGTTCAGCGGTCGTTTTTCTGGTAAATGATTTTCTTCGTGCCGTTTTCGCACGAGCCCACGACCATGTTCTGGTCATGAACCTCGTCGTTGGTGACGATTTCAAGCGTGTAGGAAGTGACGCCGCTGGCCTGGATCTTGGCTTCGATCTCGGCCTTGAGTTCTTCGCAGGGTTTCGGTGCCGCAAGGGCCGAAGTGGCCAGTGCGCAACAGATAACCGCCAAGGCAAAACGTTTCATGGTGAAGCTCCTTTGAGGCAGCACGCACAATCGTGGTTTTCGCTGCTGTCATTTATTCGACCACAGTTTTAGCGGGCAAGTCTGTCGGGACGCAAAAAAGATCGCAGCCTTGAGCTCCTTTTACCGAATGATCCCGGCAGGTTGTGCAAGGCTGCGATCTTTTGTCTTCAATGAAAATCTAGCCGACCAACGTTGCCTCCAGGCTGATCTTCGCATTCAGCACTTTTGACACCGGACAGCCCTCTTTGGCCTTGTTGCTCAGCTCTTCGAACCGGGCCTGGGTCGCCCCGGGGATTTTTGCCTTCAGAATCAATTTAACTGCGGTAATCGAAAAACCGCCGTCCACTTGATCCAGGGTGACTTCAGCCTGGGTATCGATGCTATCGGCCTTCAGGCCGGCATCACCGAGAATCATGGAAAACGCCATGGAGAAACAGCCGGCGTGGGCCGCGCCGATCAGCTCTTCCGGGTTGGTACCCCGGCCGCCTTCGAAGCGCGCCTTGAAGCCATAGGGTGCTTCGCGGAGCACGCCGGTTTCTGTGGAAATCGAGCCGATGCCGGTTTTCAGATCACCTTCCCAATGAGCCGAAGCTTTCTTAACGATAGCCATGCCTGCCTCCTCAAGATTGGCGCGAAACGTCGCGCCTTCGTGGTTTCCGTTTGCCTGGGTTGTGAGGATAGACGGTGGGGCAAAGTTCATCTCGTCCGATCAGTCTGCTTTTTTTGCGGGATTTTTTACCGGGCTATTGAAACTCGGGTATATGCCCTCATTGCATGAATCAGGCTTTTGGATTCGGCAGGTTTGCGTTCGCAAGAACAAACCTGCGCCCTCAATTGGAGAAGCAGGTTTATGAAACGACTGTCCGATATCAAGTTCTCGACCCTCGATCTGGTGCCGGTGCGCGAGAACGGCAGCGCGGCCCAGTCGCTGCGCAATTCGCTGGACCTGGCGCAGCACGTCGAGAAATTCGGCTACAACCGCTTCTGGGTGGCTGAGCATCACAACATGGATGGCATCGCCAGTTCCGCGACTTCGGTGCTGCTCGGTTATCTGGCCGGTGGCACGTCAACCATTCGAGTCGGTTCGGGCGGGGTGATGTTGCCCAACCACGCACCGTTGGTGATTGCCGAGCAGTTCGGCACCCTGGAAAGCCTTTATCCGGGCCGGATCGATCTAGGCCTGGGGCGCGCTCCCGGTTCCGATCAGATGACCGCGCGTGCACTGCGCCGCGAACGCTCCGGCAGCGCCGACGACTTCCCGGAAGATGTGGCGGAACTGGTGCGCTACCTCGGGCCGCGTACCCCGGACCAACGCATCATCGCGATGCCGGGAACCGGGACCAAAGTGCCGGTCTGGTTGTTGGGATCGAGCCTGTTCAGTGCGCAATTGGCCGGCGAGCGCGGTCTGCCCTACGCCTTCGCCTCGCATTTCGCTCCGCGCTACATGCATGAGGCGATTCGGGTCTATCGCAATCATTTCAAGCCGTCAGCCGTTTTGGACAAGCCCTACGTGATGCTCGGCGTGCCATTGGTGGCAGCCGATACCGACGAGCAGGCCGATTACCTGGCGACCTCGGTGTTCCAGCGAATTCTCGCCCTGATGCGTGGCCAAAGCCTGGTACAGCGTCCTCCGGTGAAGTCCATGGACGGCCTGTGGCTGCCCCATGAAAAAGATGCCGTGCACGATTTCCTTGGGCTGGCCATGATCGGCAGCCCGCAGAAAATCCGCGCCAAACTTGAGGTCCTGATCGAACAGACCCAGGCCGACGAGCTGATTTTCACCTGTGACCTGTACGAACATGCCGATCGCGTGCATTCCTACGAGCTGCTGGCGCAGGTCATGCGGGGTTGATACTCAAACGGCAGGCATAAAAAAGCCGGCGCCTTGGCGTCGGCTTTTTTATTCGGGCGAGAATCGGCCTACTTTTTATAGACGATCACTTTGGCGCCCTCTTCGCATTTGCCAACAACTTTCCCGCCGGCAGCGGCACCTTTGTCGACAATCTCCAGCGAATAACCGGATACGCCCTTGGCATCAAGTTTCGCTGCGATTTCGGCTTTCAGCTCTTCGCATGGCTTGCCGCCCGCCAATGCGCTCCCCGCAAGGCTCAACAAACCTACTGCCAACATAAACTTCTTCATCGGTTGCATTCCCTGGTCGGATCATAGGGGTAACCAGCCGTCAGCCGGACGCACTCATGGAGTGCTTTGCCATTCCCTATGGCATTCGACCGGCGTGCAAGTTCAGAAGACTAGCCCAAAGTCAGCTGCTGGCAATCCGGAATCCGACTTTCAAGGTCACCTGAAAGTGCGCAGCCTTACCGTCCCTGATGTGCCCACGGGTCTCGGTCACTTCAAACCATTCCATGTACTTGATGCTTTTGCTGGCCTCGGCCAGCGCGTTATTGATCGCATCTTCGATACTGCTGGTGGACGAGCCGATCAGCTCGACTTTCTTGTAGGTGTGATGGTCAGACATGGCGTTCTCCTCGGCGTGTGAATTACAGACTAGCAGTGATTTTTCCTATTTCTTCTGTTGGCCGTTCTGAGGGTGAGGTTCAGATTTTCTGCACTTTCTCGAACCCGTGAAGTCCCAACCAACACACGCCACTCATCACCAATGCAGGAGAGCCACCATGGCCAACACCTCGTTACGCAAAGCCTCATTGCAAAGCATGGAAGCCGAGATCGAGAGTCTGCTCAAGTCTTTGGAAAGCCTGAAGGACGACACCTCGGACGAGTCGCGTAAAACCCTCAAGACCCTGAAAAGCAACGCCGAGAATGCCTTGAAACACTCGCGCCATCTGCTTGCCGATGCTTATGAAGAGGTCAAGGTCAAAACCCGCGAAACCGGGATTGCCACCCGGGACTACGCCCAGGACCACCCCTGGACAACTGCCGGTGTCGCCGTGGGCGCATTGGGCCTGCTGGCCGCTTATCTGTTGTGCAAGCGTGATTAATCCGCTCGACGCAGTTCGTTCTTGAGCCACTGCGCCAGTTGTCGGGCGCGCCCGTCCGCGGCGCGCTTGGGTAGCCACAACGCCAGTTGCGCCGGGGTTTCACTGAAGCCCCAAGGCGCAACCAGGCGCCCGGCCTTCAAGTCCTCCGTCACCAAGGGTTCGGGAGCAATCGCCACGCCCAGACCCGCGACGGCGGCTTCCAGCAAGTAATACAGATGTTCAAATCCCTGACCGTACTTCAGCGCCCTGGGGTCGAGCCCCCGTGGTTGCGCCCAGTTCGGCCAGGCTTGCGGGCGTGAGGTAGTGTGCAGCAAGGGTTCGTTCAGCAGCGCGGTTTCCGGCGCCTGCTTGAGCCGTTCATAGCCGACAAACCGCGGGCTCATGACCGGGCCGATGCGTTCGCTGGCCAGCTCAAAAACCTGCATGTCCGCCGGCCAGGGCGGCTCGGCAAATATCAGCAAGGCATCCAGCCCCGGTCTTCGCGGATCCAGATCGCCTTCGCCGGCCGACAAGTGCAGGCGCAAGTCCGGCAGGTCGGCATTGAGCCGCCCCAGTCGCGGGATAAACCAGCGCGCCAGCAGGCTTCCCGAGCAACCGAGCACGAATGGCGCATCGACTGTGCTTTGTGTGAGTTCGGCGCAAACGCTGCGCAGGCGCTCGAAGGCTTCGCTGCTGGCATCACGCAGTCGCAACCCGGCATCTGTGAGTTTCAGGCCGCGACCGTCCTTGATGAACAGGCTTACGCCGAGGTGTTCTTCAAGCACCTTGAGTTGCCGGCTGACCGCACCGTGGGTGACGTGCAGCTGTTCCGCCGCCTGACTGACGCTGTTCAGGCGGGCAGTGGCTTCGAAGGCGCGAAGCGCGTTCAGCGGAGGAAGGTCATGGCTCATTTGATCTGTGAGTTTTCCTGACAGGTTGTGGCGATCTTATCGGTTTTCAGGTCGGGGCGTCAGGGGTAGAGTGAAGCCCACTATCTCTTTATGCATCACTTCACGCATTCAACTGGAGCGCCCCATGACCCAGACTAATCTGCGCAACGGCCCTGATGCCAACGGCCTGTTTGGCGCGTTCGGCGGCCGCTACGTTGCCGAAACCCTGATGCCGTTGATCCTCGACCTGGCCCGTGAATATGAGTTGGCCAAGGAAGATCCTGCATTCAAGGAAGAACTGGCCTACTTCCAGCGCGACTACGTCGGACGTCCAAGCCCACTGTACTTCGCCGAGCGTCTGACCGAGTTCTGCGGCGGCGCGAAGATCTACCTCAAGCGTGAAGAGCTGAACCACACCGGCGCGCACAAGATCAACAACTGCATTGGCCAGATCCTGCTGGCGCGGCGCATGGGCAAGAAGCGCATCATCGCCGAGACCGGCGCCGGCATGCACGGTGTGGCCACTGCCACCGTCGCTGCGCGTTTCGGTCTGGATTGCGTGATCTACATGGGCACCACTGACATCGAGCGTCAGCAGGCCAACGTGTTCCGCATGAAGCTGCTGGGTGCCGAGGTTATCCCGGTGGTAGCCGGTACCGGCACGCTGAAAGACGCGATGAACGAAGCCCTGCGTGACTGGGTGACCAACGTCGACAGCACCTTCTACCTGATCGGTACCGTGGCCGGTCCGCACCCTTACCCGGCGATGGTTCGCGACTTCCAGGCCGTGATCGGCAAGGAAACCCGCGAGCAGCTGCAAGCCCAGGAAGGTCGCCTGCCAGACAGCCTGGTGGCGTGCATCGGCGGTGGTTCCAACGCCATGGGCCTGTTCCACCCGTTCCTCGACGACCAGAGTGTCGAGATCATCGGCGTCGAAGCCGCCGGTTACGGTATCGAGACCGGCAAGCATGCGGCCAGCCTGAACGGCGGCGTACCCGGTGTGTTGCACGGCAATCGCACCTTCTTGCTGCAGGACGACGATGGCCAGATCATCGACGCCCACTCGATCTCCGCTGGCCTGGACTACCCGGGCATTGGTCCGGAACACGCCTGGTTGCATGATATCGGCCGCGTTCAGTACACCTCGGTGACCGACGACGAAGCCCTCGCTGCATTCCACCAGTGCTGCCGCCTGGAAGGGATCATCCCTGCCCTGGAAAGCGCCCATGCCCTGGCTGAAGTATTCAAGCGCGCACCGACCTTGCCAAAAGATCACCTGATGGTGGTCAACCTGTCCGGCCGTGGCGACAAAGACATGCAAACCGTGATGCACCACATGGAACAATCGAAGCAGGAGAAACACTGATGAGCCGCCTGCAAACGCGTTTTGCCGAACTCAAGGAACAGAACCGCGCCGCCCTGGTGACCTTCGTCACTGCCGGCGATCCGGGCTATGACACCTCCCTGGCCATCCTCAAGGGCTTGCCGGCGGCTGGTGCCGACGTGATCGAACTGGGCATGCCCTTCACCGACCCGATGGCTGATGGCCCGGCAATCCAGCTCGCCAACATCCGTGCATTGGGTGCCAAGCAGAATCTGGCAAAAACCCTGCAAATGGTTCGCGAGTTCCGCCAGGACAACAACGAAACGCCGCTGGTGCTGATGGGGTACTTCAACCCTATTCACATGTACGGCGTACCGCGCTTCATCGCCGAAGCCAAGGAGGCCGGCGTTGACGGCCTGATCGTGGTCGACCTGCCGCCAGAGCATAACGGAGAGTTGTGCGACCCGGCGCAGGCAGCGGGCCTGGACTTCATTCGCCTGACCACGCCAACCACCGATGATGTGCGCCTGCCGACCGTTCTCAACGGCAGCTCCGGCTTCGTCTACTACGTCTCGGTGGCCGGTGTGACCGGTGCCGGTGCCGCCACGCTGGAGCACGTCGAGGAAGCGGTCGCCCGTCTGCGTCGCCATACCGATCTGCCGATCAGCATCGGCTTCGGTATCCGGACTCCAGAACAGGCGGCGTCCATTGCGCGGCTGGCTGACGGTGTTGTGGTGGGTTCGGCGTTGATCGATCACATCGCCAATGCCACTTCCCCGGAACAAGCCGTCGATGGCGTTCTGAGCCTGTGCTCGGCGTTGGCCGAAGGCGTGCGTAAAGCCCGCGTCAGCTGAAGGTAAAGCTCCTGAACGCTGTAAACCTTGTGGGAGCAAGCTCGCTCCCACAAGGTGCGGTATCAAGGCAATTCTATCCCGCCTGATGCCTTGTGCAGTTTGCGCAGGTGCTCACCGATCTGCGTCACGTTGGCCTCGTTGGCGGCCATCTCGGCGGCGCGGCCCGGTTCAAGCAACGCCCTCACCTCCTTGTCCAGATCCCCGGACAGCGCCAGGAGTTGTTTCTGGCGCTGGCTGCTTTCCGCTTCCAGATGCTGCCATTCGCTCGGTTGTGGCAACCCGTAACCAGTGGTCCCCAGCAACTCTGCCGGGCGGCTGAGGAAGCCGCTGTTGGCGAGAATCTGCTTCAGTGTCTCGTTGGCCTTGTCCATGCCGCCGTTTTTAAGCTCCCGAGCGCCCAGATAGCGCTGCTTCACTTCGTCCTGGGCCAGCAACATCTGTCGACGGAAACTCGCCTGTTCCAGCAGCAGCAATGCTGCGCTGGTACGCAAATCGGCCTGTTCGAACCATTGCCGCCGCTCTGCGGCTTTAAGATCCAGCCACTCTTCGACAGTTTCCTGTTTGATCGGCATCTGCTTTTTCAACACTTCGAACATCGCTTGGTAGCGATCACGGAAGGAGTCGAAGCGATAACCCAGGCGCAGTGCTTCGCGAGGATCATCCAGCACGCTGGTATCGGCCAGACCGCGCCCCTTGAGCACTTCGAGCATGCCGTTGGGCATGATGTTGTCCAGACCAACCAGTTGCGGGTTGTTAGTGCTGCTACGCAGCAGTTTCAGTCCTTCTACCGCACAGTTATTGGACAGGAAGAAATAGTTGCCGTCGTAGCTCCAGTGCATTTCGGCGGCGTGCTCCACCACATCTTCGATCTCGCGGCGCGACAGGTTCAGTGGTACCGAGGCCAGGCTACGCAACTCGGTCTTGGTATATTCGTCGATTACCTGGGAAAGCGGCAGGACAAACAATCGCGACGGGTACTTGCCGACCAGCCCATTCCAGCTCGACATCTGCACATCACCGACAAATGCGCGGTATGACAGCACCAGATGCTGGTCCAGGTCCAGTCGGCAATCCGGTCCGCGAGGCCGGCCCGGTGCGCAGATGACCAGGCGCAACATGCTGTGACCCCAGTAGCTGAACAGGTTCTGGTTGGCTTCGGCCAACAGGTAATCGATGGCGTAAACCCGTTCAGGATCGACCTGTCCCAGTGGTGTTTTGGCGAAATCACTGCCGGCATTGAGGAAGGCGACGGTTTTGCCGCAAGCGTCTTTGGCAGCGGGTGCCCAGCCGAAATGTTCTTTGTAGTAGCGGTACAACGCGGGACGACGGCAGGCATAGCTCGGATCGAGCAGGAAGTACTCGATATTGACCGCGACGAACTCCTTGGGGCTGCTCGTCTCGTAGATGTCCGGACTGCGCGCGATCTGCCGGTTGTACTGTTCGCGTTCGCCACGACGGCCGACGTATTGCGGCCAGCCGGCGAGGTCGAGCAGGCGTGGATCATCGCTGAGGGTAAAGCGGCGGCCGGTCTGGCCGCGGCATTGGTCGGGGATGCCGACCAGCCCTGAGCTGCTGTCTTGGCGGGTACAGCGTTGAATCAGTGCACGCTCCGATTTTGGCCACAGGCGTGAGCGATCGTAGATGTGAGTCAGCTCGTGCAACACCGTGGCGAGCATTTCCCGGCGTACGGTGCCATGGGGGCGATGGGTTTTTTTGGTCGCGGCGCTGCCATCGGTGAGGCCGGCCAGCAGGTTGCGGTTCAGGTCGAGTTCGGACACCAGTGTCGCCTGACCGTAGGCATTTCTTGGCATGTCATCGGTCCAGCCGACATCGATGCGTCGATCGAGTTGCTCGACGAAGCGTGGCGGCAGTGCCTGCATGGCTTCATCGAGCAACGCCTGGCTGGCGTGCTGTTGCGCGGGTGTCAGACCTTCGGTCTTGAGCTGTAATTGAAGGCCGGCGTGGGCCGTGTTGCCGAGCAGCAACAGGGCCCCGGCCAGCAGCCAGGCGCCTGGACGCTTCACAGTGCGAGGATGGCTTCAGCGAGATCCTGGTCACTGGCGTCACGGGCTTCCGGCACGCGGGTGCGCAGCAAATCGAAGGCGGATTCCAGATGAGCGCCACGTATGTCGCCATTGCTGGCAACGAAACTGGCGGCGTCGTCCTGGGCCTCGCGCACGATTTTCGAATCGCGAATGGACGTGGTGGTGTCGGAGGTGAAATCGAGGGTGCGCTGGGTAGCACGGATCAGGATATTACTGGTGGCAACCAGGGTATGTGCCTGGGCCACATCGGCCAACAGCAGCAGGCCTAAGGTGGCAGCAATCAGCGGGTTACGCATGGAATGACTCCAGAAAAAACAGGGATAACTATTGGACGAGAATTGCTTGTGCCAGTTCAAGGTCGCTGGCATGAAGTTTTACCTGGGTTCGGCGCAGATACCGCAGGGCCGACTCCAGTTGTGCGCCTCTTAGCTGGCCGTCACTGGCAATGAATGCCGCGGCGTCATCCTGGGCTGCGAGCAGCAGTTTATGGTCGAAGGGGGCGGAGGTCACCATGCTTGTGGCATATCCACTGGCCACGATCCCCTGGGTTGACAGGTTAAAGGCGTCGTAAGCGTGGGCTGAACCTGAACAGGCAGCCGTAATCATGACTGGAGTGATCAACAGATTTGCAAGAAAACGCATGAGACTCGACAGTTAAAAGTGAGTCCCAAGGCTAGCGCAAGGCCCATTCCAGAGCCAGCACGGAAATATCGGGGCACGTCGAGCGTGTCCCCGAACAGAGCAGTCGATCAGATCGTCAGGATCGCCTGCGCCAGTTGTGCGTCGGTTGCGTTCAACTGGGGTGCCTGATGACGAATATGGTTGAGTGCGCTTTCCAGTTTCACCCCACGGATGGAACCTTCGCTGGCAACGAAGCTGGCGGCATCGTCACGCGCGGCGAGCACGATCTTGTCATCCTTGAATGAAGACGTGATGTCGGACGTCGCATCGGAACTGGATTTGAGTGCCCCAACGACTGCGTCGGTGGTCACGATAAAACTGGTGGCGTGGGAATTGGCAGCTACGGCAAGCAGGGCTGCAGCGCTGAGCAGGCGAAGTCGGGACATGGTGTAACTCCTAGGGTAAGCCGATTGGAAGATGGCGCAGTGTCTGCTGTGTCAGACGCTCGTTGCCCGCCAAGTTCTGATTGATAGTAGCTGTCTGTGCGTGACGCCGCGACAGTCTCATCGTGTTGATCTGGCGAAGTTGCCAGACTGTATCAAATCTGGTGAGGCAACTGTTCAGGTATAATTTTTGTTTGTTAAAACTGTACTGCTTTTTTCTTTCTTCTCCGAAACGACAAAGCCCGTCGTGGTTTCCCACGACGGGCTTTGTTTTTTCAATTCGGGTTGCTGGCGGTGGACCTTCAGGTCAGAGCCAGCGACGCTAACTTAGCGCCAGAACGGCTTGCTCAGCTCTTCGTAGCGTTGTGCTTCGCTAATCCCGGCATCAGCCAGCAGACGCGAATCCAGGCGAGCCAGTTGATGGCGGCTGGTGATGCGGCGCTGCCACAGCATCAGGTTGGCGATAACGCGCAGAGGCAGGGAAGCCTGGGTTTTTGCAGCAGTGTCTTCGAAGAACAGTTCGGAACTGAGTGTACGTTCCATGGTTGACATCCTTCCGCTTATGGCGGGATTAGGTAGTGGTTTAACTGGTGCCCATGATCCTCTCGTTTGCCTAGTCTCTGTAGATACAGTTCATCTGTATTGTGAGAGCTCAGTTAACTGTTTATAGGGGGTGTACTGGTCTAAATTGAGGCAACTGTACCTATCCGCACTATTAAGGTGCGAAAATGTTGTTTTTGTCCGAAAAGGTAGGAGTTTTCCTTAGGAAATGACCAGTACAGCAGTACAGTTTTTTTCATATTTCGAAGAGGCAAGAGCAAGCTGACGAAACTGTGTTTGCGCCAGCTGCCATCTGTACCAATTACTTCTTCAGCATTTGCCCGGTTTCTTCCAGGTTGATGTGCCAGCTCAGGGCATCACGCAGGATGTGTGGGGTGTGCCCACCGATGGCGCACGCGGTGGTGAAGTAATCATTGAGCGCCTGGCGGTAATCCGGGTGCACGCACTGGTCGATGATGATCCGGGCGCGTTCCCGGGGCGCCAGGCCGCGCAAGTCTGCCAGGCCCACTTCGGTCACGAGGATGTCGACGTCATGTTCGGTGTGGTCGACATGGCTGACCATCGGCACCACGCTGGAGATCGCACCGCCCTTGGCGATCGACTTGGTCACGAACACGGACAGGTGCGCGTTGCGCGCGAAGTCGCCCGAGCCGCCGATGCCGTTCATCATCCGCGTTCCGCAGACGTGAGTGGAGTTGACGTTGCCATAGATGTCGAACTCCAGCGCCGTGTTGATGCCGATGATGCCGAGGCGGCGCACGACTTCAGGGTGGTTGGAAATCTCCTGCGGGCGCAGGACCAGCTTGTCCTTGTAGCGCTCCAGATTGCCGAAGACGTCAGCATTGCGCCGGCTCGACAGGGTGATTGAACTGCCCGAAGCAAAACTCAGCTTGCCCGCATCGATCAGGTCGAAGGTCGAATCCTGCAGCACCTCGGAATACATCGTCAGGTCTTCGAACGGCGAGTCGATCAGGCCACACATCACCGAGTTGGCGATGGTGCCGATTCCGGCTTGTAGCGGGCCGAGCTTGTTGGTCATGCGCCCGGCTGCCACTTCCTGTTTGAAGAAGTCGATCAGGTGGTCGGCAATGGCCTGGGTCTCGGCGTCTGGCGCCAGCACAGTGGAGGGCGAGTCAGCCTGGTTGGTGACCACGATGGCGACGATTTTTTCCGGTGGAATCGGGATGGCGGTGCTGCCAATGCGATCGTCGACCTTGACCAGCGGAATCGGCGTGCGGGTCGGACGGTAGGTCGGAATATAGATGTCGTGCAGACCTTCGAGATTCGGGTTGTGCGCCATGTTGATCTCGACGATCACGTGCTTGGCGAAAATCGCGAAACTGGCCGAGTTGCCGACCGAGGTGGTTGGCACGATATGCCCTTGTTCGGTGATCGCTACGGCTTCAATCACGGCGATGTCCGGCAGCTTCAATTGCTGGTTGCGCAATTGCTCCACGGTTTCCGACAAGTGCTGGTCGATGAACATGACTTCACCGGCATTGATCGCCTTGCGCAGGGTGCTGTCGACCTGAAACGGCATGCGTCGCGACAACACACCGGCTTCGGTCAACTGTTTGTCGAGGTCGTTGCCCAGGCTTGCGCCGGTCATCAGGCTGATTTTCAGCGGCGTGACCTTGGCGCGCTCAGCCAGCGCCTGAGGGACGGCCTTGGCTTCGCCTGCGCGAGTAAAGCCACTCATGCCGACGGTCATGCCGTCCTCAATCAGAGCGGCAGCGTCGGCAGCGCTCATCACTTTGTCCAACAACGAAGGCAGGCGGATACGGTCACGGTACATGGATTGTTATCTCGGGCAACAGGTAGCAGGACGTGCAGTCTAGTGAATTGCGCCGGCTTCTGTCCCGCTACCAAGGTCGCAATCGAGGCGTCTATTCAGGGCCTTTCAAGCAAAACACCGTTACCGGATCGGTAACAAAAGAATAGTTTGTCCGACGATTTGCACAAACAAAAACGCCCCGACGAGTCGGGGCGTTCCGTGTGCCGCAGAGGGTTAC